>CAXXWY010000040.1:0-103561 GCA_963668505.2 Dehalococcoidia bacterium | reverse complement strand
CTTGCTGAAGGCAAAATCCAATCCCATCAGCAGGTTCTGCACCGGGAAGGAAAATGGGTCTGCCAGCATGACGAACTGGGGTTCCTGGCCGGGGGATACGGTGACCATTTCCTCCCAGGAAGTGGGGCCGGCATCCAGGTCGGGCAGGCTCTGCGCTTCCAGGTGGAAGCCGACGATTTCCACAGCGGGCAGGGAGGCGACGGTGATGGACAGTGCGGGGCGCTGCTCGATTTCCTCGCCGTTGCCGATGATGCCGCCGCCGGAACAGCCGAATAGCTTGGCGGAGGGCATGTGCCGCTTCACGAGGGCCGGGACGTCATCGAACCCGGCGTGGTGGTGCATTGAGGCAAAGATCACCGCCAGGTCGGGGGAGACGCCTTCCAGGTTTGGCAGCGCGCTGTCGGCGCATTCCTGGATGGCGTCTTCCAGCTTGGGATGATCAGAGACGGCTGAGGCCCACTTCATATCGCCCACCTCTCCGGTGAGAAATGGAGAACCGGGGCAAGTATATCACGGAGGCTACTTGGGAAGGGCGTGGCCTTTGATGCCTACAGGAGCGGGGCCAAGGTGATGCCTGAAGGGGCGGGCAGGGAGCTAAGCGTCCTTGTTGAGGTTCATCAAGAACTCCCGGTTGGTGTTGTACTTGGCCATACGTTCCAGCACCCGTTCGGTGGCGTTGGCCGAGCCGTCGTTGGAAACGAGGCTGACCATGCGGCGGAGAAGCTGGATGTACTTGAAGGTCTCCTCGTCGAAGAGAAGCTCCTCCCGGCGGGTGCCGCTGCGAAGGATGTCGATGGCAGGAAAGTAACGGCGCTCGGCCAGGCGGCGGTCAAGGTGAAGCTCCATGTTGCCGGTGCCCTTGAACTCTTCGTAGATGACCTCGTCCATCCTGCTGCCGGTGTCGACAAGGCATGTGGCGATGATGGTCAGACTGCCGCCGCCTTCGATGTTGCGGGCGGCGCCCAAGAACTTCTTGGGCGGGTAGAGAGCTACGGGGTCGATGCCCCCGGAGAGGGTGCGGCCGCTGCTAGGCACGGCCAGGTTGTAGGCCCGGGTGAGGCGTGTGATGCCGTCCAGGAGAATGATCACGTCCTTGCCGAATTCAACCAGGCGCTTGGCCCGTTCGAGGCAAAGCTCGGCCATGCGGCACTGCTCTTCGACGGACTCGTCGAAGGTGGAAGCGTAGACCTCTCCATCCACGGCGCGCCGCATGTCGGTGACTTCCTCGGGGCGTTCACCGATGAGGGCGACCATGAGGAGGGCCTTTGGGCAGTTGCTGACGATGCCGTTGGCGATCTTCTTGAGCACAGTGGTCTTGCCGGCCTTGGGCGGGGAGACAATCAGGCCGCGCTGGCCCAGGCCGATTGGCGAGAAAACGTCGACCATGCGCATGGATAGTTCGGCGCCGCTGGTCTCGAGGACGACCTGTTCTTCCGGGAACACGGGGGTCATGTGCTCGTACTGGATGCGGAACCGGCTGTTGGCCTGGTCGGGCTCCAAGCCGTTGGCCTTCTCAACCCGCACCAGCCCGAAGTACCGCTCCCCTTCCTTGGGTGGCCGGACCTGGCCGGAGACCATGTCGCCGGTGCGGAGGCCAAAGCGGCGGATTTGAGACTGGGAAATGTACACGTCGCCGCCGGAGGTCAGAGGGTCGACCTGGCGGAGGAAGCCGTATCCCTCGTCCATAACCTCCAAGATGCCGGAGGCAACCAGCGCCTGCTGGGCCGAAGCGAACTGGAAGAGCCGGCTGAGGAGTTCTTCCCGGCGCAGGTTGTTAAGGGCGGATCCGTCGGTCAGGCCCACGCCATGGGCCATGTCCAGGAGTTCGTCCTTGGTCTTGTTCCCCATTTCCGCAACGTCCAAGTTGCGTTGTGTAGCCGTCATGCTCACCTCTTCGCGGTATCGGAAAATTTCTGCCCGGGGCCTTGCCCACCGGGTCTTGACAGGTTGATATTCACTCTCTTTTAGACGTTCTTACGCGCCGCCCGCCTTTTGCCAGTCGGCAAGGAAGCGAGCCACACCGGCGTCGGTCAGGGGGTGCTGGGCCATTTGCAGCAACACCTTGTAAGGTACGGTGGCGATGTGGGCTCCGGCCTTGGCGGCCAGGTTGCAGTGGAGGCTGTGGCGAATGGACGCAGCCATCACCTGGGTGTCGATGTCGTTGTCGCTGAATACGGAAGCGATTTCGGCCACCAGTTCCATGCCGTCATGGCCGATGTCGTCCAAGCGTCCGACAAAGGGGCTGACCACGGTTGATCCCGCCTGAGCGCCCAGCAGTGCCTGGTTCAGGGAGAAGCAGAGGGTCTGGTTGATCTTGATGCCTTCGCCGGCCAGGACGGATATGGCCTCGAAGCCCTCGTTGGTACTGGGAATCTTCACCCAGGGATTGGGTATCCAGTTGGCGATATCGCGGCCTTCGTCAATCATTCCGGCGGCGTCCAAGCTGACGACCTCCACGGAGATGGGGCCGTCGACGATGTCGGAGATTTCCCGGACGGCGGCCTTGTAGCTTTCCTGGTCGCCGATGCCCTGGGAAGCGGCCAGGGACGGGTTGGTGGTTACGCCGCTGATGACGCCCATGCGGGCGCCGTTGCGGATTTCCTGGATGTCGGCGGTGTCTAAGAACAGCTTCACGTCGTCACCACTTCAAAATATGTGATTCGGGAGTCTTCAATGGTTGCTGTTTCCTGCGGTACGTCATGCGGGGGACTCATCCCGGCTTGCGCCATTGCTGCTGCGGCCCGGCGGCCTAGGCCCCTCCGTTGAGGCCCAGGGGCAGAGGCTGCTGGACGCCTTCCCTGATGGTCTTCTTGGCGGCGCCGATGAACTTGGTAAAGAGGGGGTGGGGCCGGTTGGGGCGCGACTTGAACTCGGGGTGGAACTGGACGCCGACCATGAAGGGGTGATCGAGCACCTCGCCGGTTTCCACCAAGCTGCCGTCGGGGGAGAGGCCGCCGACTACGAAGCCGGAGTTTCCCATGGCTTCACGGTAGTCGTTGTTCAACTCGAACCGGTGGCGGTGCCGCTCGGTGATTAGAGCATCGCCGTAAGCGGCCATAGTCCAGGTGGCTTCCTGGGGAAGGCAGGGATAGGAGCCGAGGCGCATGGTGCCCCCCTTGGCCGAGACCCAGCGCTGGTCTTCCATGATGTGGACAACCGGGTGCTCGGTGTCGGGGTCGAGTTCGGAGGAGTTGGCGTCCTTGAGGCCGAGGACGTCGCGGGCCCAGTCGATGACCATGACCTGCAGCCCCAGGCACAAGCCGAGGTATGGGACTTCGTGCTCGCGGGCATAGCGGACGGTCTGGACCATGCCTTCGACGCCCCTGGGGCCGAATCCGCCGGGGACGACTATGCCGCAGGCAGTGGACAATAGTGCGTCGGCGCCCTCGCGCTCAATATCCTCGGAGTGGACCCATTGAATGTCTATGTCGCGGCCGTGGACGAGGCCGGCGTGGCGCAGGGCCTCTCTTACTGACAAATAGGAGTCGGGATACTCGACGTACTTGCCCACCAAGGCGATGGGCACCACCTCTCCCAGGTTCTTCATGCGGTCGACCATGGCGGCCCAATCGGACAGGTCCTGGGTATAGCCTCGCAGGCCCAGAGCGTCGAGGACGATCTCTCCCAGGCCCGATTCTTCAAGAATCAACGGGATTTCGTAGACGTTGTCCACGGTTTCCAGGGGTATGACGGCTTTGCCGGGGACGTCGCAGAAGGAGGAAATCTTCTCGCGGATGGAGTCGGGGACGGGAAAGTCGCTGCGGCAGATGATGGCGTCGGGCTGGATGCCGATGCCCCTGAGTTCTTTCACGCTGTGCTGGGTGGGTTTGGTCTTCAATTCCATGCCGGCGGCCAGGTATGGGAGCAGAGTGAGGTGGATGTAGAAGACGTTGTCGCGGCCCACGTCATTGCGCATCTGGCGAATGGCCTCCAGGAACGGAAGTCCCTCTATGTCGCCGACGGTGCCGCCCACTTCGACGACCACCACGTCGACAGGGGTTTCCTCGGCAAGGCCGATAATCTTCTGCTTGATTTCGTTGGTGACGTGGGGAACGGTCTGGATGGTGCCTCCGAGGAAATCGCCCCGCCGCTCCTTGGGGATGAGGCTGAGATAGACATCTCCGGCGGTGAGGTTGGATGCCCGGGTTAGCTCTATGTCGATGAAACGTTCGTAGTGGCCCAAGTCCAAGTCAGTCTCGCCGCCGTCGGCGGTAACGAAGACCTCGCCGTGTTGATAGGGAGACATGGTGCCTGGGTCAACGTTGAGGTAGGGGTCGAGCTTCATAACGGAGACGGATAGGCCCCGGCTTTTGAGGATGCGTCCGATAGATGCGACGCTAATCCCTTTGCCGACTGAACTGACAACTCCCCCGGTGACGAAGATAAACTTAGTGGGCATGCGCCTACGCAAACGGAATCAAGCGGGGAGGCATGGCGATTTTGGCAACGTCAAAGGCCGGAACAATGCGCAATCGGATCTGACGAGAAGGATGGCGCGGGGAACAAATGCGGGCAACGAAGAAACGTTAGCAGTCATTATAGTTGGATTTTGCGTCCAGTGTCAAGGGCATGAGGGCCGCGGCGGACTTGGTTTGTGTTGGAGCGCGTTGGGGTGAGGGGGTGGAAATTTTAGTTTCCCCTCCATTTCCGCTCATTTCCGCTCATTTTGGAGAGCCGGGCCTTGGCTGCGGAGCGGGGAACGGACGCTTGCCTGTGAAGAGCTTATGTTCACCTGTTTTTCTCCAGCGCATCCCAGAGAGGGGAGGAGGCAAGTATTGGCAGGGCGGCTTGCCGGAGAGGAGAGAGCCAGGGACTATTTTTTGTAGAGCCGTTGCGAGACATTTGGAGCCATGGGGCCTCGGTGGCCGGTCGATAAGTTTGGCGGCGGGTGAACCTCCGCCTGTTGACATGGTATTGGTGGGGGACGGGGGTGCGCAAGAGGCAAGTGTCAGTAGTTTGTGGTGTACATATTGGTTGTTGGAGGTTATGCCCCGGTAGTAGAATGACCGGGAGATCGAAACGCCGTCGAGAGGGGGATGACGGATTTGCCATGACAACCACCGCCACCACGCCAGCATCAGCGCCGACTCGCCGCCGATTCACCGTGGCCGAATACCATGCCATGGCCGACACCGGCATCCTGGCCGAAAACGACCGGGTCGAGCTGCTGGATGGAGACATCATCGTTATGCCGCCTATCGGAGACTGGCACGCAGCCAGCGTTGACCGGCTTACCAATACGCTGCCTCTTCAATTGCAGGGGCGGGCCATTGTGCGGGTCCAGAACCCGGCGCGATTGGATGACAACAGCGAACCCCAACCTGACGTGATGCTGCTGCGGTGGCGCGAGGACTTCTACGAGGGAGGACACCCCAGCCCGTCCGACGTGCTGCTGCTCATAGAGGTCTCCGACAGTTCCGTTGACTATGACCGGGGGGCCAAGCTGTCCGCCTACGCCCGGGCCGGCGTCCCGGAGGTGTGGCTCGTCACCCAGCAGGAGCGGCGCATCGAGGCTTACACGGGACCCGTAGAGGGTGCATACTCCAATGTGCAGTATGTCGGCCCCGGCGAGAGCATCGCTCCCAGGGCGTTCCCGGACGTAGTCCTGGAAGTCGACGGTGTTATTGCCGGCTGACCCGGCGGGGGTTGGGGTGAGGGAGTTTGAGATTCCTCGCTGCGCTTCGGAATGACATGGGGGGCGGGGGCCCTTCGAGAGGCTCAGGGTGAGCGCAGAGGGAGCGTTGGTTGGGGGCAGGCGGTTTATATCGCGCGACTCTTTCACCGAGGCTGTCCGGTGGACTGGATGTTTTGTGGCGGCCTCCGGTATTTGGGGTTGGCGCTTCCTACTCCGGCGGTGATGGTCGGCTCCTACAGTATGCCGTCAGATTCTGACGTAGATAGCCTGTGCTCATGGTACATGGATCAGTTGGAATAGCCCGGCAAAGGAGACGCTGTAAGCTCGACGCAACTGAGGAAAAACCAGCGTATCAAAACCAATCTAAGTAGAGCGTCTCAAAGAAAATGCCCATTCCAGAATCCCGGTTGAGTAAGTGGTCAGACCACGGACCACAGGAAGCAGCAATCAAGACCCACGAGGCCATTAGAAACGTCTTGGACGAATACCAGTGGCCCTCCGGGATAAATTACGACTTCTACCTCCAGGGTTCTTACCACAACGACACTAACCTGTACGGAGACAGTGATGTGGACGTGGTGATGGAACTTAAATCAACTTTCCGGTACGACTCAAGTCTGCTCCCCAAATGGGAACAAGACCGTATGTCGTTGTCGATTCAGGCGCCAACCTACGACTGGAACGATTTCAGGCGAGATGCATTAAAGGCCCTCCAGTCGGGTTTCGGAAAATCGCTGGTGAGTCAGGGGAACAAGTCAATCAAGCTAAAGGGCTCTTCTCGTAGGCTGGCCGCAGACATCGTAGTCTGTATGGAATACAGGAAATACAGCCCCTCCTATTTCTACGCACCATCTTACGTGCAAGGCATCGCCTTCTGTGCCTTACGTGACAAACACTGGGTAACCAATCACCCGAAATTTCACTACGATAACGGATCGGAAAAGAGCAAGCGCACCGGTGACCGGTACAAGCGTACCGTCCGCATGTTCAAAAGCGCCCGAAACTGCCTGAAAACAACTGGCCAAATCACCTCCAAACAAGCTCCGTCTTACTTCCTCGAATGCCTTCTCTGCAATGCCCCAGACTGGATGTATCAATATAAGTTTCAGGATACTTACCGTTCGATAGCCAACTGGATAAACCAGACAGACCTTAGTGGACTTCTCTGCCAAAACGGGCAACAACAGTTATTTGGCGAGAGCGATGAACAGTGGTCAGTGGGGGAAGCCAAAAGGTTGGGGAACAGTTTGGTCTATCTGTGGAACAACTGGGATTAGCACGGTGCGACTACATTCATACGATCTGGAGGGAAGAGGGAAAGTAACCGTATTCTTGACCGCCACTAGCGTTCTGCTGGCTTGGCTGCTTGATATTGGATTGGACGCCGCCAATTTTGAGCCCCAGTGGTGGCTGTACGTGCCTTCGTTTGCAGGATTTTATTCAACTCAATACTGGCTGTTCGACAATTATGTGTGGAGATGGAGACTTTGGAGGAATCTGGGGCTTCTGATGCACGACGTTTCAGTGTCCATAATTCAAAGATGGTCGAAGCTGTTGGTTAGATTAGAGACTGAGAGTTCCAAGTCACATAGTCTTTCTGGCGCTCTAACAGCTACCGACGTTGGCAACCCGGAGCTTTCGTACCTGTATATCAACGAACCTAAGGCGTTGGCCCCCAATGCAATGAATACCCACAGAGGCACAGCCATACTGGAGTTAAAGGGGAATGTGCTAGAAGGCGACTACTACACGGGGCGGGGTCGAACTACTTACGGGTCTATGAAGGTGGCCAAGGTGATATGCCAGTCTTAGGGTCTGTAAGGCTATGGTCTGATTGGGGCAACGGCACCGACTAATAGTCGGTGACCTTCATCAAGTCGGCTCCAAAAGCTACCGCTCTGGGGGAATCCAGGACTCTCCATAGTCTCTATCCTTCAAGTACGCAAAATTCCTCGCTGCGCTTCGGAATGACGGTGGGTTGGGGATGGGGCTTGCACTGGCGGTACTTCGACAGGCTCAGTACGAACGGGGGGAGGGGGCCGAGGTGGGGGTAACGGGGTAGGGGTAGGCACGAGGCCTACCCCTACTGGGTTGGGGGCGGGAGGCTTATGTCGGGACCCTTTCACCGAGGCGGTCCCAACGATCGAGATATTTTATGGCCGCCTCCGGTATTTCGGATTAGCGCTCCTACTCCGGCGGCGTCGACTGACCTACATCATCATTGCCCCAGCACTCGACGGAGCCGTCGGTCCTCACCCCGCAGGTGTGACTTCGCCCGGCGCTAACAGAGGCGAACCCTCCCTCCGGCGGTGTGGCCTGGCCGTCATTATCCCAGCCCCAGCAATCAAGAGAGTCGTCGGTCCTTACCCCGCAGGCATGGGCAGCCCCGGCGCTAACAGAGGCGAACCCTCCCTCCGGCGGTGTGGCCTGGCCGTGATTATTATCGCCCCAGCAATCAAGAGAGCCGTCGGTCCTTACCCCGCAGGCGTAACCACTCCCGACGCTGACGGAGGCAAACTCGCCCTCCGGCGGCGTTAGCTCCCTTTCACCATAGACGCTTCCCCAGCACTCGACGGAACCGTCGGTCTTCACTCCGCAGCCGTGGTATTCCCCGGCGCTGACAGAGGCAAACTCCCCCGTCATAGGCTGGTCCGAGACCGCGTTGCCAGATCCCCAGCAGTGGACGGAGCCATCGGTCTTCACCCCCGCAGTTGTAATCCTGCTCGGCGCTGACGGAGATAAAGTTCCCCTCCGGGGGCGTGGCGTGGCCGTAGTAATTATCGCCCCAGCAGGCAACGGAGCCGTCGGTCTTCAATCCGCAGACATGCTTATACCCGGTGCTGACGTGGGCAAAGCTCCCTTCCGGCGGCATGGTCCGGCCATTTCTATCCCAGCCCCAGCACACAGCGGAACCGTCCGCCCTCACTCCGCATGTGTATTGGTTCCAACCGGCGCTGACGGATGCGAACTGTCCCGGCCCTCCCCCATTGCCTGCGAAGGGGTCAGCTTCGTCTGTGGGCGTGGGCGTAGCGGCGACCATGGTCTGCTGATCTCCGCCGTCCGGCGTAGAGCCGGCCGCGGGCGTAGCGGCGACCTGGGTTTGCTGATCCCCGCTGCCCGGCGTAGAGCCGGGAGCAGGAGTAGCGGCGACCATGGTCTGCTGGCCTCCGCTGTCCGGGGTGGACACGGGAGCGGGCGTATCCGGCGACTCAACGGCCGGGTCGGCAACATCCGATCCCCCTCCGCAAGCCAGCATAGCCAGAGCGAGTATGAGTATCAGCACAGGTAAGCACGTGCGGGCGGTCATTCAACATTCTCCTCTCATGTGCAGCGATCATGCTTATGCCGTGCAAGGTTACACTACGTCATCCAACCTGTGCAACCATGCTTTTGTGGGCTTGGAGGGGGTTCTAGCATGAAGGACAGCGGGTTGGGGTGAGGGAGTTTGAGATTCCTCGCTACGCTTCGGAATGACATGGGGGTGGGGGTACTTCGACAGGCTCAGTACGAACGGGTGGAGAGGGCCGAGGTGGGGGTACTTCGACAAGGCTCAGTATGAACGGGTGGAGAGGGCCGAGGTGGGGGTACTTCGACAGGCTCAGTACGAACGGGGGTGTGGGGGCCGAGGTGGGAGTGCTTCGGCAGGCTTAGTGTGAACGGGGAGTGAGGGGCCGAGGTGGGGGTGCTTCGACAAGGCTCAGTATGAACGGGGAGTGAGGGGCCGAGGCGGGGGTGCTTCGACAAGGCTCAGTACGAACGGGGGTGAGGGGCTGGATGGGGGTGCTTCGGCAGGCTTAGTGTGAACGGGGGGTGAGGGCGATGGGGTGACGCGAAGGGATTGGAAGGGGATGGGCCCCGGCGAGTTGCAACTCGCCGGGGCTTGGAGTTGTTGCGCGGCGCGGGATTGGGATTACTGCAAGTGCCTGACCACGTCTATGGCCCACACAACCGGGGTGTAGTCGAAGATGTAATTGCCATCGTCGTCCATCTCAAAGGCCAAATTCCCCCCCACCATACCGACTACCTGCCCTTGAGCGTCCAAAACAGGTGAGCCGGAACTACCATAGTTTGAGGTAGCAGTTAAAAGGAAGTCGCCTGTGAGCACCGGGTCGAGTTCTTCGTTGACGACGTAGCCCGGAGTGGCTGACAGGCTGCCGTCAGCGCCGCCGATGTCCGGGAAGCCCAACAGCAGAACCAGTTGGCCCAAACGCGCAGTGCCTTCGGACAGCGACAACTCCTGGCAATCGATGGAGCGTGTAGGAGTCAGCACGACCAAGTCTTTGGCTTCCAGATCATAGTCTACGTTGACCCGCACCACTTGCCCGCTTTGGAGTTCGACGTTTAAGTTGCGCGCGATCCTAGCCGAGTCGAATTCTTCCACCGTATGCCGCGCCGTAACGATGGAACACGACGGCGCTATGAAGAACCCGGTGCCGCTTGTCCAACTTGGGATGTCCGGGTCCTTAATTTTCACCACGCTGTCCTTGACGCGGGAGACCAATAACCCACCCCATCCAGGACAACTGGACGGTGCAGAGCGCTACCATCGCCAAGGTAATAAATGGGGTCAAGACTATGAATTGCTTCGCAGTGAATCGGGACAGGGCGGAGATTCTACGGACAGGGTACATAGATTCTGTAGGGTAGCATATTCTTGGCAACCGAAACAAGGAAGTTGATGCAGTTATGAAGGCATGTTATGATAACGCATCATGAGAACCACGATTTCCCTGGATGACCAGCTTGCCAGGCAGGTGCAGAGGGAGGCCGCAGCCCGCGGCGTCAGCGTGAGCGCCTTTATTTCCAAGACCCTGGATGATGCGCTAAAGCGCCGCGACCCGTCGGAGCCGCCTCCATTCCGGTTGGTGACGGTGCGGGGCGTTTATCCTCGGCCGGGCGTCGATTTGGACCGGCCGAGGGCATTAGATGCTCGAGATGACGAGGCCAGGTTTAGGACTGAGCCTGGCTGATCACAGATGCTCCTTCCCGACGTCAACGTCCTGATATACGCCCACGTCGAAGACTCGTCCCCCGATCACGCTGAATACGCGGATTGGATCACGCGCTTGGCTACTGGGCCTGAACCATTCGCCCTATCCCTCCTGGTCCTGGCCGGCTTCATCCGCGTCGTGACCAATCCCCGCGTCTTCGATCCTTCATCCACCTTGGACCAGGCCTTTGCTTTCGTCTCCTCACTGGTGGAACGTCCGACGGCGCGCATAGTAGGCCCCGGCCCGGACCACCTGGACATTTTCGAAAGACTGTGCCGCCAAGCGAGAGCCACCGGGAAGCTGGCAGCCGACGCCCAGCACGCGGCGGTTGCCATAGAGCATGGCTGCACGATGGTGTCTACCGATTCAGACTTCAACCGGTTCGCAGGACTTAGATGGCAACACCCTTTGCGTCCCGTATCATAAACCGGGGTTGACCGCAGCATCGGCGAGGCCAGGTATCCTCATACCCCAGTACACTCCCCAGCCGTCCAGCGTCTCTGCGCGTTCCCGAGCTAACGGCTTGACGCTGGCGTATTACAATGGTTGTCGGGCAGTCGTCTACTTGTCGCATCAGCAAGTTCTTAAGTTGAAGGGAGATCAAAAATGGACTTGAAGGGGTTTATTGAGCAGGCTTTGGCGCAGGAACGGGAGGGGTTGATGGACATGATCAACGACCTGACCCCGGAGGAGTTGGCCTGGCGGCCGGGGCCGGAGGCGAACCACATCGGCTGGATTTTGTGGCATACGTTCCGGGCGGAGGACATGTGGATACAGTTTTTCATCCAGAACCGCAACGAAATCTGGGAGCGGGACGGGTGGCACGAAAAGTTCGGGCTGCCTACGCGGGACAACGGATTCGGCCACACGGCGGAGCAGGTCGCCGCCTTTCCCGCGCTGGACTTGCAGGAGCTACTGGGGTACGGCAGGGCGGTACGGGAGCAGACGCTGGAGTACCTGAGGGGGCTGTCGCCGGAGGGCTTCGAGTCGGCGCCCAGGGAACGGCGGCCCGAGACTTCGGTTGGGGTAGTGTTCCGGCTGTTGATTGGGGAGTTCCACCAGCACCAGGGACAGGTGGCCTATCTGAAGGGACTGCAGCGACCGGGGCCGGTCACGGCCTGACCTTCTCGCACTTCTCCAGAGTGAAAGGGTTCCTCCGAGACCGCCCTATCCGCGAACGGCTACTGGCCCGGGATGCGGCCGGTCCTGTAGCGTTCGAGGCCAACTTCCAGAGCGGTCCACGGGAGCAAAGCGCACTTGATGCGGACTGGGTAGTCCCGCACCACGGTCAGCGATTTCAGGTCGCCTAACTCTTGTTCCTGAGCAGGCAACAGGGAACGGCCCTTCATCACGTCGTAGAACAGGCTGGAAAGGGCGGCCGCCTGGCCCAGGTCCTTACCCTGGAGGGCGCCAGCCACCATGGAAGCAGCGGCCTGGATTATGGAGCATCCTTCCGCATTGGCGCCCACTTGAACGACCCGGCCGCGGGTGTCCAGTTTGAGCGCGAGGGCGACCCTGTCGCCGCAGAAGGGGTTGTACTCCTCGGCTTGCACGTCTGGGTCAGAGACCGGCGCGCGGTGGCGGGGGCTGCGGTAGTGGTCAAGGATGGCGTCCCCGTAGAGGCCGCCGAGGGGGACATCGGGGACTTGAGTCATGCTTACCCGGTGGGGCCTTCAGCGAGCACGGCGGTTAGGCCATGCCCTCCAGCCTGTCGAGGAATTGCCTTACCTGCGCCAGGTTTGCCGACACCATACCCTGGGGCATCCAGTCTTCATAGAAGTTGGCGTGGAGGGATGCGGCAACGCTGAACAACACATTCAATTGGTCGTCGCCTGCTTCGCGCGCCAACCTGTTCACTGCAACGTTAAGGGCGCGATGCCCGCCGTGCTGCCATCTCTTTCGTTTAGCCAAGCCTTTGACCATGTGGGCAGCAGCGCCCCAACCTTTCTCGGATGCCTGGAGCAGGTCTTCTTCAACTACGTATTGTTCGGCTCTGGCCAGAAAGTCCCTGCTGGTAACGATGTGTTCTTCGACAGTGGCCATAGGGATTCACTCCATCTTGAACCGAAAACGGGGAGGCCCGGCGCTACGGCGTCCGGTTCCAGCTTAACACAACATCAGGGCCGCTGAGTATCCTTACCAGGCATCCTGTTGGCGGGCGCGAGGCTGGAGTAGCATCACTCGGTGGTTACGGTCTCGCCGCGGCCGTCCAAGGCGGCGTTGAGGGTGTGCCAGGCGAGGACAGCGCACTTGATGCGGCTGGGGTATTCGACCACACCGGACAGGGACTCCAGGTCCTCCCAGAGTGTCATAGTCCAGGTCGGCGTCGGGGTCGGTCATCATCCGCCGGAAGGCGTCGGACACCTGGGCCGCGCTTTCCAAGGTCCGGCCCCTTGACGCTCAGGGTCATCAAGGAGGCGGAAGCCCTGGATATGGCGCAGCCGATGCCCTGGAAACCGGCGTCGGTGATTACACCGTCTTCGATTTTCAGATACAGGGTAATCTGGTCGCCGCAGAGGGGGTTGTAACCCTCGGCCGTCTCGCTGGGGTCGTCCCAGCTTACGGTAGTTACGGGGCTTGCTGTTGTGCTTCCAGCAGAATCTCCTGGTAGAGGTCGCCAAGGCTGGACATCAGCCGAAGACCTCCGGAGACCCGGTCCAGTCCTTTGACCAGGGCATCGATTTCTTCCCGGGGTGTTATAGAAGGCCAAAGAGGCGCGGGCGGTGGCGGGTATGCCGAACCGCTGCATGACGGGTTGGGCGCAATGATGGCCGGTGCGGATTGCGATGCCCTCGGTGTCGAGGATGGTGCCCAGGTCGTGGGGGGTGGACGCCTTCCATGACAAAGGGACAAGATTGCCGGACTTTTGGGAGGCCGTTCCGATGATGCGGACGTTGCTCATGTTTGACAGCAACCGGGTGCCGTACTCCAGCAGGGAGCTTTCGTAGGCTCCGATGCGGCCCAGGGTCCAGGTCGTTGACGTAGTCGATGGCGGCCCCGAGGCCGATGCCTCCGGCGATGTTGGGGGTGCCTGCTTCGAACTTGAAAGGTAAAGCGTTGTAGAGGGTCTCCTCGAACGTGACGGACTTGATCATTTCGCCGCCGCCCTGGTAAGGGGGCATGGCCTCCAGCAGGTGGGCTTTGCCGTAGAGGACTCCCACCCCGGTTGGGCCGTAGAGTTTGTGGCCGGAGAAGGCGTAGAAGTCGCAGTCCAAGTCCTGTACATCCACGGGGCAGTGGGGCACGGCCCTGGGCCCCGTCAAGCAGTACGACCGCGCCGTGGGAGCGGGCCATCTGCACCATGGTCCTTGGCGGGGTTTATCGTGCCCAGGGCGTTGGGACACGTGGGGCGATGGAAACCAGCCTGGTGCGGGGGGCCAAGGAGCTTTTCGTAGTCGTCAATCAGCAGTTCGCCGGCGTCGTTCATGGGAATCACCCGCAGTTTGGCGCCGGTCTGCTGGCAAAGAATCTGCCAGGGGACGATGTTGGAGTGGTGCTCCATGGCGGAGACAATGATCTCGTCGCCGGCTTGGAGGTTGGAGCGGCCAAAGGTCTGGGCGACGAGGTTGATGCCCTCGGTGGTTCCCCGGACGAAGACTATCTCCTCCAGGTCTGCGGCGTTGATGAAACGCTGGACTTTGGAACGGGCAGCTTCGTAGTCGTCGGTGGCCATCTGGCTGAGGGTGTGGACGCCCCGATGGATGTTGGAGTTCTCGGTCTCGTAATACCGGGCCACGGCGTCGATAACGGAACGGGGTTTCTGGCTGGTGGCGGCGTTGTCCAGGTAGACCAGGGGCTTGCCGTTGACGGTCTGGTCCAAGATGGGGAAGTCCTGCCTTATGCGGGCAACGTCCAAGCCTGCGGCGGGCATTCCTCCCGGCGTGGAGGGGGCGCTGTTGGTCATGGCTTGCTCCCAAAGGGCAGCGGCCGGGCGGGAATGGCGTCCAAGAAGAGGGCCTCCATGGACTCGCGCAGGGGGTCGAGGCTGACGGAATCGATAATTTCTCTGGCGAAGGCGTGAATCAACATGCGGCCGGCGACCTCGGGGGGACAGGCCGCGGCTTTTCAGGTAGAACAGGGAGTCCTGGTCTACGTGGCCGGCGGTGGCGCCGTGGCTGCACTTGACGTCGTCGGCGTAAATCAAGAGGCTGGGGCTTGCTGTCGATTTCGGCCTGGTCGGAAAGCAGCAGGTTCCTGTCGGCCTGCTGGGAGGTTGACCTTTTGGGCGTCTTTGCGCACCAGGATCTGGCCGCCGAACACGGCCCTGGACTTGCCGTCGAGGATGCCCTTGTAGTTCAACTGGCTGGAGGTGCTGGGCTTGGCGTGGTCGATGCCGATCAAGTTGTCCACGTGCTGACCTTCGGCGGTGAGGTAAAGACCGCTGAGGTCGCAGGAACCCGCCTGGCCCATCCATCAGAACCTCGAAGTCGTTGCGGCCCAAGGTGTTGCCCAGGGACAGGGAGACCTGAGGAAAAGGAACTGTCGCGTCCCTGCCGTACCCGCCCGAAGCCCGACGTGATAGGAGTCGGCGCCTTCCAAGGACAGGCGGTGATGTTGTACACGGGACCCGTCGCCTACGTAGATCTCGGTGACCGCGTTGGTGAAATATTGCTCGTTGGACGGGCCGGCGTAGGTCTCCACCACGGACAGCGCAGCGTCTTCCTCCACCACTATCAAGGTCCTGGGGGTGTGGCGGCGCGGGGAAGCTCTCGGTTGGTGGTAAGGAAAGACCAGGTGCACCGGGGGGCCGGAGCTATCGCCCCGGGACACGTGGACGGAAAGCGCCGTCGGACAAGAAGGCGGTGTTGAGGGGCGGTGAAGCCGTCGTCTTGGAAGCTGGCGTACTCGGCCAAGTGGTGCTGCACCATAGCCCCATGGCGGCTTACGGCCTCGGCAAGGGTGGTGACGCTGACGCCGTTGGCTGTCTGGCGGTCGGGAGGACAAAGCCGTAGAAAACCGGCCATCGACGAAAACCAGGTTGATCCAGGACTCGTCCAGCAGCCCGAAGTGGCGTAGACGGCCGGCATCCGGGTCTTCGTCGGGGTCCAGGTCCCAGGCATAGCCAAAGGCGGCCCTGGCGATGGGGGCGACGTTGGTGTACTTCCACTTTTCGTTGCCGCGCCGGGCGGTGGGAAGGCCCAACTGGGTGAAGCGAGACCAGGCGTGGTCGGCTAAGGCGGCAAGCCACGGCGGGGCGGACTGCCCGCGGCCGCGCCGCAAGGCGTCGAGGGCTGCGGAATAGGTGGCGGGTTTGGCAAGTGATTGCGTCATGCTGGAGCGCATATCTTGCAATCCCGGACGTCTACACGTCCCGTGTGCCTCGCCCTTGCCCGTGCACCCTGAGCGTCTTCATAAGGCCCTATCCATTTACCATTGTCGTTGGCTCCGACACTATGCAATCCGCGGCCATTGTTACAGAAGTTGCATGTAGCCTCGTGAACCACTGCCTTATTATGCGGATAATTTTCGTAGACCCAGTAGTTCAAGTATCCACGCCTATAATCGCTCGGTTGACCAAGAGTCCAATCTACTGTGTAACGCCGACGGATTCCTTGACCCAGTCGTAGCCTTTTTCTTCAAGCTCCAGGGCCAGTTCGGGGCCGCCGGAACGGACGATGCGGCCTTCCAGGAGGACGTGAACGTGATCGGGGGCGATGTAGTTGAGAATGCGCTGATAGTGGGTGACCATCACAATGGCGTTGGAGGGATTCCGCAAGCGGTTGACCCCATCGGATACGACCTTTAACGCGTCGATGTCCAGGCCGGAATCGGTCTCGTCCATCAGGGCCAGCTTGGGCTCCAGAACCGCCATTTGGAGCACCTCGTTCTTCTTCTTCTCTCCGCCGGAGAAGCCCTCGTTGACGGCTCGCCTGACCAGTTCGGGGTCTATCTCCACCATCTTGGTCTTTTCACGGAGCATGCGATCAAACTCCCTGGCGCCCATCTCTTCTTCGCCGCGGTGTTCGCGCAGGGCGTCCACAGCGGCTTTCAGGAACTGCCAGGCGCGCACGCCGGGAAGTTCTAACGGGTATTGGAAGGCCAGGAAAACGCCCTTGCGGGCGCGGACTTCCGGCTCCAAGGCCAGCAGGTCTTCGCCCTCGTAGATGGCCTGTCCGCCGGTGACGGTGTAGTCGGACTTGCCGGCGAGGACACTGACCAAGGTGCTCTTGCCGGAGCCGTTGGGGCCCATGATGGCGTGGACCTCGCCGGGGTTCACCGTGAGGTTTACGCCCCGGAGTATTTCCAGGCCTTCTACGGAGACGCGCAGGTCTCGGACTTCAAGTAATGGTGTGCTTTTGCTCATCGCTCCCTACGACCTTGGTTTAACAGTTCAATTATGGAATCCAGCAATTGGTTGAACACCTCGGCCTTTAGGGTCCCTGCTTCTCGGGCGACCAGGTCTCGCTCGGCAGTGAACAACTTTCCTGGCCTGGCATAGCTCATATGACGCAGGCCACCTGAGTCGAAACTGTCACTACCCAATTCTGTCGCACGGTCATCTGCGTAACGGTTGCTGGTAATCTGGCACAAAAGCCAGTCTCTTCTGCTTGTTCGAGCTATGACAACAGCGGGACGACGCTTTGTCCGCAAGAGATTCGAGAACGGGTATTATACGATGACTACCGTTCCTGTTCTTCTTCGAGCAGATGTGCCCACGCTTCATCTTCTTCGGGCCGGTCCCAGTCTTCCGCCAGGGCTTGTTCACTAAGGAGAGTGATCTCCGACACGGCAGTTTCCGACTCTTCGTCCAACACAGTCACCAGCACCGGATACTCGGCCGCCAATTTTACCGGCTCGAGCAGCCGCACATTACCGTGTTCATCGACCGTGCCTTTGAAAGTGCGAACCACGTGGACAACCTCTCGCCTAAGCTATCCGTCGACCCGATTGTTCTTCCCGAGAATAATTGTAGCACCAGCGTTCATCCCACGGCCCCTTCAAGGCTCACCTTGAGCAACTGGGAGGCCTCCATGGCGAACTCGAAGGGGAGTTCTTGGAAGATGCTGCGGCAGAAGCCGTTGATAATCATGTAGTGCGCGTCTTCCATGGAAATGCCCCGCTGCTGGCAATAGAAAAGCTGGTCGTCGCTGACCTTGGAAGTTGAAGCCTCATGCTCGACGTGAGCAGTGGGGTTGCGGACCTCGATGTAGGGGACCGTGTGGGCGCCGCACTGGTCGCCGATAAGAAGGGAGTCGCACTGGGTGAAGTTGCGGGCGTTGGCGGCTGATGGGCCCATTTTGACCAAGCCGCGATAGGTGGCGCTGCCCTGGCCGGCGGAGATACCCTTGGCGATGATGGTGCTGCGGGTGTTCTTGCCTTGGTGAATCATCTTGGTGCCGGTGTCGGCCTGCTGGTAGTTGTTGACCAGGGCCACGGAGTAGAACTCACCCACGGAGTTGTCGCCCTTGAGGATGACGCTGGGGTACTTCCAGGTGATGGCGGAGCCGGTCTCGACCTGGGTCCAGGATATTTTGGAGTTGCGGCCCTGGGCCTTGCCCCGCTTGGTGACGAAGTTGTACACGCCGCCCTTGCCCTCCTTGTCGCCGGGGAACCAGTTCTGCAGGGTGGAGTACTTGATTTCGGCGTCGTCCAAGGCCACCAGTTCAACGACGGCGGCGTGCAACTGGTGGGTCTTGCGGGCGGGCGCGGTGCAGCCTTCCAGGTAGCTGACGTAGCTGCCCTTGTCGGCGATTATCAATGTGCGCTCGAACTGGCCGGAGTCGGCCTGGTTGATGCGGAAGTAGGTCATCAATTCTATGGGGCAGCGCACTCCCGGCGGGATGTAGGCGAAAGAGCCGTCGCTGAAGACGGCGGAGTTGAGTCCGGCGTAGAAATTATCGGCGTATGGGACGACGGAGCCGAGGTACTTCTGCACCAACTCGGGGTGATTCTGTATGGCCTCGCTGATGGGGCAGAAGATGATGCCCGCCTTTTCCAGCATCTCCTGGTAGGTGGTGGCGACGGAAACGCTGTCGAGCACGGCATCGACGGCAACCCCGGCCAGCTTTTCCCGCTCGGCCAGGGGTATGCCCAGCTTGTCAAAGGCCTGCAGGAGTTCGGGATCGACCTCGTCCAGGCTCTTGGGGCCGTCCTGACGGGAGGACGGGGCGGCGTAGTAGATGATGTCCTGGAAGTCGATGGGCGGGTGCTGGATCATGGCCCACTGGGGCGTCTCGTTGTTGCGCTTGACCCAGTGGCGGTAGGCCTTGAGGCGCCACTCCAGCATCCAGTCGGGCTCGTTCTTCTTGTAGGAAATCAGGCGGACGATGTCTTCGTTCAAGCCCTTGGGCGCGACATCGGCGTCGATGTCGATGGTAAAGCCCCACTTGTAATCGGTGTTGAGGTCATCGGACGTGGTGCCCGTCCGGGAGATGACCCTGGGTGCGACCATTTATGCCTCCCCGGTCGTTACGCCGGCGGGCCCGCGGCCTGAGTCGGCCCGGCGTCGCTTCACGAAAGCGAGATTAGCCAATAATTGTTTACTCATTTGGTCAACAATGATGGTAGCACCGCGCCATATAGCTGTCAACGATTTCCGGCGAGCAACTGGCCATCGCGTCAGGCACTGGCGAATAACCTCTTGTCATCAGCCGTAACAGAGTTAATAATAAAAGATAGAAAAAGAAATTAAATATCAGGGTGATTGCGATGCAGTTCGTTCTAGGCGGAAAGAGCTATGAACTGGCTTTCGAAAACGTGGTGGAAGCCGCCAACCGACTCTTACCTGACTACATAGACGGTCGGCACAAGTACTACGTGGTTATCGACGACCGACGTTTTCCAGTAAAACAGTTATTCGCCGAAGCGACAGGCCTGAGCCGCGCCGAATTTATCACTGACGATGCATTTCGGCATTTGAAAAAGCTCGGCTTCATGATACAGCAATTTAACCGACCTGCCGGCCTCCAGACAGAATTGGATGCCTCAAACGCTGCCGGAAAGCCCAGCGCCGCGGGTGGCGCAAGCTTCGCAGTTTCTCTTGAACCCGACGAGGACGGGTACATCGTAGCCAGTTGCCCTCAGCTTCCAGGGTGCCATTCCCAAGGACGATCGAGGCAGGAAGCTGTAAGGAACATCAAGGAAGCTATCCGGGGTTACATCGCCAGCATGAAGGTCCACGGAGAAGAGATTCCTGCCGTTGACTGGGAACTGGTAGAGGCACCCTTATAGTGGCGAGGCTGCCGGTCATTTCAGGCAGGCGTTTCGTACATACAATGGAGCGAATCGGCTATCGTTGGGACCATACCGAGGGCAGCCACATGATTCTGGTTCACAACAACGGCAAACGGCTATCAGTACCGAACCATAGAGAATTAGGAAGGGGGCTGCTCAGGAGCTTAATCAGTGATGCCGGGTTGACTCGCGATGAATTCTTTCGACTTCTCAATCGTTAAATCAACGCCCTCTATGTGCCCTAGTAGACACGCAGGGGTATCATCATCGAACCGATAACCCGACGAGGAGTTTACATGACTACGCTGCCAATTTTGGGCGACTGCCACACTCACTTGGACAAGTACCCGGCGAGAGAGATACCGGAGATACTGGAGCGGGCCGGAGAGGCGGGAGTGGGCATGGTGGTGTGCGCGGGCACGACGGTGGAGTCCAGCGAAGACTGCATCGAATTGTCTCGCCGGTACGACGCCCTGTACGCCGGCGTGGGGATTCATCCCATGGCGGCGTATGAACCGGTGGACGACCAAGTCTATGCCCGGCTGGAGAGTCTGGCCAAGGACAACCCCAAGGTGGTGTGCATCAGCGAGATAGGGTTGGACTTTTTGCCGACGTCGCCGGACCGCCCAGTGCAGTACCAGGCGTTCCGGGAGCAGATACGGCTGGCCCGGCAGTTGAAGCTGCCCATCATATTTCACTCCAGGGAGTCCCACCAGGAGGTGTTCCAGACCCTGCGCGAAGAGAAAGCGGAGGAGGTCGGCGGGGTGATGCACTACTTCCAAGGAGACGAGTCCACCGCGCGTCAGGCCATCGACCACGGTTTTTTTATATCGCTGGCCAAGCCTCTGCTGCGGCTGCCCGAGCTGCAGGAGACCGCCAAAGCCATACCCCTGGAAAATATCGTCCTGGAAACGGACGCTGCGCCTCAGCCATTCAAAAAATACCGGAGCAACTGGACGGAGCCGCGACACACGCAGGAGGTGGCGCAGAAGCTCGCTGATATCAAGGGCCTGAGCGTGGAAGAGGTCGCCGAGGCAACTACCCGGAATTTGACCGGGCTGCTGGGGTTGTCCGGAGGTTAGAGGCTGGCGGGGCTGGGCAAGCGCTGGCGGAGACGCTTTGGAACCTGAGCTAAACCGTTCACCCTTCGATTTCCTTCAGGGCGAACGGTTAAAGCCAAGACACAAGGGCGAACGAAGCCAGTCAGTTCATCAAGGCACAAGCCAGAACGGGCAAAGGCTGTCTTACCCCTCTCCGTTGCAACGATGCGACAAGTTCACTGCGGACGCGCGGGCTATCCGGGCGTTCCACACACGCAGCCGGCCTCAGGGATTGAGGCGTTAACCGCCAGGTGTTAATATTAGCCGGGTGAACCCGTTGCCTGGGTGGAGAGGATTGGATAAATGATTCCGGAAGATTGCCGCATTGCGTTGAAGGAGTGGGCGGTAACCGTACAGGCCCTGGGCGAGGGCCGACAGGTGATGTTGCTGCGCAAGGGGGGCATCCACGAGTCGAGCAAACATTTTCGGGTGACCCACCCGGAGTTTCTGCTGTACCCGACGTTCGAGCACCAGCGGGAAGACCTGCTGAAAGAGGCCCATCAGCCGGCCCTGCGCGCCCTGCTCGAAGAACCGCAGGATGAGGGCCAGATCACCTTTTCGCACTGGGCCCAGGCGGCGGAGACGATAGAGGTCGCCGAACAGGAAATGGTGGAGTCGCTTTCGCCTCATCACATCTGGACAGACGACTACGCCCAGTCGCGGCTGCGGTGGAAACCCAGGTTCCCATTATCGGTGATGCTGCTCAGGGTATACCGGCTGCAGCAGCCGGCGACCGCGCCGTTTTTGCCAGAGTACAAGGGCTGCACGTCGTGGGTGGAATTGTCGGAGCCGGTGGCCCTGGGAAGCATGGAGCCGGCGCTGGACGACGCGGAGTTCCGGCGGCGGGTGGAGGATATCAAGGGGGTATTGGGAGTGGTGGGAGCGGTGACACCCGGGCATTGACAACTGCCGCCATAGTGCGGGAGTTAATCCCCCTAGGGCAACGAGAACCCACCTCATACGGGCCACACGATTATGTTGCTCGCGGGCTCTCATCCATAACAAGACAAATGCAGACAAAGATCGACACGAGACAGTCCGCAATATATCAGGGCAACTGTTTGGATCTTATCCCCAGGCTCGCCGACAAAAGTGTGGATATCGTGATAACGAGTCCTCCATACTGGGGTCAGAGGGAATCACAGGGAAGCGGGACTGAAGCGGATCCTCGAGATTACGTTGACTTTTTGCGGAAGGTTTTTGCCTCCATCCTACCCAAACTAAGGATGAACGGTATAGTGTGGCTCAACCTAGCCGATTCATACAACACGCCAGTCAATTGGGGCAGTAAAGACTATAAGTACAGTTCTTTGGGACCAGACAAAAAGGGATTCCATCCAGACAATGCCGCCTACACTAAGCCTAGATTCAAGCGCAAGGCGTTCGTGGACAAGGGCACCGGTTGGCTCCAGTACGGCAACCTGCTTTTGCTCCCTCAACGCCTCTTGATTGAACTTGTTGAATTGGGATACTTATACAGAGGGGAAGTGATCTGGCAAAAAAAGAACCCGATGCCAGAAGGCCGCTGCCGTAGGCCTCACCGCAAGCATGAGTCTATCTTCCTGCTCGCACGTAATGAGCGCCATGAATTTCGCTCTATCCCTCCTGTTCCTAGCATTTGGAGGTTCGCAAACGAAAACATTGACGGTTTGCAGCATCGGTCCCGATTTCCTGTAGAACTACCACAACGATGCATTGAGGCTTTTGGAAGGGCAGGACATCAGGTAGTAGTGTTAGACCCATTCTCTGGGTCAGGATCAACTGGCTTGGCAGCTCACCGTCTCGGCTGCACTTACCTAGGGTTTGAAATAGATGAAGCGCAAGTCCTAGAATCGAAGCGGAGGCTAGGCTTGCTAAACGGACAATATGGGTGCCAATTTAGCGATTCAGCTGCTGTCGCAGAGCATCAATTAGAAACCGGGAAAAACTATCGTCTGGATTTGTGAAGTCGCACTTAAAGATTCGAGCTACGGCGTTTTGGAACTTGGTTTCGATAGTGTTCCGATTGTAGGAAAAGCAAGCGGAGAAGTTCCCGTTTTCCTCAAAATCTTTCCGCTTCTCACTTATTGACCCTTCATCCACTTCCCCGAATTCTCCGCGATTATTCGGCCGGGGCGCTGGCATTGCTTTGCTATCCATGGTCCAGAATACAGAGATGTGACCTGCTTCCATCAGGGCCTGACTCATCGGGACATCGTCGGTTCGTCGTTCCGCTATGCTGGCTTTCACATGAACAACACCCAATAGCCTTTCCTTCCCACGATGGCTATAGGAAAGTAGGACGTCTGCCTTGTCAGGAATAACCCGATGGTCCTGCAAGTGTCCAAAAAGAGTGATCTTGCGGTATGTGTTGGCAATTTCAACTCGGAGCTCGTTCTGCGCTAGAAACTGCCCGTAGTGTGATACTAAGACACGCTCCAATGCCCAGCCGCTAGTGCGTTTCCAGCTTTGCTCCAAGTTGAGCCTAGCGTTTGCCTCGGGGTGGTTCCTGCGGTCACAATACGCATGATTGATGAGGAAGATCCATAAATCGGAAGGATTGGCATGGGGCCAAATTCTCACAGCCCTAAGAAACGAACTTGCAACCGCATCGGCCCTACTGCTGGAAGCAGCAAGCCCATGCCGAAGTTCGGCTAGCACTGCGTCAAATTCTCTTCGGGTTGCCTTGGCTAGGAAGTATTCCGCATCAAACTGGTCATATTTGAACTGAATAACCAATCCTTCCGTCTTTTCAGTCGCACTGATTCCATTCAAAGCGCTTGTACCCTGGGGATTCTGCCCGATTCCCTCAAAAAGATCGGTAGGTGCTATTTTGAGCGACTCCGCCAGTCGTAAAATTGCAGACAGAGTTGGATTGCGCTCGCCTCTTTCAATTCCCCCAATATATGATCTATCCAAGCTGGTAACCTCGGCCAGGGTTTCCTGGGTCATGGACAGTGACTGACGAAGCCGCCGGACGTTTGCCCCAAATCTCAGTTTGCAAGAATCAGCCATGATAGGTTATTCTGTTAGCACACCATGGGACTGTCTAGCGACTAATCGTACCAATGGACTGGGAGTCGTATCTATGAAATACAGGCAGTTGCCCAAGACAGAGTTGGTGTTGCCCGAAGTGGGGTTCGGGGTCTGGACCGTGGCGACCAACTGGTGGGGCCGCAGGACGCCGGAGGAACGGAAGTCGCTGCTAGAGAACGCGCTGGACCTGGGAGTAACCTTCTTCGACACGGCCGACACCTACGGCGAGGGATACGGAGAAGAACTGCTGGCCGAGGTACTGGGCCCACACCGCAACGAAATTACCATAGCCACCAAGTTCGGCTATGACTTCTATGACAAGACGCCGCGTATAGGCCACCGGGAACGTCCGCAGAAGTTCGACCGGGAGTTCGTAACTTTCGCCTGCGAGCAGAGCCTGCGGCGTTTGGACACCGACTACATAGACCTGTACCAAATTCATAATCCGCGGTTGGAGGCCTTGGAACGGGACGATTTGTTCGAGACGCTGGAGCAGTTGCAGTCCGAGGGCAAGATACGTTACTACGGATCGGCCCTGGGGCCGGACATAGGCTGGTTCGAAGAAGGCGAGGCATCGATGCGGGAGCGACAGGTGCACAGCGTGCAAATCATCTACAGCATCCTGGAGCAGGACCCGGCCCGCGACTTTTTCCCTATATCAGCCGAGGAAAGCGTGGGCCTGATATCCCGGGTGCCCCACGCTTCGGAAGTGCTCACCGGCCGGTACCTGGCGCCGCCGGAGTTTGACCCCAGCGACCACCGGGCCAGCCGCAAGGCGGAGTGGATGGAGCAGGCGCTGGCCAGGACTGAGAAGGTGAAGTTCTTGGCCGGAGAGGATGCGGGACGGACGATGAGCCAAGCGGCCATCAAGTTCTGCCTGGCCCAGCCGTCCATTGCGTCGGTGCTGCCCAATTTCACCAACCTGGATGAACTCAAAGAATACACCGAGGCAAGCGAGGCCCCAGACCTGACCCAGGACGAGCAGAGCCGGTTGGACGACCTGTGGCTGAACGGGTTCGACCTGGAGGACCCTGTCCCGCAGTTCAGAGAGATTTAGCTTGGGAGTGGCCCGGCCGGGGCGACATCAACCAATGAGACCAAGCAGGGACGCAGATTTTACCGTGGTGAGGAGGTGGACAGGGATCAGGGCGCCGGTTTACCGTTGTCGTCCACAGAGCAAGGGAGGTTCCAGTCTGTGACGAGTCAAGTTTCCCGGTCGAAAAAGCTAGTCTACCGGTTCGACGAAGGCGATGCGTCGATGGTCGAAATCCTGGGAGGCAAGGGCAGCAACTTGTGCGAGATGGTCCGCCTGGGGCTGCCGATACCCCCGGGATTTGTCATCTCCACAGAGGCCAGCCGGGAGTATTTCAGCCTGGGCAATCAGTGCCCGGAGGGGTTGGAAGAGAGCGTCCGGGAGAACATGCAGGCGTTGGAACAGACTATCGGCCGGAAGTTCGGGTCCGAGGACCGGCCTTTGCTGCTTTCGGTCCGGTCGGGGGCTAAAGTCTCAATGCCGGGCATGATGGACACCATCCTGAACCTGGGGCTGAACGACAGGATAGTGAAGGGCCTCGGCGATATGATGGGCGACGCCCGGCCCGCCTACGACGCCTACAGACGTTTCCTGCAGATATACGCCGACGTGGTGCTGGGGGCCGAGGCCGAGGTCTTCGAACAGGTATTGGCCGCCCACAAGGAACGGGCGGGAGTGACCCTGGACCATCAATTGAGCACGGAGCAACTAAAGGCGGTGGTCCAGGACTTCAAAGACGTCATTTGGAACTCGACGGCGGCCCATGTGCCTGATGACCCGTGGGACCAGCTTATGGCCGCGGTGGAGGCCGTGTTCAGGAGTTGGAATACTCCCAGGGCGGTGTTCTACCGGAACCACGAAGGCATTGACCACGACATGGGCACCGCGGTTACGGTTATGACCATGGTCTTCGGCAACCTGGGGCCCACCAGCGGCACCGGGGTGCTGTTCACCAGGAATCCGGTGGACGGCGAGCGGCAAGTATACGGCGAATTCCTCTCCAACGCTCAGGGCGAGGACGTGGTAGCAGGGGTCAGGACTCCCCAGCCGATATCCGAGCTGGCGGCGGCGCTGCCTGAAGCATCGGAGCGATTGATGGGCCTGGCGGGGAACTTGGAGACCCATTACCGGGACGTCCAGGACGTGGAGTTCACCATCGAGGACGGTCGTCTTTTCATCCTGCAGACCCGGAGCGCCAAGCGCACGGCCGGGGCCGCGGTGAAGGCCGCGGTGGACATGGTCAAGGAGGGGGCGATCAGCCGTGAAGAGGCCCTGCTGCGGGTGGACCCCGAGGACGTGGGCCAGTTGCTGGTGCCGGTATTCAAAACGGACATCGAATCCAACAGCGTGCTGGCTTCGTTGATGGCCCAAGGATCGGGGGCGTCTCCGGGGGCAGCCGCCGGAAAGGCGTACCTGGACGCGACTAGGGCCGCCACGGCGGCGGGCCAGGGAGTAGACGTGATACTGGTCCGGCCGGAGACAAAGCCGGAGGATATTCACGGAATTGCGGCGTCGGCCGGAGTGGTGACCAGCCGCGGGGGCGTGACCAGCCACGCGGCGGTGGTGACCCGGGGTTTGGGCAAGCCGTGCATCGTGGGATGCGAGGGCCTGCAGGTGGACCTGGAACGGCTGACGATTACAGCCGACGGGCTGACGATCCGCGAGGGAGAGGACATCAGCATCGACGGCGCAAGCGGAAGGGTGTTCCTAGGAGCATTGGAAACGGAGAAGCCAAACCTGCAAAGCCTGGTGGAAGCCAACGAGTTGCTGAGTTGGGCGGATGAAGTCCGCCGGCTTGGGGTGTGGGCCAACGCCGACACGCCCAAGGACGCCGCCCAAGCAATCGCCTTGGGGGCCGAGGGAATCGGACTGTGCCGCACTGAGCACATGTTCCTGGGTCAGCAACGGTTGCCGGCGGTGCGGCAAGTGCTGCTAAATGCGGAGGCGGCGGAGCAGTGGCGGCGCGAGAACCCGGAGGCGGCGTCCACACCATTGGCCACGCCGGGGCTGCCGGAGCGGGTGAGAGACTTCTACAGCGCGCTGGCCGAGGTGCTGCAACTGCAGACGGATGACTTTACCGGCATCTTACGGGTCATGGGGGGGCGTCCGGTGATTATCCGGCTGCTGGACGCGCCGCTGCACGAGTTCCTGCCGCCGTATGAGGAGTTATTGGCGGAGTTGGTGGAGCTCCGGGCCAACGGGTGTCCGCCGGCGGAGTTGAAAGAGAAAGAGAGATTCTCCCAATTGGTGAACTCTCTAAGAGAGGCCAATCCCATGCTGGGTCACCGGGGATGCCGGTTGGGTCTCAGCTTCCCGGCGATTTACCAGATGCAGGTAGAGGCCATAATCACGGCCAGCACGAAGCTGAAGCAGGACGGCGTAGAGGTCAGGCCGGAGATTATGATCCCGCTCACGGTCGATGCCGAGGAGATGCGGCGGTTGAGGGAGGGCTTGACTGCCGTCGCCACGGGGGTGCAAGAACGGCTGGGTATCAATGTCGAATACAAGTTCGGGACGATGATCGAAACTCCCAGGGGAGCCCTGACCGCTGGGAAGATCGCCCAGGTGTCGGACTTCTTCAGCTTTGGGACCAACGACCTGACGCAGATGACCTACGGGTTCAGCCGGGATGACGCGGAGTCCAAGTTCCTGAGGTTCTACGTGACCGAAGAGGTGCTGGCGGCGGACCCGTTTGTAACCATAGACCGGGACGGGGTCGGTTCGCTGGTTACGATGGGGGTAAAGAGCGGCCGGGAGACCAGGCCGGACCTGGAAATCGGGATTTGCGGAGAGCACGGAGGCGACCCGGCCAGCGTGGCCTTTTGTCACCGGATAGGGCTGAACTACGTGAGTTGCTCGCCATTCCGGGTGCCCGTAGCCCGGCTGGCCGCGGCCCACGCTGAACTGGCGCAGAAAAGCTGAACGGCCAGCAGGCGTCCAGGAGGTCTAGGCGCTAGACAACGCCTCCTGCACCGTCACGGTCGCTGTGCAAGAACCGGGAGTTGGCGAAGGACGTCAGGGTCTCGAACGAGGTGTGCCGGAACCGATAGCCGGTGGCGCGGCGAAGATTGCTGGTGTCCAGCAATATCGGATAGCGCACCAGGTCCAACCCGGAGGAGGTAGCCTCCCGCTGGATTCCCAGATTCCAGGCCAACTGGACCAACGGGTAGGCAAGGAAGGCGGGCAGATTGACTAGTCTACTCTTGATAACGCGGGCAAGCTCGCGGTAGAACACCACCCCCTCACCTGCTACGTTAAACGTGCCCGGTATTTCACCAGCGATGATGATCGACAAGACCCTGGCCAAGTCATCTTCGTAGAGGAATTGGAATGGCGGGTTGCAGCCCTGCACAGACAGCAGGACCGGACGGAACATACCTCCCACCACGGATAGGTGGGTGTTGGGACCCAGAACGTGACAAGGGCGGAGGATGGTTGTAGCGATATCCTGGTGTTGAGCGGCGAATATACGGACCATTTCTTCCGACAAGCGTTTGTCATAGCCGTAAGGGACATCGGGGGAGGCGCGCAAAGGGGCATCGTCGGGCAAGGGGACGGGGTTGTCCGCGTGGGATCCGAAGGCCGTGTGGGAACTCAGGAAGATGAATTGACGGACCCCGGACCTGCCACAGGAGTCGAGAACGGACTTGAGGGCGGCCAGGTTGCTTTTTGTGATGGCGGCGGCCTCGATCTGGGTCCGGCCTCGCCGAGCGTCGAAGGCCAGGTGGACCACCGTTGTGACGCGTCGGGCCACAAGGATGTCGTCAATAGGCTGGGTTACGTCCCGGCGGTAGGCGGAGACGTTGTGCAGCGGGAAGGCCAGAGGCTGGGTGTCCAAGGCAACTACTCCCCGTTGGCCCCCGTTCTCCTCCAATTCCAACAGCAGCCGCCGGCCAATGTGGCCTGCTGCGCCGGTGACGGCTATGACCCTGTCGATTTGCTGCATGACTAACGGCTGCCTCTAACATTGATAAGGGCCAGTCCCAAGGGACTTCAGCTAACCCCGGGGCAAGGGCGCCAGGGGCATGACGGCGGACAGCCAGGTCTGAGCGGTGACCCGCAGCTTTCGTCCGGCGCTGAGGGAGACCCGGTGGTGCAAAACGTCGTAATCTATGTCCTCAATGCCCTGCAGGATGTTGCGGTAAAGTTGGCCAAGGACTGCCGGGCAGGCCCGGGACCGGCGGGAGAGATAGGGTAGCAACCGGAAGCCGCTGCGGAAATAGTCCTTGGCCCGCTGAGCCTGGAATTGCATTAGCTCAATGAAGGAGTCGTTGACCACTCCGGAGCGAAGGTCGTCCTCGGAGTAACCGAACCTGGCGAGTTCATCCTGTGGTAGGTAGACGCGGCCGAAGTCCAGGTCTTCCCTGACGTCCCTGAGGATGTTGGTCAGCTGCATGGCCAATCCCAGGTCAACGGCCAGGGGTTTGGCCGCCTGGTCTTGATAGCCGAAAATCTGTATTGATATGAGACCGACGACGGAGGCGACCTGGTAGCAGTAGCGGCGCAGCTCTTCGAAGTCGGCGTAGCGGTCTTTGACCAGATCGCTCTCAACGCCGGAGATGACCTCGGCGAAATATTCCTGTGGGATGTCATAGCGTTGGGCGACGTCGGCCAAGGCAAGAAAGACCGGCGCGGTGGCTTGGCCGGCGTAGGCGTCGTGAAGGTCTTTACGCAGTTCCCGCAGCGCTGAGAGCTTATCGTCCGGGGCTGCGACACTGTCCACGGAGTCGTCGCAGTAGCGGCAGAAAGCATAGGCCACGTAAATGGCCCTGCGGCGTTGGGCGGGAAGGGTAAGGAAGGCGTAGTAGAAGTTCTTGGCTTCCCGCCGAGTAATCGAGCGGCATTCCTCGTAGGCCGCCTCCAATGCAATCACGGCGCTACTCCCTGGTGAGGCGTATGAGGCCGGAGGGGTTACTATACCCGGTTGTCCGGGATCAGGGGAAGGGACGGCGCATTGCCGTTCTTTCCAACACCGTTCTGATAGACCGGGGCTCCGGGCTGCAGGGGCGCAGACCCGTTGACCTGATTGACGCGGGACGACGTCTTTGCGGCGCAGTTGGACAGGCTGTAGAACCTTCCCAGGGCCATGAGTGGCCAGTAATAGCGGTACAGGCGGTAGTTAATCATAAAGGCGACGGGCAGGTCCAATCCCTGGTAGCCATGTTCGCCGGGCTTGGGCAATTGTTGCAGTCGTTCGCCGATGCCGTAGCCGGGAAAACCGGTGCCGGTGAAATATGGCTCTTCCCAGCCGCCGTCTTCTTTCTGGTGTTCGATCAAGTAGGCCACTCCCCTTCTCACCGCCGGGCTGTCTAGTTGATTAGCCGCCATCAAGGCCAGCAGGGCCCAGGCGGTCTGGGAAGCGGTGCTGGGGCCGACTCCGTGGAGTTCAGGCTCGACGTAGGAGCCGCAACTCTCGCCCCAACCGCCATCGGGGTTCTGGTGGGATATCAGCCAGTCGACGGCGCGGCGAACATAGGGTTGGTCCATGTCTTCGCCCACTACAGCCAGGGCCGGGAGCACCGCGCCGGTGCCGTAGATGTAGTTGACGCCCCACCGGCCAAACCAGGAGCCATCTTCCTCCTGCTCCTGGCGGATGTACTCATAGGCCCGGATAACTGCCTGGTGGTTCCTGGAGTAGCCCAGCTTGCCGTACATCTCCAAGATGTGGGCGGTGACGTCAACGCTGGGCGGGTCGAGGGTTTCGCCGAAATCGGAGAATGGCAACTTGGTGAGATAGTAGGCGTTGTTGTTCTTGTCGAAAGATCCCCAACCGCCGTTGTTGGACTGGAGAGCTTCCAGCCAGGCAACGCCCCGCTCAATGGCGGGTTGACGGCGTGACTCGTCGCCGGACTTCAGGCGGGCCCCCGCCAGGGCCATGATGACCTCGGCGGAGTCGTCGATGTCGGGGTACTGGTTGTTGTGGAATTCAAAGGCCCAGCCGCCGGGCTGGGTGTCCTTGACCTGGATCTGCCAGTCCCCGCTGGCCAGGATCTGCTGGTCCAGCAGCCAAGTGGTGGACTGTTGGACCATAGGGTCGTCCTCGGCGACTCCGGAATCCAGCAGGGCCAACTGGGCCAGGCAGGTATCCCAGACAGGGGACATACAGGCCTGAACGGTGCAGGTGTCGTCGTCCTCGATGACAAATCCCTCGAAGCCGGCAAACCCCTTTTCCACGGCGGCGTTGTTTACGGCGCCGCCCAGGTGGTGGAGGGCGATGAGAGAGTATACCCATGGAGGTTGGATGCCTCCCCAGCAACCGTCGGCCTCTTGATGGTCCAATATCCACTGGACGACCTTGCTCTCGGCGCGCCGGCGGAATGGGTGAAGGGGCAAGCGCTTGTAGAGGCCGACGAAACGGTCCAGATGGTATAGAAACCGGCCCCATCCCCAACCGCCGTCGGGCTTGGGCAGGGAATAGTCGGCCCGGCTGCGCCCGCCGGGATAGAGTTCGTCGATTTTGGCCGACTCGGGCACCTGGCAGGTGGGATGATGGGTAAGGATGATGAGCATGGGGGCCACGGTGGCCCTGGCCCAACTGGCGAACCGGTAGAGGTTGAAGGGCGCCCACGAGGGCAGGAAGATAAGCTCGGGCGGCATATTGGGGGTGCCCTGCCAGTCCCACTGGCCGAAAAGGGCCAGCCATATCTTGGTGAAGACCCGGACGCCGGGCACGCCTCCCTTGGATAGGATGAACCGCCGGGCTTTGCGCAGGGGTTCTGAATCGGCGGAATAGCCGGCCAGCTTGAGGGCGAAATAGCTTTCCACGGAGGTGCTGAGGTCGCCCGGAGAGTCGAAATACTGCCCCCAGGAGCCGTCTTCACGTTGCTTGCTGAGAATATAGTTGGCGAGCTTGCACCAGCGTTCCGGGTCATTGCGCCCCAGGAAATGGGACAGCATCAGGTACTCGGCTTCCATAGTAGTGTTGGACTCGAGTTGACCGCACCAGTAACCTTCGGGATGCTGGCTGCGCCGGAAATAGTCCTGGCTCTGACGTATCGCCTGGGCCAGTGCATCTTCACTGGGTTGCTTAGTCGTTATTTTCTGCTGGCTAGCCACAGCCGGCATGCTCCTCTAACTTGCGAGTGTTTTGGGTTGGGCCGCCGCTGAATTTCGAGTGTAACCGTGGTCGTGGAACCAGTCGACGGCCTTCTGCAGGGCTGCCTCAACCGGACTCTGGGGGAAGTCCAGTTCGGCCACTGCCTTACTACAGTTGACGTACATGGGAGTGCGGGACACCTTGACGCCTTCCAAGGGGATGCGAGGTTCACGGCGCAAGAGGCCTGCCTCCAGGAATTGGTCTAGATATCCAGCGCCGATGGTCAACCAATAGGGTACGCGCCAACGGGGAGCCGAAACGCCGGCGACCTGCTGAAGCATGCCAAAGACCTCTTTCAGGGTGACGTTTCGGTTGCCCAGCAGATAGCGTTCTCCTGGCCGACCCCGCTCCATGGCGGCCACGTGCCCCAGGGCTACGTCCTCGACGTCGACGAGGTTCATGCCGGTGTCCAGATAGGCGGGGATGCGGCCCAGCAGGAAGTCCAGCACCATCCTCCCGGTGGGGGTGGGTTTGACGTCCCAGGGACCGATGGGGGCGGTGGGGTTGACGATGACGACGGGCAAACCTTCTGAGGCCATTTTCAGGGCGACGGCCTCGGCCTGGTACTTGGACTTCTTGTAGTGCCCCGCCAGATGTGAAGGGTCAAGGGGGGTGTCCTCGTCGGCCGCATGGCCGTTGGACGAACCCACGGTAGACACGGTGCTGGTATAGACCACGCGGGAGACGCCGGCCCGGGACGAGGCGGCGAGGACGTTGGCGGTGCCATCCACGTTGGTCTTGTATACCTGCCGAGAGTCCCGAGACCAGAAGGTGTAGGATGCGGCGCAATGGAACACAGCGTCGCATCGCTGGACAGCGGAATCGACGGAGTCGCTGTCGAGGATGTCACCTTTTACCGGCTCTACGCCGGTATCCTCGATGGCTAGTAGATTGCTGCCTGGGCGGACCAGGGCCTTGACTTGGTGGCCCTGCCTCCACAACAACCGGGCAAGGTTGCCCCCGACAAAGCCCGTTGCCCCGGTGACCAGGACTTTCATGCCGCGACGCTCCGAGCGCGGGAGGGCGTTGCAGCGGCGGGGAGGTCGCTGGAAGCCTGGCCAAGGAAGCTGACGGCGAAGTCGGCCAATGCCCTTTGGGCTATGCCAAATCGCCGCCAAAGGCCCAAGAGGACCGGCAGGCGCCACGGCATGGCAGATGCGCCGGCGACAGCGGCCCACGGGGAGTTGGCCATGCGGCACAGGTAGGCGGGCAATGCCTGCTCGGCGGTGTCCAAGACCACCCTTATCGCGATGAAGGGCACGCCGGCCGCAAGGGCGGCCTGGGCGACCCAGTAGTCTTCCATGTTGACGATAGCCGCGGGATAGCGGCGGTGAATGTCCTGCTTGGCAGTAGCCGTTGCCACCACCGAACCTACGGTGAGCGAGTCGGCATAAACAACCGGCCGGTCTAAATTGCCGGCCGCGGCCGAAGCCCGTTGCCACAACTCCGGGTTTGGCTCCAAGAATTCCGGTCCAGCTTCCAAGTCATGGCGAAATTCGGCAGGATGCAGCGGTTGTTCCTGTGGCCAAAATGGGTTGGTTTCGTCAAGGCGGGGGCGGTAGTAGCGGGAAGAAAGAACCAGGTCGCCGGTTTGCAGGCCGGGTTGGACGGCGCCGGCGACGCCGAGCATCAGCAGGCCCGACGGGGCAGGGCCGGAGTTATCCTCCCGGCGTTGCAGCAGGGACGCCAGGGCTGGGCCGGCTTGCGGGCCCATACCCAGTACGTGCATATCAGGGGCCGAGGCCCACGATCCACCCGCGGGAGGAATGCCTCGACGGACCCGGCCGCGGAGTCCGGCCAATTCCCGCTCCACGCTGGCAACGATGATCAGCACGACGGGTGAAGCCCCTTATCCAACCGAAATCCCGCCTTTGCGGGCGGCCCCCGACCGGAGCAGGGTGGCCCAGTCTTTGGGAGCGGAGACGGCCTGGAAGATAGTGGCAGATTCGAAGCCGCAATGCATCATGCAGTTGGCGCAGCGCCGGTCTTTGCCCACGCCGTAGCGGTCCCACAGGTTGCCGTCATAGAGTTCGTTGACGTCTTGGACGTGTTCGTCGGCCAGGGGATAGCAGGGCTTGCGCCAGCCCATGATGGTGTAAGTGGGATTCGACCAGGCGGTGCACTGGTACTCTCGCTTGCCCTGGAGGAAGTTGAGATACAAGGGATTGTTGTAAAACTTCATTCCGTCGGTCTTCACCGGGTTGAGGAGCTTCTTGAATATGTTGTGGGACTCTTGGCGGCTGAGGAAGAGTTCCTGATCTGGGGCGTCCTCGAATTCGTAGCCGGGGGAAATCATGGAACCCTCGACGCCGATGTCGCCAACCGTGCGGAACATGTCCCACAGGTCTTCCACGTCACTGTTGCGGAAGACCGTGGTGTTGGTGCAGACGCGGTACCCCTTGTCCAGAGCCAATTGGATGCCGTTGATTGCCTTCTTGAAGACACCGGCCCTGGCAACGGACTCGTCGTGCTTCTCCTCCATGCCGTCGACGTGTACGACCCAGCACAGGTACTTGGAGGGCGGCACCTTGGCCATGACCCGCTCCAGCAGCAGGCCGTTGGTGCAGCAGTAGACGAAATACTTTTGCTCCACGAGAGTATTGATGATTTCGTCGATTTTGGGGTGAATGGTAGGCTCCCCTCCGGCCACGGAGACAATGGGGGCGCCGGACGCCTCGACGGCCCCGACGGCCTCATCCACCGGCATCATCTTGTCAATGACGGGCTTGTACTCGCGGATTCGGCCACAGCCTACGCAAGCCAGGTTGCACATTTCCAGGGGTTCCAGCATGGTTACAAGGGGATAGCGCTTGCGCCCCCGCAGCCGGTTCTTCAATACGTACCAAGCCAATCGGAAAGACATCTCCAGCGGCCGTTTTGCTCGTTTCATCTAAATCCACCCCGAAGTTAATTTTGCTTGCCGACCCATCTCGCCGGGGTAACATTCCGCGGCGCAGGGACCAGCGTCAGGACTCTCTCCGCGCCAGGTAGTCCACCAGACCTTCGGCCTCGTTCCTGGCCCAATAGGGCAGGAAAACCTCGTCCAGCGCGCTCAAGGCGTCGGCGGCGTTGTCGTCTATTATGCGTTGGGAGTGCTCCCGCGCCCCTGTCTCGTCGAGGACCGACATGACCCTTGCCACATCGTCTTCGTCCAGTTCAGGGTGGCTGTATATTTGCAACAGGTCGGCCTTAGACTGGGGGCAGGCGTGGTTGAGGGCAAATACGACGGGGAACGACTTCTTGCGCCGCCGTATGTCGTTGCCGGTGGCCTTGCCGGTGGCGGACTCGTCGCCCCAAATGCCAAGAAAGTCGTCCCGGATTTGGAAGGCCCGGCCCAGGCAATCGCCGAATCGCGAGAAGGATCGGAAGGCGGCCGGGTCGCCGGTTGCAGCCAAGGCGCCTATCTGCAGGCCGCTGCGGATCAGGGCCCCGGTCTTGCGGGCAATCATGCCCAGGTATTCCTCGGTGGTGATTGCCGTTTTGGACTCGAAGGACAGGTCCAAGCACTGGCCTTCGATCATCTCCAGGTAGTTGTCTGTCAACAGACGGGAGAGCCTGACGGGGACTTCCGATGATGGGTCGCGGTAGTCCGCGTCGAGCAGGGCCAGATCGCCGGTGCACTGCATGGCGTTGCCTGCCACCAAGGCCTTGGGCACACCCCAGAGCCGCCAGACTGTGGGCTGGTGTCGGCGTTCCATATCCTGGTCTTGAATGTCGTCGTGAATAAGGGAGAAATTGTGAATGAGCTCCAGGGCGGCGGCCGCCGCCATAGCGCGGCTAAAGTCCTGGGACAAGGCCTCGCAAGCGAAGAGACAAAGAGTGGGCCTGAGGGCCTTGCCCTGGGAGATGGGGGAGCCAGCGCGATTGCCGTACCGGTCTACCCAACCCATGTGGTACCTGAGCAGGATGTAGACGCCGACGCTATCCGAACTCAGGGCTGAACGGGAAAGCTCGTCTTCCACCCGAGTTTTGTATCGGGCGAACATCGCCGGAGGTTCCGGCCCTGATTGCGCCTTGGCGACGGGTTGCTGAGACATATCCCGCTCTATGGCCTCATCGTCAGAGGTGAAGCAGGTTGGCGCGCGGCGCATAGGCCGCGGCCCGGTTGATACATCGTAAGCCGATGTTGTGCATCCTAGCAAACGGTAGAGAAGGGTGTCAAGGGATGAGGGAGGAGGGGTACAGTACCAGTTTCCGTGATTTCCCCGCCCCTCCGTTATGCCCTCCCATCCCCACCTCTGAAAAGATGTCTTCACCGCACAACTAAGCTACGCGGCGGAGGCAGATCATGGCAAACCTGGCACGGAAGTGCGCTTTCCCCATTCCTGAGCTTGGCCCTAGTTATTCCACAGGTCGTCAGAAGGATATGGACATGGATATGATTGAGTACTACGCGGGCAGGCCCTCACTGGCCTGATCGCAAACGGTATCTAAGGTGATGACCCCAACAAGCTAGTTTACTCGGCCTGGGGCTTCCAAAGGCCCTGATTCGGTTCACGCCCATAATGGAGTACGACCGGGCCGGTCTAGATCGAGAGTGGGGGGAAGAAGACGAGGAGCATCCCTAGGGGCCTGCCCTCCTAGGGATGTGCTAAGATGGATAAGGCGGTGCGCAGCCGTCCCAATCCGATAACCGAGAGTATCGACATGCAAAACCCACCCAAGATGTATTTTTGGCGTGCGGGGTCGACGCCGAAAACACCCTGCCACACAGAAAGCTCCCCGCATAGAAAGATGATCTTCGAGCTCCGGTACACCGGGTGGTGCGGACGGGTGTATTACTGAGAGGGCCGCCCGGTCTTCTCGGTCTAAGGGAATCCGTATTGAATCGTTATGGACAGAGGACCTACTAAGGCGGTGGTTTCAAGGGAACGCCTACGATTATTGAAAGACTCCCTAGCTGGCAACTCCATCGTTGCTTTTACGGGAGCCCTATTGCTATCACAGGCAGACTCTTCAGATCCCTGGGTTAATGGGGTCATTGTTTTCCTGGCCGTCTTGTCAGTCATTCTCGCGCTGGCGTCCATTGTTTCTCGACTTTCAGAATGTGTGTCGGAGCTGATTCGCCCTTTAGCTCCGGTTCTAGCACTGTTCACCTGGTTCGGATTCGCCTCGGGTTGGATATCCGCCGTAAGTAAGTTGCCTGGAGATCAATGGCAGTCGCATGTGCTAGCTTGGAGTGGGGCGGGGATGTTTATATTTCTCTTGTGCAGATTCGTGTACGAGATATTCCGTTCTCAATCCAAGGTCTAATCGTACATGTGTGTTTCGGCGCGAAAGTCGTGCGTGACATATTTGGTCGAAGCAGTGGCAGGTACAGCACGGAGAAGGAGCGGCCAGTAGGCCCGAACGGTGAGGTAGGGCCCAAGGATCCCATAGATCAGGCGTTTACGATGGCGTGTCTCAGTGGGAGAGACGACCGAAGAAATCCAAGTTAGGCTCAGACAAGCACGATTTCGAGGGTTAGTGGACTCGAAGAGAGCCAAAAAATAAAGCGTCACCGAGCACCTTATGAATCTACCCGAGCAGGTATCATCTCAGGCACTCCGGCGACCCTCTCACCAGTGCCCAATACCCCTAGAGCCATAACGTTAGCAGCGCCTGGGTTCTAGTGGTGAGTCTCTCTGGCTAGCGTAACTCCACCTCGAAGTCAAAGTTCCAAAGCAGCCCGCCTATTTCTGCCCGGACACTACTGTAGGTCGTCTCAGCGCGCAGTGACCCATGATTAGGGCCGAGGCCTAGCGCTTCACCGCCCGAGGAAAAGGATCCTCCGCCGTTTGGACCGCTTCCCACTGCCTTTAACAACAGGGTTAATCCACGTTGCGGTATCATCCCTCCCCGGATTCTCGGGGCCACCCCGATATCCTACTCGATAGGGAGTCGGCCTCGAGGCACCAAGTGTCCAACGAATTGGCCCATCATAGGCACCTCCTTACGTTGGATCAGGATTCCACCCGAAAGGGGGTTAGACCCAACGTTATGTACGGTATAACATTTTTTAGACCTCTGGGGGCAATCCAACTAACAACTTGGCAGTGCCTCAGTTTGAATGGTTCGTGCCCTGAAATTCGTTGGCGGACATATTTGTCGATCAACGGGGTATCGCACGATTAATGAGTCCCACGCGGGCTTGGTCCGCTAATCTACTGAACAATAGGCCAGAGATGGTTGACGGAAACAAGGCAGTCTATCCAAGGATCTGTACCGTTAGGAAAAGTGTAAGCCCATCCAGAGAGGTATCAATCTCCGCGAGTACTATGGGAGGAGGCTGTGATAGGCCGTCGTCGCCAGTGCTCAGGATGCTGACCACACGGACGAGGCCATCGTCGCCCGGAAGGCCTGCCGCTGAGATGGTGGATCACCATCCATACGCAGGGGACGAGTAGGCCCTACAAGAGGAGGGGGAGGCGTTAGTGCTTCCCCCTCCTCTTCTACATTGTTCTGACGAAACTAGGGAGGTGATCCGTGGCAGAAATCTTCTCTACGGTAGGTCTCGTTATCGACGTCACGGCAGTGTTGATATTGATAATTCTTTCCAACGCGGAATCAGGTATGGCGCGCATTATCGGGACTACCGAAGGTATCCTTCAAGGACTCTTGCTCAGACTTAAGTGCATGAGAAAGAGACTGTTAATGCTTAACGGAGTTTGTGTAGTCGGCCTGATTATTGGCACAACATTAATGGTAATTGGGATTTGGATGCAATAGGAAACGAGGGTTTCGTTTGCTTGTAGGTTGCGCCACCTGATAGGATAGCACCGCTAAGGGCGCGGTTCAACTGTGATTTACCCGTGTTGGGTTTTGGCGGGGGTGGGTACGCCTGCCCCCTTGTTGCTCAACACGGGAACCGGGCGCCCTTAGCAAGTGCCTGAACCCTACGCCGCAAGGGGGTACCACATGAAACCACTGTTAGAACATTGTTCTGCTTGGATGCCCAAATATGTCGTAGCCGGCATACTTGCTCTAATGACCTTGATGGTTATTGCTTGTATCGGTGGTGCAGGTTCCAGCGATTCCGAGATAACGGAGCTAACCACCGCTAACGCCACACTAGAATCAGACTTAGCCAGAGCCGATGAAGCGAAAGAAGCGGCTCTGGCCGAGGTCGACTCTCTTACCACTTCCATAATGGCCTTGGAGTCAGAACTAACCGCTGCCAAGACAACTAATGATGCGGTTGCTGCTGACTTGGCCAGAACCAGCGCAGAGAAAGACCAGGCACTTGCTCAGGTCGATACGTTGCGGATTGCCAAGGCTAACCTAGAGGCAAACCTAACTAGTATCAATGAAGAGCAAGGCCAGTCCCTGACCGAACTTGAGACGCTGAAGTCCGCTAATGCCGCCCTGGAGTCTGACTTGGCCACCGCCAACGAAGCGAAGGAAGCGGCCCAGATCGAACTTGAGACGGTGGAGGCCGCTAATGCCACGCTGGAGGCCGACCTAGCGGTTGCCAACACAACTAATAAAACCCTGACGGCACAAACCGCTGACTTAGCGAACTCCATCGCAGAGTTGGAAAGCGCGGCTGGACGCATTGAAGACCTACAGGCGGAGATAAGCCGACTTGAGGATATTCGGGAACCGTTAATTCCCAGCACCCAGCGCACACAGTTCGTTTGTACTGGTTCAATGGAGCCCGCAATCACATGCCTTGATGAAGCGACTCATCTTCACAATTTCCAGCCGGAGGACATCGTCGTCGGAGCGGTAATCAGTTTTCGGCCAAAAGAAGAGTGCGAGTTGAAGGACCATAGCGGCGTAGTCGTTCATCGCGTTGAAGACATCAAGGTCGAGGATGGCGAGCATTTCTATTGGACAAAGGGCGACAATAACAAGGCACCTGACAACTGCTGGATTCCGCAAGGGAATGTTGTGAGCTATATAACCGAGCTACATAAGGACGCGCGGCCTGAAAAGGCCGATCTGAGAAACCTCGTTAACAAATCTCAGGAACTCTTGGCGGGAGCCCAGGAACGTTACGAAGATGCCAGCCAGACATACAAGGACTATTGCCACCGCTGGACGCAAGCGCCTGGCGAGTGCCTTTTGCGTGAGGGTTTTGAATTTGAGTGGGGGAGCTACTTGTTCGATAAGCTAGAATGGGCAACCCAAGCACTGGAATATGCTACTGAGTACGCGGACTGCTACGCAGAGTCAGCTAGAACGGCGTTTTTCTTTGAAGGGAAATATACATACTTTCCTTGTGCGGTAAGGGTCATACCACTGCCGCCGTTGCCGCCCTTGCAGTCTATTACTTAAGCGTACCTAGCCAGAAGTGTTGCACCTCTCTCAAGGGGAGTGCTCAATGCTTACGCCGAGGAACCACCAGGCGTTGTTGACAGCGTCAAAGGCCTTATAATATCTTTAGCTTACCTGGTTGGTTGTGGCCAACGACTGCCGTTGGCTTCAGCCAGGCAGCTCCCCGCCCAATAATGGGCAAGAGCCAGACTCCGGCAACGGTCCCTCAAGCGCGGCGAGCACGGGGCCGCCCACCCTTGAGACGCACCAGGGGAGGAGCACATGGCTGACCACGACATTTCCCTCGTGGCCCACCTTCTCCGCCGGGCCGGTTTCGGGTCCGACCGCAACGAGCTGGAGGCCAGGGCTGCCCAGGGCTACGCCGCCGCTCTGGACGAGTTGCTGGACCCCCTCGGCCAGCCGGACATCGACGAAGACCTGCTCTTCCGCTTGCATCCGGGCCTGTACCTGCCCAACGCCATAGAGTCCAGCGTCCACGACTGGGTCTATCGGATGATCAACAATCCACGCCAGCTACAGGAGAAGATGTCCCTGTTCTGGCACACCATCTTCTGCGCCGGTCACAGCAAGATAGATCACGGCCTGGAGATGGACGTGATGATTGCCATGTTCCGGGAGCACGGCATGGGCAACTTTCGGGACCTGCTCTACCGGCTGTCCACCAACCCCGGCATGCTCTACTACCTGGACAATACCGAGAGCCACAAGGTCGCCCTCAACGAGAACTATGGACGGGAGCTTCTGGAGCTGTTTTCCATGGGCGTGGGCATGGATGATGAGATGAACTACACCGAGGACGACGTCAAGGCCTGCGCCCGTGCCTTTACCGGCTGGAACGTGGCGCCGGCGTATCCTCCCTTCCCTTACGGGCGCAGCCGGTGGGAGTTCCGTTTCGACCCGGCTGACCACGACGACGGAGAGAAGACCTTCCTGGGGGAGACGGGCCGGTGGAACGGGGACGACATTTTGGACATCATCTGCCGCCAGCCGGCCACCGCCAGGTTCATTTCCAGGCACCTGTGCAACTTCTTCGTGGCCGACGAGCCGCCGGTGCCCTCTTGGCGGTTGACTCCGCCGTTGCACCCGGACCTGGTGCAGAGCCTGGAGAGCGCTTACTTCGAGTCCGGGTACGACATCACCGCCATGCTGCGGGCCTTGTTCACATCTGAGACGTTCAAGTCCGAGTCCGTCAGGTACTGCAAGGTCAAGAGCCCTGCGGAGATGGTGGTGGGCGCTCTCAGGCTGGCGGGGGAGCACCGGGAGATAAAGCCCGGGCTGTTCGAGATTTCGATAGAGCCCAAGTACATGGGCATGGACCTGATGAACCCGCCGACGGTGGAAGGGTGGCATACAGGGCGGGAGTGGATTGACAGCGGGACTTTGGTGGAGCGGATTAACTTCGCCTCGGACCTGCTGGGCAACACGGAGTTGCCTGGGGTCAGGGCATTGGTAGACCGGCTGAAGGACCTGGGGCCGGTGTTGACGCCGGAGGCATTGGTGGACGGGTGCCTGGACCTGGTGGGCCCGCTGCCGGTGCATGACGAGACGCGAGAAGAGTTGCTGGCCCACGCCCGCAGGGGCGGCGATGTATCCCACGGCGGCAACGGGCAGGACGCCGAGTTCACGCGCCGGGCGGGCGAGATGTTCCAGATGATAGCCTCTACCGCGGAGTACCAGTTCGGGTAGCCGGCGCAGCTAAGACCTCACGGGAGGAATCACATGGTTTCCACAAAGAAAGACCCGGTTCTGGCGGTGCTATCCCTGTCTGGGGGCAACGACGGGCTGAACACAGTCATCCCACGTACCAACGGGCTGTACTGGGACTCCCGGCCCACTTTGGCCATAGCCGAAGAGCAGGCGCTGCCCATAACCGACGAATTGGGATTTCACCCGGAGATGGGCCCCATCAAGAAATTCTGGGATGAGGGCAAGCTGGCCATCTTCCTGGGAGTGGGCTATCCCAACGCTAGCTACTCCCACTTCCGGTCCATGGACATCTGGCACACCTGCGAGCCCGACGCGCAGGGCACCGAGGGCTGGCTGGGCCGGGCCATCAAGGACCTGGATCCCCAGAGCGAGAACGTGCTCACCGGAGTCAACTTCGGCAGGGGGCTGCCGCGGGCGTTGGCCAAGGACGGCGTTCCTGTGGCCTCGGTGGGCGATCTGGAGACCTACGGGCTGTTGACCAAAATCGCAGGACAGGACCAGCGGGCCCAGGCCCTAGACGTCTTCGGCCGCATGTACTCCCCCGCCATCGGCCGAGGCCCGGTGATAGACTACATCCGCAGCACCGGGACGGACGCCCTGAAAGGGGCCGACATCCTGTCCACGGCGCCCGGCAAGTACAAGTCCAGCCTGGAATACCCCAAGAGCGCCGTGGGCCAGTACATGAGGAACATTGCGCAGACACACTTGGCGGGGTTCGGCTCCCGGGTCCTGTTCACCACGTCGCCGTACAACAGCTTCGACACCCACGCCAACGAGGCGGTGAACCACGCCGGGCTTTTGCGGGACGTGTCAGCTACCGTGGACACGTTCATGGCCGATTTGCGGGAGCAGCAGCAGAGCGACAACGTGCTGCTGTTCATGTTCACCGAGTTCGGCCGGAGAATCATGGATAACGGGTCCGGCACCGACCACGGGGCGGCGGGCATCGCCTTTGCGCTGGGAGAGGGAGTACAGGGCGGCATTTACGGGGAGTACCCGTCGCTGGAGCCGGCCGAGCAGGAGGAGGGCGGCAACCTGAAGTTCAACCTTGATTTCAGGTGCGTCTACTCCGGGATTCTGGAAGATTGGCTGGGGTTGGACCCCGAGCCGATAGTCGGCGGCAACTTCGAGCGGGTCAAGTTTCTCTAAAAAGCGCCTGGCGGAGCAACCTGGTGAGCACCCACTTCTTCGGCCTTAACCAGCGGGCCTACGAATACAGCCACTCGGTGGGGAGGCAGGAGTTCTCCGGCACCGGGTTCCGCATGCCGGTGGACATGGCCATCGGCGACGGAAACCTGGCCTACGTCCTGAACCGGTCGTATGAGTCCCGCACCGACGGCATCCACGTCACCATGATGACCCTGGACGAGGAGTACGTATCCGAGTTCGGTTCACACGGCGAGGGGGACGGGCAGTTCGTCTGGCCGGCGGCCATTGCCCTGGACGGTAACGGCAACGTCTATGTGGCCGACGAGTGGCTGAACAGGATCAGCATTTTCGACAAGGACGGCCAGTTCCTGGGTTGCTGGGGCAGGCCTGGCAGCGGCGACGGGGAACTGGACCGCCCGGCGGGCATGGTCATCGGCGACGACGGGACCCTGTTTCTGACCGACAGCCGCAACCACCGGGTGCAGGCCTTCTCGCTGGACGGCCGGTTCAGGGGCAAGTTCGGCAGTTTCGGCGACGGTCCGGGCCAGCTTGACCTGCCGTGGGGAATTGGGCTGGACAAGCACGGCAGAGTGTTCGTCGCCGACTGGCGCAACGATCGCGTCCAGCAGTTCAGCGCCGACGGCGAGTGGCAGGCCGGATTCGGCCAATCGGGCAGCGGCGTGGGACAGTTCCGCCGCCCCGCCTCGGTGTGCGTGGACGGGGACGGGGACATCTACGTGGCTGACTGGGGCAACAACCGGGTGCAGGTGCTCACTTCCGACGGTCGTTTCGTCACCGCCATGCAAGGCGACCATGAACTGTCCAACTTGGGCAAGGAGAAGTTGCTGTCCAACCCGGACATGATCCGCCAGCGGGCCCTGGCGATGGCCCACAATCCCTACTTCGACCGGCGCTTTGCCCACCCCAGCGCGGTAAAGCTCGACCGGCAGGGGCGGATTTGCGTACTGGACACCAAGAATGCGCGAATCCAGGTCTACACCAAGACCAAGGAGCCGACGTTGGCATTGCCATAGGGTCGTAGGAGCGACAGCCTGAAAGAGAGACTGGGACGCCGGAACTGGCGCAGTTCCGGCCCTTTTTATGTCAATCGGTGCGTTTGGCGTAGTAATCTTCAATTTCAGCCGTCCGGAGAATGGAGTCATACACATTGAGAATCAAACACCTGCTAATGGCCGTCATTGTGGCCATGGCATTTCTAGCAATCTCGGCCTGCGGCGCGGCTGGAACTCCTGAGAACGATGCGCCGGAGCCAGCGTCCGAGTCACTGGGCGTTGGCACATCGGTAGCTCCGTCGGATGTCGAGTCGTCTATCGAGGAACCATTATCCTCCGGCTTATCTGTTGCGGATGTGGTGGAAAACACCTTACTCAGCGTTGTTCACATCATCGCTGGTTCCGGCACCGGGACAGGCTTCATAATCAGCGAAGATGGCCTGGTCGTCACCAACAAGCATGTCGTCGGAGATAGCAGTCAGGTTGTGGTCCGGTTTGCGAATGGAGATGTATTCGGGGGAAACGTGACCCAAAGGCATCCCTACCTAGATTTGGCCTCCATCGAAATAGATGCCGGTAGCTCTTTCATTCCCCTAGCCATTGGCGACTCAGATAGTGTCCGCGTCGGCGACGAGATTATCGCCGTCGGGTTCCCCTTGGGCTGGGTGCTGGGGCTGGAGCCGACGGTCAGCGTCGGGATTATTTCCGCCAAGCGGAACAATCGACTGCAAACCGACGCATCGCTGAATCCCGGAAACAGCGGCGGGCCTCTGCTGAACATGTCCGGCCAGGTTGTCGGGGTTGTCGTCTCCAGGGTCGAAACCGACGACGCCGGGAGGCCAGTCTCAGGCATCGGGTTCGCCATACCAATCAACGCGGCGAAAGAGGCGGCTGGAGGGCAGGTTTCGTCTGCTGGCGATGTTCCGCAGACACCAACCCCATTTCCGACCACTAGTCCGGCCCCTGAAGTAGAAGCCACACCCATAGCCGAGGTTCCGACGCCGACTCCACCGCCGCCTACCCCTACACCGACTCCGTCGCCGCCTACCCCTACACCCACGCCCCATCCAGCGACGTTTTGCCAAGAATGGGAATCCCTTGTACTGGAATGGATCAAGCGGGGCAATTATTTCTGGGGTGGACAATGGTGGGTGACCGGCTTGCGTTCAACCCATGATGTTCCTGACCATCCTCAGTTGCCTGCTGTTTTAGCACTTGAGCATTGCGCGACCGATTTCCCAACAGGCATCCTATGGAAAGGATCCAGTGCGATTGTCGGATACGGGGAAAACCAGCTTCTGCCCGGCACTTACGAATACCGACATGAGGGATATGAGGGGGATAATCGCGTGAAGAACCACGATTGCCTTCTGCGTATTAACAGAGATGAAGATAACGAGGAGTCTATCGAGATGCCATATGGCGTGCCGTTCACCTTCCCATTCCTGACCAGTCACGGGAGAGTCCTATACAGCGGAAGTTATTTTGTCACTGATTGCGGGGGATCAGATGACGATAGTGGCCTGTACCGCATAGGGGACTGATTCGGCGCGGGATGATAAATACACAAAGGTTCGTCCAGGTCCCCACATTGACCCGTAATACCAACTATGGGCTACGCGGAATCCAAATCAGGCAGGGAGCCGACAAGCCAGGAACTATAAAGTAACTAGTTCATCGTCAAGGAGGTTAGTGCAGAAGTAGATGAATGACCAACAATTGGACCGAAACCTCCAGTCGATAGGGAAAGAGTGTTTTGTGACATTCTTTGGAGAACTTTCCGACTTTGAGCTATCCAACGAGGCTGTTGCCAGATATATCGCCGAACACTGGGGTCGCGATTACGACGCCGCTCTTGCCCTGCGGGTAAATCCTGCCCGACGCATCATCGAAGCTGGGCGTGCGGCGGATGCCTTGATGATTTGCTCAAACAGTACACGGTTACCACGAACTATCAGGGATATTGCCGCCACGCTAGCCGACCAGATTCGGAAATAGGAATTGTCGTGTGCGGCAATCAAGGGGAACTCGCCTATCCCCATTCGCCACGAGGTACTAGAAGGGCAAACGCTGTTAGCAGTCTAGCCGTGGTTCGAGAGCCTCACCACGAACGGGAGGTGGGATAACGAACCGAAGGGGGTAACGAACGGGGGCCGGAATACGAGTCAAGGTGTCTTGGGCGGTGCGGCTAAAGCCGCGCGGTCGTCAAGCAGCTATTCCCTAGACTCGGCTCCATCCGCAGGGGACTGCTCGGCGCTTTCCGGGGGGCCTTTGGGCATGCCGTTGTCTATCCAGGCGGCTATCTCATTTATCTCTGACTCGGGCAGGAACGGCCCGCGCATGGGCATACGGCCCCAGTTGCGTACGGCCCGCGCCAGGCTGCGGACGAACTGGGTCTCCCGGCCCGGAATGCCGGGCTCGATGGCCGGCACGCCGGACAGCACATCGTTGGCCAACTGCTCCGGCGAGTCCCAGTAGTAGCGGTGAACGCCCAGGGCTCCTTCCCGGCCCCAGCGTTCTTCCCACCTGTGCATGATTCCGTCCAGGATTTCCTTAACCCTGGGCCAATAGACAACAAGGTCTTGCTTGCCGTCTTGTTGGCTGCCATCGCTCATCTGTGCAACGCTCCGGTATTGAATTCATCCGGCGGCGGACCCGTTTGCCGCCATGGGACGCCGCGTTAGCGGGGATGCTCGCTGACGGACTCGCTCGTCAGGATTTCCAGCGCATGGTACAGCACAGGACTAACCACATCCAGGCACTCCTGGACCCCCTTGGTGCTGCCGGGCAAGGCGATAATCAGGGTTCTGCCGCGAATTCCGGCCACGGACCTGCTGATCATCGCCATCTTGGTGAACTTCAGGGTGTCGGCCCGCATAGCTTCGGCCAGTCCGGGCACCTGCTTGTCGAAGACGTCCAGGCAGGCCTCTGGCGTAACGTCGTAGGGACCCAGGCCGGTGCCGCCGGTAGAAACTATCAGGTCGACGTCGGAGTCGTCCGACCACTCGACAAGACGGCCGGCGATGATCTGCCGGTCGTCGGGAACGATTTCATATCGTACGACCTTGTATCCCTGGGACCCCAGGGCATCCTTGATAGCCTGGCCGCTGGTGTCTTCGCGGCGGAGGCCCTGGTGCCCCGAGGTGCTGATGGTCAAGACGGCTAGTCCGAACAACGGTTACTCCGGCAACAATAATATCATACCCAAATGGCGTCGAAAACTCGGACCTGGAGGCGGCGGCGGCCCTTGCCGACCTGCGTTGACACTGCAAAGGGAGCGCAATTATAGTCACAAGGCAATGGCCCCGGCCATAGCCAGCCCTCCCAGGGATTGCCTTTGACCGCACCCCGCTACTGCGTATTTTGCGAGATTGTCGCCGGCAGGTCTCCGGCCAGAGTGCGTTACGTGGACAACGAGATTATCGTCATAGTCAACAAGTTAACCTGGGTGCCGCTGATGCTGCTTGTAATGCCCAAGGAACACATGGAGCAGAGCGAGATGTGGTCCAGCGGTCTGATGAACAGGCTTGGCGAAGTGGCGGTGGACATGGGCCGGTGGCTGGCGCCCAACGGCTTCAGGATACTGTCCAACTTCGGGCGGGACGGCTTGCAGAGTCAGAGTCACGGCCACCTGCACGTCATCGGCGGCGTGCACTTAGGGGAGTACGCTTAGGAACGGATAGGGATCCCTGAAACCATATCAGAACCGCAGGAATTGAGAATGAGCGAAACAGTCCTTTACGACAGGCAAGACAACGTGGTGGTCATGACGCTGAACCGTCCGGAGTCGTTGAATTCGATCAACCGGCAGTTGCGGCGGGAACTGGACGAAGCCATCGGGGAGTTCGACCAGGACGCCGAGGCCTACGTTGCGGTCATCACCGGCGCGGGCAGGGCCTTCTGCTCGGGGCGGGACCTGAAGGAGCGGGCGGACGACAACGCCCAGGGAATCCAGGCCAGGGCATCGGCCAGCATGTCGCCGGACCGGCCCTACCTGTGGCGGCAAACGTGGAAGCCGCTGATCGCCGCGGTGAACGGGTTCGCCCTGGCCGGGGGCTGGTCGCTGGCCCAGATGTGCGATCTAAGAATAGCGTCGGAGGACGCGAAGCTGGGCATCACCGAAACCAAGTGGAGCTTGATGCCGCCCTTCGGGACGATTCTGCCGAAAATGATGCCCCTCTCGGCGGTGATGGAACTGGTGTTGACGGCGGAGCCGGTGAGCGCGCAGCGGGCCTACGAGATGGGCTTCTTGAACAAGGTGGTGCCGGCCGACCAGCTAATGCCCGAGGCGCTGGCCATGGCCAACAAGATAGCCGAGAACGCTCCCCTGGCGGTGCAATACTTCAAAGAGTTGGCCTATCGGGGCCTGAACATGTCGTCGCAGGATATTTCGGCCCTGACCTACCACATGTACGACCAACTGCTGGAGACAGAGGACGCCAAGGAGGGCCCCAGGGCGTTTGCCGAGAAGCGGAAGCCCCGGTGGCAGGGCAAGTAGTAAGTAATCAGGCCTTAGCCAAGAGGCAATCAGACCTGGTATTCGGGCCGGCGCAGCAACTGCCGGGCGATGAGCAGGCGGATGATTTCGTTGGTGCCTTCGCCGATGACCATGAGGGGGGCGTCCCGGTAGTAGCGTTCTACGGGCGAGTCCTTGACGTAGCCGTAGCCGCCGTGGATTCGCAGGGCCTCCATCACCACTTCCTGGCAGGTCTCGCTGGCGAACAGCTTGGCCATGCTGGCTTCCATGTCCAACCGCTCGCCCGAGTCCTTCTTGGCAGCGGCGTCAAGGGTCAGCAGGCGGGCCGCTTGAATCTTGGTGGCCATGTCGGCCAGCTTTAGCTGTATCGCCTGGTGCTGGGCGATGGGCTTACCGAAGGTCTCACGCTGCTGGGCATAGCGAATCGCCGCCTCGAAGGCTGCCTGGGCGACGCCCACAGCGCGGGCGGCCACGTTGATGCGCCCTCCCTCCAGGCCGCTCAGGACCTGGGCGAAACCATGGCCTGGGACTCCGCCGACCAGGTTATCCGCCGGCACCCGGTAGTCCTGGAAGCGCACCTCGCAGGTCTCCAAGGCCCGGTATCCCAGCTTGTCCAGGTTGGGCCCCACGGTAAAGCCGGGACCGCCCTTCTCCACCACAAAGCAGCTAAGACCCCGGTGCTTGGGTTCGGCGGACTTGTCGGTGCGGGCCACCACGCACAGCGCGTCGCCGTGGCGGGCGCTGGTGACGAACATCTTGGAGCCGTTTAAGACGTATTCTTCCCCGTCCTTGACGGCCGCGGTCTGAACATTGGCCACGTCGCTGCCGCCGCCGGGCTCGGTGAGGGCGAGGCCGCCCCGCTTCCGGCCCGAGGCCAGGTCGGGCAGGAAGCGCTGCTTCTGCTCCTCGGTGCCGTACTCACTAACAACGTAGCAAAGAACGTGGTGAGTGCCGATGGTGCCGGCCAAGCTCATCATGCCCTTGGCTAGCTCCTCGAATATCATGGCGAAGGTGGTGTAGTCGAGGCCCATGCCGCCGTATTCCTGGGGGACGACGATGCCGAACAACCCCATTTCCTTCATCTTGTCGATGAGGTCGAATGGCACGCGGTCCTCGCGGTCCAGTTCCTGGGCCACCGGGTCCACGTCGCGGCGGACGAAATCCCGGACTAGGTTGATGATCTGGATACGGGCTTCTATGGGGGTTGCTGTGGTCACGGACAGCTCCTTTGGATGGTCTGGACTGCGCTTAGGGTATCAGGTCTTGTAAGCCGCCTGAAGAGTTGCCACAGCTTGAGGGAACTCGGCTTCGTTGAACACCAACCTGAATGTTCCCTTGGCGGGACCCTCTTTGATTATCATCGTTCCGCAGTTGAAGGCATTTTGCAGCGTCTCGAGCACACGCTGCTTGTAGTCGGTGTCCGGGTTGTCGCGGAGATGCTCCCCCTTGGTCTCGAATACAAGAACCTGCGGCTTGCCGTCGACGTCGCCGCCCATGGCCACGAAATCGGGCCAGATGCGCTCCTGTTTCCAGCCCCGGAGATAGTAGTCGCCCCGCTGCCGCACCGCAACCCGGTGCCACCATTTGAGCGCCTTCTGTTCGTCCAAGTAGCGGGCGAAGTTGCGTTCCAGGGTTGAGTCGAATTGTTGAGCGTAGACGGGTTCGAACAGGCTGAGTTGCACCTGCCTGCCGTCGTTGCCCGCCAGGAGCGCAGCGTCGTTGGCTATGGGTATCTCGTAGCTTTCTACCATGCGGAAATTGGGTTGGCCCGCTTCCAGGTCAAAGCGTATCCGGCCTTTAGTCAATTTATCTCGAAAGACCTTTTCGGCCTGCTGTTGCAGCCGGTCTGCCACGTAGTCGCGCAAAGCGAAAGCCAGGTATGAACGCCGGTCGTAGATGTGGTCGTCGGTGTCGCCTCCATCTCGGAGCTTTTGCACAAACTCTTGCGCAATCCGGGCGGCTTGCCACGAATTTGGAATCACGTCCGCCAAGCGCCGGGCGAACCAATTTATCTGGACTTCTTTGGCGATGTCTAGTTCTCTTTCAGGATGAAAGACCGGAAGCGTCTCGCCGACGTCAACGCTGGCCGATTGCCGGACGGCCCGGTCGGGGAGGCTGCTCTGCGGGTCGGGAGACTCAATGGCGTTCCAGTCTATCTCGGGGAGGATATGACTTTGGTAGTCCAGTTCGCACCAGTCTTGGCCGCGTTGATGCAAGACCAAGGGCAAGAAGATATCCTTTCCCCTCAACCCCTCGCGTCTTTCCAGGGTTATACGCTTGAAGTCCGTCGAAGCGCTGGTCACGGCGTCACCCAGGCCAGTCAGGCCCTCCTCTTCCAAGCCCCGCTTGACCTGGGCCACGGCGTCGCCTACGCTGGTGTTCCAGCAGTAGACATAGCACTGGTCCAGCGATTCCCGGCCGGTGCGCCGGGCGTGGGGCTGGCGCATCACCCGTCCCACCAACTGGGTGATGGCTCGCTGGGCGCGGGTGTTGTCCAGCATCACCAACAGGTATGCAAACGGGCAGTCCCAACCCTCCATCAAGGCGGCCCTGGTAATCACCCATTTGACCGGCGAAAACTCGGAGAGCAGGTCGTCACGGCCCAATTCGTCTAATTCCGACGACTTGACGGCAATGGCGCTTTCAGGAACGCCCAGGTTCTGGACCAGGTACTCCCTGACATCCTCCGCATGGACGCGCTCGCCGTCCCGCTGGTCTCTGCCGGTGCGCTCGACTCGCACCACGGCGATAGGGCGAATGTAACGGCCTTCGCTCATCTGCAACGATGCTGATTCGGCGCTAAGCCGCTCCAACTCGTCGTTGGCCTGGGCAAGGGTGTAATGCCAGTCGGCGTTGGTGAAAGAAGTCACCTGCACCGGCAGCTTTATCATCTCCTCGTTTTTAAGTTCCACCCCGGTAATGTCGACCAACAGGTTGCTGATGCCCCGGTTGGGAGTGGCCGAAAGTTCGATAACCAAGCTGGGGTCCAGGCGGCTGACTGATCGTGCAAACTCTTGGTTGGCTTCCAAGTTCTGCGCGCCGTAGGCCTTGTGGGCCTCGTCCAGTATCACCACCGGGCGCAGCATCTTGAACACGTTGAAAAGACTGTGCTTAACCGGGCCGTCGGTAATCCGCTCCAAGTCGGAATAGTCGTTGAGCAGCCTGGCGTCGCCGAGCAAGTCGTCATCGTCGGGGAATAGGGTGGGATAACGCCCGGAGTCGCGGAACATCCGCAGGAAGTCGCGGCCTTTCTGCCGGTTGGCGGCGGGCAGCATCAACAGCATCACGCAAAGATAATTTTGTATGTCCGAGCGAGTGAACAGGTCGTCTTTTTCCAATAATTTGACCTGTCCGGCACAGGCGCTTTCCAGCATCTGCCGGTAGGGGTGCTCGCGTGTCCGCAATGCGGCCTTGGTCTGCTCGTAGATGGCCCGCGTCGGCATCACCCACAGGACCAGCCCGGTCTGCCGACCGAGCTTCTGCAGGGCGGCGGCGGCCAGCAGGGTCTTGCCGCCTCCGGTAGGCACCTTGAAGCAGATATGTGGGATGGGCCGACCGGCGTCATCGGTGCGGCTGACGTACTCACCCGCGGTATCTGCGACGCGGCCGGCGTCCTTCAACTGTCGCCAGGCCATCTGCGGATAGTTGTAGAGGTCCTCTGGAATAGTAATTGCGGGGCCTGCCCCCTTCAGCGCCTCTAACGCAGCCTCGGACTGCACCCGGGCTGTAGTAAGAGCGTCCAGCCACGCAGTAAAGGCTTCGAGGGCCTTTTCTTGGTAGTCTTTCAATTCCATAATCGTTTCCTGAATGACCGGCTCACAAAGCGGAGCAAAACTCGTCGACCGTAAGGCCCGTAATACGGATGAGGGCGCGGAGAGTGCCTTTGGCTACCGTGGAATGATTGGGCACGGAGAGCGATGCAATCTCGCCAGGCTTGGTCATAATAATATGGCTTCCCCTCCTACGCACTACCCGCCAACCGAAGCGTTCAAAATTTCGAACTGCTTCCAACCCGCTCAATATGGGCAGCGGAGGCACTACAGTTTCACTTCCACCTGCCGGGTTTCTATAGTCAGCGGGAGGCCCTCTTTGGCGCGTACTTCCAAGCAGAGCTCAATGGCCTCCCGTATATTGGCGAGGGCTTCTTCCTTGGTCTGCCCCTGGCTGACACAGCCCGGAATGGCCGGACATTCCACGACCCAAACACCGTCTTCATCCCGGTCGATAGTTACCGTCATTTTCATCGTTTGCACTTCCCGTCGATGCTCTACTCAGTGAGCGGCTGAGGATAACGTAAGGGCTACTTTCCACGGTGCATTTCGTACGGCAACTGGCAGAAGGTGACGCCCAAGGACGTCAACTCACGCTGGCCGATGTATTTGCCGGGAGCGAAAACTATGGCTTTCCTGCCGTCCTGTTGGCCGACCTTGCCGATGCGCCGGGCCCGCTCCTCGTCCAGCATCCCCTCGTTATTCCTGAGGTAGTCCGCGTCGGGTTGGTAAAGCAGGTGGTAGTTGGTGGTGTCGCTGCTGTAAAAGAGGCCGTCGTCGTCCTGCGCCTTCAATCCGGCGGCGCCGGCGGAAATGCCGGAGGCCGTATGCAGCAGGTAGGCGGCCAGGGCCGAATATTCAGGCAGACCATCGCCGGTAAGCAGTCCTTCCACGTCGATTGGGTCGCCCAAGGTGTAGTAGGTGAATGATCCGCCCAATCCTTCTCGCAAGGCGGCGGCGTCCGGTACGCCGTCGATGACCCGGCGCACCCGTTCAGCAGTGATGGTGTCGGCGTAGTCCTCGCACTCCACCAGGATGAACTTGCGGTTGCCGCCGTCTTCCTTGTTCAGGGCAAGGACAGCATGGGCGGTGGTGCCGGACCCAGCGAAGGAGTCGAGGATGATTGAGTCTTTGTTAGAACTGATCTGCAAAATACGTGAAATAAGCGTCGATGGCTTTGGAGTGTTAAACGTGGCAGCATCAATTACTGCCCGTAACTCTTGCGTTGCCGCTTGCGTGTGCCCAACATCGTCGTATTGCCAAATAGTACGTGGCACGACCTTTCTGGCATCCTTCAAGAATTTCTTGAAGCGAGGCTTACCGTCTCTGTTGGCACCCCAATAGATGAGGTTATCCTGTTGGTGCTGTACATACACCTCTCTGCTGTATGCCCAAACAGCGGTTTCTTTAGGATAAATCTCTTCTCCCGTATTCGGATTAGTTATTGGGTAGTAAAGGTTTGGCCTCTCCCAACGGGTTTTATTGCAAGTGTACGTTGAGGAGTTCCAGGGACCTCGTGGGTCATTGTCAGGGTTCCTGTAATACCCCCTTTGCCTGTCATTCATTGGAAGACGATTAGGTTGCCATAGTCCCTTCTCTTTAGCGTAAACGGCGATATATTCATGGTCATAGCTAAAGTACTTTGCGTCGTTGGAAGGAGAAGCTTTTTTCTGCCAAGTGATTGAGGAAACAAAGTTTCCCGGACCAAACACCTCATCCATAAGCATACGCAAATGGTGCTGCTCGTTGTCGTCGATGGACACGAAAATGACCCCATCGTCGGCCAACAGGTCACGGAGCAATTGCAACCGTGGCCACATCATGCAGAGCCACTTGTCGTGGCGTTCCAGGTCCTCGTTGTCCACGGGGGAGGTCTCTTTCAGCCACGCCTTCATAAGGGGGCTGTTGACACTGTCGTTGTAGACCCAGCCCTCGTTGCCGGTGTTGTAAGGCGGGTCGATGTAGATGCACTTGACCTTGCCGGCGTAGCGGGGGAGTAAAGCCTTCAGAGCATGGAGGTTGTCGCCATGGATGATGAGGTTATCGTCGGCGTCCGCCGGGTTCAGTGACTTATCAGCGTCGGGAACTAACGGCCGGTAGGGGACGGTCAGGTGGTGGGCGTATATGTGCTGCTTGCCTTTGAAATCCAGCGTCGGCATAGCTGCTCTCTCTAGGGGATTGGGAAGCCCGGACCGCGGGCGACGGTTTCTTGTTGCTCGTCCAACGTTGGGTAAATCCAAGCGATACTGGATACCGAACTCGTATCGAAATCTTCACGCTCTCGCTTGAATGCTACTCGTAACTCGGCTTCCAGAAAATTCGATGACATGAGATGCGGGAATGCATCTAGTCGCCGGCGCGTGGAACTGTGGAATAACTCTTCGCCTAGAATCGCAGGCATCAACGCGGAGGGGTCGACATACGCCACCGACGTCATTTGTGGTGTCATCGACTCGCAGTCACCCGCGGCTAGCCTCGCGCTTTGAGAAACCGGTCCAAGGCGCCCGGAACATGTGCGACCGGGCGCAAGGTTTCTCTCGGGCCGTCGCCACCGCTCAGGATTCCTTGGGCCCGCAGTTCCGCCAACCTTTTCTCAAGGTCGCTAAGTTTGCTGGAGGTATCAGCGGGCAACTCATTTTCGGCTTGATTACTATCTTGATCGAGCGGGCTGTCGTTTGCGTTCATAATGCCTCCGCTACCATTCTTCGGGGTGCGTTACAGTGCGTGCCGCTCCCAATCAACTGCCCAATGTGTCTGATACTCGGAACATAAACGGCTCGTCTTAATAATAACAGAGGCAGCCGGATGATGCATCGGGAGCCGGGCATTTATGACCGGCCGGCCGATGGCCTCAATGCTCACGCAAGGTGCAGCCGGCGGGCGGCGTCCAAAACGGGGGGCAGCCAGCCTGGTACTTTCACCCCACACCCGCCTTGCTCTCGTCTAAAGAGAATGGGCCTGCATCTCGTCATCCAGGGGCTTCCCGCGCCAGACCAATTGCTCGCCGGTCTCGGAATCAAGGACACCGACCAGTTGGGGAGGATTGTCCGGGTCTGCCCTGGCCTCATCGAGTTGACGTTGGGTCAAACCGGTAGTTGGCTGATGTCCGACATTAGAGAACCGGACGCCCGAGAGGTTCGCCTCGGAAATGTTTGCTTCGGTGAGGTTCACATCCAGAAGTTCCGCACTGGAAAGATCGGCCCTAACAAGCCGTGCTCCGGAGAAGTCCGCCCTTGTGAAAGTTGCGGCGCATAGGCTCGCGCGTTCAAGCCGCGCGCCGGTTGCGTTGACATCATTGAAAATTGCCCTTGAAAGATTGGCCCCGCCGAGATTTGCGCCGCACAAGTTGGTGACATGGAAACCGACCCTGAACATCTCAGCGTTTTGGAGGTTCGCGCTCGACAAGTTCGTGGAATAGAGGCGGATTCCAGTGAAAATGACATTCCAGAATTCGGCCTTTGACAAGTCGGCATAATGAAAGAACGCATTCGTCAGATTCGTATTCGCAAAGTTGACGCCGGAAAGGATCGAACGATTGAACATGGCCCCGGTCAGGTCTGCGTCCAAGATTTGTCCCGTGCTAAGGTCTACCCCGCGTAGGTCCAGCCTGAAATCATGCCTTTGCTCAATAGCAATTAGTTTCTTTGCCCGCGAGCCAATTGCTTCCATAATGGATTCGACGTCCTGACGAATTGGCGTCTGTCCTGGCTTGAAGCTCGGGTCCCTGGTGGGAAATCGAACGAAGGCGCAGAACAAGTTCATTACTTGGATATGGTATTGTTCCGGATACTCCCCAGCGAGATTTTGCAAGGCATAAATCCCTGCCAGCCGGACTGACAGGACTTCACTGCCAAGCATCTCGGCTCCTTTCTGGTAACGCTCATTCAGCAGACTCTGCTGTGCGGTATTCGCCTGGGTATCTGCTACTTTCGCGCGCCATATCGCCAACGGCAACGCTACCACTGCCGCCAAGACCAGGCCTACGTTCCGCGCTGTCGCGCTGCCGGATTCTCCGTCGCTCAACCATCCCCAGAACACCACCGAAAGCGCAAGCGCCACGACCGCAGCAACGCCTAATCCGCTGGCAATTACCATCACGCGCCAATGGCCGCGAATACTCCGTTTCACCGCGGCTATACTTCGCATAATGCCTTCACGCTACCGTCGGCCCTCCACTGCGCATGCCTGCTCCGGCACAGTTGCGTCGCCTGCCCCCCGGCTTTACCGGCCTCAAGCCATGTCTACGCTCTTGCATCGTTGGCATTCTACTACCGTACAGCGGCGCCGACCAAACAAAGTAAATCGAGGCGGTTTATTAGTCCGGGCGAACTCACGCCAGGTGCAGCCGGCGGGCGGCTTGCAAAACGCGGGCCGTGACAGGCTCGATGGCACGCATCCCCAGGGTGACCAAGCAGGCAACGGCAACTCCGATGAGGGCGCCGCCCAGCACGTCGGTGGGGTAGTGCAGGCCGTTGTACACCCGGGCCAAGCTCCACAGGGCCGCCAGGAACAGCAACGGCGCTGCCGCGCGGCGGTTCTTGAGCCAAACGGCCATGGCGAAAGCGAAGGCTACGGCGGAGGGATTGGCGGGGAAAGACGAGTCGGTGGGCGCGTACAACAGGTTGGCTAAGTCGTGGTCGACGAAGGGGCGGTCACGAAAGAAGAGCAGGTTCACGAGCAGCACCGCCAGATTTGCGAATCCCAGGGAAATCGCAGCGGCCAGAACGCCCCGCTGGTTGGCGCCGCGGGCGGCGGCGTTGTTGCCGTGGAACCAAAGCCCGACGCCCCAGAGGGACATGAGCAAGGGAAGAAAGTAGTCGCTGACCAGCAGATAAGCGGCCCGGTCAAGAATGTAGGACTTGCCGATGCCCTGGTTCATCCAGGTGACGATTTCTGATTCCAGCGACACGGCCTTTTCCCTTATCGACAGACCTACGGGCCGTTCTCAGGGCGACAGCCGCCTGGATAAGACGATTGTTCTTTCGGACTGATCTGCCGCCATGTCTGGTGCAGGGCGCGCAGGTAGCTGCTTTGGGTCAGGGCATCCAAGCCAGGCTCAGGTCGGGCATTGGCCCCAAGCCGTCGGTTGACCAGGGAGGAAAGCAACAGGGTGGGGGCCAGGGCCGCACCCAGGCCGGCGAAGAAGAAAGCGAACTGCTGGTTGCCGTCCAACCCTCCGGCGGTATCGGGGACGTTCCGGTCCTCCGACAGGTAGAACCAGGCGAAGGAGCCGACGAGCAAGCACAGCCCCAACAGGAACGACCAGGAGCGCCGCCTGAACAGCAAGATGCCTGTAAGGCCCTGGAACGCCCCGACGATTTGGAACAGTCCGGAGGCTGCGAGGAATACGAGGAGGAAGTAGTCCAGGATGAACGAGCCGGTCACGGGGCAGGCTAACCCTGGGGCAACATTCGTTCGTCGGTCTGGTCCCGCTCTATTTCAGCCCGTCCCCGTGAGGGAAGTTGCCGGACTGTCCAGAAGTGGGCCAGGCCGACAAGCACCGGGACGGCTACCACGTAAATCGCCATCGGATAAGAGTAGTCCAAAGGCGGCGCTATCACAGGGGGCCACTGCAAAGCGGCAGCCCAGGTCAAAAGAACAAGCGGGATGAAGAAGACGGCTATCGCCACAGTTGCTTTCCTCGACAACCCCAAAGCCACCAAGGCCACCAGCATGACCGGAACGGCCAAAGCCGGCACGGTGGCAAGCAGGACGCCGATGGCCGCGGCGGCTCCCCGGCCTCCCTTGAATCCCAGATAGGGGGGCCAGACGTGTCCGGCCAGGACGGCCAGCCCGGCCAACATCTGCAGAACGGAGGAGTCGACAAGGGCGCGGGCCAGCAGGATAACCCCGGCCCCTTTCAGGATGTCGACGACGCCGACAAATACACCGGCCCTGGAACCAATGTTGCGGAATACGTTGGCCGCGCCGGAGTTGCGGTCGCCAAGGCGGCGGATGTCCCGGCCGGCGAGCAGACGGCCGGCAATATACGCTGAGGGCAGCCCTCCCACCAAGTAGGAGAGGAGAATCAGGCCAGCCCAGATGAGGGCGTCCCAAGACACCGAGGAGACTCTCCTAAAACAGTTTGGCCGGCTCCCTCAATGGGAGGGAATTATAGTGGTCTGGATTTCGATACGGGCCCTTGGCCGCGCGTGGGCATGGGCACAGGATCTGGTCTCCCAGTGCGGATCAGGCCGCGACCATGCGCGGGGCGACTGCGGTGCACCAGTGCAGATACTTGGGGTTACGGCCAAACACAACGTCGAAGTACATCTTCTGAAGTTGGCCGCTTATTGGGCCGGGCTTGCCGTCGCCGATGGGCCGATTGTCCAGTTGCACCACGGGAGTCAGGTGGGCGGCGGTGCCGGTGAGAAAGAACTCGTCGGCAAGGTAAAGCTCGCTGCGGTCTATGCTGCGCTCGACGACTTCCAAGCCCAACTCGCTACGGGCCAGGCGGATGACGGTGTCGCGAGTGATTCCCGGCAGGGGGCTGTCGGACAATAACGGCGTTATCAGGCGGCCTCCGGAGACTATAAACACGTTCTCGCCGGAGCCCTCGCTGACGCGGCCGTCCTGGTTCATGACTATGGCTTCGTCGAACCCCGCCAGGGTTGCCTCGGTCTTCGAAAGAATGCTGTTGACGTAATTGCCGGAGACTTTTATCCGCGACGGGATCATGGCGTCGGGGGTCCGCCGCCAGGAGGAGGTGCAGCATCGAAGAGCGTCGGCGCCAAGGTAGTTGCCAAAGGGCACGGTAATCAAGGTGAAGTCGCTGGCAAGCTCCTGGAGTTTGAGATTGGCGACCACCTCGGCGCTCTTGTAGACCACAGGGCGGATGTAGATGTCTTCCCGGTGGCCGTTGCGTTCGATCAGGTCTACGGTGATGGCGCAAAGGTCGTCTACGGAGTAGGGGATGTCCGACATGAGGATGCGGCAACCCTCCAGCAAGCGATTATAGTGCTCTTTCAACCGGAAGATGTAGACGGTCTCTTTTTCCTCGTTCCAGTTGCCCCTGATTCCTTCAAAAACGGCGGTTCCGTAGTGGAGAGCGTGGGTCATCACGCTCACTTGGGCCTGGCTGATGGGGACTACTTTTCCCCTGAAGAAGGCATGCAGATCACTCTTGCCGTCGGAAGATGGTTGAGCGGTAGTCAAGCGATGCCCCCTTTCGTCAAAACCTGGGTTAAATTATAATCGGGCGTTCGATATTAGCACAAGCAACCATGAATAGCTTGACAGGACTACACTCTCATTAACAAATCCATACTGGTGACGGCGGCGCTATCTACTATCATCACTGGTCTGGTGCTGGCCGCCGTCTTTGTAATCATGAACGGAGATGACAACGCTCCAATCCAGGTCTTGCCCCCCTCCACGACCGGCGAAAGCGCCATCGCCGGGGACAGCAACGGCGACAGCGCTGGGCCAACTCTCGAAGAAGACCTGAGGGTGTATGTCAGCGGAGCGGTGCGTAACCCCGGCGTGTACAGATTGGAGTCGGGCCAACGGTTGGCCGACGCGGTGTACGCCTCCGGCGGGGCCGCCACCGACGCCGACCTCGACGCAGTCAACCTGGCGCAGCGGCTTCAGGACGGGCGCCAGTACCACATCCCCAAAGCCGGAGAGTCGCCGCCAGCCCGGGCCGTCGTCACCGACGCAGCGACCCCGGCGGCGGTTCCAGAGTGCGGGGGCCTGGTGAACCTGAACGCTGCCTCGGAGTCGGATTTGGACACATTGCCCCGCATCGGGCCGGTACGGGCCGGGGACATTGTCGCCTACCGGGAACTCAATGGCCCATTCACGTCGGTGGACGAAATCACTGAGATTTCTGGCATAGGGCCAGCGACGCTAGAGGGGATTCGGCCGCTGGTTGCGGTTTGCGGCTGAAGGCGACTGGGAGCGCCGCTTATTAGGGCCATAAGGCCGGGCCTGCTGGCGGCGGCGTGGCTGGCCGGGACGTACGTCGGGCTACAGGCCGACGCTTCCATCATGGCATTGGCCCTGTTGTTGCCGGCCGCCGTATCCGGCGCACTGTTGTTGCGTCTGCACCGGCGGCCGGCTTGGCCCCTGGTTCTGGCGTCACTATTGCTGCTGGCCCTGCTGCGGGTAGAGGCTGCCGGAGGGCCGCTGCCGCCGTTGGCCGTGGAAGATGCGCAGCCGGCGACGCTGCAGGGGAAGATTACCAACGACCCGGAAGCCACCAGTAGGAACATCAAGTTCACCTTTGCCGTAGAGGCCATCGACCGGGGCGGCGGAGTGGAAGCCGCCGAGGGCAGGGCGCTGGTCTACGCCGAGCCTCCGCCGGACCTGGTGGCTGCACGGGACCCACCCTTCTTCCGCTACGGCGACGAGTTGTCGCTGCAAGGCGAGTTGCAACGGCCCCAGCGGTTGGAAGATTTCGACTACCCGTCCTACTTGGAAAGCCAAGGGATTTCCGGCATAGTCTTCGCCCGCACGGCGACGTTGTCGGACCCGGAAGCGCAAGCTCAAGGCGGATGGCGCGGGTGGATCTACGACCTGCGCCGGATGCTGTCGGAAAACATCGACGAGGCATTGACCGTTCCCCACTCGGCGGTGGCGAAGGCGATGCTGCTGGGGCAGAGGGGACAGTTGCCGGACAGCCTGGTGCAGGACTTTCGCGATACCGGCACATCCCACGTGCTGGCGATTTCCGGGCTGCACGTGGGGGCATTGATGGCCATTGCCCTGACGGCGGCCGCGGCCGCGCTGGGCCGGCGTGGGATGGCGTACCTGGCGGCGCCACTGTTGCTAATCTGGATTTACGTGCTGGTGAGCGGACTTCCTCCCTCGGCCCTGCGGGCGGCGATAATGGGAACCGCCTACATAGCCGCCCTGATGCTGGGACGCCCCCGGAGCGTGCTGCCGGCGCTGGCCTTGAGCGCGGCGGCCATGACCGCGTTCGAACCCAGAGTGCTGCTGCAGGTGTCCTTCCAACTGAGTTTTGCGGCCATGGCTGGAATTGCATTGGCGATTCCTTACCTCGGTCTCTTCTCGCCGGCTATAGAGCGAATGGCATCCAAGTTCCCCTTCTGGACGACGCCCTGTCTCGCCTCGGTCTTGAACTGGGTCGCCGTCGCCTTCATCGTCTCCATAGCCGCTACCTTGGCCACATGGCCCCTGGTGGCTTTCGATTTCGACCGGGTCCCGGTGTTTGGCATCTTTGTCACCATTCTCGTGCTGCCCGCCCTTCCCTTCGTATTGGCTGGATCGCTGGCGGCGGCGGTGGCGGGCCTGTTGCACCCAGCCATGGGCCAGTTCTTCGGATGGATGGCTTGGGCGCCACTATCCTATCTAATCGAAGTAGTCGCGCGGTCCCCGGGCTACACGGTCTCAGGGGCCTGGGTCGGCGACTGGCTGGTTTGGGCCTGGTACCTCGCACTGGGCACTCTGCTGCTGGCTGCGGGGAGCGGGTTGCGGCTGCCCCGGTTGTTTCCAGTTCTGCCCATAAGGAAGGAGGACCAGGAGGCTCCCCAGAGATCCTTCTGGGGACAACCTACCGGCCGGTCGCTGGGGTTGGCTTTTCTTACGCCGGCGCTGGCGGCCGCGGCCATGTTGCTGTGGATGCAAGTCCCGGCAGGGCACGACGGCAAGCTGCACGTCTATTTCTTCGACATTGGCTAGGGCGACAGCACATTGATAGTGACGCCCCGCGGCCGGCAGGTGCTGGTGGACGGAGGCCCGGACGCCGAGAGCGCCACCCGGGCCCTGGCTAACGCACTACGGCGGGGCGACCGGAGCCTGGACATGGTGGTGTTGACCCATCTTGACGACGACCACAGCCGGGGACTACTGAGGGCGCTGGACCACTACAACACTGGGGCGGTGCTGACTGGACTGGAGGACCCCGATAGCCCGCTATATCCCCAGTGGCGGGCGCAACTGGAGCAGGAGAACGGTAAGACGATTCAGGTGAACGAAGGGTACCGAATCGAATTGGAGCCGTCGGTGACCCTGGAGGTGCTGAACCCGCCGGAGAGGCCCATAGGAGGTTCAGCCGCCGACCGGAACAACAACTCGGTGGTGTTGCGGCTGGTCTACGGCGAGACCAGCGTGCTGCTGGCCGCCGACATAGAGGCCGAGGCCGAAGGCCGCCTGGTCCGCAGCGGCCTAGCGTTGGAAAGCACGGTGCTGAAGGCGGCCCATCACGGCAGCAGGACATCCAGCACCGCCGCCTTCCTGGCCAAGGTCGACCCGGTGCTGGCGGTGGTCTCGGCTGGTGCGGACAACAGGTACGGCCACCCGCACAGGGAGGTAGAGGCAAGGTTGACGGAGACCGTGGGAGACGACCTGTTGTACCGCACAGACCGTCACGGCACCGTGGAGCTAATCAGCGACGGCGAAAGCCTGTGGGTGCGGACGGAGAGATAGCCCTGCCGGTCATGTATACTGGACGACGCTGGCGCGCTGGGCTGCGACACAGAGGCACTACTTCTAAGCCTGGCAGCGATTCCGTTGCCGGCCATGTGGTTATCCTCACCACATATTGGGTAGACGATTTGCTTGACCATACGGTTAATTGGGTGCACAATTAAGGTGGAGTACGATTGGGATTCCGGCAAGCGACTCACAAATCTCCAGAGGCATGGGGTAGACTTCGAGTCTGTTTATGACTTCGAATGGGACACAGCGATAGTCCAGCGGCTGCCTTTCCCGGACGAGATTCGTTATCGGGCGATAGGCTATATTGGTACCCGTACTCACGTGGTCATCTTTACTAAGCATGAGCAGACCATTCGTGTAATCAGCATGTGGAAAGCCGGCTTGCGCGCCTGGAGGCGATATGCCCAAACTTAAGCCCGACGATATTCCGCCGACATCCGACGAGGACGCAGCTATCAGGGCAGCGATTGCCTCTGACCCGGACGCCCTAGGATGGGAAGACGCAAGTCCCTGGCGCCCAGCCTCGGAGGTCTTGCCGGACGTGGTAGCCTCCTATCGCCGCATGCGAGGTAAGCAGCGAGCGCCAACCAAGGTAAAATTGGCGATTCGTTTGGACGCCGACGTGGTGGAACACTTCCGCGCCACTGGGAAAGGCTGGCACGTCAGGATTAATGAGACGTTGCGCAAAGCGGTATTGGGGAATTAGTTGAGAAACGACGGCAGGCTCTGGGACCAGCCCAGGCCGACGGTCATTACTCCCGGCTACCAGAAATTCGCTGAAGGCTCGGCCCTTATCGAGATGGGCGCCACCAAGGTGATTTGCGCCGCGTCGCTGGAGGAGAGAGTGCCGGCCTTCCTGCGCGGCCAGGGCAAGGGCTGGGTGACCGCGGAATATTCGATGCTGCCGCGCGCCACCAATACCAGGACGGCGCGGGACCGGGACGCCGGGCGGATAAGCGGCCGGTCGCAGGAAATCCAGCGGCTCATCGGCCGGGCATTGCGGGCGGCGACGGACCTGGAGGCCTTGGGAGAGCGCACCGTGCACATCGACTGCGACGTGCTGCAGGCCGATGGCGGGACCCGCACCGCGGCGATTACGGGCGCCTACGTGGCCCTGTACCAGGCGATGCACACGCTGGTGAAACACCGGGTGCTGCCCCGGGAGCCGCTGCGGGGGGGCCGTGGCCGCCGTCAGCGTCGGCGTGCTGGACGGGGAGTTGCTGCTGGACCTGTGCTACGAGGAGGACTTCCGGGCGCAGGTCGATTTCAACGTCGTGCTTACCGACCATGGCGAGATGGTCGAGGTCCAGGGAGCAACGGAAGACGCTCCGTTTCCCCGCCGGACCCTGGCCGAGGTCATGGCGCTTGCCGCGCGAGGCATGGAGCCACTGTTCCGGGCCCAGCGGGAAGCCATTGCCAGGTTGTGACAAAGGCCCTTATCTATATGGGCTTTAAGGTCTACTCTTGCGCTGAAAGCAGCGCCAGTAGTTGGAATCACACCGACGCTTGAGGCCTAGCGCTTCGATATTGGTCTATGAAGAGGAACTGAGAAGCATAACCGCCATAACTTCCAAATCGCTCTTGGACCCAATGGCGCAGGCTTGCAGCTTCCGGACTCTTTGCAGATGGCAGTCCCAGAGCGGGCCCATACAGCCGTTTCAACCCTCTGTGTATATGAGTGTCTATCGGAAACGCTTCCATCTTTTCCAGTGAGAACAGGGCGACGCAGTTGGCTACCTTTGGCCCGACGCCCTTAAGGCCCCTGAGCTTCTTGATGATCCGCGTGTAGGGCGTTCCCCTTAATGCCTTGAAGTCAATAGAGCCGTTCGACACGGCCGTGGCGGCCAGACGGAGTCTAGGCCCGTATTCAGAGAAGCCGATCAGCCGTTGTTTCAGCACTTCTAAGTCTGTACCTGCAAGGTGGTAGGCATCCGGCAGTGCTCTACGCTGAGTAGAGTCAAGCGGGTTTGCAAGGCGCTCCATATTCTCTTGGGTGCGGGAGATGGGAGACCTTACGGACAGGATAAAGAACACGAGGCACTCCCATGGGTCGATGCGCATGACCCGTAGACCGCGGTAACTGTTCACCAGCTTGGACATGATCGGGTCGCGATTGTTGAGGAGGGTGTAAATCTTTTCAATAGGGTCATCCAGCCGAAAGTGCCATCGTAAGAAAGCCTGTGCCGTGGCATCGGGCCACGGGCTCAACAATTCCACCACGTTGACGTCGCGCCGAGCGTCGCCTTTTTGGCGGATGCGCACTCTGCTGTCGCCAACAACGGTCTCGTACCAACCATCGTTTCCTTGGTCTTTACGCCAGCGGTGTCCTTGACCGCATTCCAGAGTTGCGCCCAAGTCGAACGGCTGGTCAACGACTATTTCCACAGTTGAGCGGCACTTTTATTACTGAACAGCAGCACCGTTGGCGTCCAGCAGCACTACAGGCAGGTCGAGGCCCCGGAGACTGGTCTCGACAGCCTGGCGGTCGCCGACGATCAGGACCGACAGGCGGTCCGGCTGGACCAGCTCGGCGCCAACTCGGCGGGCATCCTCAATTGACACCGCGTCAATGTTGCGCTTGACGGTGGTGAAGTAGTCGTTGGGTAAATCGAACAGGGCCATCTGCATCAGGTGGCTCAGGATTTGCCCCGGCCGCTCGAAGCTGGCGGGATAACCCCTCAGAATGCCCTCTTTGGTGGCGTCCAACTCCTCCTGGTCCAGGGGCCGGTCTCCGTGGATGTCGCGGAACTCTTTCAGGGTCTCGGAGACCGATTCCAGGGTTACGGCGGTCTGGACGCTGCCCCCGGCTAACAGCAGAGAAGGTCCGCCGTGCCACTGCACCACGGAGGAATAGCCGTAGGTGTACCCCTTGTCCTCCCGCAGGTTCTGGTTCAGCCGGGCGGTGAACTGCCCTCCGAAGGCGGAGTTCAGCACCAGCAAACCGAAGTAGTCGGGGTGGCGGCGGGGTATGGTCGGCTGGAGGGTCCGAATGACTGATTGGGACGCTCCGGGATGGTCGACCAGGTATAGGGTTGCGGCGTCCAAGACACCGTCCTGCGGCGCCTGCTTGTTGCCGCCTTCCGCTCCGCCGGCCTGCCAGTCTCCCAGGGCGGCCTTTACCTTGGCTTCTACTTCATCCATGGACAGGCCCCCGGCGGCGATGAAGGTTGCTCGGGCCGGGGGAGTAGGCCTGTCGATAGTAGTTGACCACGTCGTCGCGGGTCAGCGCAGCGGCGGCGGCCTCGGTGCCGTGGACGGGATGGCCGTAGCCTGACTCCCTGGCAAACACCAGGCCCGCCGCCACCTGCTCGGCCACGGACGTCGGGTCGTCTTTGCTGCGGCGCAGGTCGGTCAGGTGCTCCCGGCGTACCCGTTCCAGTTCGTGCTCCGGGAACGACGAGTTCTTTATGAGGTCGGCAACCAGGTCCATAGCCTGGGGCCAGTGCTTGGACAGGGTCTCGGTGGCCAGCAGGGTGTATTCCCGGCGGGCCTCGGCGGAGATGCGGGCGCCGATGAATTCGGACTCTGACGCAATCTGCTGGCTGGTGCGGGTGGACGTGCCCTCGGTCAGCATCTGGGCCGTAAACGACGCCAGGCCGGGCAGGCCCTCCGGGTCGGCGGCGGCGCCGGCGCGCAGCATCAGTCCAAAGGCGACGATGGGCGTATCGGGCTGCTCCACCACCAACAACTCCAAGCCGTTGTCCAGGGTGCGTCGCACCGGGGTGGGCGGCGTGAAGGACGGTTCCTGGGCCGGCGGCGGCATGACGGAACGGTCAATCTCGGCAGCGGCTGCTTGCTGCAGCGAGCCCTCAGGCAGCACCCGCATCCTCACCTGGCCGGGTCCCAGCACGGACTGGGCCACCCGTAGGATGTCGTCCCGCTGCACGGACAGGTACCGGTCGAGGCTGGAGTTGACCAGCCCCGGGTCGCCGCCGAGCACGTTGTAGTGGTTAAGCTGGTCGGCCCGTCCGCCGAATCCGCCGACGCGGGCCAACTGCCGGTAATGGGCCGCCTCCAGGCGGTTCTTGACGCGGGCTATTTCCTCGTCGGTGGGAGGCTCCCGCAGCACCCGGTCCATCTCGGCGTCCACGGCAGCTTCCACCTGGTCCAAGCCGTAACCCGGAGCGGCGGTCACCTGGACGGTGAACTGGCCGGCTATCTCTCCGGCATAGTAGCGTATGAGGGCGCTCTGGGCGATCTGCTGTTCATACACCAGGGAACGGTGCAGCCTGGAGCTGAGGCCGTCGGACATGATGGCCTGCAGCAACTCTAGGGGCGGATCGTCATCGTGGAAGTCTGGAGGAGTGGGCCAGGAGATGTACAGGCGGGGCAGGGTCACCCGGTCCCGCATCTCCAGTTCCACCCGGCCTGACAGGGCCGAGTCCGTCCTGCCCTTGCGGTGGGGTTGCGGGCCGGGGGCCAGATCGCCGAAATAGCGGTTGACCAGCTCCAGGGCCTGGTCGGGCTGGAAGTCGCCGGCGATGGCCAGGCTGGCGTTGGAGGGTGAGTAGTAGCGCTTGAAGAAGTCCTTGATGTCGTCCAGCACCGCGGCGTCCAGGTCCTCCTGGGAGCCGATGGTCATCCAGTGATAAGGGTGGGGCATGGGGAACAGCGCGCCTTGGATATGCCATTGGGCCATTCCGTAGGGACGGTTCTCGTAGGACTGGCGCCGCTCGTTCTTGACCACGTCCCTCTGCACCTGGAAACGCTGGTCGTCCAATGCGTCCAGCAGGAAGCCCATGCGGTCGGACTCCAGCCACAGGGCCAGCTCCAGGTAATTGGACGGGACGTCCTCCCAGTAGTTGGTGCGGTCGGGAGTGGTCGAGCCGTTGAGATTGGCCCCGGCCTTCTGCAGCGGCTCGAAGAAGCTCTGGTTGTGGTGCTTGGAGCCCTCGAACATGACGTGCTCGAACAGGTGGGCGAACCCGGTGCGGCCCTGCTCTTCGTCCTTCGAACCCACGTGGTACCAGACGTTGACCGCCGCGACCGGGATAGAAGAGTCGCGGTGCAGGATTACGTCCAGCCCGTTGGGCAGAGTATGTTTTTCAAAATCTACGGTCACCATAAGCTAGTTCACCTCAAACCTGGCAATAGATTGTTGGTACGGCGCGAGCCCTCCTGCTGTGAGCCTGGAGAGCCTCGCCCTTTGTCATCCTAAAAGGCCTTTTCTCCTGTCATTCTAATGACACGCTCCCATTGTCATTCCGGGGGCCGCAACCGACCAGGCATTTGAGATTCCTCGTCGCAAGCTCCTCGGAATGACAGGGAGAGTGTGGCCCCCCGCATCCCCAGATTCCTCGCGACGCTTCGGAATGACGTGGGGGTGCGTACGGAGCGGATGACTTGGGGTGTGTATGCGGAGGGGAATCTGGGGATGCGATAGTCAGCACACACGCCAGTCATACGAATCAGGCCTCGGCGACGGGGCTGCCGGGCGGCTAATGTCCTCACACGTGGGCAGACCTGTCCGGCACGGGACGCTGCGCCTTGTTGGCGGCTATCTCGTCCGCGTCCCACAACCGGGAGAATTTGAAGGCCCGGGGGCAATGGCCATAGGCCTCCATCACTTCTATCAGCATTCCCTGGAGGTGCTTGGAGTTGTCGTCGTACTCGTACAGCGACAGGTCTATGTTGCGCCGGTCCAATTCTTCCTTGTCGACCAGGGTGACTCTCCCGTTGACCCGGACCGTCTCGTTCATGCCGGGGATGATGAATAGTAGTCCGACGTGGGGGTTCGAATCGACGTTCCGGTAGGACTGGAACAGCTTGTTGCCGGCCACGTCGGGAAAGAGCAGATGTTTGTCGTCCAGCACCCGGACGAACCCCGGTTTGCCGCCCTTGGGCGAGGCGTCGCAGTTGCCCTCGGCGTCGCTGGTGGCCATGACGACGAAGGGCGAGCGCTTGACGAACTCCTGGACGTACCTGGTGAGGTAGGGCTTGAGCTTGCCGACCACGGTGTCCTTGGGGTAGCCAAAGGCGTCGGAAAAGCGGTTCCGCTGCACCGTCTCGCTGGCTGTAGACATTGAAACTCCTTGGCGCCCTTTACCGGTATTTATTGGGACAGAGTTTCAATTAATTCTACTCAGGTCGAGGAAAAACGGCAAGGGATGGGCGGGGTGGGCGCGGCGGCTCGGGTCGAGGGTCTGAGTTTGGCCCTCAGGTGTTTTTTCTGGGCCATGTTGGGCCATTTGGGGCCGTTTCGAAGCTACGCCGGACTCTCAGTCGCCGGCCGACTGGCCCGAATTTGGCGCAAACCAACATGGAACGAGTGGCTCACCGAGAACATAGCTCCTTGCAATGGTCTTGAGGCTGCATTGCATACGACTTGATACAAGTTTAGGCGTGGGGACCGAGGGTCGTCAACGGCCTCGTGACAGTAACGGCGGGGCGGCGGGTGGGACATTTGAGTTGGTACGTGGTAGGCTGTTGGTAGAGGCAGCCCGACTGGTAATGGAGTGACATCGATGCAGCCGGACATCATCCAAACGGTACTTAAAAACAGCAAACATAGCCTCACCCTCTTCCGGGCAGATGAAATTGAGGCTTTGCTGGAAAGAGTCTCCGTCAGAGCGACCAAGGGCAAGGACACGCCGTACGTCAACTGCATAGTTAGAGGCAAGGATGTCCAGTTAAGGCCGGAGGAGGTGGTCCGCCAGCTTTACGCTGCCAAGCTAATCCGGGAGTATGGCTACCCGAAAAGCCGACTGGTGATGGAGCACCCGGTCAATTTCGGTCGCGAGAGAAAAAGCGCTGACATTGTAATTCGAGATAAGGACCGGCCCGATGCGGCCTATACCATAATCGAGGTAAAAAAGCCCAAGCTCAATGACGGGAAAACCCAGCTTCGCTCCTACTGCAACGCCACTGGGGCTCCCATCGGCGTGTGGACCAACGGCAGACAAATCTCTCACTATAATCGCAAAGACCCCAACTATTTTGAGGACATCACCGACATCCCCAGGGCAGACCAGACCCTGGCAGACATCCTCAACGAACGGTTCACGCTAAGAGATCTCATCGTCAAGGACAAGGTCGCCAACGAACGAAAGTCTCTTAAAGACATCATCCTGGAAATGGAAGACGAAGTGCTGGCCAATGCCGGAGTCGATGTCTTCGAGGAGGTCTTCAAGCTCATATTCACCAAGCTCTACGACGAGTACCAGAGCCAGGAAGATAAGACGGTCATTAACTATCTGGTACGGCAAGTTACGAACACCGCCGTACACGAAAGCAAAGTCGAATACAAGGCCGCCGCCCCCACCTATTTGGGCGGCCAAGACTATGAGGCGTTGAAAGAAGCGGTGAGCGGTGTTGCGGATGACGGTTTCCGCGCGATGGAGTTCCGCAACACCGGCCAGACCGACACGGAGCTAAAGAACAAGATTCAGGACCTGTTCAAGCGGGCCATAGGCCAATGGCCCGGCGTTTTCCCGGAAGGAGCGACTTTCGAACTCTCGGACAGCCATCTGGCTGTCTGCGTTTCCAGCCTGCAGGACGTCAAGCTGTTCAATTCCAACTTGCTGGTGGTGGACGAAGCCTTCGAGTACCTGGTCAACAAATCGGCCAAGGGCGAGAAAGGCCAATACTTCACGCCCCGCCACGTCATCGACATGTGCGTGCAGATGCTGAATCCCCAGCGGGGCGAATACATGATCGACACCGCGTCCGGAAGTTGCGGCTTTCCGGTGCACACCATCTTCAAGCTCACTGGGCGGCTTTTCACCAACGAAGAAATCTCGGAGAACGAGAAACAGGACGTACTGAAGGTCTTCGGCATTGACTTCGATGAAAAGACAGTGCGGGTAGCTCGAACCCTCAATCTGATAGCCGGAGACGGTGAGACCAACGTACTGCACCTGAACACACTGGACTACGACCGATGGAGGGACAGAACGGAGAATGACCGGAGGTGGACAAGCACCTACAATGACGGGTTTGCTCGCCTGGAAAAACTTAGAGTTGAGCCGGGGCAGAACCAGCGGTTTAACTTTGACATCCTGATGGCTAACCCACCCTTTGCCGGAGACATCAAGGAAAGTCGCATACTACACCAGTATGAATTGGGTTCCAAAACCGGCAGGTGGCAGAGCAAAGTAGGGCGGGACATTCTGTTCATCGAGCGTAACTTGGACTTTCTCAAGCCGGGCGGCCGCATGGCCATCGTTCTGCCCCAAGGCCGGTTCAACAACGCCTCCGACAAATATATCCGGGACTTCATCGCCCAGCGCGCCCGCATCCTGGCGGTGGTGGGACTGCACCAAAACACCTTCAAGCCTCACACCGGCACCAAGACTAGTGTGCTGTTCCTCCAGAAGTGGAACGACGACCCGAACCAAGGCCCACTCTGTGCCAAAGTGGACGACCACCCCATCTTCATGGCCGTGTCGGAAAGGGGCGGCAAGGACAACTCCGGGGACTACGTGTACGTCAGAGGCGGCCTTGCTCTGGACAAGAACGGCCACATGATCGTGGACCACGACCTCCATAACCATGATGGAGAGCTACCGGACGGCATCGCCGAGAAATTTATCGAGTGGGCCAAAACCCAGGGATTGAGCTTCTGGGATAATACCGAACCCAGCGATGAAAACCCGCAGTACAGGGCCTGGCAGAACCTAAAGAGGATATTCGACGAAAACCCGGTCTACGTGGACCCGAAGGTGGACATCAACGAGTTAATTGATGAAATATACGACATTCCGGAGATAACCGGACAGTGATCTACTTCGATACCGACGTACTTATCAACGCATTCGTGGAACAAGACGAGGAGAAGCACAGGCATTCGAGAGAATTGGTGGACGACGCAGTATCCAAACACGATGCAGCAGTTTCCATGCTTTCCGTCCACGAGGTGCTGTCCGTTCTTGGCCGCATCGGGTCAAGTTTCGAGCAAGCACAGGACGCATTCGGTGAACTTGTAGCGATGCAGCCAGTTGCTTATGGAATGCAGGAACTGCGGAGAGCTGTGGAATTGGCAAGGCACATCGGTTTCAGGAATATCAACGACTGCATTCACACAGCCATAGCAGAAGCCCACTGCACAGAACTCGTTACGTATAACCGTGGCGACTTCAGGAAAATACGGGATTTAGCCAGGGTCACTATCACGATATTGTAAGACGGCACGAGAGAACATCCCGTGAAGTATTCGATAGTTAATTATTCACAAATAGACTTGGGAGACAGAATAGATTCCGAGTATTTTCAGACAGAGTATTTACGTGTCATAGAAGATCTTGTGAGAAACGGTGCCAAGCCCTTAAAGGACTATTGTTCGTTAACAGGAAGTGCATTTTATCCAGCAGCGGCCCATCTTTACGAGATTGGCGACATGCCTTTTATAAGGTGTGTCGACTGTATTTCCCACCCAGTCATCACCACGCGGCAGGATCCACTATTCGAGAAAATACCCACTCATTTTGCTGACGCCCATGAGAGCGTTAAAAGACTTTCCAGAGGAGAGATAGTAATAACCAAAGTGGGTTCGCCATGTTACGCGTCTATTATTCACGACATAGACGAGGTTGCTTTGTCGCGTACGGTCTTGGGGTTGAAGTCAATCACCGATATTGACCCCTATTACCTGGTGGCTTTTCTACGCTCAAAATATGGCTTTACTCAACTGCTTAGGGAGAGAGAACTCACAATTCAACTTCAGTTGACGCTGAATAGAGTTGGAAGCGTGCTCGTTTTCAAGCCATCGCGCCAAAGTCTAGAAAGGCTCGTTTCACAGTGCTTGTTCCAGCATGAAAACATTAATAGGCAATCAGACCGCCTATACGCCCAAGCCGAAACCCTTCTGCTCTCCGAACTTGGCCTTGCCGACTGGCAACCCGAGCACCGGCTGACCTTTGAAGTAGACTACTTGGGCACGCGACGAACCAGCCGCATAGACGCCGACTACTTCCAGCCGAAATACAGGGAAATCGTTGACGCTATCAAGGGCTATCCTGGGGGGTGGGACACGCTGGGGAACCTGACAACTATAACCAAGGGCTTCGAGGTAGGTAGCGGAGAATACCTCGACGAAGGAATCCCTTTCGTTCGCGTCAGCAATCTGAGCCCATTTGAAATCACCGAGGAGAAGTACATATCTGAAGAGCTTTACCGGGAGATCCAAGAACTTCAACCTCAACAAGGCGAGATATTTCTCAGCAAAGACGCGACGCCGGGAATAGCCCACTATTTGCGGGAACAACCCCAGAAGATGATCACATCGGGCGGGATCCTCAGGCTTAAGAGTAAAACGGATAAGGTTGGCAACGAATACCTAACCCTAGTCCTCAACTCTCTGTTGACGAAAGAGCAAGTGAATCGAGACGTGGGCGGCTCGGTCATCCTGCACTGGAGGCCAGACCAGGTGGCAGGCACGATGATCCCCATCGCGCCAAAGGAAACCCAGGCCCAAATCCAAGACAAGGTCACCGAGTCCGCCGCGCTGCGCCAGGAATCCAAGCGTTTGCTGCAGTGCGCGAAGCGGGCTGTGGAAATGGCTATCGAGGAGGATGAACAGACGGCCATTGCCTGGCTGGAAAAAGAAACTTCCGCAGCGACGACAACCCCTGATTGATTAAAGCATTGGGGCTTACCTACATGAGACCCGCTAATGGAGGCTACGATGCCGACCTACACTTACGACCACATTCACCTGCGGAGCCGGGACCCCATGGATACCGCCCGGTACTACAACAGGGTGTTCGACGCCAAGATTATTGAGTCGGTACACGCGGACGGCCAGCCGCGGGTGGACCTGGACCTAAACGGTCTGACCATCTACATCGCCCTCGCCGACGCCAACCATCCCCTCGGGCCGGTGGACCCTCACCTTGGGCTGGACCACTTCGGACTCAAGGTGGACGACCTGGACGAGGCGGTCACCCAGCTAAGGGAGCGCGGGGCCCAGTTTTCCACAGAACCTCGGGAGATACGGCCGGGGTTGAAGATAGCGTTCGTGCGCGGCCCCGACGACGTGCGGATCGAGTTGGTGGAGCGTAGCTGACGCTGGTCAGGAGCGCGCCCCAACCCCGCCCGTTCGTTTGGTTCGAGAGCCTCACCACGAACGGCCCATTCCCCTTTCCGCTCACCCTAAGCATGTGGACGGGCCCGCTCCCCTCGATCGTAGGGGCGAAAATCGACTGCCCAAACCCTCACCCAACATCCACACCGCCCGGCCGTGGTCAGCCACAGAGGCTGTAGGTGGCTGTGATTTGCGCGACTCGCCCCTCTTCAACCAGCTTGGCCAGGTGGGTGGCTACGTTGTGAGCGGCGGCGGCCCTGAGGTTAGCTCGCAGGTTGCCGGGGTAGACTTGGCGTACTATCTCGTCGGCGGTGGAGGCGCCGGATTCCAGGGCCTTTACCACCTGCTCCTCCCGCCGCCGCCGGTGCTGGATGTACCAGTCGACCCTGGCCGCCGCGTTTTGCACCGTCTGGCCGTGGCCGGGGCAGATTAGCTGCGGGCGCTGCCGGGCCAGCAGTTCCAACGAGTCCATGTATTGCCCCAGGTTTCGGACGCTGGACGACGAGTTGCCCAGGATGGTGTCGCCGGTGAACAGCACCCTGCCGGAAGTCATGAAGTAGGACACGTGGTCGTCGGCGTGGCCGGGGGTGTACAACGCCCGCAGGGACACTCCGCCGCCGGTGGGGGCGCCTTCCCTGGAGCGCAGCGGAAACACGCAGCCGGGGCCCAGTCGCTGGGTCAGCAGAGGCACGAGCTTGGGGTGGCAGCGCACCGGGCAGCCCAGGGCCTCTTGCAGCCGGTCCAGGCCGCCTATGTGATCGTTGTGGCCGTGGGTAATCAGGATGGCCGAAATCTTGGGACAGCCCAGCTCCGCGTGATAGTCCAGGATCTGGCCGGTCCAGGAACGGTAGGGCTCGCCGGTGTCGACGATCACCATCTGGTCGTTGGGGTCGCCCACGAAGTATATCTGGGTGCCTCCGGGGTGCATGGCCCCGAAGGTCTTGGGGTCTTCGTGGATGTGGGTGCTGTATACGTGCCGCGCTATCTGCACGCCGTTCCTCCGGCCGCCGTCCGCGGGCCACGGCCCGCTGCGATGTTAGACGGGGCGGAAAGGCGCGTCAATCCCCGCGGGCGGGGCGGGGTATGAGGACGAACCTATTCGTAGATAGTTGGCTGGCAAACCGTCAGGGCAAACAGACCCGCTATTGGAGCGTGGTCGCCTCTCGGCACGTACTCACGGTAGTAATGCTCCAACATTCTAGGGATGCACAAGTGCTCGGAGGTCATGGGCGGCGACGGGCGGAGATGAACGCACGCCTGGCCAACATAGCTCAGATAGTGGTCGCGTATATCATCCCACATCTCGTAGGAACTCCCATCTTCTTCCCTATTGTACCTGCCTGCGGTGAGGACCTGGATCAGAACCTCTGTCTCCGCTAAACAATCCCCGTAGGACGTCAGTGAACCAGTAGGAGGCAGGGGGGTTGCCGTAGGGTCCGGCGCTTGTTCCTGAGCCGATATCGTCGCTGGTTCCTGAGCAGAGATCGTTGCGGGTTCCTGGGCAGAAACTGTTGCAGGTTCCTGAGCGTTGACCGTGGGGGTAGCGGCAACCTGGGGTAGTGGCGTGTCGTTGGTAGTCCGCCCCAAGAGGAAGGCCCCGACCACCAAAACGGCAACTACTGCTGCCACCAAAACGACAAATAGCTTGCGGTCTAGAGTTACGGTTCCATTGAACATTAGCCTTGCCTCCCTAACTGCCCTGGCATTCCGCCAAGGAGTATCCTAACTCCGCGACCAGATCTGGGTCGTCTAACACCCCCCCTTGGATATGAGCTGAGATGAAGAATTCTCTACTGCTAACCATCAACTCCGCTAGAGCGGTTGCTTCTTCCATCGGCAAGAGTTCCGCCGCGGCCGCTGCATATTCCCGTCGGTATTCCTGCATGTATGCCTCGTTCTCTTGAAGGCAGTCGAACAAATCACCAACCAAGAACTCCGCCAGAGTACGGTCCTCCGGATCCACTTGCTCGTTGATAGAGCTTGTGCACGCGTCCAATGACAATCGCAACAGGTCCAACATAGAAGGTTCTTCCGCTATCAACTCAGTATAGGATTTCACGAAGAACTCTCGGTTGCTCAACATGTATTCGGTTAGGTCTGCTGCGAGCTCTTCCGTGAAACCCTCGATGGTGCCTCCGAAGACGGCACCCTGCTTGAAAAGCTCCCGGTAACCCTCGTTGACCTGGACGCAGTCATATAATTCACCAGCTACCGTGGTCCCTTCAACCGGTTCTTCCGTTTTCCCGTTGCCGATGTTCCCGCAAACTGCCAGCAAGGCGTTAAAGCCCTCAATCACTAACGGGTCTGCTACGACAGCTTCTCTAATGGACAACGTAAAGAACGCCCTGCTGCTCAACATGAGTTCGATTAGTTCTGCTGCCTCTTCCTCCGTCGCCCCCTCTGAGACTACACCGATCATGGCGCCTTCCCCAAACAACGCCCTGAAGACCTCATTGCCCTGGATACAATCGAACAGGTGGCCGGCAATTGCCTCAATCTCCTCGTCCGTGAGGGCCAGGGATGGTGTTGGAGACGGTGTTGGAGTAGGCCTCGGCGTGGGCGTGGCTGTTCGCTGCGGCGTAGGCGTCGGAGTAGGCCTCGGCGTGGGTGTGGCAGTCGGCTGCGGCATAGGCGTGGCTGTTGGCTGCGGCGTGGACGGCGGGGCGGAGGTGGGCGTCGGTGTCGGCCTTGGCGTGGGTGTTGGCTGCGGCGGCGTGGGAGTAGGTTCGGGGGTCGGCTCTGCCTCTATATCTGCTTCTACTGCCGTCGCTACGGTGGCGTCGCGTTGCGCCTCAACTTCTGCCGTAGCGGAGACTGGCGCCGGGTTAGGTTCGGAACCCTCACATGCCAGCGTTGAGATAGCCAGGCAGGCCGCCAAAAATATCGCCAGTATCCTCATTCCCGCCTCCAAGCGCGCGGCAGTATACCACGGCTCGACTTCTAGCCATTCCCGCTAGGTCGGAGACTGGCCCTAACCCTAAGTCATAATCGAGGGAAGGGTTGCGTATGTTATGATTCCCGAAACCTGAAAGCACCGAAGACTAAGACCGCGACCATGCTCACCCAACAAGACCTGAAACACTCACTGCCCAAGCTTGAGGGGTCCGTCCGGCTGGCGGGGCTGGAGGCCCCGGTGGAGGTGTACCGGGACGGGCTGGGCGTTCCACACGTGCGGGCGGCGGGTGAAATGGACGCCTTTTTCGGCCAGGGGTTCGTCGCCGCCCAGGACCGACTGTGGCAGATGGAGTACGACCGCAGGCGGGCCGCCGGCCGCTGGGCCGAGGTCGTTGGGGCATCGGCCGTAGACCAGGACAAGATGATGCGCCGCTTCCGGCTGGAGGCCGCGGCCAGGGCGGACTACCAGGCGGCGGCGGACCACACCCGGATGATGCTGGACGCCTACGCCGCGGGGGTCAACGCCTTCATCTCCGGCGCGTCGAGCCTGCCCGTGGAGTATCGAATCACCGGCCTCGAGCCGGAGCCGTGGGAGCCGTGGCACGGGCTGCTGGTGTTCAAGGTGCGGCACATCTTCATGGGCGTGTTCGAGTCCAAGCTGTGGCGCGCCCGCATGGTTGCCAAGGCGGGGCCCGAGGCCGCAGCCCGCCTGTCGCCGGGGAGCCAGCCGGGGCAGTTGTTGATCCTGCCTCCGGGAGAGACCTTCTCCGGGCCAATGGAGGATGGGCTGAAAGAGATGGAGCGCGCCGCCTCAGCGCTGGGATACCTGAACGACGACGGCGGCAGCAATAGCTGGGTCATATCCGGGGAGCGCACGGCCTCGGGCAAGCCGCTGCTGGCCGGTGACCCCCACCGGGCCTTGGACACTCCCAACGTGTACTACCAGAACCACGTGGCCTGCTCCGAGTTCGACGTTACCGGCCTGTCCTTTGCCGGCCTGCCCGGCTTCCACCACTTCGGCCACAACCGGTGGGTCGCCTGGTGCGTCACCCACACCGGCGCCGACTACCAGGACCTGTACGTCGAACGGTTCAGTCCCGACGACCCCGGCGAGTATCTGGACCAGGGCAATTGGCGCAAGGCCGCACTGCACCGGGAGACCATCAAGGTCAAGGACGGCTACGACGTTGAACTGGACGTGTGGGTCACCCACCACGGGCCGGTGATCTCCGGCAGACCGGAGCAGGGCAGCGGCCTGGCCTTCAAGTACACCGCCACGGAAGGCCCGTCCAACTACGCCGACGTCCTGTCCCGGATGCTGAAAGCCAGGGACGCCAACGAACTGGCCGATTCTATGCGGGACTGGGTGGACCCCTGCAACAACTTCATGTTCGCCGACGTCCACGGGAACATCGGCTACCTGTGCCGGGGCCGCGTCCCCATAAGGCCGCGGGACAACGGCTGGCTGCCCGCGCCCGGCTGGACCGGGGATCAGGAGTGGCAGGGCTATATTCCGTTCGACGAGATGCCCAGGTCGGTTAACCCCGACACCGGCTACATAGTCACCGCCAACAACTCCCCTGTGGGAGAGGACTACCCGCACTACCTGGGGGTGGACTTTACTCCCGACTACCGGGCCAGGAGCGTCACCGAAGGACTGCTGGGTTTCCCGCGGGCGCGGGCGTCGGACATGGCGGAAATTCACGCCCGGAAGGTGTCTATACCGGCCCTGACCTACATCGAATTGCTGCAAAAGGTCCAGCCGCTGGACGAGTTGTCGGCACGGGCCAAGGAGAAGCTGCTGGCCTGGGATGGCTCGATGGACGTAGACGGGGTGGAGGCGACGCTGTACAGCGCGGGCCGGGACTTTCTGCTGAAGCAGGTGCTGGAGCACAACCTCGGGCCGGAGTTGACCGACGAAGCCTGGAGCACTTTGGGCCGGGGACCGGGCTCGTTCCTGGGCAGACTAAAAGCCCAAATCGAGGGCATGATCGCCGCGTACGACCAGGTCCTGCTGCCGCCGGGAGACGACTGGGCCGGCACGATGGGCAAGGCCCTGGCAGCGGGCGTCGCCGACCTGCAGCAGCGACTTGGCGGCGACATGGACGAGTGGCGTTGGGGCAGGCTGCACCAAGCCCGGCCCCGCCATACCCTGTCGGCGGCGTTCCCAGAACTGGCGGAGATGCTGGACCCGCCGGCCATGCCCACCAGCGGGGACGGCGACACGCCGCTGGCCGGGAGCTACCTGCCTGGGTATGCAGCAACCATCGTCAACACCTCGGCGGCCCGCTACGTCTACGACCTGGCCGACTGGGACAACTCCCAGTGGGTGATTCCTCTGGGCAGCTCGGGACACCCCGGCAGCCAACACTACAACGACCAGTCAGAAGCCTGGCTGCAGGTGGGCATGTTCCCGATGCTCTACTCGTGGGATCGCATCGCCGCCGAGAGCAAGACCCGCCAGACGCTGGAGCCGGGTTAGCCCTGCGGGGAATCTCCAAGGTCTTGTTGATCTCTAGCGCTCCCGTTCAGCCTGAGCTTGTCGAAGGCCGGGGTGTTCATGGTTCGAGAGCCTCACCACGAACGGGGTAGTAGCCAGCATGAACCGTATGAGGGCCCCGCAGTCGGACAACGGAGGAGACAACCATGCGTCTCGAAGGACTGGCAGCGATAGTCACCGGCGCTGGAAGGGGCATCGGCAGGGCCATCGCCCTGGCCTACGCCAGGGAAGGAGCGCGCCTGGCCCTGGCCGCCAGGAGCGTAGACGAACTGGAGGAGACGGCCCAGGCCGTGCGCCGCCTGGGTGCGGAAGCCCTGGTGATTCCCACCGACGTAACCGACCGGGAGCAGGCCGACCGGATGGCGGCCCAGGTGATAGAGCGCTATTCGACCATCGACGTCCTGGTCAACAACGCCGGGTACGCCGGGCCGTTGGGCATGCTCCACGAGGCCGACCCGGACCGCTGGGCCCAGACCATACAGGTGAACCTCTTCGGAACCTATTACTGCTCCCGGGCCGTGCTGCCGACCATGATTAACCAAGACCGGGGCCGCATCGTCAACATCTGCGCCGGCGGAGCGATATCCCCTTACCCCCTGTTTTCCGCCTACGTGGCAAGCAAGGTCGGAATCATGCGCATTTCCGAGGTCATGGCCCTGGAACTGGCCGGCTCCAACATCCGGGTCAACTGCGTCTGCCCCGGCGGCGTCGCCACCCGGATGCTGGAGGGGAACCGCGACGATGCCGACGCCGCGGGCCTCACCGAACTGCGGGACTACATTAGCGGCGTGCTCGCCGGCAAGGGAGAGTCCCCCGACCTGACCGCGGAACTAACTGTGTTCCTGGCCAGCGACGACTCAGGAACCCTCACCGGCAGGGTGTTCACCTCCCACGACGACCCCGCCATGATTGCCAACAACATCCCGGAAATCATGGCCTCCGACGCCTACCTGCTGCGGCGGATAGAGTTGCCGTAGGAGCGGGGCAGGCGGCGTAATTCACCCGCCCGTCAAATGCCGGCCCAGCAGGTCCAACGCCTCTTGGGCCGCGGCGCGCTTGATGGCGTCCCGGTCTCCGTCCAGGCGGACTTGGATGGCGTGGTCAGGCCCGTCTTTGACTGACAGGCCGATGAAAAAAGTGCCGATGGGCGTGTTGCGGCTGCCCGGGCCGGGGCCGGTGACTCCCGTGACCGACACGGCATAGTCGGTGCCGGTAAGCTCCCGCACCCCTCTGGCCATGGCCGCGGCCATCTCCTCGCTGACGGTGCCGTATGTCTCGTACAGGTCGTCCGGCACGCCGAGGATGCGCTGCTTAAGTCCTCCGCTGTAGGCGATGACTCCGCCCGGAAAGTACCTGGATGCGCCGGGCACCGCGCCCAGCATATAGCCCACCAGGCCGCAGGTATCGGCCTCGGCCACCGACACCGTCTTGCCCCGGGCCGTCAATATTTCGGCTAGTTCGGTTACTTCCACAGCACTCGTCCTCCAAGATTTTTCACGGCTTCTGCAGCAGCAGGAAGAACTCACGGTTGCCGGCGTCTCCCAGGATTGGCGAGGCGCACAGGCCCCGCAGCCGCAGGCTGTTGTCCGTAGCCCAGTTTGTGATGCGGCCCAGGACCTTGGCGTGGACCTGCTGGTCCTTGACCACGCCGCCTCGTCCCACCTCGCCTTTTGGGACCTCGAATTGGGGCTTGACCAAGGCGATTAGAGGGCGCCCGCTCTTCAGATGCTCCAGGGCCGAGGGGATGACCATTGTCAGTGATATGAAAGAAACGTCCACTGTAACCAGGTCTACGGCCTCTTCCAGTTGGAATGGGTAGCGGGCGTTGAGCTTTTCCATGACCGCCACCCGCGGGTCTTGGCGCAGCCGGTAGTCCAACTGCCCCCGCCCCACGTCCACGGCAAAGACGCGCCGGGCGCCCCGCTGCAGCAGGCAGTCGGTGAACCCTCCGGTGGACGCTCCGACGTCCAGGGCCGTCACTCCCTGCGCGGGCACACCAAAGCTGTCCAGGGCGTGGGCCAGCTTCACCCCGCCCCGGCCCACGTAGGGCAACTTGCCGCGCACCTCCAAGAGCGTTTCCTCGGAGATACGGGCGCTGGCTTTGTCCACCCGGCCCGATGGGGTGAAGACCAGCCCTTCCATGATCATCAGGGCGGCCTTCTCACGAGATTCGGCCAGGCCCTTGTCCAACAACAGAAGATCGGCCCGTTTCCTGGCGGCGGGCTTAGACTTCGGATTTTGCGGCTGGTTGGGGCTCATCTTGGGCAGAGGCGTTATTGCTTGGCCCCGGGGCCAAAAATTTTAGTTTCCCTACCATTTCCTACCATTTCGACTTGCAGGCGGGTTGGGAACTGGGGGGCGGGGCCGTAATGACGCTGCATTGTTGTCGATAGTATGTGACGACATGGTCTTAGTTTGCCGACCCGCTTTCCGGCAGTCAAGGGAGGGTGAGTTCGGCAGGGGAGAAGGGTTGTTCGCCTCTGCGGATTTGGGTGCAACGTGTTGCCCGCCCCCCGTTCGCCGTTACATATTATGGGTTACGGCGGGGATGACTTCCCCGCCGTAACCCTGAGCTTGTCGAAGGAAACGAACGGGGGGGAAGCGGGGAGGCCGACGCTTAAGCCACGCCGGTTATGTTGTACTGGAGGGCGGTGTGGGCGGCGGTGGAGCGGGAGCCGCTGCGCTCCTGCAAGGCGATGCGGAAGCTGACGACCATGATGTTCTGCCGCTTCTGGGGATCGCGCACGGTCTCTATGCTCAGTTCCCGCTTGTAGCCCACCCGCCACTGGCCGCGGTTGACGATGAGCAGGCGTCCGGTATCGGTGTCGTTGCCCCCGTCGGTGACCTTGCCGTCCGCGTCTGCCAGCTTCATCTGCTCGGAGACGATTACCGGGATGCCTTCCACTGCGCCCAGTTGGCCGGTGAGGATGGTGGCGTGAGGGCCGAACTTGTCCAGGGTGCGGAAGGAATCGACGCCGAGACACCGGATGAAGGTGTTGACGTCGGTTATGTAAACCATTTCGGACGGGCGGACGCCGTATTTGCCCAACTTGGAGCGGACCTCGTTGAACATGTCGCTGGAGACCGCGGCGCCGTGGTTGTTGGCCTGGCCGGTGTTGTCCACCAACGGCAGGTGGAGCAGGCCGTCGAATCCCAGGAGCCAGTGGCCCTTGCCGGGGTCGGCGCTGGCGATGGTGGCCTCGTCGGCGTTGATGTTGTTGATGGTGGTGGCGTCGCCGTTGAGAATCACGTCGTCGATGACCTCGCGGGCGTTGCGGAGCAGGCTGCGGCGCAGTTCCTCCATCATGGCGATGACCGCGTCCTCGTCCAGGTCGTAGGACCAGGGGACCTCGGCCACCAGTTCGTAGGCGGTGAGGGTCTGGCGGGCCGTGGCCAGGGCGGTGCTTTTCGCCGCCATGTTCTCCGAGCCGGGATACCAGTTCACGTCGCCCAACTGGAGGGGAATCAGGAAGGGGTTGCTGGGCATCTGGACAGTGTTGAACAGGGGGGCCACGGCGGTCTCCAGGTTCACGTCCTCCCAGAGGGCGCGGGCCTCCTGGGTGTCCACCAATTCGTCGCCGGTCCCGGCGGTGGTGGAGTCCATGGCCGCCTTGAGGTTGACCCGCCAGTCGTCCAGCATCCGGGGATTCAGCCCCGACGGGTCGCGGAGTTGGGCGGTGAGCAGGCTGCGCACGCAGGCCAGGTCCAGCAGGTCCAGGCCGGTGTACTTACCGTGGGCCGCCCGGAGACGCTCGCCTCCGCCGAAGCGGGCCAGTATCGACCGCTTCTCGCCTTCACGCCACAGGTCTTGAATCCTGCCCACCTGGTCGCCCAGCCGCTTGACCTCTTCCTGCAACGGCGGGATTTCCGAGTCGAGCCGCGACTGGTAGGACTCGCGGATGCCGGCCATCTCTTTCTTGATTAGCTCCAAGTCTTGTGTTCCGATAGTCATTTCGACCTCCTTAGATTTAGAGATTTAGATTGATGTTTCGCCGCGAATTTCGCCGGGCCGCCCCGGCGCGGACGCGGGATGCCCGCAATCGGAATTGGGGGTTACAGCCTTCCCTCCTTGAGAACTGACAGCAGGTCCGCCATATCGACGCCCGGAGCCCCATCGCCGCCGGCGTCCAGGACGGCCAGGGTCACGGCAATCTCCCGGGCCGTCTTGCCCAATTCGTCCACCTGGGCCAGCAGCAGGGGCCAGGCGGCTTTGGCAGGAGAACCGGGCTGCCCGGAACGGCGCAGGAATTCCCCGGCCCGCGGGGCCTCGTCCAGCGCCCGGCGGAGGGCATTGCGGTTGGCGGGCACCGGCACCGCGCTGGCCTCCAGCAGTTCCTGCTCCAGGAACCGGATGCCAATTACCGCGCCGGTCTTTTCGTGCCTGCGCTCTTCATATGCCAGCGGCTTGAACCCCACCGACACTCCCCGCTGATAGCCGGCGGCGTAGAGCGCGGCCACTTCCTGGGCGAAGGGCGTGGGAGCGAACTCCACCTAGGCCATCAAACGGCGGCTGTCGGTCCAGGTCTGGAGGGCGCGGCCGATGACGGGACGCGTGTAGTCGTGGGCCCACAGGAATACCGGGTTGCTGCGATAGGACGCCAGGTCCCACCCGTCGGCGGCAATCACGTCCCCGTGGCGGTCCACCTCGCCGGTGGAAAGGACGAAAGAAAGTCGCGGCCCGGGGCCGTCGTCTTTTTCGACGGCGCCCGTCCCGGATTCCGCGCCGGTCCACTTCCGCAGCAGGGGCGGCTCGCCCACACCGCGGCGGAAGGCGTCCAGCGCCTCCAGCAGTCTTTCCCTGCCCCAGGAATCACCGGCTTGCTGTTCCATTCCTCACCTCCGTAATTTCGGACGCCGGTCCCTGGGCCAACAAAAAAGGACCGGCCCTAGTTTTGGGTCGGTCCCTTTGCGGCGGCCGGGCCAAGACCCGGAACGCCAGTGCGCTATTTAATTGCGTTTACCCAGGTTATATAAGCCGCCTCCCGCCTGTCAACAGGGTTGTGACATCAAGTTCCAAACGGCCTGCCTGCGGCAAACGGCTCCCTGTACTTGAAACGTAAGGAAGGATTTATAGCAAACCGCCTGAAAAGTAAATCACAAATTACATAGGCGTGTTACCATGTCGCGATAACGTGCCTTGCCCTTGGCGATGACGGCTCGTTCTCCACTCTGCGGTTGCCATTAGCTCTCGGCCAACTGGCCGGTCTGGGGCCGATGACCCTGGCAAAGCGCCCGATTCTTGATAGCAAGGGAGTTGAATCCGCCATGAACGGTCCTCAAATGCACCGGGTTATATTCGCCGCAGTCCTGGCGGCTGCCTTGACCATACTGCTGGCGACCGCCGTAGTGTTGGCCCAGCAGACCTCGCTGGATGCCCCGGAGGGGCCGGACGAGCACGACGAGTTGAGCATAGGAAGCACCGTCCCGGAGGACGGCGCCGTCGAGGCCGGCCCATCGCCTCCGTCGGGTTTTAGCATCAAGTCCAAAACTGACACATCGGCGACCCTGGAGTGGTCTCCATACCCCCCGACAATAGTGGACCGCTACCGGGTCGACTACAAGACCAGTTCGACCACCTCCTGGACTGTCGGGGGGTACCGCCCAGAGACCACCGCCCCTCCCTCAAACAAGCAGACGCTGACGATTTCCGGCCTCACATGCAACCCCTCAACCACCTACGACTTCCGCATACTAAGCCGGGACCCCGTCGACTTCCGTTACGGCGAACCTTCATCCACCGTAAGCTCCACGTTCGACTGCACACCCAGCATTTCCTTAAGCGGGCTGGCGTCTTCCATAGTGAAGGACTCCAGCGATTCGTTCACCGTCAGCGCATCAAACCTCGTCTCCACCAACAGCTACACTATCAGGGTAACCACCAGCAACAGCGACGTCGGCTTCAACTCGACCTGTTCCGACCGCCAGGAAGACTTCACGGTTCCCTCCGGCAGCACGTCCTCCAGCAATAGTCTGACGCTCTACGCCTGCAACACCACGGGCGGCACGGTTACCGCCAGCCTCCGCAGCGGGAACAGCCAGGTCGATTCCGCATCTCAGTCCGTGACCGTGACGACGCCTACTCCGACACCCAGCATTTCCTTAAGCGGGCTGGCATCTTCCATAGTGAAGGACTCCAGCGATTCGTTCACCGTCAGCGCATCAAACCTCGTCTCCACCAACAGCTACACTATCAGGGTTAACACCAGCAACAGCGACATCGGCTTCAACTCGACCTGTTCCGACCGCCAGGAAGACTTCACGGTTCCCTCCGGCAGCACGTCCTCCAGCAATAGTCTGACGCTCTACGCCTGCAACACCACGGGCGGCACGGTTACCGCCAGCCTCCGCAGCGGGAACAGCCAGGTCGATTCCGCATCTCAGTCCGTGACCGTGACGACGCCTACTCCGACACCCAGCATTTCCTTAAGCGGGCTGGCATCTTCCATAGTGAAGGACTCCAGCGATTCGTTCACCGTCAGCGCATCAAACCTCGTCTCCACCAACAGCTACACTATCAGGGTTAACACCAGCAACAGCGACATCGGCTTCAACTCGACCTGTTCCGACCGCCAGGAAGACTTCACGGTTCCCTCCGGCAGCACGTCCTCCAGCAATAGTCTGACGCTCTACGCCTGCAACACCACGGGCGGCACGGTCACTGCCAGCCTCCGCAGCGGGAACAGCCAGGTCGATTCCGCATCTCAGTCCGTGACCGTGACGACGCCTACTCCGACACCCAGCATTTCCTTAAGCGGGCTGGCGTCTTCCATAGTGAAGGACTCCAGCGATTCGTTCACCGTCAGCGCATCAAACCTCGTCTCCACCAACAGCTACACTATCAGGGTTAACACCAGCAACAGCGACGTCGGCTTCAACTCGACCTGTTCCGACCGCCAGGAAGACTTCACAGTGCCTTCGGGCAGTACCTCCTCCAGCAATAGCCTGACGCTCTACGCCTGCGATACCACGGGCGGCACGGTCACTGCCAGCCTCCGCAGCGGGAACAGCCAGGTCGATTCCGCATCTCAGTCCGTGACCGTGACGACGCCTACGCCTACGCCCAGCATTTCCTTAAGCGGGCTGGCATCTTCCATAGTGAAGGACTCCAGCGATTCGTTCACCGTCAGCGCATCAAACCTCGTCTCCACCAACAGCTACACTATCAGGGTAACCACCAGCAACAGCGACATCGGCTTCAACTCGACCTGTTCCGACCGCCAGGAAGACTTCACGGTTCCCTCCGGCAGCACGTCCTCCAGCAATAGTCTGACGCTCTACGCCTGCAACACCACGGGCGGCACGGTTACCGCCAGCCTCCGCAGCGGGAACAGCCAGGTCGATTCCGCATCTCAATCCGTGACCGTGACGACGCCTACTCCGCCGCTAGCGCCACCAGCGCCTGACGGTCTCAGTGCCAACGGAGACGCGAAGGGCGATTGGCGGGTGGATATATGGTGGGATTCCGTCAACGCCGCGGACACCTACAGTCTCCGCTTTGCGGTTGAATGTCCCCAATGGACTTTGTATACAAAAGGCGCTGCTGCCCCCTGCGCAACAACCCCAGGGCCCTGGACCGTGATAACCGGCCTCCCATCCAACAGCACACCACTCAACGTTATAAATCCGGTAAGCCCAGGCGCAAGTCACGGAGCCCTCCACTCGCTAAATCTCAACGTGACGTACCGCGTCCAAGTAAGCGCCGTTAACAGTACGGGTTCCTCCCAGTGGTCTCTGCCCTATGCTTTGGTTCATCCAACTATCGAGGGGCCGAAGCTCGGCCCTACCCCAAGCGGCTGGAGTCCCATGCCCTACATAGCGACCGCCCCGTTATACACTTACCTACCCAAAAATAGTTCCGGTGTGCCCGAATTCGAGTACGTCGCGTGTGCTGAGAAGACCAGGGGGGCGAGCATCGATATGACCAACGAGGAAATGGTTACAGCGGTCGAGCGCTGGGTTGGTGCCTTGGAGAAGAATCGCACCACTTCTCTGATTTCGATGATAGAGGATACGGCTCCTCACGTTAATGCTTGTAAGCCACCGGCATCGGAAGTAGATGTGGGCAGAACAACGGGCCACAACGGGATCATGTTTACCGATGCCGAAGGCATGGATCTCGTCAGGTGCACTGATTCCCACGAATGGAAGTCACCGAGTTGTTGGCTCACTAGGACTCAGCGCGCCATTCTGCAGCAAGTATCCGGTCCAATAAAGACCTTGCCCACACTGAAAAAAGGGTGGCTGCTGTTGCGCCGGGGGTATACCGAGCCTCCGGCGCACTTCCCAACGCTTTGGAATGAACAGGGCCACGACAGTTCTTGTGATGTTGCAGGGCATGCCGTCACCCACGAGGTTGGACACGCTCTTGGGGTCGGCCATTTTGACCACACGGCTGACCATCCCGAACTCAGTAAGCTTTCCATCATGAGTACCGGCTATGGCCACAACAGACAGTATTGCGGGCCGGAGCCTTATGACGTGGTTACATTGACGGCTAACTACCAATCCCGCTAATGAGGAATGAAGATGAGACGTCGTAAATACTCTGGAATCGTACCGCTCCTCGTAGCGATGCTGCTGTTGTTGACGGCTTGCGACGGTGGAGAATTACATCCCACGCCAACCGGAGAGATTCTCGACCGAAGCCCGGCAGCAACCGGAGTCACCCCTACCCCGATGGCAACCGAGAAAGTTCCTAGTCCAACAGCAACAGCAGTTCCTACCCATGCCCCAGCAACTTTCCACATCGAAGAAGATTCTGCCACTCTGATGAACCAGGATGCACCTACACTAGAAGTGTCCTCGGATGACGAAGCGGTGCAGAATGACAGAGTGCCTGAGGCGGAATACCTGACCGTTGAAGTACCTCCCTGCACACCAATAGAAGGTTCTTCTGTAGACCCGTGTGAACCGTACGCAATCGTGAGTAGGGCCGGCGCCACGCGGCCTCCAGGAGGCAGCCCAGTATTGGGCGATGCGCCCAAGTCCATACGCGGCTATCTCGATGGGAGCAGCATCCTTACTCCCGTCCACATTGTCCTACGCGGGACTTTCATTCCCGACTCGATCCGGTGCCTGTCGGGAATTCCATACATCCATCCGTCCTACATGGACCCCGGATCGACGTTCGGATCCTCGTTGATGATAGAGTGTTATGCCGACATGCGGGTAGGGGCTTACATCTTAGGCAGCGGTCCTCCCAAACTAACCGTCCGGGTCGAATTCGAGCATTATTACCCGGAATGGGACGCCGAGATCGCAAAAGAGCATTCGGAACACCCGGAGGCCATCGCAGTCGGCGTTTCTTGGACCCAAGAAGACGTAACGGAGGGGATACGATTCGCCCATGAAGACCGGATATCGAATGGCCAGCGAGGTAATTCTGGAAACCGAGTTACCCAGGGTATTCCCGGTAGAGAGGTTATGCTGTTCGTCGGCACCGGGCACACCATAGAGATGGAATCCTGGGCAGTCCACAGTATGTGGGACATACAGCGGCGAGGAGAGGGGGACAACGAAACAGTGGTGGTGGTTCACCCGTATGCGAAGCTTTGGAAAGATAGAGACCCCGAGGGATTCCAGACCCATCTTGCCAAACTCGAAATGAGCCTGCCGAGTTTCACCCAAGCAGTCTCTAGCGCCCATTCGGCCCGCGTCTCCGACAACGGTGGGCGAATAGTGGCTGCAAACCACAGAGCCAGAAACATGGACGTTGACGCGCCCATGATCCAGACGGATGCCAACAAACTGACTCAGTTCTACACCAGCGTGGGAGCTTATGCCGACCCGAACAGCCCGCCGGCGAAGCCTCCACCTCCGTGCGCAGCGGCATTGCCAGATGGCGACCATCCGCGGCTTATGCCGGACTGCCTGGCCCTGCTGGCCGCCAAGGACATCCTCCGTGGCACAGGTTCCCTCAACTGGGACATCGGCACGGCCATCACCAGTTGGGACGGCATAACGGTGGCGGGGACGCCAAAGCGGGTGACCAAGGTCAAGCTGGCGAACAAGAGCCTGACTGGCAGCATCCCGGAGGACCTAGTGGGTCTGGACGCCCTGACGGAACTCAAGCTTTCAGGCAATTCCCTCACCGGCTGCATCCCCCTAGGGCTTAAATCCGTGGCTACCAACGACCTGTCGTCCCTGAAACTCCTCTATTGCCAACCCCCGGCGCCGACTGGTCTGGCCGCCGGGACCGTCGGGGAGACCAGCGTTCCCTTGACTTGGACTGCCGTGGCCAACACCAGCAAGTACCGGGTGGAGTATCGCCTGGACGGCGCCAGTTCCTGGACCGTGTCCAGCGACGCCTTGACCGGAACCAGCCACACCGTAAGCGGGCTGTCCTGCGGCAAGAAACACCAATTCCGGGTGAGCGCCTACGGGAGCGGCACGACCTATGCCGCGGCGTGGAGCGATCCCTCGGCTGCTGTCGAAGCCTCCGCCGCCGCCTGCGTCACCCCTGCGTTCGGCAAGGCCAGCTATTCTTTCACCGTCTCACAACCCGCCTACACTGGAAACTCCGTGGGGACCGTCTCAGCCACCGACCCCAACGGGGATAGACTGACCTACTCCATCACAGCGGGCAATCAAAGCCTCGCCTTCGCCATCGGCGGGAGCACCGGGGCCATCACCTTGGCGGGTGTGGTGACCGGGGGATCGTCCCATACGTTGACGGTGGAGGCCAGCGACGGGACAAACAAGGACACAGCGACGGTCTCGGTGAAGGTCGACCCCTGCCCCAACAACGACTTGCCGGGGGTGGACCAGGATGTCAGCCCCGGCCAGCCGCCCGGCTGCGGCCCGGACGACGGAGCCGTAGGGCCGGGATAGCCGGACAAGCAGGATGGGACATATGAGCGAAGCCCCCATCAAATATCCAGCGGTTATAGACGGCGACGTCGGGGCCTACGGTGTCGTACTGCCCGATCTGCCAGGGGCCTATGCGATGGGCGCCACGGTAGACGAGGCCCTAGCTGACGCTGAAAGCATGCTTCCCGAATTCATCGAGGTGTGGAAAGAATCCGGCAAGTCCATTCCCATCCCCAAGGCAGTCGGGGATATTGCATTGCGACCAGGCGAAATGCTGGCTTTCGTAATGCTCCGGGCTACGACGATGTCCACAACCTGAACGTCATAGCCATTATTGAGACATTCGAGCGGCCCCCAACACAAGAGCCCTGTATAGCTTATCTGGAAATGGCCCGGCCCACGAACTAATCTTGGAAAAGCGATATAGAGGCATCATTGACCTTTATGTGCCGTTGTGATAGCGTAGGCATCGTAATCAAGCCCCGGTTCCGCTATGGCAATCGGCGAGGAGTGTGAAGAAACGGCATGGATATTACGGCTCTGGCCATTGAGAGAATCAAGGAAGTCCTGACCGAGCAAGGCGAAACCGACAGTTCCCTGCGCGTCATAGCCATGCCCGCCCAGGCGGGGGGCTTGCAGTACATGCTCACCATGGAAAAGGAGTCCCAGCCCGACGACACGGTCATGGACGTCGAGGGGGTCAAGTTCCTCATGGACTCCGACAGCGCTCCTTTCCTGGAAGAGGCGACCATTGACTACGTGGAACAGTTTGGAGGCCAGGTCGGCTTCGTGGTGAACAACCCCATGTTCGCCTCGGCCGGCGGTGGTTGCGGAAGCGGCGGCTGCGGGAGTGGTGGTTGCGGGAGCGGCGGCTGCGGCTGTCGCTGACCCACTATCCCGTAGAACGACAACGCGAGTATTATTGAGGCCCCGGTACCGGGGCCTCACCCATTTTTCGGCCTGGGCCCGTCCCAGGATTGCGGCGCCCACCTAATTCCCCGCGGCCAGTCCGGGCCGCAAAACGCAGGCGGAGAGAAAGCATGGCTCGAGTTACCGGAAGCCACCTGATCGGCAAGGCCCTGAAACTGGAAGGCATCACCAACGTCTTTACTTTGGCCGGCGACCATATCCTGCCGGCCATGGACGCCATGGTGGACATGGACTTCCACTTCGTTGATACCCGTCACGAGCAGGCGGCGGTGCACATGGCCGACGGCTGGAGCCGGACGACAGGCCAGTTGGGCGTTTGCATGTACACCAGCCCCGGATTCGCCAACGCCATTCCGGGGCTGGCCAACGCCCAGCACAGCGAAGCGCCCCTCCTCTCCATTGCGGGCTGCGCCGACCTCGCGGAAATAGGCCGGGGATCTATGCAGGAGTTGGACCAGGTGGGCATGGCCGCCCCTCTCACCAAGGGCTCATTCATGGTCCACGACGCCCGCCGCATACCCGACCACATCGCTAAGGCGGTACGACTGGCTTTCAGCGGACGCCGGGGCCCCGTGCACCTGACCATCCCCACCGACGTGCAGGAGCAGGAAGTCGACGAGGCCGACGTCGTGTTTTATCGCCCGGAGGAATACCGCCCCCCAGCCGCGCCGGCCGCCCAGACCGAACTGGTGCGCCGGGCCATCGACCTGCTGCGCCAGGCCAAACGGCCCATGGTTATTGCCGGGGACGGCGCATCCTACGGCCTGCCGGGGGATGCCCTGCGCCGTTTCGTGGAGACGACGCGAATGCCTGTGTTGACCGAGGGCCTGTCCAGGGGCCTGATTTCCGACGAGCATCCCCTGTGCTTCGGGTTTTTCGACAGGGGCCTGAACTGGGTCGCCAAGAGGCTGCCCGACGCCGACCTGGTGCTCTTCCTGGGCCGAAAGCAGGACTCGACAATTGGCTTTTGCCGCCCGCCCAGCGTTGACGCCGATGCCAGGATCATCCAGGTCGACCCTGCGGCCGAGGAGGTCGGCCGCAACCGGGGCGTCGCGGTGGGAATCACCGGCGACGTCGGCGCGGTCCTGGACCAGCTCGCCGACGCGGCAGCCGCCCACTCCTGGGAGGAGTTGCCCTGGGTAGAAGAACTGCGGGGGGTGCAGCAGGCACAGGAAGAATGGACTGCCGGGCTGAACAAGCCCGAGCAGCCGATGCACGCCATGTTCGTGCACAAGACGATAGAGCCGCTGCTGGGCCCCGAAGATACGATAGTCTTCGACGGCGGGGACTATTGCCATTTCGGGCGGTCTTTCATGCCGGCCCGGCTGCCCTACCGGTGGTACTACAATCCCACGCTGGGCATGTTGGGCTGCGCTCTCCCCACGGCATTGGCGGCGAAATTGGCCCGGCCCGACTCCCGGGTAATCGCCTGCGTGGGCGACGGCGCCTTCGGGTTCAACGGCATGGAGCTGGACACCGCGGTACGTCACAACCTGGACATCGTCTTGGTGGTGGGCAACGACTCGGCCTGGGGAATCGACCGGCATCTACAGTTGGGCTTATTCGGCCGCGCCGTGGCCACCGACCTGCTCCCCAGCCGCTACGACCTGGTGGCCCAGGGACTGGGATGCTACGCCGAGCTGGTGGAGAATCCCGAAGACCTGGCCCCCGCCCTGCAGCGGGCCCTCGCCGCCGGCCGGCCGGCGGTATTGAACGTGGCGATACAACAGGCCATAAGCCCCCGCGCCCAAGGCGTGATAGACCGGAAGAAGGCCGGCCAACCCTAGGCGGGCGGCACCCAAACTGCTTGGGGAGGCCCCGTGGCGTCAACGCCCCACGGCATTAACTTCGAGGCCAACAGGCCGGTGGTCATGGGCAGCCGCGGCATGGTGTGCTCCGCCCATCCCCTGGCCTCCCAGGCCGGAATCGCCATGCTGCAAAAGGGCGGCAACGCCGTCGACGCCGCCATCGCCACCGCCGCCGCGCTGAACGTCGTCGAGCCCCTGATGTCCGGCATCGGCGGCGACGGCTTCATCATGGTCTATCAACGGGAGTCCGACCGGCTGGAGGTCTGCAACGGCACCGGCGCGGCCCCCTATGCCGCCGACCCCGCCGGTTTTCAGTCCAAGGGCATCCCCATGCAGGGAGTCCTCTCAGCATCGACTCCCGGCCTGCTGGACGCCTGGCTCTCTGCCTACGAAAAATACGGCAGCCTGCCCCTGTCGCAGGCGCTGGCCTCCGCCATAGACCTGGCGGAGGACGGCTTTCCGGTCAGCCACGTCCTGGCCCAGGCCATAGCGGACGAACCGTCGCTGGGCCGGTTCCCCACTTCCCGGGCAATCTTCACCAGGGACGGCCGCCCCCTGCAGGCCGGGGAAGCCCTGTACCAGGAGGACCTGGCGCAAACCTTCCGGGCCATCGTTTCCGGCGGCCGGGACGTCTTCTACGGCGGCGAAGTCGGCCAAGCGTTGGTTAAATTCATCCAGGAGCAGGGCGGTCTGATGACCCTGCAGGACCTGGCCGATTGCCGGGCCCAGTGGCAGCAACCCATCCATACCGGATACCGGGGCTACACCGTCTACGAAGCGCCGCCCAACTCCAGCGGCCACGTGCTGCTCCAGGAGTTGGGCCTGATCGAACAGTTCGACCTCCAGTCCCTGGGCTGCAACACCGCCGAAAGCATCCACCTCATGGTGGAAGCCAAGAAGTTGGCCTTTGCCGACCGGGAAGCTTATGTCGCCGACCCCCGCTTCGTAGACATCCCAATCCAGGGCCTGGTGTCCAAGGAGTACGCCCGGGAGCGCGCCAAGCTCATCGACCTCCGGCGGGCGGCAACCCACGTTGCCGCGGGCGACCCCTGGAGCCGCCAACCCGGACTCCAGGATGTCCCCGCTGCCGTCAGTCAGGAAGAAGACACGACCTGTTTCGTGGTGGTCGACCGGTGGGGCAACGCCGTCTGCCAGCTTCAAAGCCTCCAGAGCGCCTGGGGTTCCGGCGCTGTCGCGGGCGAGACCGGGATACTGCTCAACAACCGCATGACCTACTGGCACCTGGACCCCGGCCACGTGGACTTCCTGCAGCCGGGTAAGCGCGTGCGCCACACCATGAACCCGGTGATGGTCTTCAGGGACGGCGAGACCGCCAACGGCAACTCTCGCCGACTGGCCCTGGCCTGCGGCACTCCGGGCGCCGACACCCAGGTGCAGACCAACCTGCAGGTGCTCACCCACGTGCTGGACTTCGGCATGACCGTCGCCGAGGCGGTGGAAGCGCCCCGCTGGCGCAACACCCACGGCTCCACCGAGTCCACCATTCCCCACAAGGGCGAAGACCTGCTATACCTGGAGGACCGCTACGACAGCCAAGTGCGGGCCGGGCTGGCGGACAAGGGTCACAAGTTGGAAATCCTCGGGCCCTGGGAAGGCAGCGGCTGCGAGGTGATGATACAGGTCAACCCGATCACCGGCGCGCTGTCCGGCGCGGCCGACCCGCGGCGTGACGGCTACGCCATCGGCTGGTAAATCAGGAGCGCAGGCTAATGAGCCTTCCCGGCGAACAACGCAGCAAGTACCCCGACGAGTGCGGCCACCGGGCCGGCGCCTTCGCCGAGGCCATACGCGACGGCGACATGGACCTGGCGTGGTCCATGCTGTCCAAGGAGACCCGAGGCATGCGCATGGGTGTCTGGGCCACCCGCAACGACCTCGACATGCAGGTCGCCTACCGCGCCGGCTACGACGCCGAGCATCCCATGCGTCCATCGATGCTGGAGGACTTCCGCAACACCGTGCTGCGGCTGTGGCCGTTGGAAGACCTGACCGACCTGGGCGTGTCGCCCACCAGCTACCTGGACGACGAGCGCGCCTTCGCCTTTCTGCCCTTCGGGGCCTCGGGAATCCCCGAGCGCACCGCCGGCCGCCGGCTCCTCAACGGCCTGATCCTGCCCATGCTCCTCGAAGACGGCGAGTGGCGCATCGACCTCCCAAGCTGGCGCTTCGTCAACCCCGACGGTTCGGCGTAGCCTCGTCCTGTCCTAGCGGGCCCGGGCCGTCCGTTCGTCCTGAGGCTCTCGAATGGGGAACGGACGGCCCTAGTTGTGCCAGGATCGCCACTTCAGCGTGGCCCTTCCCGTCACCGCGTTAGTCCCGCCCCCAACGCGTCATTCCCGAGGAGTCGGGAATCTCGCAATCCCCGGCTGGAACGCACCTTGCTAGGGCTTAGACCCCCGCCTTCGCGGGGGTGACGGGTGGGTAACACGCGTAAACCTCGCTGGTCTAGCCTGTCAATTAACTCTGAGCCCATCACCCCTCCCGCCTTGCTCCACATAGGCTGTCCGTTCGTCCTGAGGGAAATCGAAGGATGAACGGACAGCCGTGGTTGTGCCCGCCGGGCCGACACTCTATACTTCCGCGTGTTATGTCAAAAGAGAATGACACACCGGGCAGCCTCCTGGAGCTGCCCCTGTTTCCCCTCAACACGGTGCTGTTTCCCGGCATGGCCCTGCCCCTGCACATCTTCGAGGAACGTTACAAGGCCATGATCGGCGACTGCATCGAGCAGGAACAGCCCTTTGGCGTAGTCCTCATCAAGTCAGGCAAAGAGGCGGGCGGGCCGGCGGAACCCTTCGACATCGGCACCACCGCCCGGGTGGTCAAGGTGGAGCGTCTGGAAGAGGGCCGCATGAACATCCTCACCGCCGGCGAGCGCCGGTTCGAGACGGCAGAAGTCACCCAGCGGACACCGCACTTGGTCGGCCAGGTCAAGTTCCTGGAAGAAGAGCCGGGGGATCCGTCCGAGGAGACGATGGCCGAATTCCGCGAGGAGTACGGCGAATACCTGAAGAGCCTGTCGTCGCTGGCCGGAGGATGGACCAGCCGGGCGCCGACTCCCCAGGACCCGGTGAGCTTGTCCTACGCCGCGGCGTCCAGCCTGGACCTGCCCCTGCACGTAAGGCAGACACTGCTGGAATCCCCAACGGCCGGGCGTCGGTTGGAGCGCCTGCTGCCCATGGTCAAGCACGGCAACCAGGCGGTCCAGCAAGCAATTGCCAAGCGCAACCCCTTTCAGGGCCCGCGGCTCAACTAGCTACGCCCTCAGTCCAAACACTTCTGTCAAGGCTTAAGGTTTCTAATGCTCCAAGACGCCGGTGAAACGCCGCTATTAGTTTCTCATTTGCGGGAACTGGACTTGGAGCTGGAAGAATTACAGTTGCTCCTCGACTCGTCAAGCAAGAAGCTTCACCAAGCCCTGCTTCATCTTTGGGAAGACCATGACGACCTTGAGCATCTGGGTAGCATGGCGGCTGCGCGGCGTTCCGAAATTGACATCTTTGACGTACTTCGGTTGGATGGTTCGGAATTATTCCATTCCAATTTCCTGGCCTGGCTGCTGGACCCGCAAGGCAGCCACGGCTTGGGCGAGAATTTCCTGCGGCGATTCCTAAGGGGAAGCGGGGCCAAGACCTCCCTCAGAGCCGGGAGACACGCAAATAGCACGGTTCATCGAGAGCGCGAAATCACGCTGGACGGTGGAACGGGCCGGCTGGACGTCTTTATCGTCAACCAAAGCGCCAAGTTCCTGTGCGCCATCGAGAACAAAGTCTGGTCGTCAGAAGGCCTAGACCAGCTTGCTTTTTACCGCAAGGCCCTCGAATATCATTATCCCTATTACAAGTGCCACCTTGTGTTCCTCACCCCTGGAGGCGACGAGCCGGAAAGCGCCGAGGAACAAGACCATTGGGACAGGATGTCATACAAGGACGTCCTGCGTATGGTGGAACGCACGACCAAAGAACAAAGCAAGTCTGCCGATGCGGACGTGGCGGCCGTGCTCCGTCAGTACGCCGTCACGCTAAGGAGAAACATTGTGCCTGAAGTCAGCAACGACGCCCACAGCCTAGCCCGCAAGATTTACCGGAAGCACAAGCAAGCCATTGACTTGATAATCGAACACCGGGAACGATATGAACCCAACTACCCCAACGAAAGGTTCTGGATGGTGAGAGAGGCGGTCCGCGGGCATCCAGAGTTGGTAGAAGCAAGTTGCAACCACCCTATTGCTCGGTTTGTGCCCGCCGATTGGCGCACGTACGAGGGACTGCTCAAGAGCAAAGGCGTCCTCGGCGGCGTGTTAGTGTTCCAGGTATTTGCGGGCGAGCGAAAGGCTGGGTTGAACCTTTGCCTTAACTGGAGCGATAGCCTGAAGTCTCCGGGGCTCAGGACAGAAATATATGACCTGCTCGCCGCCAATTCCAATTTGTTCCAAGGGGAAGTTCCTCCTCTGGAGGACGAATGGATCACCCTGAGAATGGGCGAATTACTTGAAGAATCGGACTACGAGACGTGGTGGGACGAGGAACGGACCAAGGAGACAATATCCCGCAGGCTTGACGAATTCGTACAAGGGGATTTTCAGGAGATTAACGGTATCATCGTGGGATGCCTGAAGACTCACGCGGTATGAAAGCCGCGCCCCCTCTACGCCCTAACCAAACTCCCGTACAACCGCAGCCCCCCGGACTCGGGAATCAGCCCCGAAAACAGTTCCGGGTGTATCATCTCCGCCATTATTTCCAGCCCGGCTACCAGCCTGGGACCCGCCCGGCTGGTATAGGCCCCGGCGTCGATGACGTACACCCGCTCGTTGCGCACCGCCGGAAGCTCAGCCCATTCGTCCTTGGCCGCCAGCAGGGGCACGTCCTGCAGCGTCCGCTTCACGTCGTAGCCGCAGGGCATGAAGATGATGACGTCGGGCTCGCTCTCCGCGACTTGCGCCCACTCCAGCTTGAATGACGCGGTCTCCTTGTCGCCAAAGCAGTTGGCCCCGCCGGCCAGTTCCACCATCTCCGGCACCCAATGGCCGGTGGCGATTAGCGGCTCCACCCACTCCAGGGTCAGCACTTTGGGCCGGTCCGCCGCCAGTGCGGCCCGCTGCGTAACGGCGTCGATACGCGCCTGTATCTTGGACGCCAGGGAATCGGCTTCGGCGGCAGCGCCCGCCGCCTGGCCCACCTTGCGAATATCGTTGACCACGTCGCCTAGGTACTGTGGGTCCAGGGACAGTATTTCAGGCTTCTTGGGGAGGTTGGCCGTGGACTCGGCAACCTGCCGAGTGGAGATGGCTCAAACGTCGCAAATCGCCTGGGTCAAGAGCAGGTCGGGAGCGGCGTCCACCAGCGTTTGCTGGTCGATTTCGTAGATGCCCAACCCCTGGGCCAGCCTTTCCGATATGGTCCGGTCTATCTCGGCGCTGGTAAACTGCTCGCCCTGCTCGAAGACGCTGCGCACCACCTGGGGCTTGCTGCGGGCGGCCGCAGGATAGTCACATTCGTGGCTCACCCCGAATAGGCTGTCCTCCAGCCCCAGGGCGTACACGATTTCGGTTGCGCCGGGAACAAAGGAACAGATTCTCATAGACCCTCCGGGGCGTTTATGGTCGGAATGCTCGCGACGATTGTCTTCATGCTATTACCCTAATTTTCGGGAATTATATACATGATTACACAGCTACCACGGCTCCCAGCAGCCGTGGTCCTCTATGTGTGCCTGAATGTCCTGCGGCAGACCGTGGAAGATGTCGTTTTGCAATTCGTCTACCGCCATGACCTGCTCGGTGGTAAGATCCTCGCCCCAGCCGGAAAGCCAGGTCTGGTGATACTCCGCCAAGACAGGGGGCGGGGTCAGTTGCTCGATGTAGCTAAGTGTCTCAGCGTTCAACGCCTGCATGTCCTGGATGGTGACCACGGCTGGGTCCGAAGCCCGCTCCCAGGCGTCGGCCCTGATCTTGCCGCAGTCCTCTGCATAGGCTTCCACTGGGTCTATGGGTTCGGGGTCTGCGCCGCCGCAAGCGATCCCCGCCAGCAGCACGAGTCCAAGTAGTAGTACCGTAATTCCTCCAGACATCTAATCTCCTAGTCTCGGTGGCTCAAACCATGACGGTATTGCTGTCCTTCTGCCCCGGCCCTTCAAGGCCGTCCGCCTCCATGATTACATTGACCAGCTACATGAAGCTATTGAATTGACGTTAATTTCCACGTTCGCCCCTACACCTTGGTTTTACCCGTTCGCCCCTATACCTTGCCTTTACACGTTCGCCCTGAGCTTGTCGAAGGGCCGTCCGTTCGGGGTCAGGCTCTCAAACCCCGAACGGACTCGCATTTTCCCCGTCAACGCAGTCCGTATTGGGATCATAAGCCAAGAGACTACTTGGATGTTATCATAGTCCCAAGCCCGCCGGAGCGGGCCGTGGAGGTCCGGCCAATGGCTACCATACCCGATCTGAAACAACAGTACGAAGACCTGGACCGCAGGCTGGCCCTGAAAGACGAGGCCGCCATCGACACCGGCTGCCTGCTGGCCTTCCAATACGAGTACCCCGAGCAGGACACGGTGATCGACATCGACACCGAGGAGTTCACCGCCCTGTGCCCTTGGACCGGAATGCCGGACTACGGGACGCTGGAGATTTCCTACGTGCCCGGCCATAGCTGTATCGAGCTGAAGTCCCTCAAGTACTACCTGCTGTCTTTCCGCGACGTGGGCATCGTGCAGGAGCACGCCGCCAACCGCATCCTCAAGGACCTGGCGGCCGCGGCCCAGCCCCGGTACATGAAGGTAACCCTGGACTACCAGATAAGGGGCGGCATCCACACCTGCGTTTCGGTCGAATACCAGGAGAGCGGGGAATACCCCAACGGCGGCGGCCATGCACCAGATAAGGATTGAAATCAGCTTCGACAGCGGCCACCGGCTGCTGGACTACCAGGGCAAGTGCGCCTTTCCCCACGGACACACCTACCGCGCCGAGGTCTTCCTGGAAGCACCCGAGTTGGACTCAATGGGCCTGGTCTTCGACTTTACCGAGCTCCGGAGACGCCTCAAGGGATGGATCGACGCCAACTGGGACCATGCGTTCCTGGTCAATGACCGGGATTCGGAGCTGATAGCCGGGCTGGCCCCGGTGTGCCAGGGCAGGCTTTACCTGTTCCAGGGCGAAAACCCCTCGGCCGAGGTCATGAGCCGGGAGCTATACCGCAAAGTCCACGACCTGTGCGGGGTAAAGCCCTCGAAGGTCAGGCTGTGGGAGTCGGACAACCAGTACGCCGAGTTCCGGGACGGAGACTGACGTGTCCACCCGCTACGGCGTGAGCCTGCTCTCCGGCGGCCTGGACTCCGCCGCCGTCACCGCCTACGCCGCATCCCGCACGGACCATTTGACCGCTCTCACCTTCCACTACGGCCAGACCCACGACAAGGAGACCGCCTGCGCCCAGGAAATCGCCCAGGCCCTGGGCATAAGCAGCCGCCTTATGGACATCTCGTTTTTCGGGCAGGCGGCGTGGTACTCGGCCCTCACCAATCCAGACAGGTTCCCCATTCCTCAGGACGGGCCCGCCGAAACCAGCATCCCGGTCACCTATGTCCCTCTGCGCAACACCCTCTTTGTGACTTTGGCCGCTGCCCTGCTGGAAAGCCAGGTGCTGCACGCCATCGAGGTGGAAGGCGTCGACCCCGCCTCATTGGAAGCCCTCGTGTTCATGGGCCCTAACGCCGTGGACTACAGCGGCTATCCCGACTGCCGTCCCGAGTTTTTTCAGCAGATGTCCCAGGCGCTGGCCCACGGCAGCAAGCTGTCCACCCAGTACCACGTGCCCATCCGGCTGGAAACCCCCATCATCGACAAGTCCAAGGCCGACATCGTCAGAATGGCCCTGGACTTGAAGGCCCCGCTGGAGCTTACCTGGAGCTGCTACCAGGGCGGCGCCGCGCCCTGCCGGTCGTGCGATAGCTGCGTCATCCGCGCCAGGGGATTCGCCGAAGCGGGAGTCCCCGATCCGCTGCTGCAGCGGCTTGGAGTGAAAGCGTAGATGCTGCGGGTAAGCAGGCAACCCGACGGCCGGCCTGAGGTGTTCTACTCGCTCCAGGGCGAGGGGCCCAGCGCCGGCGCGCCTTCGGTATTCCTGAGGCTGGCGAACTGCAACCTGGCCTGCGACTGGTGCGACACCAAGTACACCTGGGACTGGGCCAACTACGACTACGGCCGGGAGGTCGTAAATTTAGACGCGGAAGAGATCGAAGAGCGCATACGGGCTTTCGGCTGCAGCCGCCTGATTATCACCGGCGGCGAGCCCCTGCTGCAGCAGGCGGAGCTGGCGCCCCTGGCGGCGTCGCTGAAAGACGACGGCTTCCAGTTGGAGGTCGAGACCAACGGCGCCGTTGAGCCGCTGGCGGACCTCGAGCGGACCGTGCACCAGTGGAACGTCTCCCCCAAGCTGGCTTCGTCGGGCAACCCCAAGGACCGCCGGGAGCAGCCTCAGGCGCTGGAAGCCCTGGCCCGGCTGCCCAACGCCTACTTCAAGTTCGTGGTGACCGAGCCCGGCGATGTTGCCGAGGTCTGCGCGCTGCGGGACGCCTACGGCCTGCCGGGCCGGCGCATTATCCTCATGCCCGAGGGCGTGACCGCCGAGACCATCCGGGACCGCAGCCCGTGGGTGGCCGAGGCCTGCGCCAGGGAGGGGTTCCGGTTCTCCACCCGGCTCCACATCCTGCTGTGGGGCGACGAAAGGGGCCGGTGAGGGCGATTAAACATGTGCCGCGATAGAGACCTTTCGTTCACGCCGATAGCCAACTTGTTGCGGCCCATGCCAATGGGGCGAAAGCTGGCCATGTTCATAGCCAACAACTGGATTAAGATCAAAAGACTGCGGGGCTGCTGCGGGAACCACACCCATCCCGGCTGTTGACTGAGCCCCAAGAACCCGCCGGGGTCCGGCGGCTAACCAACCACCGGCAACCTGTCCCTCCGTGCCGGTACCAGCCTATCGTTCGTCCTTGTATCTTGGCCCTAGCCGTTCGTCCATGTACTTTGATCCCAGCCGTTCGTCCTGAGGGAAATCGAAGGGCGAACCGGGGGCTTGCCGAAGCCCGAACGCACCCCCTCTCCCGCCCGTTCGTGCTGAGCCTGTCCTGAGCCCGTTCGTGCTGAGGCTCTCGAAGCACGAATGCGCCACCACTTTCCCCATCCGTTCGTGCTGAGGCTCTCGAAGCATGAAACGGCAAAGCCGCAGCCCGCTCACTCGTTGGCGTTCATCACCACCTTGATGACATTGTCAGCGTGCGCCTCGTACATGTCGAACGCCGCCTGCACCTGCGACAGGCCCATGCGGTGGGTGATCAGCTTCCCCGGGTCGCACCATCCCCGCTCCCGCAGCCCGACGATTTTCTTGATGTGCGTCGTCGGGTTGCCGCTGCGCGCTCCCGTCGTGGGAATGATCCTCGCCTGCTTGTCCATGAGCGTGTCATGGGTTACCAGGATGCGTTCGTCGGTCTGTATCCCGAATATTATGACCGTCCCATACTGGCGCACCAGCCCGAAACACCATATCGAAGGTCTCCGGGTACCCGGCGGCCTCGACGACGATGTCTGGCGCCCTCGCCCCCAGTGAGCTCCGCCACCGCTTGGTCCACGTCGACTGTGTCCGGGTTGATCACGTGCGTCGCCCCGAACTCCCTGGACTTGGATAGCCTAAATTCCAGGGGGTCGACCCCGATGACTTTGTTGGCCCCCGCAGCCAGACGTAATCATGGTGAAGCTGAGCCCGATGCTTCCCTGCCCCACCACCACCACGTTCTTGCCCCAGGATGTTGGGCATCTGCTGGCAGGAATAGAGCACCGTGCCCGAGGGCTGGCACATCACCCATTCCTCCAGCGGCCCCTCGTCGGGCAGCAGCACCATCATGCCGGGATTCGATACCAGGTATTCGGTCAGGCCGCCGTGCCCCTTGCCGGGAAGCACAATGACCCGCTGGCCCTCCCTGAAGTCGTCGGTGCGGCTCTCCACCACCACGCCGGCCACCTCGTGGCAGGGCCGGCCCGGCGGCATCGGGTAGTTCTCCTCGGCAATGTCGCTGTATCCGTGGCGAATGTCGCTGCCGCACACCGATGCCCTTTCCACCTTGATCAAGCATTCGCCGTCGGTCGGGGTTGGGACCCTCGCTTTCGATGAAACTCGAAGTGTCTCGGCCCCGCCAGTCTCGCAGATTTCATAGAATGTTCCAGCCTCCAGGTCGACGTTCCCAGCCATCTTAACCCCCGTCCGCAGCTACGGCAAGCGACGGCGGGGCAGCGGCCTTCGTTCAGCCCGGACTACAAGTCCCGTGTAAGAGCCTGTAACTCGTCCAAGACTTCGGTGAACGTGGGGAACTGATACCGTTTCAGGACTTCGTGGTGTAAGTTCTTCGCCGGTCTCCGGACTATAGATGCGATGGTGGTATTCATCTCGGTCGCGATGCAGGTTGTGGTACTTCACCAAAAGATGTTGCCCCGGCAGCCAGCCGATGTACGAATAGCTGTAGCACCGGACGCGCAGGGTGCTGCCTGAATAGCGGCTATCGAATACCTTCCCTACTTCCAGCACGACGTCCTTCCGGCACTGAACTCGGCCTTCCAAATAGAGAACACCCTCGTCCTCCGACATGGTAAAGGCGAGGGGTGTCTCGAAAGCTGACTACGAAGGGATGTTCGTTCAGGCGGCCGTCGTGGATGGTTCGGTAGTGGTCCCACGAGTTCCAGTCGTGGGGGTCTCCTCG
>CAXXWY010000039.1:0-10965 GCA_963668505.2 Dehalococcoidia bacterium | reverse complement strand
GGCATCTATTCCAAGCCCGACGGCATTTCACCTGCGCATCATCGCCCGGGGCCGCGACGTCGCGGCCGCCCAGGGATTGATTCAGCCGGTAGAAGCCGCCATCATGGCCCGTTTGGGCCCCTACGTCTGGGGCTACGACGACGAGACCCCGGAGCAAGCCATCGGCCCTGGCCCTGGAACAGGACCGGACTCACCCTGGCGACCATGGAGTCGTGCACTGGGGGCTTCCTGGCCAACGCCATCACCCAGACGCCCGGCAGCGGGACCTACTACAAAGGGCGGAGTCGTCGCCTACACCAAGGTCATTAAAGATTGCCAACGGCGTCCCTGCCGACGTCATCGACAGCCACGGCATCGTCAGCCAGCAAACGGCCCACCGCCATGGCGCGAGCTATCCGCGAGCGTTTAGGCGCCGACCTGGGCATCGGCATCACCGGCGTGGCCGGGCCGGAGGAGTTGGAGGGCAAGCCTGTGGGCCTGGGCTACGTGGCAATCGCTGGCTCCGACCGGCTAAAAGAAATGGAGTTGAAATTGCCGTCCCGGCGTATTGTCATCAAGCGCCGGTTGTCCAACCAGGCCTTGATCGAACTGCGTAAATTGATAGCTTCGGACTAGCGGCGGCCTCTCAGGCCCGTTAAAACAGTCAACTTCTTGTACAGCATGGGCAACCGCTCGGGCAGCGTCCAGATATCGTCCAACACCTCGTACCCCATGTCGCCGCACATGCTTTTCAGGTAGTCGTGCCCCGCCTTGGTCCACGGTTAAGCAGAAAGGCGTTATCTGCTTTCTCTTGGCTTCCACCAGCGCCATGTGGGTGTCGTGGACCGCATATTCTTTTTCCACACCCTCGCGGCTGTAGCCCCGGTCCTGGGGCCGGCCGTCGCTAATCAGGAACAGTATCTTGGTGGTCGCTTCCTGCCCTTCCAACTTGCTGGCGGCGTGTCGGATGGCCGCTCCATGCGGGTGGCGTGCAACGGAGTGATCTTATCAATCCGGCGCTTTATCTTGTCTCCAAAGTTCTCGTTGATGTCTTTAATCACGTAGAACTCGACGTTCTCCCTGCCGTAGCCGGAGAACCCGTAGATTCCGTAGGTGTCGCCGATGGCTTCCAGCGCCTGGATTAACAAGGAAGTGCTTTCCTTTTCCAGGTCGATAATCCGCTTGTAATTGCGCTGCACCAGCCCTTCCCGCCGGCGGCGCAGCCAGACCATGTACTCCACCGGGTCGTCGGGGGCGTCGCGGTCGTGGGTCACCGGGCGACCCTCGTCGATGGCCTCGGCGGTCGACGCGCTCATGTCCAGCAGGAACACCACGGCAACGTCCCGGCGGGCCCGGTTGCGGTGCCAGTAGACTTTTTCGTCCGGCGGCACCTTCATCCTCAGGTCAGCCCAGGCTTCCAGGGCGGCGTTCAGGTCCAGGTCCTCACCGTCCACCAGCCGGTATATCTTCTTGAAGCTCTCCGGCATGATTAGCTCGAACTGGCGCTTGATATGGGTGGATAGGGTCAGGTAATGCCCTCAGGGAGTCGTTGTAGAAATTCGGGTCCCCTTCGTCTACGTTCCTCTCCTTGACTACGCACCACCGGGGCCGGTAGTCGGCCGCCCTGAAGTCCCACTCGTCGTAGACAAAGGTCTTGGGTTCCTTGGATTCCAGTTCGCCGCCCGGGTCCTCGTTGTCCATTAACGGCCCGTGGCCCTGGCCCGGTTTGGCGTTGGGACGGCGGAGCGCCGGCCTCTTTCATGATGTTCTGGGCATAGGTGGCCATGTCGGAGGTCAAGTCGCCCTGTTCAGCATCCAGTTCCAGTTCGGCGCTGTCTTGCAGCAACTGCTCCAGCATCTCTTGCGATATGGGCTCGCCCTGAGTCTCCTGGTCCTGGTCCGCCTGCAGCTTGGCCAGCAGTTGCACCATCTCGGGCTTGAAATCACCCCGGAAGTCCACCGGCTCCGGCGAATCGTAGGGTTCCCCCTCTCCCGGTTCGCCCTCGGCCTCCAGGTTGCCCTGGAGCTTGCCTACCAGCGACTCCCACTCTTCTTCAGAAAATTCCCCCGGTTCCTCCAGATCTTGCTCCTCCCAGTTCTCCTCCGGCTGGGTCTCGTTCTGGATGCGGGAAATAATCTCGTAGGCCCGCAGCGCAGCCTCGCCGGTGTCTTCCACCGTAGCCTGTGCGGTCCGCAGTTGGTGCAGGATCTGGGCCAGCACCACGGCTTCTTCCTCGAACTCCTTGGGCACCGGAAGGCTGTGGAACTGTTCCAAGCTCATGTGAATCAGCAGCTCGATCAAGGCTTCTTGTAGCCCCAGGTCCTGTATCTTGGGACGGCCGGCCAGCGACTCTCGCCGCACCCTGCCGGCAGCCCTGGCTATGCCGGGATACTCCACTCCCAGCCGGAAGTCCAACCGGCAGTCTTCCAGCACCGTGAAAATATCAAACGCCAAGCGGCGGTTGTCGAACAGTTGGAAAAACCTGCCTATGTCCGTAAAAGCGCGGCCCGGGCCGGGACCCTCGGGCGGGTCCTCTGGCGCAAGTGCCTGCGCTCTTGCCGGGACAATGTCTCCTGCTTCGTCTTCGCTGCCGGTGACGAACTCCGGCAGCCGGCCGGCCTCGTCGCCGGACTCTTCGGCCAACCGGGCCCGTTCTTTTCCGCCAACTCCCGCTCTTTAATGGCCCGGCGCTCGGCCACCTCTTTTTCCACGTCGAAACGGCGGTCTATGAACTGGGTAGCCGGTCTTTCGAAGTCATATTCAAAGCTGCCGAACTCCAGGTGGGCCACTTGGTGGGTGGACACCACTTTGAACCAATCGAAATTGTCCCGCTTGCTGGTGTACTGGTCCACCACGGGAGGCAGAAACACTTGGTGCCGTCGGTAGAGGCCATGTCCCTCGTCCACCCACCCGATGTTCTTCCGCACCAGTTCGTTGGTGTCCAAAATCTCCACCGGGGCCCCGGACAGGGCCCGGCAGTAGAGTCGAATCACCCCCTTCACCCGTTTCAACTCCAGGGCTGGAGGATAAAGTTTCCAGCATGGACTCCGACGTGCTGGACTCCACCTTGAAGAAGGCTATGCCGCTTTCCGGGTTGTCCTTCAAACAACCCGGCTCCAAACTGGAACCACGCGTCCCAGTTGGTTGACCGTGATGCGGTTTAGAACGCCGCTCAGGCTCTTCAGGAAAGACGGGACCGCCTCTGGCGAAACCGCCTGCAGGCTTTCGCACAAATCCAAAATGTGTCCTTGAGAGCCCTGCGGCGCCGCGCTGAGAGCCTGGGAGCCTTCGGACAAGAACCGCGAAGTGTCACGCATTCCGGACTTGGCCAGGCGTTTCTCCCAGCTTGAGAAAACCGGCCTGTCTGGCCCTCCTCTACTTGCTGTAAGGCCCTGGGCAACATCTCCAAGCAGGTCTTGACATCTCTCCAACTGGCGTCGGTCAAGGCCCGGCACATGGACAGGAAGGGATCGCGCTCCCTCCCCATCGCGGGCAGCACGTCCCCGGCCCAGCAGCAGGCACTCCCCGGCTGCGTCATACGACTTGTACGACATTGCCTCTATCAAGGACGTAAACACCTCTACGTCCCAAAACGGCAGGCTCCTGACCAGGTCCGGGCTAACTTCGAAGAACCTCGCCGCAAGCGTGCTGGACTTCCAGGTGCCCTTGTACAGGCTCCGGCCCAGACCCGCCCAGCGGGGGATGTATTGGGGCCGCAGGTTGGGCACGATGGACTCGCTGGCCCGGAAAAAGGCCACTGCCAACGTCGGGGAGTCCTGGGCCAAGTAGGTCCCACAGCGGGCCCACTGCATGAACGACGGAAAAGAAAGGAACCGGGCAACCTGGGGGCCGACCTTGTAGTACTCTACCGCGGACTCCCAGGAACGCACCGTTTGAGAGCCGATGGTCAGGCCCTCTTTAGCCCAAAGCGACACCTCTTCTTCCCCAAAGGCCGCTTCCAATGCGGGCGTCGCTTCTTGATAGGCATCCAATACGGCTGGGGGAAAGCTTGGCCAGTTCGTTTCACAATGTCGGGCAACGGAGGCCGTACTCAACTTAACGTCTCTTCTTCTCGCCTTCCTTCAAGAAGGTCCAGGAATTGCCGAAGGATTTTCGCCGTAGCCCCGAAAATCAGGTGTTCATTGTATGCGTAGGCATAATTGGTCACCGAGGCGCCTTCGTCCCACCGGGTCTCGACCCGCAGATTGGCGGCGTCGCCGAGCGTTGCGACGGGCGCCTCCAGGACCTCGGCAATCTCACCTAAGTTGGGGCTGAACGAATATCCGGCGGCTATTGTCCCCACAAACACCTTGACCCGAAAGCGGCTCCGGGTTTCAACCTCGTCCAATTCCCCCAGGACGGTAACGTCGGCCCGGCTGATGCCCATCTCCTCTTCCGTTTCCCTGAGGGCCGTTTCGAGGAGGTCTACATCCTGCGCTTCCCGGGCGCCGCCCGGAAAAGAGATTTCCCCCTTGTGGTGCTCCACCTCTTGGGACCGCTTGTTCAGCAGGACGCAGTATTCGCCATGCTTGGGATAGAGCAACACCAGGACCGCCGCTGGTGTAAGGCGCGCCGTCAATGGCCTTGGGCGTACCCCGTGCCGACAGCGCCCTTCGCATCACGTCCAAAGGAGATGATGCCATTTACGCCCCTATTCGAATATCGAAGAGACCACCTCTTCTATGCTCAGCTGCAACTCCGGCTCAATCGGTCAGAGTCCACACGATACCCACTTGGCAGGCCCGGCGCGGGGGAATGCCTTCCCGCATAAGCCGAGCGGCATAGATCAGCAACCGGGTGCTGGCCCCTTCCTGCAAGCCGTGCTCTTCCAAGTTCCGTATCTTCTCACCCAGCTTGGCCAGCGCTTCTGCTTGCTGCTTATCACACACCGCTCTCCCGCTCCACGATCTCTGCTTCCACGTCCCTGGGAGGATAATTGAACTCTATCGAGATAAACCTCTGCCGTGTGCTGTGCTTCATGTCCTTCAGGGCGCTCTGGTAGCCGGGGTTATAGGATATGCACAGCAAAAACCGGTCGTCGGCCTCGATGACGGACCCGGTTCTTTTCCACGGGTAGAATCCGTCTATGGTCGGTCAGCGGGTGAATCAACACTGTGGTGTCCTTCCTGGCCTCCACCACCTCGTCCAGATACAAGATCGCCCCGGCTTTAACCGCCCTGGTCATTGGCCCATCGATCCACCTGGTGCCGTTGGCGTCGAGCAAGTACCGCCCCCACCAGATCGCTGGCAGTCAGGTCCTCGTGGCAGGCGATGGTCACCAGCGGGACCCGCACCTCTCCATCGGCCAGCGGCTGGCGCTTTTGCCCCTTGACTACGGTCAACGGCCGGCCCAGTCTCCATGCCATATACTCTATGAACCTGGTCTTGCCGCAGCCGGTGGGCCCCTTCAACAGAACGGGGATGTGCTGCCGGTATGCTGCTGTAAAGAGTTCCAGTTCGTCGCCCACCGACCGGTAATACGGTTCGCTGCGGACCAGGAATTCTTCGATCGCGTACTCTTTGAACGTCTGTTCGGCGGTGTCTACCATTCTTCTCCCGTTGCTCTTTCTTTCACCCTGCTGTTCCACAACCCGTCGACTGCGCGTTCCAGTTCAGCTACTCCAAGTACATTGTCTATGACCACGTCCGCTCGGGCCAGCCGGTCGCTGCGGTCCATCTGCGAGTCCATGCGCTCCATTACTTCCTGGGTTGACAGTCCATTGCGGACGCGCAGCCTCTCCACCACGTCCTCTACCGGCGAGTCGGTCACCCATACCTCGTCGACCAACGAGTCCCATCCGACTTCGAACAATAGCGCCGCTTCCAGCACTGCCACTCGGACCCCCTGGCTGCGCAGGGCGGCCCAACTGGTCCTCCACCATCTTTGCTATCCCCGGGTGCACAATGCCGTTCAACCTGGCTAACTGCTCCGGGTCTGAGAAGACGATGCTGCCGAGGTTTCGCCGGTCAATCTCGCCATTGGGTTGAAGTATCCCCTCTCCAAAGGCGTCGACTACCTGTCGCCAGCATTCGGTATCGGGCTTGTATACCTCGTGGCCGACCGAGTCGGCCTCGACCACGGCCGCCCCCAGGTCCCTCAAATGCCGGGCCGCCTCGCTCTTCCCGGTGCCAATGCCGCCGGTCAACCCTATGACCAACATGCCTTATCCGGTCCAGGCCTCAGGTCTATTTCGACGCTGCCTCCTGTCTCCCTGCCCCGGAAGCGAAGCCGCCGTACCTCCAAAAGATAACTGCGCAATTCTATCAATAGGGACTTCCGCCGGTCAACAACGATTGACCTCTGAGACTTTGGGCCGCCGCGGCCTCACAGATCGATGCAGATTTCGCCCCACCGGGAGCGGTAAGCGTTCTGCAACTCCTCGAACCTGTCCAAGTACTTCTCACTATCTATGCCGTCGACGGTCATTATCACCGCGTCTTCCCGGTTGTCTGCGTAGTAGGCCCTGCGAGTGCCCACTGACTTGAACAGGTACTTCTCGTAAAGCCGTTGGGCTATGAAGTTCGAGACCCTTGCCTCCAGGGTCATGGCCGTGGAACCGTACTCCACGGCGGCTCTCAGCGAGCCAATCAGCAACAACTCGCCGATTCCCCGGCCTCGGAATTTTTCCCGCACCGCTATCTCGGTGATATGGGCCTCTTCTTGCTGGTACCAGACGCTAACGTACCCTGCTATCTGGGAATCGCCGTTGCTCCGTTGGTCCTCGCCGCCTACCATCAGCCTGCCCAATGCCCGGAACAGGCGGCCCAATGGGTGGCTGGCTTCGACGGTTGGAGACCCTTCATCCGGCGCGGGACCCTCTGTATTCTCAGACCCGCAGGCCACCCAGGTAACAGGCGCGCCGGTTCTTCAGGTCCCTTTTGAAAGGTGTGGTGGTCCCAGAGGGGGGGAAAAGGCCTCTCGCTCGATGTCGATGACCTGGCTTATATTATCGGCCCTGAGGCGCCGGAGCGAAATATCCATGAATATCGGCCCGAGCAGGTCGGGAGTTCAATCCCTGCAATAGCTCGACAATTTTATCATAACTCGTTGGCAGTCCAGCTATTTGCCGCGTTTCCATCAGTATATACTGAGTAGCAACACGCCCCGGTTCGGGGCGTTTGGTTGAAACGGTAGCCTGTCACGGCAGCCAGCGCACCATTGTACAGGAGAAGAAGGTGGGAGGACTCGGGAGGCGGTGCATCATCCGGCTGACGGTAGTGGGTTTCACCGCCGCGGTCATCTTGTTGGCAGCCTGTGGCGGGGACGACACGCCGCCCCCCACCACGGCGCCGGCCACTGCTCTAACACCCGCCCCCACCGCCGCGACTGCTACGGCTACGCCAACGCCTACTTCCGATCCTCCGACTCCAGTGCCAGCGGAAACACCGTCCCCCTACGGCGACCCCCGTGACACCATCGCCGACCCAGGTGGCTGTAGAGCCTACGCCTCCGCCACTCCCGCCGTCGGATTCCACGGGCTTTGAGTTGGCAACGGATGCCGACGTGGACACATCCGGGGCCGTCGTTGTTCTGGAGACCTACCCTGACGCCACTGTGAGCGTCAACGGCCAAATCGTGATCCTCGAAGCCCCAGGGTCCAGCGGCTTCGGCAGCGCGTCCCTCAGTTTGGAATGGCCCGTCTCCATACACGGAGGAGACGTGCGGCAAGTCATCCGCCACGTCGCTATCGGGGGAGCAGGACCAGCACAATTTCGCGGCACCGGAAGGCCCTTTTCTGTACCGGCACCTCACCGGCGTTGTCGTATCCACCAGTGACGAGGATGACCAATTGGCCGTTCTCACCCTTCACGGAAGCCAAGGCCACCGCGTAACGGCTCGGTCAGTGGTCGGGCTTTCAGCGCTGCAAGTCGGTGAAGTCGTTACTGCGGTCCTAACCCAGGATCCTGCCTCAGACGGCTGGCTGGTCACCGGCATCGAACCCGCCAACGGACAGCTTGGCCCGGCTCACTACCGCCATACACGGAGCTCAAGCCGACGGCGACGTAACCTCAGTGCAGCGCCTGCGGGCGCGGTTGGTCGGCAACAGCACCCACCACCTGACAACGCTCCTCCAAGCCCGCCAGCTACTGGCTGACGTTGACCAAGCCCGTCTGAGCCAAGAATTGGTGGATACTTACACAGCCTACGGTGCAGCCTTATCCCAAGCCGGCGGAGGCCTTCCCACAGTGGAAATTGCGGGCATCATCACCGCTCTAGACTCCCAATCCCAGAGCGTGATCATCCCAACCATCAGTATTGCCCGCTGCCGAAGTTAGTTTCACCGGCTCTTCTGAACTGTGGAGGATACCCCGCGCGCTGCCCCCAGGAGCGGCGGAGAACTGGCTCCGGCAGGCCGGGCCGGCGTCTGCCTATGCCGACCACTTCGGCGGTGGGGAAGTTAGCTTTGACCACTTGGAAGAAGCTAGCAGAGTCAGGGTGTGGTACGAGTTGGACACAGGCTATGCCACCCGGGCCTTGGTGCTCCCAGGGGCAACGTTAACCGATGAAGCCGCTGCCACATTGGCCGATTTGGCCCGCCAAGGGGATGCCAAGGGGCATGTGACAGCAGTCAACCTGGATTCAGACCCGCCGACGATCACCATGCGCGACCAATTTTCCGGCGAAGAAATAGATATCATGGTCAACCCGGATAGCCCCTTCGCCGGTGACCCCGTATCGGCCGGGCTAGCGTCGTTGCCCAACATACTGGTGGCCGCCAGCTACGATCCTGAGTCTCGTTCCCTCCTAGCATTGGACCGCCTCCCAGTCTTTAGTTCGCAGCAACCGGTTCGCGGCGCGGTGCACAGCTTCGTTCCCAAGGTCCTGCCGGGCAACGTATTCATTTTCACCGTAGATGGCGAACTGAGGGCATTCACCCGCACCGAAAACACCGTCGTCACCAGAGACGGACAGCCGATTTCCATCACCGAGGTCCATGTCGGCGACATCGTCCGGCCCGTGACCCGCTACTGGGCTGTAAGTGACGAGGAGGCCGCCGGGCATCCCGAACTCGTAGAGTTGAGCCTCAGGACTCCGCCGCCGGCTCCGGTCTGGGGCACTGTCAGAGGGGTAGCCCGCCTGGCCAGCAGCGGAACCAGCGTCACCTTATCCACCGAAGGGCTGGAGCTACTTACCCTTCTGGTCACTGTAGAAACCCAGATAATGATGGCTGGCGAGCCGACTGGAATCGACGCACTGGCCCTTGGCCTGCGGGTGGCTTCCGGGTCATATGACCCTATAGCATTAGAAGCAGGACATTTGGAGCTTGGAGACAGCCCATAAGACCCCGGTGACCAGGGAGCCCAGGTCTAACCGCTCAACTATCCAAGAAGGACCTTCCCGTACTCTCCGTCGTACCCTGGATCTATCTTGACCTTACCCGTCCTCGCGCGTAGCACCGCGCGGGCCAGCGGTTCGCCCGCAAACCTTGACAACTCGTCGGCCTCCGCAGACATCAAGACCTCCATCTCGCTGCCAAACTCTTCAGTCAGACGCAGGTATTCGGCCTGCACTTTCTTTGTGGAATGCCCTGCGCCTAACACTTCGGCGATTATCTCCACCAAGGGAATCAGGCAGATGAACGGCGGCCGCCGTCTCTCCCGGTGCCGCATGAACCCATCTGAACCAGGCCTTTCCTGGGGCGCGCCGTCGGACATGCCCCGGATGCGGTGCATCACCCCAAGCGTCATCGGCCGGCCGCATTTCGGACACCAGTGCCCTGACTCCGCCGTTTCGTCTGGGCTCTGACGGACCCCGCATTTCCTGTGTCCCGTATAGTGGTATTTCCCCTCCTCGGGGTAGAACTCCACGGTGTAAGCGATCCTCTGCCCAGCCAACGATTCGGCCAATCCCCAGTAGCTTAACTCCCCCTCGAACACCGTTAGCTCCCGGCCCAGCTTGGGGGGCGAGTGAGCATCAGAAAATGACACTATGGCCTTATCTGCCAACCACGGGATCCGCCAGTTCATGGCCGGGTCGCTGGACAAGCCCGTCTCGACGGCATTTACGTAGCAGGACATGTCCTGAAAGCACTCTTTCAAGTCATCGAACCCCGTCTTCGAGCCGAACGCTCCGTACCACGGGGTCCAAACGTGGGCAGGAATGACCATGCAGTCAGGGTTAACGTCCAGGGCCAACGCCGTGAAGTCCCGTGCGGACATACCCAGCGTGGGCCGACCGTCAGACTCCAAGTTGTTCTTTACCCGTCCCAGTGCCTGCGTAATCCGGCCTACTGTGCAAAAATCCGGCGCCAGCAGCAGCAGGTGCACCCTGCGAACCATTCCCTCCTGGGAATAAACGCAGCTTACCTCCGTTCCCAGGATAAAGCGCATGGCCCCGTAGACGTACAGCCCATGGCCGTCCGCCTCGAGCTTCCGGTCCAACTCTTTCCTCCAGACCGGATGGGTGAAATCTCCGGTGGCAAGTAGTTGGATGCCCTTTATCCTGGCCCAAGACGCAAGGTTCTCCAAGGTCGAGTTCTTGCTACAGGCGTAGGCAAATGGCGAATGCACGTGCAGGTCGGCGGCGTAGAGCATGGCGAGAGTGTAGCACACGCTTTGCTGTCCACAGCCGCCGGGGGTGTCTGGCAACGCCGTGAGGTTCTCCTTGTCTCTTAGAGGGTACATCTTGACCGGCCGCCCGGTCTTAATTATTCTTTTATCTGTCAATTGACATCGCGTGGTCAAAACCTGGGGGCGGAATCGCCGCCGTTTGCACGCAGGTGGAACAAGAGCGTCCCAGATCCCAGGAGCAGGCGCAAACTATTGGCAAATATTCCCGTAACCCTCGGAAGGAGCAAAAGCATGCCCGCAAAAGACAATCGTGAAAGAAAGCAACAGCCAGGCGGCCCTGCTGCGGGGCGTCGACATCGTCGCCGACACCGTCCGCCTAACTCTGGGACCCAAAGGCCAGAACGTAATCTTGGAGAGAAAATGGGGGGCGCCGGTGGTCACCAACGACGGCGCGTCCATTGTCAAAGAGATGG
>CAXXWY010000038.1:0-12245 GCA_963668505.2 Dehalococcoidia bacterium | reverse complement strand
TGAGTCCCCTCAGGTTATCAACCTTGGAATCATCTCGCCCAGCGCGAAGCCAATGCCAGCCGAAACGGCGCCGATAGCCAATATTTCCAACCCCTGCAGGATGGGAGTTTTCTGCACCAACCGGCCCTTCCAACTGCCGAGGATGAACAACCCCAGCAACGCCGCTGTCACCGATACCCAAATGGCGACCATGCCCTCGAACAACACGAAGGGGATGATGGGCACGATAGCCGCTACAGCGAAAGACAGCCCCATGGTGACGGCGTCCTTGATGGGACTGGCTGTATCCTCTGGGCTTATGCCCAGTTCCTTTTCCAGCAGCGTATTCAGCCACAACTCCTTGTCCTGGGCCACTTCGTCGGCCATAGCCTGGGCTTCCTCGTAAGTCCGGCCCTCCCGCTGGAAGATAACTACAAGCTCGGCCAGCTCTTCCCCAGGTTTCTCCTCGATTTCCCTGGCCTCGCGGACTATTTCCACCCGTCTCACGTCCTGCTCGGCCCGCGACCCCAGAAAAGCGCCGGTAGCCATGGAAATCATCCCGGCCGCCGCCGCGGCCAGCCCAGCCACGATTACCGCCGTGTGGTTGTCCAGCGCCACCGCTAAAGAGACGACTAACGCCACCGTGCTGAGGAGCCCGTCCTGTGCGCCGAACACCACCTCTCTCAGCCTTCCCAGCGACGCTACCCGCCACTTCTCCCGGTCCACTTCTATGGCGGCCCTGACGAAGGTGTCCAAATCGGGACGTTGGACGGAAGCTGGCGCAACGGGCGAGCGGGGAGAAGGAGAGGGAGAGGGAGAGGGAGCCGCCGCGAGAGCTTGAGGATGACCGTCGGCGGTGGGAGGCTCTACAACGCCTGCCCCCGGCGGGATTCCCGCCCCCGTCTCCCCCGCGAAGGCGGGGGCCGAGGGCAGGCTCTGCGCGGGAATGACGGGAAGAGAGGCGGCGGCTTGGGCTTGCTTGACCTCCAGGTCGGCGAGGGCCTTGGTGAAGGCCGTCAGGTGATGACTCTCCCGCTCCATAGCCAAGGCGAAGGAGTCGGCCACGTCGGCGCGGCCCTCCGCGCGGGCGTAATAGATCATCCGGGGGTACATGGTGCTGAACTCTTTCGCCTCTCCTTCCGTAACCGCCCTCAGGTTTTCAATCGTGCTGCCAATCTCGCCGGCGACGCGAAGGTGGTTCATGCCGTGGATGTTCTCCGCCCCGGCGACTTCCTGGAATATTTGGGCCACCTCCGGGTAGCCTTCCTCCAGGGCGCGGTGAGCGTAGGCGTTGTATTTCAGGTAAGCCATCGCCTCGCTGACAATGGCGTTCCACAGGTTCTTGTCGGTCCTGGTCAACTCCGCTGGTTCGATAGCCATGCTCAGCACCTTTTCTTTGTACTGCGTCCATAGCGGCTCGGCCGGTTCCCGTCGATCGTCATTATTATGAAAACAGGCCGTTTTCATGTTCATAAGTGGCCCCAATGGGCCATGCGCAATTCCCGCCTTCTTCTCATCATTCCCACTTTCTTCTTGTCATTCCCGCGCAGGCGGGAATCCAAAAGCGCCGTCAGCGGTTGCGCCTACCCGCATTTCGTTCAGACATCCCTCGTCACATGGCCGGCGAAGCGTGGTGCGTAGTCATCCGCCAGCCGTCCGGGGTCCGGATGAATATGTTGGTCGCCAGTACGCCGAAATTGCTGGCGCGACCCCGCAGCACGCTGGAGATATTCTCGACGCAGGTCACCCAGCCAACATCGCCATGCACTGCAACGTTGACATAGCGGATGTTGAAGTGCATAAGCGTGGTATTGTCGAATATGCCGGCCCAACTGCTGCGAATCGTTTCCCACCCCACTATCGGCTCCCAGCCGGGGTGCACGCACAAGGCCGATGCGGTTGTGTCCCACAAGTCGTCCATCATCTGGATGTCCAGGGCGCCGAAGGCGTCGTAAAAGCGCTGGTTGGCGGCTTTCACCGCGTCTATGTCTGCTGCGTGCTGGTCCATCTTACGTCTCCTCGCCCCGGACTTTGCCACTTACAAAATTCCCCCATCCTTCAGTGCAAAAAGATGGGGGAATTGCCGATCTAAACGGTACAGCCTGTACCGGCCTTGTATGAGCCTTGGAACGGGTTAATGCATCGGGGAGAACGACGATGGGACCACGATTTTGTTCTCCTGCTTCACCAGGAACTCGCGGGTTGGGGCAGGCCAGTGCGGGTTCTTGCTGGCTTCCTCACGCACCTGATTGCGATGCTCCAGGTCCTTGTACGGCCAGATGTGCAGCCATTTGTTGAGATTGCCAAGCTCGGTGGACATGGCGGCGGCCAAGGGAGAATACTCTTCCCGGTGGGGGATGGCTTCCGACCACCGCTTGATCACCTCGCCCATGGCGCCGTTGACGTAGGTGTAGGTCCGCATCTCGTAAATGTTGCCCAAGGCTTGGTCGCCGCCCAAGGGCCGCATGAACGGGGCCGGGGTCCATATCTCCGACTCCATGTTCACGTACATTTCCGGCGGGTTGGCGGGGGGCCACTCCGGGTCCTGGGCGGCCTCCGCCCGGATCCTGTTGCGCTCGTCAACACTCTCGTAGGGCCAGACGTGGATCACCTGGTTCAACGGGCCGATGTCAGTGTGCCAGAAAGCGCCCAGCTTGGAATACTTTTCCCTGGCTGGCAACGCCTTGGCGAAGTTCTCCTCGAACTGGGCGACCGACCCAGGTTTCAAAGTATAGGTCCTTACTTCATAAATCATGGCCGCTCCTTTTGCTGTAGGTCTGCCTGCTTCGCAAAGCCTGCCCCCTTGGGATTCCCGCCTTCGCGGGAAAGACGGAGGGGCGCCCCTGCGAACAAACGGGGGGTGCGTCAGGCGCGCCTAGTGTAGCAAAATCCCCATTTGCGGGCAAACAGGCGGGCACTGACAGACCACCTCTTTCCAACCCTGATCTTTCAGCCCAAATCGACGCACACAGGCATAAGGGAACCTTGCCGGGTGTCCGTCAGAATTTTGGGGATTATCTGGGGCGCCCAACCGGAGCCCGCCGCCAAGGGTGACTGGCCGCAGGCCGGTGAGGGAGTTTTGGCCCCTCCCTTCCACCGGATACTGCAACCCCGGCGGGGCTTTTCACCGGGGCCTCCGGTCTATCCGCTGGGCTGAGTTTAGCCCCGGATTCTCCGGCTTCCGCCAGTTGCCGCCGGGGACCTGCTTTCTCTCCGGGTGTATCGGCGCTCCGGGTCCCCCGCTTTCTCAGCCGCTGGGCTATACGCGGCCATTCCCCGCCCCAGCGGTCGCTGCATACTATGTTGCGCAAGCCCAGCATAGGATTTACATGGGGCCGCGCCCAGTGCATTCCTCCCCCCTTCAACCTCGCTTCCACCGTCAGCTTGTTGCCGCTCTCCACCGCACCGCTCCCTATGGGCCAGCCTTGGGCTTGCAACACCGGATAGCACATCTGGGCTTCCCGCTTTTCCAGGTAGGCCAAGGGTTTGCTCAGGTCAGTTTCCCGGCCTTGAACCAAGACCCTGATGTCCTCCAATACCGGACCGGCTCCCTCATGTTTGAGACGGTGCGTCTGTTCCCGTTGCCATTCATCAGCCATTGAAGAGGCTTCCCCAAACAGGCCCCGACCTATCTCCCCCACGTACCCCGCAGCATGAGGAAAGTCCAGAATCCGCACCGCATCGGGACAATGATAGTCCCCGAATCCTTGAATCCATTCGGCCCCGTCGGACACCAGGGCCACTTGGCCCCTTTCACCCACCCCTCGCCGGTGGGTCTCCGCCAATGCCTGCAGGGTGAAACTCGCCGCCTCGCTCAACCGGGAAAAATAGGACAGTTCCTTCAGGGTTCCAGGCTCCGCACCCGTCTCATCCACTTCCCCAATCACCATCGTCTTGACCTCGGCCCATTCTCCTCCCACCAAGGGCGCCATCGCCCCGTCCACTTCCACCACCAGCCGGGCTGAGCCGGGACCGGCTACTTCCCAGTCCACTTCCCGGCCCTGTTCCAACGCCCTGGCCTCCTCCTCTTGAATGACCACGTAAGCTGCCCCCGCAGCTTCGGTATGCCGCCGCACCGTGGCTTCACTGAGGGAATTCAGCTTCATCCAGTCCACCAGCAACCCTTGCGCTTGGGCGAAGGGCATCCAACTCCCCAGCCGCACCAGCATCTCTTCCAACCCGGGAGTCAGGCTGCCCGGCAACAATTCCAGCTCTTCATCCAGAGGGAAAAAACTTCCCGCCGCAAGCGGGGCAGACCCCATACTCCCGTTCCAGCGTGACCTCTTGACCCCCCAGGGTCTGCAAACGCCGCTCCCTCTTGCCCGAAGAAGCCAGTTGATGGCCGCAATCAGGGCACACCGGCCTTTCTCCAGGCTGATTTCTACTCCAGTCCCTGGCGGAACTGGCTAGAGCCGTATCCTGGAGCATCCGGCCCCGCAACTTCGCCAGCCGCAGGTCCAGTTCCTTTTCAATCTCAGTAAAAGTGGCTTTAGGATTCTGCAACCGCCACTCCTTCACCCCGGTGATTACTTCTTCGCTCAACTCCCGCCAAGCCAATCCCCAATCATTCAATTCCATAAGACCCACCCATCCTCCGTATTCAGTCCTTTGCACCCATTTTACCCTCCATTCTCTCCACACCCAAAATTCTGACGGACACCCAACCTTGCCAGCCAAGTTGCCAACGGGAAGGTGGAGCAGATAAACTCCTGTAAGGATATTAGTGATTCAGTGAAATAGCGGCAGCGAAAGACATGAAGAACGTCAGCGTCAGCGTGGACGACGAAACCCACCGAAGACTGCGGATCATGGCCGCGGAGCAGGGGACCTCCGTCTCGGCAATGATCAGGGAACAAATGATGAGGCTCCTGGACCCATCTCGCCAAGCAGCCTCGGGCGAAACTGAGAGCGAAAAGCACCGGCGAGAGCTAAGGGAGATAACGGAGGAATTCCAGCAGAGGGGGATCGGGATCTCCATGTCCGACAACCTGACCAGAAAGCAGATGTACCAGCGCAATGCGGCTCGCTGACTCCAACATCCTCCTCTATGCGGTGAGCGCAGACCCCTCAGAGGCCAACAAGCGCTCCCGGGCCATCGAGGTTCTAGCCGACAGGGACAACCTCGCCCTCTCAGTCCAAGTGCTGGCCGAGTTCTACTACCAGGCTACCAGACAATCCCGGGCCAACAGGCTGACCCATCAGGAGGCTCTCAGGTTCATTGAAACCCTTAGGAGAATACCCGTACAGCCAGTGACGGAGCAGGTCTTCCGAAGGGCTACGGAAATCAGCAACCGTTTCGGCATCTCCTACTGGGATGCGTCGATACTGGCCGCAGCAGGAGTCATTGGCTGTGAAGCGGTTTACTCCGAGGACATGAACGACCAGCAAGACTACGGCGGGCTCCGAGTCATCAACCCCTTCAGCCGCGCTGCTCTTGGCTGAAGGCTGCTGGCAAAGGAAGGCCAACACCCTAAGCCGGAACCACCTGGTCGGAAGATAATAGCAATTATTGTGCAAATCCGCCCGCTGATCAGGGTTTCACCCTGCGGTCAAGGCATGGATGACGCGAGGCCAGCTATGACCACAACTCCAACATCGATGATTCCCTACCGCCGTGAAGGCGAAATCGACTACGCCAGCCTCGACTTCAACTCCGACGTTTCGGTGGAAAAGCCCGACGCTATGGAACAACACTTGGAACAGGCCGAGGTTTTCGGCCTCCTCAGCGCCCGTTTTACCGACTTCAACCAACGCCCCGACGTGTTTCTCGACTTCGATTCCAACATCTGTTACGACCGGAGCAACCTCAATGTCCGGGTCTCGCCGGACATATACTTGGCCTTCGGGGTTGACGCCAATACAATCCGCCCCCGCAAGCTGTACTTGCCTTGGGAGACGGGCAAGCCGCCCGATTGGGCGCTGGAAATCTCCTCGGACAGCACTTGGCAAGAGGACGTCAACCGCAAGCCTGCCATCTACGCCCGGATAGGCATTCCCGAATACTGGCGTTTCGACCCCAGCGGCGGCAACTACTACGGCTACCCGTTGGCCGGAGACCGCTTGGTGGAAGGAGTCTACCAGCCCATCGAATTGACCACCGAACCCGACGGCATCCTCAAGGGATTCAGCCAGGTCCTTGGCTTGAGCTTATGCTGGGACCAGGGTTGGCCCCGGTTCTATGATCCTGCCTCACGAACCTACTTGGAGAACTGGCGGCAGGAACGGGAGAGATATACCGCAAATCTTGCCGAAGCGGAGGCCGAGGTACGGCGCCTTCAGGAACAACTGCGACGCTTGCAACAGGGGCCATAAACGGAAACCACTTGCCCGCGGCCCCGCTGTTCCGATGCTCAACCCTTGGCAAACAATCACTGCCAGCGTATAGTAACCATCAACAAAAGCTCGACTACGTCGAGTTGTCAGAAGGAGAGTAAGTATGCCATCACCAAAAAGAGTCGGCCATCTTGTAATCAACGTGAGAGACCAGGAAGCTTCGACCAAGTTCTACACCGAGGTCCTGGGGTTTGAGGTCGCGGTCGACCGGCCGGGATTCGGCACCTTTTTGACCTGCGGCAGGATCCACCATGACTTGGCGCTGTTCCAAGCGGCCCCCGACGCCGAGCCGGTCAAGGAAGGCGCACTGGGGCTGAACCACATGGCCCTCCAAGTCGAAGACTTCGAAACGCTGACCGCGTACTACCATACGCTCAAGGATCACGGGATGGAGATGCGCACCACCGACCACAGCATGACCAAGAGCATCTACATCAAGGACCCCGACGGCAACGGCATCGAGCTGTTCTGCAATTCCTTCGACACCGCGGAAGAAGGCTTGGAGGAAATGCGCCGCCCCGGCCGCAAGAATACTGAGTTGGTTTTCAGTTAAGCTCCGGTCTTTGGATGGAGTAGCGCAGTGGTCGCCCTAGCTGACAGCGACAATATATGGCACACCCTTGGCCGGTTGGAGGAAGGGTTGCGCCGTCTGGAAGAACGGTTGGGTAGCTTAGAGGCGACCATGTTGGAAAACCAGCGCCGGACCGATACTGCCTTGCTCGAAGTGAACCGGCGGATTGACCGTCTATTCTACGCAGTCATCGCTATCGGCGGTGCATTGCTGGTGGCAACGCTCGTCGGTCGTTTCGTAGGCAGCTAACGCTGTCACCGGTAACCAGTGTGTTAGAGAGGGGAGGCTTCCCCTCTCTAATTTATTGTGGCTGGCAAGCCGGGAGCACTTGTCACCCATGATTGAAGGAACCAGACCGCCTTTCAGACGGCTCACGAGAGGTGTCGCATGGGAAACTTGGAGTTTGCGCTGTGGGACGGCTTCGGCGTTCAGGACATGTCCCAAGCGCCCACGGTCGCCGAAGTCTATGACCAGCACCTGCGGGAGGCTGTGCTGGCCGAGGAGTTGGGCTACCACTCCTATTACATCATCGAACATCAGAACTCCCACGTAGGGCAGAACACCGCCCCCAGCGTGTACCTGTCGGCAGTGGCCCAGCGCACCACCAAGCTGCGCATCGGCGTGATGATCTACCAGTTGCCTTTCTACAACCCCATGCGGCTGGCCCAGGAAGCGGCCATGCTGGACCAGTTGTCCCACGGACGGCTGGAGTTCGGCACCGGCATCGGGGTGGCCGAGCACGAGTTCATCCGGTGGAACATGAACTTCTTCGAGCGTCAGAAAATGGCCAGCGAGGCCCTCGATATCATCATCAAGGCATGGACGCAGGACGAAGTCACCTACAACGGCCAATATTGGCAGTACGATGAGGCCCTTCCGGTGCCCAAGCCCTTCCAGCAGCCCCATCCGCCGGTATGGGTGGGCGCCCACAGCCCGGCGTCCCTAGAATACGCCGCTAGGAACAACTACAACGTCTCGCAGAACTTGGACGTCGACCTCGTGGTGGCCGAAAAGTTCGAATACTTCCGAAAGGTGTGGAAGGAGAGTGAACACCCCGGCCCCATGCCCCGCACCTTCCTGATGCGGGCCGTCCACGTTGCCGAGACCGACGAGTTGGCGCGTCAACAGGCGGAACAGCCCCTGTTGACCTCCCGCGCGCTGGGCAGGGACGGAATCGCCGGAACGCGCATCGGCTTCCTGGGCAATCAGGATACGCCCACCAACCAGGAACTGGCGCGGGTGTTCCAAGGAATGGGCACCTCCTACGACTTCTGGATTGACAACGGCTTGGCCTTGGTGGGCAGCCCGGAGACGGTGGCCTGCAAGCTGAAGGAGCAGCATGAACTCATCGGGTACGACATCTTCTGCGCCAACCACCGGTTCGGGGCCATGCCCCAGGAACAGTCGATGAAGTCCTTGCGGCTGTTCGGCGAAGAAGTCATCCCGGCCTTGGCCCAATGAGCGGACGCTATCCGTTGGTCCGCGCCCTCATTGTCGACTTGGATGGCACCCTCATCGACCCCAGCGAAGAGGTGTCGGCCAGGGTCAAAGAGGCGGTGGGGCAGTTGTCCCGGCGTATTCCGGTGTCCATTGCGACCGGGCGCGAGAGCCGCCAGACCGTCGAATACGCCAACCGGATCGGTCTGACCTCTCCCCAGATTTGCGACGGGGGGGCGAGGATCGTAGACCCCTCCAACGGCGAAATCCTGTGGTTCAGCCCGTTGGACCCGTCCAATGCGGAAACGGTTGTGCGCTATCTCCACCGACACGGCGTAGAATTCATAGCAACCTATCCTGCGGGCTCGGTCAGGAGCTTCGACCAGATCAACGGCTGGGACGTGGTGAGAGTGTCCGCATTGGATATGACGGAAGAAACGGCCACTGCGTTGGCCGCCGAGTTGAGCGGCAACGGCGATATGCAGGTCATCAAGGTCTACTTGCCCTACAACGACCTGTGGGCAGTGGACTTCACTCGCGCAGGGGTGGACAAAGGCGCGGCCGCAGTGCAACTTATGTCGATGCTGGGCGCAGGGGTAGAAGACGCGGTGGCCGCGGGCGACAGCTACAACGACTTGCCCATGCTGATGGTCTGCGGGTCGCGGATCGTCATGGGCGACGCCCCGAACGAGTTGAAGGCGTTGGCCGACTATATAGCGCCGACCGCCGAAGAGGATGACTTGGCGCAAGCCATTGAAGAGTTCATTCTGCCCCGGTTGCAAGCCGAGGCAGAAAACGAAGCGGGCTAGGTCCTATCTCAAGCCTTGGTGCACTACCCAACTCGTCATTCCCGCGAAGGCGGGAATCCATCGGCTGAGATAGCTTCTAAGCCAAGGCCGGTATCACTTCCTTGGTGAACAGCTTCAGCGAGTTGAGCACCCGGTCCTGGGGTATCAGCCCGCCAACGTTCATCTCGGTGATGACGCCGGACAGTTGCAGTTCCGCTTGTATTTCCGCCAACTGCCGCGCCACCGATTCCGGGCTGCCGTAGGCCAGCCGGTCCCGCAACAGGTCTTCGTAGGTTACTTGGGACAGTCGCTGCCCGCGCTCTACCCGTTCCTCGGAAGCCGTCGCCCCTGCATCGGTGGACGATGCGGCGTAGTTCTGGGCCATCCGCCGATAGGAGCGCATGGTGCTGGCCTGGGCTTCTTCGAGGGCTATCTCGTCGGTCTCCGCCACGTACACCGGGATCCGTATCAGAACGTCTCCCTCTCCGGCGTGGCCTGCGTCCTTCCAAGCCTGCCGGTACACTTCCAGGTTGCGCACCAGGTCGGGGCGATCCATGCCACGAAGCCCCACGAAGATGTTGTGTCCCTGCTTACCCACCATGGGGAACGTATCGACGGTCGTGGCGGCGATCCTCAGTCGACGGTGGCAATCTCTTCGGCCATGCGGATTGGGTGGTTCAGGGGCAACACGTTGACCGCTATGCCGATCCTCAGCCGTTCGGTGCGGGCGGCGATGGCGCTGGCCATGATGAGCGGGGCCGACACTATCGAAGGTATGCCCGCGCCCTGGTCGTCCAAGGGGTTGCGCGGCGCGGCGAAATGCCTTTCCGCCAGCCATACCCCGTCCATGCCTCCGGATTCAGCTGCGTCCGCCAGGTTGAACGCTTCGTCAAAGGCCTCTTCCTGGGTGGCGCCGTACCGATAATCGCATTCCATAATCATGCCAAAGTGCATGTGTTACCTCCCAGTCGCTCCCATGGGAGCGGGCGTTGTCTCTGCTGGTGGGCTGCGGCGCTTCTGATACAGCTATACAGCGACCTCTTCCAAGCTCCGATGGTACTCGCCTTCCCAACTTCCCTTCCTGAACATCTCCAGGTCCTCGAAGTAGGCTTCGTTGCCGTTGCCGTCGGGGTCTGAGAAGTAGATGCCGATGGAAAAGACGTTGGACCTGACCAGCTCAATCTCCACTCCGTGGGCCTTGAGTTGGTTGTACATCGCTTGCAGGTCTTCGAAGGAGGCCATTTCCCAAGCGAAGTGGTTTGTCCCCACCAGGTCCTGGTCCGCCGGCAAAGCATCGGGCCCCATAGCCCTGATCGCCAGTTCGTGGGAATGCTCGCGGGCGCTCATGAAGGTAGTGCTGCCCCGGCGGCGGGTTACGTGCAGGCCCAGCGCTTCGGTATAGAACTTCTCCGCCCGCTCCAGGTCGCTGACGCGGATGTTGGCGTGCCCCAGTTGCATCGGCTTTACCATCGTTCCACTCCTTGACATCAAAGCTGAGTTGCCCAATTTTAACACGACGGGGAGTCTTGGTGAGCCAGCGGCTTCGGGAACAACCGGGATTGACGCCCATGTTTCCCCAAACTATGCTTGCGCCAACAAGCGTACAGTGACGGGCATCGTCCGTCATGGCAAGGAGGATTCAATGGCTATAACGCTATCTCACGGCGGCGACACTATCTTTTCATCAAAGTCCAGGTCCGACGAAGTCTTGGTCGGCACCAAGGACGGCTTGGCGTTTCTGAAACGGAACGGCGAAGGATGGACGGAGACCCACCGGGCATTGCCCGACAAGCACATACACGCCGTCATAGTCGAAGCGGAGAGCAGCGCGATTATCGTGGGGGCCACCAACGATACCGTGTACGTCAGCGAGGACGGGGGACAGACTTGGGAGCAGCGGGACGACGGCATTACCGAACACGACGTTTACAGCCTGGCGGCCAAACGGGTCAACGGCAAGGTGCGAATTTTCGCGGGCACTCAGCCGGCCCACCTGTTCTACAGCGACGACCTCGGAAGACACTGGACCGAGCTCCCGGCGTTGCGGTCAGTGGATACTTCCAAGTGGCACTTCCCCGGCCCTCCGCATATCGCCCATACCAAGCACATCAACTTCCATCCCGGCGACCCGAACACGCTGTTCATCGGCATCGAGGTTGGCGGGCTGCAAAAGAGCGTCGACGGCGGAAAGACGTTCAAGACGGTTCCAGGGATGGACGACGACGTTCACCGCACGGTGATCAACCCGTTGAATGCCGACCGGATGTACATCACCGGCGGCGACGGGTTGTACGTCACCTCGGACGGCGGCGATTCCTGGGAGCACTGGGCCACCACCGACCACGAGCTTGGCGCCTACCCGGACCTGCTGGTGCTGCACCCGCGTCAGCCCGACCTGGTGTTTGTGGCCGCCGCCCAGTACGGGCCGGGCTCATGGCCCCAGACTCACTTCGCGGGAAGCCGCATATCCCGCAGCACGGACGGCGGCAGGACGTGGGAGCACCTGCGGAACGGCCTGCCGGACCGGATGCAATCGGCGGTAGAGGCGATGAGCCTGGAAGACTGGGGCGAGTCGTTCTCAATCTTCGCGGCAACCGCTTCCGGCGAGGTATGGTGCAGCGAAGACGGCGGCGACAGTTGGTCGCAAATCGTCGACAACCTGCCGCCCATATCGAAGGGCAGCCACTACGCCATGCTTATGCCGGCGCTGACTAAGCCGGCATAAGCTGCTCTTCGGCTACGAGTACCCGTTGCCTCACCCCTTCGGAGTTCAGACCTCCAAGGGGGGTAGGCAATGCAACTACCACCACAACTACTTCTTGACGTTGTGTTCGCTGATTGCGAACATGCTCTTTGTGAGTCGTCAACTAAGAATCGAATGGTCGATCAGGGCCGTGAAACACATTCGCCGGTTGGACCCAGAAGACCGGGACCGCGTAGTTGCCAAGATTGAACAATATGCCGACGACCCCGAGTCGATTGCCAACCAAGTGACGGCCCTTTCCGGGAGTGAGTGCCTGCGGATGAGAGTGAGCGCCTGCCGTGTAATTTTCAGACTGGAACATGAAAACCCGGTGGTCATGGCAATAAGAGGGGTGTTGCAACGGAGAGAGTCCTGTGACTGATACCGATACCAT
>CAXXWY010000037.1:0-45332 GCA_963668505.2 Dehalococcoidia bacterium | reverse complement strand
TGGACGTGGACTTCATCCTCCACGCCGAGCACGGCGCCAACGCCTCGGCCTTCGCCGCCAGGGTCACCGCCTCCACCATGTCCGACCTCCACGCCGCGGTCACCACCGGCATCGGCGTGCTCAAGGGCCCCTGGCACGGCGGAGCGGCCGAGGAAGTCATGAAGATGGCCCTTGACATAGGCCATCCGGAGAACGCCGAGGAGTACGCCCGCAACATCCTGGACGGCGGCGGCCGCATCATGGGCTTCGGACACCGCGTCTACAAGGCCGAGGACCCCCGGGCCCGCCACCTCAGGGAGCGATCCCGGGCCCTGGGCGAGAAGATGGGCAAGCCCGAGTGGTTCCAGATTCTCACCTACCTGGAAGAGAAGGTCATGGTGCCCTACCGCTCACGGGGCATCTTCGTCAACGTGGACTTCTTCGCCGGCTCCATCTACTACCTGCTGGGCATACCCGAGGACCTGTTCATCTCTATCTTCGCCCTGGGCCGCATCCCCGGCTGGGCCCTCCAGTGCATGGAGCAATACCAGGACAACATCCTCATCCGGCCCCTGCTGGAGTACTCGGGCGACATGGACCTGGAGTACGTTCCCATTGACCAGCGGTCGTGACTTCCCGCAGCCACTAGCTTCGCAGCAGGGGGCCGACAGGGCCCCCTCTTACGTTCACGGGGCTTGGCCACGCCATGACGCCCGCTGAGTCAGAGGTCCGGCGGCGCAATCGACGAGCGGGGCGCCATCACCTTCGCCGAATTCATGGACCTGGCCCTGTACTGGCCCAATGGCGGGTTACTACGCCTCCGGCGACCCCATCGGCCCCGGCGGAGATTACTACACCAGCCCCCAGGTACACCCCGTATTTGGGGCGCTGCTGGCCGTCCAGCTATTCCAGATGTGGGAGCTGCCTGGCCCGTCCCCGACCCCTTCACCGTGGTGGAGTTGGGCGCCGGCAACGGCCTGCTGGGCCGGGACCTGGCAGCCTGCTGGGAAAGCCTGCCCGTCAAGTCACCGCCGTCCCTGCGCTACGTCTACCTGGACCGCCAGGCCGGGCCGGGGATGGAAGTGGACGCCGGCGTATCCCGGGTCGCCGCCTCCGGCATCCCCCTCCAACCAGTCGTGGGATGCATCCTGTCCAACGAGTACCTGGACGCCTTCCCGGTGCACCAGGTGACCATGACCCTTGACGGGCTGATGGAGGTCTACGTGGGTCTAGAGGACGGGGAGTTGGCGTTGCGCCTGGGCCCGCCGTCCACCCCGGCCCTGGCGGCCCGCCTGCAGGCTCTGGAGATCGAGCTACTGGAAGGCCAGACCGCCGAGATCTGCCTGGGGCTGGACGGCTGGGCTGAACAGGTTGCAGCCTCGCTGGAAAGAGGCTTCGTGCTTACGGTGGACTACGGCCGTCCTGCACCTGAGATCTACTCGCCGGAACTCCGGCGGCGAGGGACATTGACCACCTACTACCGCCACGCCCAGTTGGACGCTCCGCTGCAGCACGTCGGGCGGCAGGACATCACCGCCCAGGTGGACTTCACCTCGGTCATACACGCCGGACGCCGCAACGGCCTCGATTGCCTGGGTATGGACACGCAAGGACTGTTCCTGCGCCGCCTGGGCCTGACCAGCATGCAGCAGCGCCTGGCGGCACTGGACCTGCCTCAGTACGCCGCCCAAGCCAACCGCGCCGGCATGCTGGACCTGGCCCGTCAGGGAGGGCTGGGCGACTTCAAAGTCCTGTGCCAGGGCAAGGGGGTAGGCGCGCCGGAGTTGTGGGGGTTCACTTCCTCCGCCGAAGCGGTGGAGTTAGCAGACCAGCTTCCCGTGCCCCTGCTGACTCCCAGCCACCTGTCGCTGCTGGAGGGACGCTACGCCGCGCCGGCGACCCAGTGGCAGGACTACCAGCTTGACCTGGACGCCCTGACGGGAGAGTGACCCGTCATCCGGAGAGAGCGCCCAGGAGACGTTCTCTATCTCTCTGAAGGCCCAGACGCCAGGTCGATCCGGCCGGCGATGGGCTTCATGCTCTCGACGATGAAGGCGATGTGCTCGTCCAGGTCGACGCCCAGCTCCTCAGCGCCGCGGACGATGTCGTCCCGGTTCACGTCCCTGGCGAAGGCCTTGTCCTTCATCTTCTTCCGCACCGAGCGGGGAGTCACGTCGTCCAGGCTCTTGGACGGGCGCACCAGGGCCACGGCGCGGATAAAGCCCGACAATTCGTCCACCGCGAACAGGGTGTGTTCCATCAACGACTCCCGGGGGATGCCGGTGTGTTCGCCGTGGGTCAGCACCGCCCGCACCATTTCCTCGGGGTAGCCGTGGTCCCGCATTATCTGCGCCCCGTAGTTGGGATGCTCCTCCGGCGTGGGGCAAATCTCCCAGTCGAAGTCGTGGAGCAGCCCGGCGATGCCCCAGCGGTCCTCGTCCTCGCCGTACCGCCGGGCATACCCCCGCATGGCGGCCTCCACGGTGTACAAGTGCTTCATCAGCATCTCGGTCTTCACGTGCCGCCGCAGGAACTCTATCGTGCCGTCCCTACTCATCACGTCCATTGCTTTCCTCCTCGGGGCTGTCGTCCTCGGCTTCCCGGCTCGCCGCCGCGGGCGTCCGGCGGGGCACGCAGCGCACCGCGGTGGTCAGGAACCCGCTGTGGGCCACCATGCGGTGGGCCGGGCGGACGCTGCGCTGGGTGACGTGCCACGGTCGCAGCAGCGTCTCAACCGTTTCCACCCGCTGGAACCTGCCGTCCTGCTCCAGTTCCAACACCAGTTGGTGCACCTGCAAGATGGTCGGCACAAAGCTCAGCAGGATGCCTCCCATGACCAAGGCGTCCCCGATGCCCGGCACCGCCTGCCACGGCTCCGGCACGTCCAGGACCACCCGGTCCACGCCCTGCTCCTCGATGCCCTGGTATATGTCGGCGACCTTCACGGTGAGGTTCGACGGGTCGGGGATGGCTTTCTTGACGTTGGCCAATGCCAGCGGCGGCACCGACTCGTCGATTTCGTAGGTGACCACCCGGCCCCCTGACCCCACCGCCCGGAGCAGGGCCGACGTCAGCGATCCGGAGCCCAGACCGCCCTCTATGACCGTGGCCCCGGGAAAGATGTCGGCCAGGTTGACGATGTTGCCCAAGTCCTTGGGATAGATGATCTGGCGGCCCCGGGGCATCTGCCGCACCATGTCCGCCAACGTCGGGCGCACGGCAAGGACGGTGTGCCCGCGGTCGGTGCGGTACCAGTCGCCAACTGTATTGCCGATGATCTGGTCGTGGTAGAGGCGGCCCAGGTGGCTGTGGAACACCTGCTCGCCGGCCAGGTTGATCAGGTACCGCCGTCCCTTGCGGTCCAGCAGCAGGGCCGGCTCGCCGTCTTGGAATTGGTTCTTGTCAGCTGGCATAGGACTCAGTGTAGGCATGCAGAGTCAACGGGCCGCTGATGCGAGGAGTGAAGCTCTAGTTCGCGCTTTGGTGGAGGACTTCAAGCCAGGAATTCTATCCCTGCGCCGATGACCTCCACCTGCATCGAGCGGGCGTCCGGGGCGTTATCGGTGAAGGATAGTCCCAGGGTGACGTTGATGCCCTTCCCGGCTTCCGGGATATCGGGGGCCTCGAACCGGGCATCCAGGTGATCGCACTGCAGGTCCAGGTCCATGTGCTCGGCGATGCGGCGGTCGCCGTCGTAGACTATCACCTCGTGCACCCTGGCGTTGGCCCTGGTGCGGAAGCTGACCAGCGCCGCGCCGATGCGGACGCCGACGCCGTTGACCACCGTGGGCGTGGGCACAGGCAGATGGACCCAGGTATTCTGCCCCGGCGACCCTTCGACGCGGGCGAAGGGCCCCGTGTGGCACACCGAGGTCACGCGGTTGGGGTATTCGAGCTGCATGCTCGACCCGTGGGCCCACAAGATGAACTTACTGTCCGGCATAGGCCACTCCCAAGGGATAGCTGCTCCCGCTCATCGCTCCGGCCTCACTGAACGCGGCCGTCCTAAGGCGGGGTGACATAGTCCGACTGGTCAAGGGTGATTATAGCTTCCCGGGGCAAGGACGGGCTACGAGGGGGGATTACCCTAGCGGGCGGGTTCTGCAACGAATATGGGGATTACCCGCGCAGTCTTGTCCTGGTAGTCCTGGTAGCGGGGGAACACTTCCAGCGCCAGATTCCAGAGCCGTTGTCTCTCGCCTGGGTCCAAGACTTCGCGGACATGCATAGACTGGACCTCGGTGCCGTCGCGAATCTCGACGTTGGGGTCCGCCTTGAGGTTATGGTACCAGAGGGGGTTCTTGGGCAGTCCTTCGGTAGACCCCACCAGCACGTAGTTGTCGCCATCCACGACCCGGTTCAACGGCGTCTTGCGAATAGCGCCAGTCTTCCGGCCCCTGTGGGTCACCAGTATCATTCGCAGCCCATCGGGGAACTCCGGGGCAATGTAGACTGCCCCCTCGGTCCCTCCGCTGCCCTCGTACTGTTCCACGTGTTCCGACACCCAACTCCTGGGGCTTGGGATGTATTCGCTCATGAAAGTTCCTCTGGCCTGACTTTACGCCCCATCGGACATGGGTCTAGCTTGGCGGGGGGTCATGAAAGTATTGGAGCGGAAGAAGGGATTCGAACCCTCGACCCCCTCCTTGGCAAGGAGGTGCTCTACCACTGAGCCACTTCCGCCCTTTGCGCCTGCCGCGGCCTGTAACCGGTGCCGAGGGACAGAATCGAACTGTCGACACCGGCATTTTCAGTGCCGTGCTCTACCAACTGAGCTACCTCGGCAGGTTCAATTTATATTAAGTCCAGCCAAAACAGGCTGTCAAGAAACATTCGAGTCCCATGCAACCGTGCTTGGGATAACGGGGCTCGGCTGCAATGACAAGTTCAATTGATAATAGTTAAAACCGTGGCGTATAATACTACCCGTCGCAACTTCGGATTTAGCTAGCAGGATGACAACCATGGTCGACGTATTGACAGGCACTTCAAGGGTCAAAGAAGGCCACGCCCAAATGCTCAAGGGCGGGGTAATCATGGACGTGGTCAACGCCGAACAGGCCCAAATCGCGGCGGAAGCCGGGGCAGTGGCGGTTATGGCCCTAGAGAGAGTGCCGGCGGATATACGGGCCCAGGGCGGCGTCGCCCGCATGACCGACCCCGCCGTTATTCGCTCCATAATCGACTCCGTGAGCATACCGGTGATGGCCAAATGCCGCATCGGCCACTTCGTCGAGGCGCAGATACTCGAGGCCTTGGGAATAGACTACATAGACGAATCAGAGGTGTTGACCCCCGCCGACGAGGTCCACCACGTCTGGAAGCACGATTTTACCGTGCCATTCGTCTGCGGGTGCCGGGACTTGGGCGAGGCCCTGCGCCGAATTTCCGAAGGCGCCGCCATGATTCGCACCAAGGGCGAAGCCGGCACCGGCGACGTGGTGGAAGCCGTGCGGCACATGCGGTCGGTGCAGGATTCGATTCGCAAGCTGCAGACCATGCCCGAAGACGAACTCGTAGTGGAAGCCCGCAACCTGGGAGTCAGCCTGGAATTGCTGACCAAGACCAAGGATCTGGGCAGACTGCCGGTGGTAAACTTCGCCGCCGGAGGCGTAGCCACCCCCGCCGATGCGTCCCTGATGATGCAGTTGGGCGCCGACGGCGTATTCGTGGGCTCCGGCATATTCAAGGCGGGCGACCCCGCTCAGCGGGCCTACGCCATCGTTCAGGCGGTCACCCACTACAACGACCCGAAAATCCTGGCCGAGGTGTCTACCAACCTGGGAGAAGCCATGGTCGGCATTAGCAGCCGGACTATCCCTCAAGAGGAGTTGCTGGCCCCCAGAAGCTTCTGAGCGGCCGCCTTACAGTTACAGGCCGTCAAGACTTCAAGCTCACGGTGAAACAGACGAGGCAATTAGCCGAATTGGAAGTAGGCGTCTTAGCGTTACAGGGAGATTTCGCCGAGCATTTAGCCATACTCGAAGCACTGGGGGTGAAGGGCCGGGAGGTGCGGCTGCCCCAGCAACTAGAGACATTAGACGGCCTCATTATTCCCGGCGGAGAAAGCACCACCCTGAGCAGGCTGATGACCATTTACGACCTGCGGGAACCGGTGGCCCGGATGGCCAAGTCCGGCAAAGGCGTGTGGGGGACGTGCGCAGGGATGATAATGATGGCCAGCGAAATCACCGAAGAGGACCCCATCCCGTTGCGATTAATGGACATCGGCGTACACCGCAACGCCTTTGGCCGCCAGGTCGACAGCTTCGAACAAGACTTGCTAGTCGCCGGCTGCGACAAGACCCCCTTCCGCGGCGTGTTTCATACGAGCTCCGGTGATTGTTCGCGTCGGTGACGGCGTGGACGTGCTGGCCTGCCTGCCCGACGGTCGGCCGGTGGCAGTACAGCAGGACAAGATGCTGGCTACCGCTTTCCATCCCGAGCTTACCAACGACACCCGTTGGCACCGCCGCTTCCTGGATTCCATCAACAGCCCGGCCGAATGATGCAGACCTTCAAGCAGGGTCAGGTTAGTTTCCGGCGGTGCCCCGACACCCCCACTGAGCCTGATTCAGTCCGGGCCGCGCAAGGTTTGAATGGGCCTGCGCCCCACCCCGGCAAGGCGTCCACGGAGGAACAACATTGATTACGGTGCCTGAAGACGTGCGTCAAGAGTTGGATCTGCTGCTCGACGGCCTCCCCCAACGGGTTGCCGACGCGCTACGTAGCCGGGAAGACCTGGAAGAATTGCTGGAGGTAGTCCTAGACTTGGGACGCCCGCCCGAGGCCCGGTTCTCCGACTACGACGTAGACCTCGGCGAAGATGAAGTGTCTCAGGAAGACCTGGACTATGTGGTGCAGCGAGTGGGAGATTTCGGAGACGACCACCGGGCAGGCATCGAGCGGACATTGCACCGCATATCGTCCATCCTCAACCGCAAAGGCAAGGTCGTTGGCATCACCTGCCGGGTGGGGCGGGCGGTATTCGGCACCATCAAGATAGTAGAAGACCTGGCCTTTTCCGGCAAGAATATCCTGTTGCTGGGCAGGCCCGGCGTGGGCAAGACCACCATGCTCCGGGAGATGGCCCGGGTCCTGTCATCCGAGGGGAGGAAACGGGTCATCATCGTCGACACCTCCAACGAGATTGCCGGTGACGGCGACGTTCCCCACCCCGCCATTGGCCGAGCCCGCAGGATCCAGGTGCCCACGCCGGACAAGCAGCACGGCGTAATGATTGAGGCGGTGGAGAACCACATGCCCGGGGTGATAATCATCGACGAAATGGGGGCCGAGCAAGAAGCGGCGGCGGCCCGCACCATCGCCGAGCGCGGCGTGCAGCTTGTCGCCACCGCCCACGGAAACACCTTGGACAACCTGATCATGAACCCCACGCTGTCCGACCTAGTCGGAGGCGTGCAAACGGTCACCCTGGGAGACCAGGAAGCCCGCTACCGCGGCACCCAGAAGAGCGTCTTGGAGCGCAAAGCGCCGCCAACCTTCGACGTGGTGGTGGAGATTCTGGACTGGGAGCGGTTGGTGGTCCACGACAACGTCGCCCAGGTCGTGGACCAGTGGCTCCGGGGCTTTCCAATCAATCCGGAGATTCGGTGGTTGGACGAAAGCGGCGAGGTCCAACGTGACCGGCGGCAGGCCAGAAACAACGATCACACCCCAACGCCGTGGGACTTGGAATTCTCCCAACCATCCGTAGTGGAGCCCGGAAAGGCCGCAACCAGCCCCAACCCGGCAAGGGACTTGGAGGCCAAGGTCTTTCTGTTCGGGATAGGCCGGGACAAGTTGGAAGCGGCGGTGGATGAGACTGGAATATCGGTGCAGGTGGCCGCTGAGTTGCGCAGGGCCGACATGGTCTTGACCACCAAGACCCACTACCGTCGGGGGTCCCAGTTGGTAAGAATCGCCGAAGCCAACGGCAAACCCGTCTACGTCATGCGCAAGAACACCATGCCTCAAGTGCAGGACTTTCTCCGCACCGTGGCTAGGGAGTGGAATCCGGGGGAAGGACGGTTCCGGCAGCAGGAGGAAGAAGACCCCCAAGAGGTCCTGGAGCGTGCGCTGGGAGAGGCGGAAGAGGCCGCGAATCGCGTCCTGACCGGCGAAAGCTCGGTGAAACTCCGGCCCCAGAAGTCCTACGTGCGGCGGCTACAGCACCTGCTGGGCCACCGGTACAATGTAGCCACGGTGAGCCACGGCCGCGAGCCGGAGCGGTCGGTCATGTTCTACCGGCCATAGGCGCAGGTTCTACTGTGGCGCCGTTCATCGTATTCGAGGGCCTGGACGGATCGGGGAAGAGCACCCAGGCCAGATCTCTGTCAAGCCGACTACGCCGCAGGGGTATCCCAGTCCTGTTGACCCGCGAACCCGGCGGCACGCCGTTGGGCGAAGTCCTGCGGCCTTGGGCGAAAGGCCACCAGTCCCTTTCGCCGGTCGCCGAGCTATCACTTTTCATTGCCGCCCGGACCCAATTGGTCCATGAGGTCGTGAAGCCCGCCTTGGAAGCTGGCGTCACCGTGATTGCAGACCGATACGCCGCATCTACCGTTGCCTACCAGGGCTACGGGCGGGAGCTGGACCTGGACTTGGTCAACAAGTTAAACCGCGCAGCTACCGGCGGCCTGATTCCCGACCTGACCGTGCTGTTGGACCTCTCGTCAGACACAGCCCTGGATCGTAAGGGCGATGTGTTGTCCGATGCGTTTGAAACAGCCCCGTCGGACTTTCACGCCAGGGTGCGCAAGGGTTACCTGGCCCAGGCGGCCCAGGACCCGGAGCACTGGCTGGTCTTAGACGCCGCCCAACCACAGCGGGCGCTGTCCAACCAGATTTGGGAAAAAGTACAACCCCTCCTGTGAGGGAGGGGTTGTGGAACTGATAGGTCACGGCGCAATTGCGCCAGGCTAATCGTCGGCTGGAGCAGGCTCCGGTGCGGGCGCTTCTACGCGAGGGCCGCCGGGGGTGCTGTAGCCGGGCTCGATCTCCCCGAGCCTGTCCCGGACCGCGTCGACCATCGCGCGAACCCGTATCAAGTCCGGGAATTTCCCTCCCTCGGCCGCCTTGTCGTAAATCCGCTCCCCGTCCAGGAAGACTTCCATGATGCCCTGTCCCCGCGGGGATATGGTCACCGCTGCGTCCGGTCCAAAGTTCCGGAAGAACTCATTCGCCAACCACGTGGCGGTCGCCAGGTGCTGTCAAGGAACGCAGTAGGTGATCTCTATCTGTACTTTGCCTTCCATGATAAAACCCTCCGCTAAACGACTCATGCAGGTTTCAAACCAGTATAACTTATCACCCAAGCAAGTCAATTGAAGCCGGACGGCCGCCTCCCAACAGCCTCCGCGTTCAATCGCCGGGCAGCCTGAAACTACTTGGGCAGTCTGCGGGGCCCTACGGTTTTCAGGTACCCCTCGAAGTTGCGCCGGGTTTCTTCCACGGAGTCGCCTCCAAACTTCTCCAGGAAAGCGTCCATCAGGATCAGCGCCACCATGGCCTCGCCGACCACGCCGGCCGGAGGAGCCTGGCACACGTCGGACCGCTCGTAGTGGGCCTGCACCGACTCCCCGGTATCCAAGTCCACCGACGGCAGCGGATTCACCAGCGTTGCAATGGGCTTGATGCCGAAACGGGCGACTAAGGGCATGCCGTTGGTCATACCGCCTTCAGTCCCGCCTTGACGGTTGGTGCCGCGCTGCCAGGGCTCAGCGGGATTAGTCACCGGCTCTATGACGTCGTGAACCTGGGAGCCCCTGAGGCCGACAGTCTCCCATCCGGGGCCGATGGACACGGCCTTCACCGCGTTGATTGACATCAACGCTTGGGCTATCCGGCCGTCGATTTTCCGGTCCCAGTGCACGTGGGACCCCAGGCCGATGGGCACGTTGTCCGCGATTACCTCTACGACCCCTCCAACGGTGTCTCCGGCCTCTTTGGCGGCGTCGATTTCGGCAATCATGCGGTCTGCGGCTTCCGGGTCGGCGCAGCGTACGGGAGACTCCTCGACGGCCTCCCAGTCGATTTCCTCAGTAGGCGCTGCGTCTACGCCTCCAATGGAAATAACGTGGCTGTGTAGCGCTATGTCGAACGCCTGGAGAAACCGCGCCGCCACCGCTCCGGCGGCAACTCTGGCGGCGGTCTCCCGGGCGCTGGCCCGCTCCAACACGTTGCGCACGTCGTCAAAGCCGTACTTCATGGTCCCCGCCAGGTCGGCGTGGCCCGGCCGCAGGCGGGTGATGCGCTTGCCGCGGCCGTCGGCGTCAGGGTCTTCAACCGCTTCAACGGCCATGGCGGACTGCCAGTTGACCCAGTCCTTGTTCTCCAGGGTCATGCCTATGGGGCTGCCGAGGGTGTAGCCGTGACGGACGCCCGACATGATGCGGGCCCGGTCCTGCTCGATTAGCATGCGGCCGCCGCGTCCGTAGCCCTTCTGCCTCCGGGCTAGCTGGGCGGCAATGAACGCCTCGTCCAAGGACAGACCGGCCGGGACGCCCTCGACGATTATGACCAAGCCTTGGCCGTGGGACTCGCCCGCTGTGAAGAACCGGACCATTTACCCGCTCATACCTAGCAAGAATCGTTTGGGGCTGGGATCGACGGACGCCGTTGCCGACTAACGCTCCGCCATGGCTCGGGCGGCTGCCTCCAGCATGACCTCAACCGGAGTTTCCCGGCCCGTCCACATCTCCAGGGAAGCCGCTCCCTGGTACACCAGCATGTGCAGGCCTCCCAGGACGGCGGCGCCTGCGCGCCTAGCTTCCTGCACCAGGGGCGTCTCTTGCGGATTATACACCAGGTCATTTACCAGGGCCGTCGGCGGTATCTGGCCCTGGGACAGCGGGGACCGGCGCTCGTCCGGGCCATGGGCCATGCCCAAAGTGGTGCAATTTACTATAAGCTCCGCCGATGCTGCAGCCTGGGTCAGAGCCTTGGGATCCAACGAGATATTCTGGGCTTCCAGTCCGCTGTCTGCTGCAACTTGGCACAGGCGGTTGGCCCTCTCCTGCGTCCTGTTGGCAATGGTGACCTGTGCTGCCCCTTCCCTGGCCAGGGCGAGGACCACGGCCCTGGCGGCGCCCCCGGCGCCCAGCACCAGAGCCCGGCGGCCCCGGGGCTCGAAGTTTCCCGCTTCCCTCAACGCCCGCAGAAAGCCGACGCCGTCGGTGTTGTGGCCGGTCAACGTTCCCTTCCTGTTGACGATGGTGTTGACTGCGCCGGCGGCTGCGGCCCACTCGTCCACCTCGTCAACGATGGGGACCACCGCCTCTTTGTGGGGGACGGTCACGTTTATCCCCAGCGTCTCCGGGCTGCGGAGGTCATTGACGAAGGCTTCGAGGCCGCCTGGCTCGACTTCCCAGGCCTCGTAGGTTGCCTGCACGCCCAGGTGATCGAGGGCGGCTTGCTGGAACAGCGGCGATATGGAGTGAGCGATGGGGAAGCCGATGATGCCTAGTCTATGGGCCATGGCCCGCGTCTTTCCCGTTCTTCCATCTATCCGGCTCGGCCCAACTGCTCCAGGACCTCGTCCAGGCGTTGCCGGCGTTCCCGCAGCGATTGGAGGCGTTCTTCCTCTCGTTCCACCACCTCGGGCTTGGCCTTGCCGCGGAAGTTCTCGTTGGACACCAGGGCCGAAACCCGGTCCAGGTTGCGCTGGCATTCCTCCCGGTCATTTCGCAGGCGCTCCGACTCGGCTTCCAGGTCAACCACGCCTTCCAGCGGCAGCCGGACTACCAGGGGGCTCACCACCAATGAAATGCCCCTGGCCGCGCCGGCTTGCGGGCCGTCGCCCTCCAGGATGAGCAGCGGCTCAACTCGTGACAGGGCCTGCAGTGCGTCCGCCTCTTCCTCGATGGTCTGCTGCCAGCCGTTGGCCTCCACCAAGGCTTCCAGCGGCTGGTTGGAGGGGATCCGAAGCTGGGCCCTGGCGTTGCGGATGGCCCGTACGGTCCGCATGACCAGGGAGATTTCTTCCTCGGCCTGGGGATTAAAAGAGCCGGCGTCCGCCTGGGGGTAGGAGGCGACCATTATGGATTCAGCCAGACTTTCCTCGGCGCTGTCGCCCTGAGGCAGAGAGGACCGGAGGTGCTGCCAGATTTCCTCGGTGACGAATGGCATGAAGGGATGCAGCAGCCGCAGGGTCCGCTCCAGCACGTGGACCAAAACGGGCAGCGGAGACGGCCCGGACCCGGAGCGCAGGCGTACCTTGGCCATCTCGATGTACCAGTCGCAGTAGTCGTCCCAGATGAAGTCGTACAGCTTCTGCTGGGCCTCTCCCAACTCGAAGCCGGCTAAGGCGTCGTTGACTTCTTGGGTCGTGCGGTGCAGGCGGCTCAGAATCCAGCGGTCCTGCCGGTGTTCCCCCGCATCCGGGGTGGTCAGGCAGCCAGGGCCGCCCTGGTTCTCGACGCTGGCGAGCACGAAGCGGGAGGCGTTCCAGACCTTGTTGGCGAAGTTGCGGGCCGCCTCCAGCCTACCCTCGGTGAAGCGAATGTCGCTGCCGGGGGCGGCGCCGGTGGTCAGGGCGAAGCGCAGGGCGTCGGTGCCGTACTTGTCCACCAGTTCCAGGGGGTCCATGGTGTTGCCCCTGGTCTTGCTCATCTTGGCCCCGGCGCCGTCCCGGATCATGCCGTGGAGGAATACGGTGCTGAATGGCGGCTTGCCGGTGTTTTCGATGCCCAGCATAATCATGCGGGCCACCCAGAAGAACAGGATGTCGTAGCCCGTCTCCAGCACCGTGGTCGGGTAGAAGTAGCGCAGGTCCTCGGTGTCGTCGGGCCAACCCAGGGTGGAATGGGGCCACAGCCCGGAACTGAACCACGTGTCCAGGGCGTCGGGGTCTTGCCGCAGCGTAGTCGACCCGCAGGCGGCGCATTCGGTCGGGTCTTCGGCGGACACCGTCAGGGCGCCGCAGTCGCCGCAGTACCACACCGGGATGCGATGCCCCCACCATAGCTGGCGGCTGATGCACCAGTCGCGGATGTTCTCCAGCCAGTTGAGATAGACCCTGGTGAAACGCTCCGGGACTATGCGGATGTCGCCGTCGGCCACCGCGGCGTAGGCCTTGCCGGCGATGCTGTCGGGCTTGTCGTGGCTGCCTAGGTTGACGAACCACTGGAGGCTCACTAAAGGCTCTACGACCGAGGCGCAGCGCTGGCAGTGGCCTACGGACGAAGTGTATTCCTCCACCCTCTCCAGCAGGCCCAGGGATTTCAGGCGGTCGGCGACTTCCTGCCGCGCCTGGAAGCGGTCCATGCCGGCGAACTCCCCGGCGGCCTCGGTCATGTTGCCGTCGGGGCCGATGACCGTGATTATCTCGAGATTGTGTCTCTGGCCGATATCGAAGTCCGCCGGGTCGTGGCCGGGGGTGACTTTGAGCGCCCCGGTGCCGAACTCCAGGCTGACGGCCTGGTCCGCCACGATGGGGATGCTGCGGTCCATGATGGGAAGCACGGCCCGGCGGCCCGGCAGGCGCTGGTAGCGGGGGTCTTCCGGGTTCACCGCCACGCCGGTGTCGCCCAGCATGGTCTCCGGCCGTACGGTGGCCACGGTGACGTAGTCTTGTTCCCCGGCGGCGGCGTCTTCCAAGGGATAGCGTATGTGGTACAGGGCGCCCTCGCGCTCCCGGTAGTCCACTTCCAGGTCGGACAGGGCGGTGGAGCAGCGGGGGCACCAGTTGATGATGCGCTCGTGGCGGTAGATCAGGCCCTTGTTGTACAGGTTGACGAAGGTGGTGCGGACGGCGCGGCTGGGGCCCGGGTCTAAAGTGAAGCGCAGGCGGTCCCAGTCGGCGGAGACGCCCATCCGCTGGGACTGGCGGTGGATGATGCCGCCGTACTGGCGGACGTGCTCCCAGACCAGCCCCTCGAACTTCTCCCGGCCCAGTTGGCGGCGGTCCCGGCCCTCGGCGGCCAGCTTCTGCTCCACGGCCCACTGGGTGGCGATGCCGGCGTGGTCGGTGCCGGGGAGCCACAGGGTGGGGTCGCCGGACATGCGCCTCCAGCGCACCAGGGCGTCCTCTATGGCCTTTTCCAGGGCGTGGCCGAGGTGTAACTCCCCCGTAACGTTGGGAGGGGGCATGATGATGGTGAAGGGCTTGCGGCCCGGCTGGGGCTTGGTGGCAAAGTGGCCTTGGTCCAGCCAGTACTGGTACAGCCGTTGTTCCACGGTTGTGGGGTCATAGGCCCGGGGCATGTCGGCGGCGGACGGGGCGCCGGAGGGGGATGTCATGTTGGCACCTTCTCTCGGCTGGAATTTCTGGCCGCCTGCTCCAGGTGGCGGAGCTTGCGGATGCCTTTGCGGGTGTCGCTGGCGACGCGGGCCGGGTCCCACATCTTCAGGCGGCGCTTGTGCAGCCAGTAGGTGAAGCTCTTGACGTCGGTTAGCGACAGCCCCCGGCGCTTGGGGATGCCGGCGTCGGTGCGGAACTCGTCCAGCAGGTCCGACCTGGTTGCGCCGTACAGGTGCGAGAAGGCATGTTCGACCAGTTCCTCGGTGTCGGCGTAGCCCCGGGCCGTGTGCCGCTTGCGCGCTTCTTCCTCGGCGGACAACTGCAGGGCTTCTTCCACGACGACCCCGTACCAGAAGTTGAGGTGGGCGCGGTGCTTGCTGGCGCCCAGCAGGTCGCGGAACAGTTCCGGCGGCACGCTGTCGGGCAGGCGGCCCCGGAACAGGAGGTCCTCCAGCTCGGCGCGGGGGATGAGGCCGTCCAGTTCGGTGCAGAGGCGCTCGGCCAGGGTCAGCCAGTCGAAGGCCTCGCCCTGCACCATGTAGCGGTAGGTGCGGCCCTGGAAGTCCTCCCAGGGCTGGGTCCAGAGGCCCACGGCCTCCAGCAGGGCGTGGAGCCAGGGCTGTCCCGCCCGGACGGCGTCTTTCATGCGCCGCAGGGTTTCCGGCGCCGTCGGGGCAGGCTCGACGGGCGTTGGCGGAGCTATGCGCTCGGCTGTTTGCTGGTTCGCGGCAGGCATCTTGGCATGCCGCCCGGCCGGTCTGGGCCTGCGCTGGGCCTCGGTTGGCGGCGGCAGACGTTGACCGTGGCGGCCGGTCTTATTATACTACGGTGGAGTTGGGAGGTAGACGATGGGCGGCTTTGCATTTTCCCCGGCGCACACACCCGTTCTGAATGAACCACGGAAGGCCACGCTGCGGCGGAAAGGGCGGCGGCAGTGGATATAACCTGGCTGGGCCACGCTGCGTTCCGCTTGCATGCCGACGGTCTGGTCGTGCTGACCGACCCCTATCCCCCGTCGCTGGGCCTGCGGGCCGAGACGCGTTCGGCGGCGGTGGTGACGGTGAGCAACAGCCACCCCAACCATAGCTGCTGGCAGGACGTGGCCGGCGACCCCAAGGTGTTCGACAGCCCCGGCGAGTACGAGTACTCGGGCATTACGATACGGGGGGTGATGACCCCGCTGTCGCCGGAGCAGCCGGTGTCGGAGCAGATGGCGCAGCGGAACGTCGCCTACGCTATAGAGTTGGACGGGGTGAGCGTGTGCCACCTGGGCGACATCTCGCAGCCGCTGACCACCCGGCAGGTGTCCGAGTTGGCCCCGGTGGACGTGCTGCTGGTGCCCACCGGCGGCGGGTGCACGCTGAACATGGACCAGGTATTGCAGACGATGCAGGACTTGGAGCCGAAGATCGTGGTCCCGATGCACCACGGCAACCATGCGGCGGGGACGTCGTTCCAGGACGTGGAGGCGTTCCTGCGGCGGATGGGCTTGAGCGAGGTGCAGTCGCAGCCGCGGCTGGTGGCGACCAGGTCCAACCTGCCCCCGGACATGAAAGTGACGTTGCTGTCCCCCCACCACGCCCGCGGCTAGGCCGGGCGGCTTTTCCCCCTCTCTCCCTCACGCACGCACACCTGTGGCGCTAGATTCCCGCCTGCGGAGACTTTTGCATAACTGGGATTAGTGGGCGAAAATTGTGAGTAGTGATTGGTTAGTGTGAGGAGAGTAGAGATGCACCGTGAGATAGGTCAGCCGTCGCTAGCGGAATCGTTGTTGCCACAGACTCTTGGGAAAAACCAGCGATTGGAGCGAATCGACGATGCGGTGGATTGGGGCAGATTTGCATCCCTGGTGGACGGAGTGTACTCGGCGGAAGAGGGACGGCCCAGCTATCCTCCTTTGATGATGGTCAAGGCGCTCTTGCTGGAGCAGTGGTACAACCTGTCTGACCCCCAGATGGAGGAGGCGCTGGGAGACCGGATACCGTTCCGCCGCTTCGTGGGACTGGGACTTGAGGACCAGACACCCGACTACTCTACCATCAGCCGGTTCCGCACCGAGTTGTCCAAGCGTGGTCTGAGCGAGGAGCTGTTCAAGGAGTTGGAGGCCCAACTGGACAAGCGGGGCCTGATCTTGAAGGAAGGGACCTTGATGGACGCCACTCTGGTGGATGCCCAAGTGCGTCGTCCTCCGGTATCTGAAGGGCGGGGGGCCAAGAGTTCTACGGACCCCGATGCCGACTGGAGCTACACCGGCCGGGGGTCCCGGACGCACTTTGGCTACAAGGTGCACCTGGGAGTGGATGCCGGCACTGGATTGGTGCGCAAGGCGGCGCTGACGCCTGCCAAGGTCTATGAGAGCGAGGTGGCCGATGGCCTGGTGAGCGGCGATGAGCGGGCGGTGTACGGTGACCGGGCCTATGAGTCCAAGCGTCGGCGCCGGTGGCTGAAGTCCCAGGGGATTAACGACCGGATCATGCATCGTTCGCACAAGCATCAACGGCAGTTACCGCACTGGCAGCAGCGGCGCAACGAGTTGATAAGTCCCAGGCGGGCCCTCGTCGAGAAGATATTCGGCGCCCTGAAGCGCAGCTACGGCTACAGCCGTGTGCGCTACAGGAGCCTGGGACGAAACGCCGTGGAGATGTGGTTCAAGCTGATGGCGTACAACCTGAGGAAGGCAACCAAATTGGCTGGCTGCGCCGCCTGAGACCACCCTATGACCGGTGGAAGCGTGGGCCACTCACTTAACAACGCAAAGGTGCGGCCCACCGGCCTGGGCATAGAGCCTATTGACCCCCACTTTTCTGTCGGGGAAACCCGCAAAATACCATGCCGAGAGTTACGCAAAGGTCTCAGAGTATGCGGGCCAACCGGTAGGTCGCAGCCGGGCAGGAGCGTTGTTCTATCGTCCTAAGGCGCCAGGTCGAGACTGGTCTAAGTCAGGAATCCCGGTAGACACGTAATATGCCGAGGAATTATCATTGGAGCTACACTTCCCGTCGATGTATGCTAGGAGCCCAGGGGAGGAACTGACATGCTGAAAATAGGCCACGAGGTAGTCAGGCCGGGCAAGCTTTTCGGCGACAAGCCGGTAACCATTCCCGTTCCGGAAGAACTGGAGACGGTGCCCGGCATACCAACCAACGACCGGGAAGTCGATTGGTACGCCAGGGAGCACCCCGAGGAAATGCAGGACTATTCAGAGCAGGCCGCACAAGACTGGCAGTTCAACGTAATGAAGAACCAGCACGCCGAGGTGTGGGAAATGCTCTTGGAGCACAGCAGGGTGGACCGCCACCTGGTGCTCGCCGGACGGAAGACTGCCGATATGGAGCCGACCGCCGAGCCCACCGGCGAGGACGTCACCCAGCTGATCAAGGACAAAGCAAGGCAAGTGGGTTACAACGAGGTGGGCTTCACCGCCTATGACCCCCGTTACGAGTTCAAGCACAAGCGGGGCTTTACCCACCTTCCCACCGCCATCTGCCTAGCCTACGAACAGGACTTCGATCCCACCCAGACCATCCCCAGCGTAGATGCCGAGATCGTCCACGCCGGCGCCTACCGTACCCAGGCCGCCGCCGGGCTGGAGTTGGGCAAGTTCATCCGCTCCCTGGGCTACCGCGCCTACGTCATCCACTCCAACGACGCCCCGGGGCCCATGATTCCCATGTTCGTCGCCGCCGGCTTGGGCCAGTTGGGCGCCTGCGGTTACCTGCTTTCCCCCAACGAGGGCAACAGGAACCGCCTGATTATGATTACGACAGATGCCAAGGTCACCTACGACGAGCCAGTCGACTACGGCATCCACGCCTTTTGCCAGGTGTGCCAGATCTGCGTCAACCGCTGTCCCGGACGGGCCCTGATGCGGGACAAGATCTGGTGGCGGGGCGTGGAAAAGAACAAGGTCTACATGAGGCGTTGCCGGCCGGTGATGGCCCGCTACCTGGGATGCGGGGTCTGCATGAAAGTATGCCCCATCCAGAAGTACGGCATGAAGAACGTCATGGAGCACTACGCCGAAACGGGCCAGGTGCTGGGCAAGGGCACCCACGACCTAGAAGGGTACGAACTAGATGACAAGGGCTACTTCGGCCCCGGCGAGATGCCGGTATTCGACCGTGACTTCTTTGCCATGCCCCGGGGCACCCCCAGCGAGTGGGCGTTCAATAACCTGAAACAAAAGGCAGCGGCAGCTGGCGGCGTCCTCAGCGACGAGTTGCTGGCGGCGTTCAAGGAAGAATTGGTCGAAGCTATGAGAAGGGAGAACGACGACGACGAGCAGTCCTATGTTCCCCTGGGGTTGACGCCGGAGGGCGTCAACGAGTTCGGGCGGTAGGTCGCGGGCACGATCAAGCGCGTGAAATTAACCTCAGCCGCCCTCGGCAGTTTCCAGTTCACCTCGCAACAGGGGTATCGCGCTGTTGAGAGGCAGGCGCAAAACTAGGCAATGTCATCTGGCCGTTGACTGTCCCGAAGTCCAATACCTAAACTTGTATCAAGCTGTGCACGAGCCAACAGCAAAATACTTCATCGATAGCCTGTGGCCAGTGACCGGCCAGTGACCGGATTGAACCTTAATTGTTCCGCGCCAAAAGCAATTCCATCCCAGCCGGTCAGCTCCATTCCGGCAAGTCCGCTCATGGAGAGCTTATCGAACCATGCCCTACCAGGCGTCTTGGCCAATAGTGGGTCGTCGCCGCCCCGCGTTCAAAGCGTCTCAAAATGGCTCAAAATGTCGCAGAAGGGAAAAAATACTACGACCGAACCCCGGGCCTAGCCTTCTGGCCCTTGGCGTTCCCAACCCCGGCCAGTCTGCACATGGTGAGCCAATCCCCGCACATGGTGCGCCAATTCCGGCCTGTGGTGAGTCAATCTCCGCACATGGTGCGCCAATTCCGGCCTATGGTGAGCCAGTCCCCGCACATGGTGCGCCAATCGGGAGCTGCGCATCGAGTTCTGCACTCGGCTCCTGACGATGTCCATTGCCAAAGATAGGCTTTCACGGTAAAATCTCTGCGCACCAAAAGTGACTCATGGGGTTGGTTCCCCGGTAACCTGACAGCTAGGGAGTTTGGTAATGGCGTATGACCTGCTCATAAAGAACGGACGCGTCGTGGATGGTTCAGGTGAACCCTGGTTCTACGCCGACGTCGCGGTGACCAACGGCCGGATTGTCGGAGTCGGCAAGTTCAACGAAACGGCGGCCCGCACCATCAACGCGGATGGCCTGGTGGTTGCCCCCGGTTTCATTGATCACCATACCCACTTCGACCCCCAGTGCATGTGGGACCCCATAGTCAAGTCTACGTCGCTGAACGGCAATACCTCGATCATAGTAGGGCAGTGCGGGACCACCATTGCCCCCACCCGGCCCGGCGACGGCGACTGGTATCTGGACCTTTTCGAGAAAATGGAAGGCGTCCCTATGGGCGCACAGCAGAAAGGGGTGGACTTCGCCTGGGAGACCATTCCCCAGTATCTCGACGCCATCGGGCGAAACCGCGGCATAAACGTGGGCGCATTGGTTGGCCACTCCGCGGTCCGGCGCTACGTGATGGACGATGCCTGCCACGACCGCCTGGCTACCCCGGAGGAAATCGAAGCCATGAAGGCCCTGGTCCGCGATGGGATTTTGGCAGGGGCCTTGGGCTTCAGCATCGCCAATTTCGCCGACCACGGAATTGAGTTCTTCAATGTCTTGGTGCCGTCCTCAGTCGCGGGCGCAGAGGAGTGGTACGCCCTGGGCAGCGTGCTGGGCGACCTGGGCACCGGCGTCTTCCAGGTGAGCGGCGGCGCCCTGGGCGACTTCCTGGGGCCGGCCAAGATAGCCGAGGAACTGTCCCGCAGGACCGGCCGCCCCGCCATGTACAACCTCATTTCCCAGGAGCTGATTAACCCTGACGACTGGAAAGAGCATCTACAATGGTTGGAAGAGTCTTGGCGGTCAGGCGCCAGGCCTTATGCCTCGTGCTTATCCGCTATCGCAGGACCCATCTTCGACCTTAGATCGGGGTTCGGCGGCCTGGAAGACGAGGACATGATCAGCCCTTCGATGGTGTTCCAGGGCATGCCGACGTGGAATTCGGTTATGGCCCAGCCGGTGGATGAGAGGATTCGGTCCTTCCGGGACTCGGAGGTACGCCGGCTGTTGAGCGCAGAAGCCGCCCTTCGTCAAGCTCAGGGTAATGGAGGCCACGCTGAGGGACAGGGCATGAGCTTCAGCGGCCGCTGGGACCTGGTCGAAGTCTACATGGCCCACGAGGAGCGAAACAGGAAGTTCGGCGGCAAGAGCGTCGAGCAAATCGCTAATGAACAAGGAAAGGGCGTCGCCGACGCCCTCCTGGACTTGGTCCTGGACGATGATCTCCGGACCAGCTTCATGGTCATCGACCGGAATACCGACCCTGAGTCGCAGAGACAGATCATGGGCTCGCCATACACGGTCATCGGGACCACCGACGGCGGCGCCCGGCCGGACAAGGGCGACCGCACCGACTACAGCACCAGGCTGCTGAGCTACTGGGTGCGGGAGAAGGGAATCATGTCCCTGGAAGACGCCGTCTACCGCATGACGGGGAAGACTGCGCTAATGCACGACCTTCACGACCGGGGATTCATCTCGCCGGGTAAAGCCGCCGATATAACCATCTTCGATCCCGACGCGATTGCCGCCAAGCCCCGGGAGCCGATATATGAATTCCCCAACGGCGAAATGCACGTGGAGCAGGGAGCAACCGGCATCAACTACGTCATCGTCAATGGCGAGGCGCTGCTGGAGGACGGGGAGCACACCGGCGCACTGCCCGGCCAGGTCCTTCGTGGGCCGTTGTACCAGGGGAAACGATAGGACAACGGAACTCCTGTATTCATGGTTGCCCTGATGCGGTATAATCCGGCGATTGGTGCAGCAACAGCGACGAAAGTAAGTTAACTGGGATTCGAGACTGAAGATACACAATTTACCAACGTCTACCCGAATGTAGAGGTGAAACTGTGGCTAAGCGACCGTGGATGAAAATCGGATTCTTCCTGCCAGCGCTGGTAGCGCTATTGCTGGCAGTTGCGGTTTCCTGCGGGGGAGCAGACGACCCCGCAACAACCGCGCCAGCCGAAACGGCGGCGCCAGCCGAAACTGCCACCCCGGAGCCTACGGCCACCGCCGCTCCTACACCTGAACCGGAGGTTGCCGCCACGCCAGAGCCGGCGCCGGAAGGACCCTACGGGCACCTGAGGGTTGCCTTCAAGGAAATGGGCTCCTACAAAGGGCACCCCTGCACCACCGCTTCGCCGACAAAACAGCACACCACGATGGCGGCCTTCGAAAGCCTGCTCAGGAAGGACGCCAACTCGGAATACGTCGGCATACTCGTCGAGGACTGGTCTGTCGCCGAAGATAGTGTGACCTGGACCTTCAACCTTAAGCAGGGCGTCCAATTCCACGGGGGCGTGGGAGAGTTGACCGCCGAAGACGTTGAGTTTTCCGCCCAGCAGATGTACTGCGAGGGCTACTTGAACGGCCTTGGTTGGTACATAAGTTACCTATTTCCGGAAGACGGCATGACCGTCGTGGATGACTACACCCTAGAGACGAACACCGGCACGCCCAAGTGGGATATGCCGGTCTGGATAAGCGGCCCCGGCATCAACGGAATGTGGATTGTCAATAAGGCCCAGACCGAAGAGTTGGTGGCATCGGTAGGAATCGATGAAGCCTCTCCGCGGCTGGCCGGCACCGGTCCCTGGGAGTACGTAGATTCGCAGACCGGCGAATTCTGGAGGTTCAAGGCAGTGGAGGACCACTACCGCCAGACCCCCTACTTCGCCGAGTTGACGTTCCTGGAAGTACCCACGGCAGCCGCCCAGATAGCCAACTTCCAGGTGGGCCGGATAGACACCTTTGTGACAACACCGGAGTCAGTATCTCTCCTCGCGCAGACAGAAGGTACCGAGTTCATGACTCAGAAGGGCGTCGGTGAATCGGCCCTGCGCTTGTATGGCCAGTATTACCTCGAGCCTGCCGCCGGCGAGGAACCGTTGCCCTCGTATAGACCCGACGACTTGCCCTGGGTTTCCAGTAACACGGATCTTAACTCCGAAGAATGGGAACGGGCCCGGAAGGTGCGCGAGGCCTTGTCGATAGCCATCGATAGGGAGAAGATCATAGAGGACCTGTTCTACGGTGAGGCAGTGGCCCTTTCCATGTGGGGCTGGGGGAATGTGCAACACAGGCAGCCTGACCACTGGACGTGGGAGTACGACGTGGAGCGGGCCAAGCAGCTTCTAGCCGAAGCGGGCTACGCAGACGGCTTCGACATAACGATAGCAACCGCCATCGCGGGTGCGTCCGCCGAGGAAGAGGCTTGCCAGGCCATCGCCGACATGTGGCAGGATATTGGCGTAAACGCCACATACCTGAGCGTTCCTTACAGCGCCCTCCGGGCACAGTTTGGGGAGAACTCCTATGATGGAGCAACCTGTCAAAGCGCGACCGTATACGACGAGCCGATGGGCGCGTACAGTTACATGTGGGAGCCTGCATACGGATGGAGCGGCGGCGTGGAATACCCCGGCCTCAATGAGCGGCAGTATGCAGCCGGGGCCATAGTCGACCCGGATGAGCGCTTCCAGGCCACCCTGGACATAGGTGAGTGGGTCTGGGACAACACGTTGGACATCGGGTTGTACGTCCAGAACAACATATACCCGCTGGGTCCCGCTGTGGATAGCTGGGAGGAGCACCTGAGCACCTCTGACTCCCGGAGCATAAGCGCATTTGAGTTTGCGCCTCACCGCCAGTAGGGGCCGGGCCCAGCCGGACGCCGGCGCCTGACGGCAACGGCATTGAGCGCTGGAAGCGTCTAGGCCCTGGCAATAGAGCCTTGCCAGGGGCGCCGGCAAGGGTCAGAAAAGAGAAGCCCGCGGCTAGCCGCGGGCTTCTTGTGATGTGCCAATTGCTGCCCGCTTATGTAGTTGACAGCAAGGGTCGAAGTTCATATATTGTCCCCAGCCCAAGATAGACCGGGGGCGGGCAAGGCACGCCCCCCAACGTCGAGGAGCAATCATGACGCAACATCGGTGGATGAGCTTGAAATTCTTCCTGCCGGCGCTTATGGCGTTATTGCTGGCTGTAGCGGTTTCCTGCGGCGGAGGCGACGATCCAACCGCCGCTCCCCCGGCCGAAACTGCTGCGCCCGAGCCTACGGCCACCGCCGCTCCTACACCTGAACCTACGGATGAGGCCCCAGCGCCCACCCAGGCTCCTGAAGCGACGGACGCACCCCATGGGAATTTGCGGGTTGCTTTCAAGGAAATGGGTTCTTATACGGCACACCCCTGCAACACTTCTTATCCGGCAAAACAGTACATCACGATGGCGGCCTTCGAAAACCTGCTCAGGAAGAACGCCAACAAGGAATACGAGGGCATGCTGGTCAAGGACTGGTCCGTCGCCGAAGATAACACTACCTGGACCTTCAATCTTCAGGAGGGGGTCCAATTCCACGGAGGCGTGGGAGAGTTCACCTCCGAAGACGTCATGTTTTCCGCTCAACAGACGGGCTGCGATGGCGGCCTGAGCGACATTTTCTATTACATTAATTACCTGTTTAACGTTCCGGAAGGCGGCATGACCACCCCGGATAAATATACCCTGGTGACCGACACCGTGATCCCCAGGTGGGATATGCCGATTTGGATAACCGGCCCCGGCATAAACGGAATGTGGATTGTCAACAAGAACCAGACTGAAGAGTTGGTCGCATCGGTGGGAATCGATGCAGCCGGTCCAATGCTGGCCGGCACCGGACCCTGGGAGTTCGTGGATTCGCAGACCGGCGAATTCTGGAGGTTCAAGGCAGTGGAGGACCACTACCGCCAGACCCCCTCCTTCGCCGAGTTGACGTTTATGGAGATACCCCAGGAAGCCGCGGTGATAGCCAACTTCCAGGTGGGCCGGATAGACACCTTCATCACATCACCGGAGACAATACCTCTCCTCGCGCAGACACCCGGCACCAAGTTCATGAGCCAGGAGGGCGTCGGTGAATCGGGCCTGCGCTTGTATGGCCAGTACTACGTCCAGCCTGCCGCCGGCGAGCAACCGCTGCCCGCGTATAAGCCCGACGAGCAACCCTGGGTTTCCAGTAACCCGGACCTTAACTCCGCAGAATGGGAACGGGCACGGAAGGTGCGCGAGAGCCATGGCGATAGCCATAGACGCGGGAAAAGATCGTAGAGTCAGTGCTTCACGGTGAGGGAGCGCCCCTTTCTATGTGGGGCTGGGGGAATGCGCTAGACAGGCAGCCTGACCACTGGACGTGGGAGTACGACGTGGAGCGGGCCAAGCAGCTTCTGGCCGAAGCAGGCTATGAAGACGGCTTCGAGATAACAATAGCGAACGACATCGCGGAAGTGGCCGGTGAGATAGCAGCCTGCCAGGCCGTGGCCGACATGTGGGCCGATATTGGCATCAACCGCCCACTACCTGGCCATCCCCTCCGCCGCCCTTCAAGAACGGTATGGGAGCAGGACCTATGATGGAGCAACCTGTACAACCATAACCCCATACGACGAGCCCATGGGTGCACTTAGTTGGATGTGGGCAGGCCTATATACAACTGGAGCGGCGGCGTGGAATACCCTGGTCTCAGTGAGCGGGCGGACGCAGCCAATGCCATATTCGACAACGACGAGCGCTGGCAGGCCACCGTGGAGTTAGGCCAGTGGGTATGGGACAACGTGCTGGACATCGGGTTGTACGTCCAGAACAACATATACCCACTGGGTCCCAACGTGGACCCCTGGGATGAGCACCTGAGCACCTCTGACTCGCGGTACATGAGCGCATTTGAGTTTGCGCCCCACCGCCGGTAGAGGCCAGGAAGGACTCTCGGCCCTGGGAATAAGGCCACGTCTGGGGCGCCCTTAGGCCACGAGAGGAAGCCGGCAGCTGGCTGCCGGCTTCCTCTCGTGGCCCCATAACTGCATGTTCTTGTGGTTGACAGGCAGGGACAGAAACTTTATATTGTCTCAAGTCTTCAATAGGCCCGGTTCCAGCCGGACATGTTGTCCGCGCACCTGAAAAAAAGCAAGGAGCGATCATGACCCAACAACGGTGGATGAGCTTGAAATTCTTCCTGCCGGCGCTTATGGCGTTATTGCTGGCTGTAGCGGTTTCCTGCGGCGGAGGAGACGACCCCGCAACAACCGCCCCGACTGCCCCGACTGCCGAACCTACCGCGTCTGAGCCTGTGCCTACTGCCACCGCCCGCGCCGACACCGGCGCCTACGGTCGCCGCGGCCACGCCAGAGCCGGCGCCGGAAGGGCCCTACGGGCACCTGAGGGTTGCCTTCGGGGACATCGGCTCCTACCAGGCACACCCGTGCACCACCGGGCTCGCCGGCGGTGCAGTTCATTACCATGACCTCCTTCGAAGGACTGGTCTCCAACGACGTTAACGGGGAGTACATCCCTCAAATCACCGAGGACTGGTCTATCGCCTCAGACAACACGACCTGGACTTTCAATCTCAAGCAAGGGGTCCAATTCCACGATGGCTTGGGAGAGTTGACCGTCGACGACGTCATGTTTTCCATCGAAGAGATGTGCGAGGGCTCGGCAACGGGTATCGACCTGTATACCAGGCCATACTTCCTGGATCCCGGCATAATGAGCGCCCCGGACCCCTATACCCTGGTGACGGACACCGTCCAGCCCCGGTTTGACATGCTTCTTTGGTTGAGCAGCCCGGGCGTAAACGGATTGTGGATTGTGAATAAAGACCAGACGGAGGAGTTGGTCGCAGCGGAAGGCGTCGAGGCTGCCTCGCCGCAACTGGCCGGCACCGGCCCCTGGAAGTTCGTGGATTCGCAGACCGGCGAATTCTGGAGGTTCGCGGCAGTGGAGGACCACTACCGCAAGACCCCCCTACTTTGCCGAGTTGACACTCTTGGAAATACCCCACCAGGCTGCCCGTGTGGCCAACTTCCAGGTGGGCAGGCTGGACACCTTTGGGGCGACCCCGGGCCAAGTGCCTCTTCTGGCACAGACACCCGGCACCAAGTTCATGAGCCAGGCGGCCGCCTCTCAGTCGGGCCTGCGCCTGTATGGCCAATATTACAACCAGATTGCCGCCGGCGAGGAACCGCTGCCCGCGTACAATCCCGACGACCTGCCCTGGGTGTCCAGGTCCGCGGACATAACCTCCGCCGAGTGGGAACGGGCCCGGAAGGTGCGCGAGGCCTTGTCGATATCCATAGACCGGGAAAAGATTATCGACGTGCTGCTCAACGGTGAGGGAGCGCCCCTGACAATGTGGGGATGGATGGAGCCGGATGCCCGCCGGGCTGCCGGCGCGAGCAACGCGAGCCCTGCTGATTGGGTGTGGGAATACGACGTGGAGCGGGCCAAGCAGTTGTTGGCGGAAGCCGGCTACCCCGACGGGTTTGACATTCTATTGAACCCCGTCGACCGGGGCGCCCCCGGGGCCACAGAGGCCTGCGAGGCGATAGCCGACATGTGGGCTGACATCGGGCTCAACGTCCGCATCGAGAACCAGCCCTACAGCGTCCTGCGGGGGCAGTTTGGGGAGTATACATGGGAGGGAGCAACCTGCCACGACTCGGGCCCATACAGGGAGCCCGCAGGCTTCTACAGCTTCCTGTGGTGGCCCTGGATCGGCTGGAGCGGCGGCCTGGAACACCCTTACCTTCACAGGGGGGATCGGACCAACGGGTTCGAGGGGAAAGTGGAGGAACTCAATGTGATATTTGACGCCCAGGAGCGCTTCGACGCCTCGGTGGATATAGGCCAGTGGGTCTGGGATAACGTCCTGGACATCGGGTTGTACTACCAAAACAACGTATACCCGCTGGGCCCTGCCGTGGATAGCTGGGCTGACAAGCTGAGCCGCTCGGATACGCGGAACGTACACGGCTTCGAATGGGCGCCCCACCGCCAGGAGCAGTAGGGGTCTCGCCGCCGCGGACGCCGGCCTCTTGCGGCCGGCGGTAAGGTTCGCATATCGCCAACGGCTCGGAATGGACCGGGCCGCTGGCAAATTATAATGGTTAGTTGAGAGCGATGAATGATCACTAGATTCGGGACGCTATATGCCGGTGGAGTGGACATGGAGAACATCGGTCTGGACGGCACGCCGTGCAACGACCGGTCTTTCTCCGATGAATACCTGACCACGCCGCTGTACAAGACCGAAACGATGGCCAAACTAATGGACCAGTGGGGGTACGACACCCTATGGTTGGCTGAACACCACTTCCAGCCGGAGGGCTACGAGTGTATCCCTAATTTATTGCTCTTCAGCGTTCACCTGGCCCACATTACCAAGAATCTCAGATTCGGCTGCGGATTCAACATCTCCCCCATGTGGCACCCCTTGCGCATGGCCGAGGACTACGCGATGGCCGACCACCTGACCAGGGGCCGGGTAATCTTCGGAGTGGGCCGCGGCTATCATAGCCGGGAGGTCGACACCTTCGGGTTTCCCAGCACTCAATCGGACAGCGAAGCCAACCGGGAAGTGTTCGAAGAGCAGGTGGACATCATATTCAAGGCCTTTAACCAACGCACTTTCTCGCATCACAGTAAGAACTACGACCTGCCCCCCAGAGTCCCTTACCGGGGGTATGAACTGGAGGAGTTGACTCTGGTCCCCAAGCCCCGCACCTTGCCCGTTGAATGCTGGCAGCCGGTGGTCACCGCCAGCGAACGGGGCATCGCCTTCATGCTCAAGTACGGAATCAAGGGCCTGATGGGCGGTGGAGCCTCGCGGAATGCCCCCAGCCACGACGTGGTGGTCCGCTGGCGCGAAGCCCTGGCCAATGCTGGGCGGGAGACCCAATTGGGAACCGACCTGGAGGTCACCTATCACACGTACATCGCCGACACCCAGGAAAAGGCGATGGCCGAGGCCCTGCCCCTTTATGAAGAGCACATGAAGTTCTTTGGGCCCTTGGGGTTCCTGGGGCTGAACGAGGAGCAGGTCGACATGCTGGCAGACCCCCGTCGAGCCCGGGCCGCGGCCGCAACAAAGCTTCCCACCTTCGAGGCGGCCATTGACAGGGGATGGTGGATTGTCGGGACTCCGGAGATGGTGACCGAGAAACTCATGGAAGTCCAGGAGACCTACCCCGGCTTGGAAGCGGTGCACGTAGGAGTGCCCGCGGGCGGCGCCACGGAACGCCAATTCCTGGAGCAACTGGAATGGTTCGCCCAGGACGTGATGCCCGCGTTCAAGAACCAGGTCAAGGACTCCGCGCCGGCTGCATCGCCGGCCTTGTAAGCCCCTGAAACGCTGCCTGGTTTCACCGCGCCAAGATTTCAGCGCCCCAGTTTAGCTCGCTGGGGCGTTTTGTATCCGGCAAAGCAATTGGGAGATGGGTTAGCCGCTGGGTATCCAATGCTTGGTTAGAGCGAGACCGCCCCGGCCTCGCTCCCTAATGGACGCATACCGTGAAGAAGGTAACCATTAAAGACGTGCTCAGGGAGCCCACGCCAACGGACTGGCAACATTTGCTGATCAACAGCGCCCAAATGTCTCTTCGGCGTCTTCTCCAACCCATAGTTCGACAAGCTCACCACGTTCGTCCTGAGCTTGTCGAAGGGCACTTTATCTTTGGCCTCCTCCGCTTCGGAGCCGATTCCCGGTCCAAGTTCCATAGACATTCCGGGGACCAGATCCCCTGCCTCCGCAGGGGTGACGGCGCACGTCATCCCCGCGAAGGCGGGGAACGGGCAAACTAGCCCCTATTTAACTCAATGGGCATGAAGTCTTGACCGTCACCAAGGGGGACGTTGTTTTGATTCCGGCCGGCGAGACCCCTGCCTCCGCAGGGGTGTCATCCCCGCGAAGGGAGACTTTTGCGTAACTGTCATTCCGGTCCCCGATCCGGAATCTAGGGGTGGGGGCCAGGTTGGAAAAACTCGGCCGTTCCCCACAAGTTACGCTCTTCGGGGAGTTATGCAAAGGTCTCCGAAGGCGGGGAACGGGGCCCCGGACGACACGCCGATGGCCCACGTCCACATACTCGTCGCGGGGGACGTCAGCGAACCGACCGAGCCTTAGGCCCCCCCGCCTCCGCGGGGGTGACGACGCACGTCATTCCCGCGGAGGCGGGAATCCGGTTTCTCTACATCTGGTAAACTTCGCAGGTATACTTGGAGTCGGTCGGACGGCATACCAGCGCAATTTTGGGCTGGCCTCTAGCCATACGAGCGTGAAGTGGTAGAATTCTGGGAGCCGTTGCCTGGACCAGCCAATCAATAAGGGTGTCTAGTATGGCGTCGAACATCGTCTTATCCAACACCGAGTACAAAGTGGTCGGCACCCGGCCAATTCGCCACGACGGCGCCGACAAGGTAACCGGCCGGGCCAAATACGGCGCGGACTTCGATGCGGCGGGGTTGCTCCACGGCAAGGTGCTGCGCAGCCCCCACGCCCACGCGAACATCAGGTCCATCGACGCAAGCAAGGCCTTGGACCATCCCGGCGTCAAGGCGGTCATTACCGCCCAGGACCTGCCCATTGGCCGGATGGAAAACCCCACCCGTTACTTCCAGTTCGCCAGCGACAACATATTGGCCCGGGAAAAAGTGCTGTACAAGGGCCACCCTGTGGCCGCAGTGGCGGCGGTCAACCCCCACGTAGCCGAGACGGCCCTGGGGCTGATTGACGTGCAGTACGATCTGTTGCCCCCGGTGATGAACGTCCGGGACGCGATGAAAGACGACGCCCCGCTGCTTCACGACGACCTGACCACCACGGAACTGGGGGAGGACACCGGCAGGCATAGCAACATCGCCAGTCACTTCCGCTTCGAACAGGGAGACCTGGAAAAGGGCTTCGCCGAGGCCGACGTCATCGTGGAGCGGGAGTTCACCAACGCTTCCGTGCACCAGGGCTACATCGAGCCCCAAAACGGCGCTGCCCTGTGGCACGAGGACGGCCAGGTAACCGTATGGACCAGCACCCAGGGCGCATTCGCCGTCCGGGATATGGTGGCCAGCGTCCTCGACCTTCCGATTTCCAGCATCAAAGTGGTGCCCATGGAAATCGGCGGGGGGTTCGGGGGCAAGATTCCCGTTTACCTGGAACCATTGGCCGTTTTGCTCTCCCGCAAGGCGGGAGATCCGGTGAAAATGGTCATGAGCCGGGCCGAAGTTTTCGAAAGCACCGGCCCCACCTCTGGCGCCCATATGAAGGTTAAGATGGGCGCCACTAATACGGGCAAGATTACCGCGGCCGAGGCCAATCTGGCCTATGAAGCCGGGGCCTACCCGGGCTCGCCGGTTACGGCGGGCGCCATGGCTGTATTCGCCCCCTATGACATCGAAAACGTGCGGGCCGAGGGTTACGACGTAGTGGTCAACAAGCCCAAGACCGCTGCCTATCGGGCGCCGGGCGCTCCCAACGCAGCCTTCGCCGGCGAGCAGATTGTCGACGAGCTCTGCCAGAAGCTGGGAATGGACCCCCTGGAATTCCGCCTGCTCAACGCCTCGAAAGAAGGCACCCGCCGGGTGGACGGACCAGAGTTCCCGCGCATCGGCAACGTGGAGTGCCTGGAGGCCGCTAGAGATTCCGACCAATACAATACGCCGCTAACGGGCAACTACCGGGGCCGGGGGGTTGCCTCCGGTTTCTGGTTCAACGGCGCTTTTGCTTCCAGTTGTTCCATGTCAGTGAACTCAAACGGCACAATCAACCTGGTGGAGGGTTCTACCGACATCGGCGGCAGCCGGGTCGTCATCGCCATGCAGGCCGCCGAGGTGCTGGGTATCCCGGCAGAAGACGTTCGACCCACCGTGGGTGATACCGAGTCTGTGGGGTACTCGATGGTTACCGGCGGCAGTCGCACCGCCTTTGCCACCGGCATAGCCGCTTACGAGTGTGCCCAGGACATCAAGAAGCAGATGGTCCAGCGCGCCGCCGAAGTTTGGGACGTGCCGGCCGAAGACATAGACCTGGTCGATGGCGTGTTCCAACACAAGTCGGACCCGGAGTTGAAAGCAAGCTTCAAGGAACTGGCGTACCAGTTGAGCGAGTCCCCCGCGTTGTCGCCAAATGTCCGGGGCTGGACCGGCGGGCCTATTTCAAGCCAGGTCAGCGTTCACCCCAGCGGCATCGGGGGCGCGTTCTGCTCCCAGATAGCCGACGTCGAAGTCGACCCGGAGACGGGGAAGGTTACTATCCTGGACTTTACCGTAGTCCAGGATGCGGGCAAAGCAGTCCATCCCGGTTACGTCGAGGGTCAAATGCAGGGCGGCGTGGTCCAGGGCATCGGCTGGGCCTTGAACGAGGAATACTTCTTCGACGTAGAAGGCCGTATGCAAAATTCCTCGTTCCTGGACTACCGCATTCCCACCAGCCTGGACCTGCCGATGATAAACACCGTGATAGTCGAGGTGGCCAACCCCGGCCATCCCTACGGCGTGCGGGGAGCCGGAGAGGTCCCCATAGTGCCTCCCATGGCTGCTATCGCCAACGCCATCGCCCGGGCCGCCGGCGTCCGGATGCAGGACCTGCCGATGTCGCCCGGGGCCGTGTTGGAAGCTCTCTGGAAGCAGGACGCATAACCGCCCAGCGCGGCGGAGAAGGAATATGCAAAGGTACCTGGTACGGCGGATCCTCATAACCATAATTACCGTACTGGCCGTGTCGGTCATCATCTTCGCCTTGGCCAGAGCGGCCGGGGACCCCAGGTACCTGCTGCTCCCTGTCAGGGCCACTGAGGAACAGTTCGATGCCCTGGGGAAGAAGCTGGGCCTGGACAAGTCCTACCCTCACCAATACTGGATTTTCTTAAAGGACATGGTGCAGGGCGACTTCGGAGATTCCATAGTAGATCGCCGGCCCGCCATCGACGTCATCGGGGAGCGCATCCAGGCCACCTTCGAGCTGGCGGCTGCGGCCTTGGTATGGTCCACTATGGTCGGAGTGCCCCTGGGCATCCTGAGCGCGGTGAGAAGGGACAGCATTTTTGACCGCGTTGGGAAGGTCATAGCCCTGATCGGGCAATCTGCCCCTCCCTTCTGGATAGGCATAATGCTCATATTCTTCTTTGCCGTCAGGTTGGAATGGTTGCCCCCCACCGGCCGGGAGGATTTCAAGTCGATTATTCTTCCGGCGATCACCCTGGGGTGGTGGTTCGTAGCAGTCAACATGAGGCTGATCCGTTCGGCCATGCTCGACGTGCTGGACTCGGAGTACATCAAGCTGGCCCGGGCCAAGGGCGCATCCCAAAGGTCCATCGTCTGGAAGCATGCCCTCAAAAATGCCTTGATTCCGGCATTGACCTTCGCCGGAATCAGCCTGGGCAGCCTGGTAACCGGCTCGGTGGTCGTCGAGCTGGTCTTTGCCTGGCCCGGGCTGGGGCGGCTGGCCGTCCAATCGATGTATACCTCGGACTACCCGGTCCTCCAAGGAGTAGTCATCATCTTCACCCTCATGTACCTGACATCGGCCCTGCTGGTGGACATACTGTATGCCTATATAGACCCCAGGATTCGATATGCGTAGCGTCCTGGAGATTTAGCCATGGCCTCAGGGGTTGCCAACGGCATTATAGTGACGCCGGAGCCGCGGGGCGTCAGGGTGCGTAGAATGGCGCGCCGGCTCCGGCGTTTGCCTCTAATACCGGTGTCCATACTTCTGGTGCTGGTGGTCTGCGGCATCACCGCCCCTTGGATCTCTCCTGAAGACCCGGTAAACGGAGACCTGAACGACAATTTCTTGCCGCCGGCCTGGCAAGGAGCCGATTCCATCCCCAAGACGGTGGTCGAAGGCGAGGTTACGGGATACCGTCGTCTTTTGGACGTCCAGATTGGAAGTCCTGAGTTCGAGGAGGCCGTGGCGGCCCGGGGGCTGTCAGCCGAGGAAATTCAAGTAGGCGACGAGCTGCTGGTGGAAGGGGACAAGTCGGGAAGCACTAGATTCTTTTTTGGCACTGACGAATTGGGGCGCGATATTTTGAGCCGCATCTTCCACGGCGCCCGCATCTCCCTGATAGTTGCTGCAATAACGTTGGGCGTCGGCGGCACCATAGGCACTTTTGCTGGCCTGGTATCTGGCTACTATGGCGGCTGGGTCGATGAATTGATCATGCGCTTGGTGGACATAGTGCTCTCGATACCCATCTTGCTGGTGACACTGGTCCTGGTGGCGTCTTTGGGAGCGTCCTTCGAACTTATCGTGGGGGTGCTTTCGCTGATACTATGGCCACTCTTCGCGCGGGTTACCCGGGGAGAGGTGCTTCAACTGAAGAACATGGACTACGTGGCCCTAGCCAGGGTATCGGGGGCCGGCAGCCTGCGCATAATGGTCTTTCACCTCTTGCCGGGGGTATTTAATACGTTGATAGTCATCGCCACGCTGAACGTGGGCGTGGTTATCCTGGTGGAAGCTTCGTTGAGCTTCTTGGGGGCCGGAGTCCCCCCGCCTACGCCGGCCTGGGGTTCCATGGTGGCCGATGGCCAGGACCACCTGGCTACCGCATGGTGGATTTCCACCATGCCCGGACTGGCCATTGCCCTTACCGTAATCTCTCTGAACCTCTTCGGCGACTGGCTCAGGGATACGCTGGACCCGCGGCTCCGCCAACTGAACTAGTCGGCCCCACACAGGCGCCTGTCGCGACGGCGGCTTGCCAACGCCCTGGCAGATGGTGACCGACGCCAGTCCCCCGACCGAAACGTCGCAGTCCCCTCTGGCAGACGCCGGGCACAAGTCTTACTTGAGCATGGACTCTACTTGCTTCGCTTCAGAGTCGCTCATAATTCGGAAGACGGTGTACTGCGGAGCATCTTTGGCCCGGCCCCGCACCGCCTTACGACCATTTTTCAGGGTTACTACGCTGGGCTCCAGGATCTCGCACGTCCTGCGCAGCGGTAAGCAGTAAGCAGTTAGTCCTTCCATGTCACACCTCCGTCGATCTGTTGGCTTTCCCCTAACGTTGCCTTCATCCTCTAGCACGCTGTGAGGACCGTTTTGCTGGGCATGGTCCACCTATGCGGGTCGGGCTGAGGTTATAGCAACGACATCATGGTCCAAGTATTCTTTAATCAACTCGTTGGCCTGGCTCATGGCTTGGTCTAGTACGTTGCGGGCATATTCTGGCTGGGCGCGGTTGACCTGAAACCCCAGCCATTGCTCCCGGTCATCTTGTACTATCAATTGGACCTCCTTCCAGTCTTGGGCCAGCTGCTGCAAATGGTGCAGCACCGGGTCCCACTGGTTGGGACTGGTCACCAAGCACAGGACATAAGCCGTTCCACCGGTGGCCTCCCACCAGCCGGGCAACTCCGGGTGACCTTCACAGGACGAAAGGGTTTCCACCAGGTCGGTCTGGTTCAATGTCCACACCAAGTCCCTGATCCCTGGTTCCAACTGATCGTAGTTCAGGAACCAGGGGTGCATCGCCTGGGCATCAGCGAAGGTCGGACGGAGTACCGCTCGTTTGAACCACCACATAATGCCTCCTCAGGAGCCCTCGATCTCGGGCACTTGCAAGGCATCATACTGTTGTTTGCTAACAAACCTGACCAGTCTGGTGCCGTTTTGTTCGCCTGTAACGGCATAGGTCTGTTTGCCGTTCTTCTGCACCATGGTGCGCTTCTTGAGTCCGCTCTCTGGTAGATCCACTTTTTGCCTGGTCTTCACATTATAGAACTCCATGTTTCACCTCCTGCATCGATATTTAAGCTTTAGTCCGTCGATGGATTCCTGGGTTTCGTTTCCTGGGTTCTCCGTCAGAACGTATTGCCAGCCTCCTTGTTTGTAGTGTGGTAATGACATCCTCAGATTATTGATATGCTATCTCATTACTCGCCGCTGATTCGCCCTCTGGCTTATAGGTCTGGAATCCTCGGCGATTAGTCTCTATGCGCTACCCGACAGGATTGGCAAACGGCGCGCAACGTCACAATCCCGCAGCTCAACGCACGCTCTGTGATGGTAGTGGCCAAACCTGGTCAGGGGGTGCTTTGATGTACTTTCCGGAGATGGCAGCTTGCAAGCCAACCGTGCATGCGTGGGCAGCTTGGTTGCCCGAAACACGGTAGCCCTGCCAACGCCCGGCAACTGATTGAGGACCCTCTCCGCGACGGACCCCTCCCTGCTTCGAGGCGATCGACTTGACTGTCTCCTGACTAGGCCCCGTCTCACGGCGCCCCAGACCCTCAACTGCCGCCGATAGGTCTGTGCCCGATGGTCTCATTTCGTGATACTTAGTCGCAACCAAAATTACATAACGGAGAGTAGCGGTTTTCTCTGGGGCTGTCAAGGCAGAACAGGTGGTGCGCTGAATTGGGTCTCCACTGGCGTATCAGCCCCGTTCTCAGTACATTTGGCCTTCCCGGCTGCTTTGCAAAGATCGATGAGTGGGGAATGTGGGAAGCCGCCGCTCGAGAGGTTCAACCGAGGGTCACCCGCGGCTCAGGTGTAAGTGGCTCCCCGAGTAGGATTCGAACCTACGACCTAGCGGTTAACAGCCGCCCGCTCTACCGCTGAGCTATCGGGGATCGAAACGCGGCGCATGGCGCGCCCGCTACGGCTGAGGCATTGTAGCACCTGCTACGCGCGCCCTCAAGAGGCCCGCGAAACCTGTATGGTCACAAAAGAGGCGCCGGAAGGATCCCCAGGAAGGGGGCCCGGCGCCTCTGCATTGCCGACCTGCAGGTCGGATGTGCTTACTTCCCCGAGTCCTGTACCACGGACACCTTAAGCTGCTTGGCCTGCTTGGCCTCCAGCTTGGGAAAGGCGATGGTCAGCACGCCGTTTTCGTAGCGCGGCTGCGCCTTGTTTGTGTCCAGGGTGTCGGGCAGCCGGAGCGAGCGGTGGAACGAACCGGTGCGCCGTTCCCGCATCAGGAAGTTGCCCTCTTTCCGTTCCTGCACTTCCCCGCCGCTCTCGCCCCTGATGGTCAGGACGTCGTTCTCAATGGACACGTTGATTTCGTCCGGGTTCACCCCGGGCAATGACGCGTGGACGACTATCTCGTCGCCTTCCTGCGTCACGTCCATCGGAATCGCCCAACTCTCCACTCCCCGGGCTCTGTCCCTGGGGGCAACCCCCCGCCACAGGTGGTCCATGTTTTCCTGCATCCTGCGCAGCTCGTTGAAGGGGCTCCAGTGTCTTATCACCATGATGTGCCTCCCTATCGATAGGATGGTGTATTGCCATGTTTATTGATATGATGCGTATCAACTTTGGCAAGTCCCATGGTATATAGTTGAGTTTGATTTGTCAAGTCTTATTATGCAAGTGACAACAACTTAATTGACTTCATATGGGATTCAACCTATAATGTCCGTATCAGACAACGTCCCATCGCCAACGGACACAACTATGGCTGCCAATTACTACGATTTGCTGGGAGTCGCCCGTGACGCCGGGGACAAGGAAGTCCGCCAGGCGTATCGCAAGCTGGCCCGGGAACACCACCCCGACGTCAACGGCGGCGACGAGGCATCGGAAGAGAAATTCAAGCAGATTAACGAGGCCTATCGCGTCCTTTCCGACCCCGACAAACGCCAGAAGTACGACAAGTACGGCGATAACTGGGCCAACTGGGAGCAGATAGAGGCGGCCCAGGCCCGCTCCGGGCCGGGCGGGAACTTCCGCTGGTCCAACTTAGGCGGCGACGGCGACGCCGTTTTTACCTTTGGCGACGGCGGGAGCAACCCCTTCGAGGACCTGTTCGCCAACTTCGGGCAAGAGCGCCGGCGGCCCGCCCCCGTCGAGTACTCGGCGTCCATCACCTTGGAAGAGGCTTTTCGAGGGACCATCCGCGTGCTGGAACTGCCCCAGGGACGCCGCTTGGAAGTCAAGATTCCCCCCGGCGTGGACGACGGCTCCAGGGTGCGCGTCGCCGCCGGGGAAGGCCGGCAGGGGACCGTCTACGTGGTGGTGTCGGTGGAAAAGCACGCCAGGTTCCAGCGCGAAGGCCGGGACCTGTATACCGACGTTGAAGTTCCCTTGGAAGATGCCGTGTTGGGCGGCGAGATCACCGTTCCGACTTTGGCCAGCAGGGTCGCTCTGACCATCCCGCCGGAGACCCAGAACGGCCGCCGGTTCCGCCTCGCCGGGCAGGGAATGCCGGAACTGCGGAAATCGGACCAGCGGGGAGACCTTTTCGCCACTGTGAACGTGAAGTTGCCCACCGGCCTCAGCCAGGACCAAAGGGACCTGTTCCAGCAGCTCCGCGACTCCCGGGACGGACAAGGAGGATAACCGTGGTTTCTGAACGACAATTCTTGGAAGAACCCTGCTTCATCATCAGCGTGGCGGCCCGAATGGTGGGCGTCCACGCCCAGACCCTCCGCTACTATGAGCGGGTGGGCCTGGTATGGCCCTCCCGCACCATGGGAAGGCAGCGACTCTACTCCATGGCCGACCTGGAGCGGATACGCCGGGTCCGGGCCCTGACCGACGAAATGGGAGTCAACCTGGCCGGGGCCGAGGTCGCCTTGAAACTCATGGGCCGCATCGAGACCTTGGAACGCCAGGTTGAGCAGCTTACCGGCGAGATTGCCCGTTTGCGGGGAAGCAGCCCAGCCGACGCCGGCCAGCCCGGTAACAATGCCTGAGCGAGCCGTACTCATCCAATTGAGGCCAATCCATAGCCAACAATCAGCCCGTCCAGGGGAACCGTTCATCCCCAGGGAGGAGAAATGGTACTAAAGCCTGAACAATTCACCGAACAAGCCAGAGAAGTGCTGAACAACTCCCAAGAGTTGGTGCGCCGGTTTAACCACAGCCAGTGGGACGTGGAGCATATCCTGCTCGCCCTGCTGGAGTTGGAGCAGGGCCTCCCCGGAGACATCCTCAACGAGTTGGGAATCTCTGCCGTCGCGGTGAAGAGCAAGCTGGGCCAGGCCCTTGAAGCCGCCGCCAGAGTCGCCTATGAGCAGAACCAGATTTACGCTACTCCCCGGGCCCAGCGGCTGCTGGACAACGCCAAGAAGGAATCGGAACGCCTGAAGGACGAGTTCATCGGCGCCGAGCACCTGTTCATTGCGGCCGTCATGGAGTCCCAGGGCGAATCGGCCCAGGTTCTTAAAGAGTTCGGAATCGACCAGGAGAGGGTCTACCAGGCCCTCATGGAGGTGCGGGGCGCCCACCGGGTCGACGACCCCAGGGCCGAGAGCCGCTACCGCTCTTTGGAGAAGTACAGCATCGACCTGACCAAGCTGGCCCGGGAAGGCAAGCTGGACCCCGTCGTCGGCAGGGACCTCGAGGTCCGGCAGGTGATGCAGACCCTCACCCGCCGCAAGAAGAACAACCCGGTCATCATCGGCGAGGCCGGGGTGGGCAAGACGGCCATAGTAGAAGGCCTGGCAGCCCGCATCGTCGTCGGCGACGTGGCCGACTCCCTAAAGGGCCGCCGGGTGCTGGCCCTGGATATGGCCGCTCTCGTGGCCGGCTCCAAGTTCCGCGGCGAGTTCGAGGAGCGGCTCAAGTCGGTGATCGACGAGGTCAAGCAGGCTGAAAGAGAGGTCATCCTGTTCTTAGACGAGATACATACCATGGTTGGGGCCGGTGCCGCAGAAGGGGGCATCGATGCGAGCAACATGCTCAAGCCGGCTCTGGCCAGGGGGGAGCTCCAGTGCATCGGCGCCACCACCCTGGATGAATACCGGCGTTACATCGAAAAAGACACCGCCCTGGAACGCCGGTTCCAGCCGGTCTTTTTGGAAGAGCCGTCCATCGACGAGACTGTGGAGATACTCAAGGTGCTGCGCCCGCGTTACGAGGCGCACCACAAGGTCACGATAGACGATTCCGCTTTAGTGGCTGCGGCCCGGCTCAGCGACCGCTACATCACGGGGCGTCAATTGCCGGACAAAGCCGTGGACTTCATCGACGAGGCGGCCAGTAAGTTGCGCATCGACGCCGAAAGCTTGCCCTCCGGCCTCAAGGAAATGGAAGAACAAATTCGCGGGCTGTCCGACCAGGAGGAAGCTGCCGCTCAGAGGTCCGAATACGAGCAGGCGGCCCAATTGCGCACCGAGCGCCTGCGGCTGGAGGAGGAATTCGAGCCCGAGCGGCAGCGCCTGCTGTCGGACCGCGACGTCGACATGGTGGTGAGCGAGGCCGACATCGCCGAGTTGGTCGCAACTTGGACCGGCATACCCGCCGGACGCCTGCTGGAAGGGGAATCCGAGCGCCTGATCCACATGGAACAGTCCCTGCACCAGCGAATCATCGGACAGGACCAGGCGGTGGTCGCCGTATCAGAGGCCATCAGGCGGTCTCGCTCCGGCCTCAGCGATCCCAGGCGGCCAATAGGCAGCTTCATCTTCCTGGGCCCCACCGGCGTCGGCAAGACCGAGCTTTCGAGATCCCTGGCCGAGTTCCTGTTCGACGACGAGGCCAACATGGTCAGGGTGGACATGTCCGAATACATGGAGAAGCACACTGTCTCCCGGCTGATCGGGGCCCCTCCGGGCTACGTCGGGTTCGACGAGGGCGGCCAGCTTACCGAGGCGGTGCGCCGCCGGCCCTACCGGGTCGTCCTCTTCGACGAAATCGAGAAGGCCCACCCCGACGTGTTCAACATCCTCTTGCAGATCCTGGAGGACGGCCGCCTCACCGACGGCCACGGCCGCACCGTCGATTTCCGCAATTCCGTCATTATCATGACCAGCAACCTGGGCACCGAGGTGTTGCGGAGGCAGCCCTTCGGCTTCAGGGCCGACGGGCGGCGACGGCGGCGTGGATGCGCAGCAGCTCCGGGACTCCGTGAACGACGCTCTCAAAAGGGCCTTCCGTCCCGAGTTCCTCAACCGCATCGACGAGACCATCATATTCGACCCGTTAACCCAGGAAGAGATAGTCCAGATGGTGGAGCTCATGGTCAATGACGTGCGCCGCCGCTTGGAGGACCGGGAAATCACCTTCGAGCTTACACCCGAAGCCGCCCGCTGGTTGGCGCAGGAAGGGTTCGACCCCGTGTACGGTGCCCGTCCGCTGCGTAGAGCGGTGCAGCGGCACCTGGAAAACGCCTTGTCCAAGGGAATCCTGAGCGGTGAGTACCAGGCAGGGGACCACGTCGTGGTCGATGCCGGCGATTCGGGCCTGGCGCTGCACAGGCCCGCCGTCGCCGCTCCGGCCGCCTAGCGGCCGCGCGGATATCGCCGGATTGTTGGCGCGGCGCCTCCATACCGTGTATTCTGGCCCTGTATTCTTGAACATGCTTCAAACAGGGCACGGGAGACGCCAATGATCCGCAGCATCGACGGCAAAACGCCCAAGATTCATCCCACGGCCTTCGTCAGCGAGGCCGCCTATATCGTGGGCGACGTGGAAATCGGCGAGGGAACCAACGTCTGGCCCGGCGCTGTCATCCGGGGCGATTACGGCAGGATAATCATCGGCAAAGACTGCTCTATCCAGGACAACTGCGTGGTCCACGCGGACGATTTCCTGGAGTTCGGCGACAACGTCCTCATGACCCACGGCGCAGTCGTCCACGGGGGCCGGGTCGGCAACAACGTCCTCATCGGCATCAACGCGGTGCTGCTGGAAGAAGCCCAGGTGGGCAACTATTGCATCATCGGGGCCGGCGCCGTCGTCCGGGGCGGCGCCCGGGTTCCCGACAATTCCCTGGTCGTCGGAGTCCCCGGCCAGGTAAAGCCGCTGACCGATGAACAGGCCAAGCGCCTGAAAGACCCCACCGCCAACTACAGGCTGAACGCCCGCCGCTTCATCGAGGCCGGTCTTGGCGTGGAAATTAAGGCGAAGCTGGACTAAGTCGGCCCATGTCTACTGAGACCGGCAAACTACCCCTTCCACTGGCCGGCGTCCGCGTCCTGGACGTTACCCACATTGTCGCCGGCCCCTTCTGTTCCGTGATACTGGCCGACATGGGCGCAGAGGTCATCAAGGTCGAACGACCCGGCGTCGGAGAAGGCGCCCGCAGCAACGGCCCCTTCGTCCAGGGGTCCGGCGGCCAAAGGGTCAGCGCCCGATTCCTGGGCATCAACCGCAACAAGAAGTCCGTCACACTCGACCTCCGAGACCCTCGCTGCAAGGCCGCCCTCTTGAACATGGTGCAGGTGTCCGACGTGCTCCTGGACAACCTGGGCCCGGGGTCGCTGCGGCGGCTAGATCTGGGATACGACGTGCTCAAAGAAACCAATCCCGGCCTGGTCTATGCCAGCATCACCGGCTACGGCGACAGCGACGACCTGCGCGGCCCCTATTCCCACTGGCCGGCCCACAATCCCGCCATCCAGGGCATGGCCGGCTGGATGGAGGTAACCGGCACTCCCGGCGGTCCGCCCCAGATGGTCGGCGACAACGTCGGCGACTCCGTTCCTGGCGTATGGACCGCCCTGGGCGTCGTCCTGGCCCTGGAGACCCGGCGCAAGACCGGCCAGGGCCAGCACGTGGACATGGCGATGTACGATTGCATGTCCGCCCATACCACCAGCAGCATGCCCTTCTACCAGGCCACTGGTCGGCCCACCGGCAGGGCCAGGGAGAACATGATTAGCGCCCAGATAGCGGTCAGGGCCAGGGACGGCTACGCAGTGCTGGCCGGCGCCGCGGGGACTGATAAGTGGACCGCCCTGTGGCGCATGGCAGGCCGGGACGACTTGGCCAACGACCCCCAATACCTGGGCGGACAGGACAAGAGCGCCGAATTCTACTACGACTACGTGGTCCCGGCCATCGAAGCATGGTCCACCGGGCTTTCCAAATGGGAAGTTGCCGAGAAGTTGACCGAGGTCGGGTTCTCCATGGGCGTTGTGCAGGACCAGGCGGACATGGACCATTGCCCCCACCTGGAAGCAAGAAGGATGTTCGTCGATTCCGGCGACACCCTGGGTGGCCCCTTCCGCACCGTCAGGACTCCCATCCAGTTGACCGGATGCGTCGACATTCCGGTCGCTCCGCCGCCGTTACTGGGTCAACATAACCTGGAAGTCCTCTGCGGCATCGGCGGACTCACGGACGACGAGTTAATGCAGATGCAAGAGGACGGGGGTGTCTAGCGGTAAGCTGCCAATTTCCCGTATTCTGGTATCTGTACATGCACTGACTGCTTCTGGCCGTATAAATTCGGCCTTATAATAGTTTCCCGTACGACACTCCGCGTCGAGAAAAGGAGAGAGACCACTGTTTCAAGCCCCCCGCGGCACCACCGACCTGTTGCCGGTGGAGCAAAAATACTGGCGGTACATCGAGTCCAAGGCGGTGGCGTTGGCTCGCAGGTACGGCTACGGCCGTATCGACACCCCCGTCTTCGAGGACTCGGACCTGTTCGTTCGCTCCGTTGGCGAAGGCACCGACATCGTGGAGAAGGAGATGTACACCTTTGCCGACCGGGGCGGCGACAGCGTGACCCTGCGCCCCGAAGGCACCGCACCCGTGTGCCGCGCCTACCTGCAGCACGGCATGCACAACCTGCCCCAGCCGGTGCGGCTCTACTATTTCTGCCCCGTGTTCCGCTACGAACGGCCCCAGGCCGGCCGGTTTCGCGAGCACCATCAGTTTGGCATAGAAGCCCTGGGCGACGGCGATCCCTCGGTGGACGCCGAGGTAGTTGAATTTGCCTGGCGGTTGGTGCAGTCCCTGGGTCTGCGCGACGTGGCCCTTTACGTGAACAGCATCGGTGACGACCAGTGCCGCCCGGCCTACATAGAAGACCTGGCGTCATACTACTCCGGCCACCGCGACAAGCTCTGCCCGGAATGCCGGGTCCGCCTTACTAGAAACCCCCTGCGGCTCCTGGACTGCAAGGTCGAGACCTGCCGCGCCCTGGGAGACGACGCCCCCAGGTCAGCGGACCGGCTTTGCGATGACTGCAGAGACCACTGGGCCGAGTTTCTGGAGAGCCTGTCCCTGCTGGGCATACCCTACAAAATAGAGCACCGTCTGGTGCGCGGCCTGGACTACTACACCCGCACCGTGTTCGAGGTCCAACCCCTGGACGGGGGCGCCCAGTCGACCATCATCGGCGGCGGCCGGTACGACGGCTTGATCCAGGAACTGGGAGGGCGCCCCACGCCGGGCATCGGCTTCGCCACTGGCATGGAACGCCTGACCTTGAACCTGAAGAACAGCGAAGTCCCGGTCCCCGATGAGCCCTCCCCGTCGTACCTGGTGGCCAACGTGGGCGACGCTGCCCGGCCTGCGGCAATGGACCTCGCCGTGAAGCTCCGCCAGGCTGGCGTGGGCGCCATCTTGAGCAGCGGGTCGCGGGGCCTCAGGGGCCAGATGCGCCAAGCCAACGCCCTGGACATCCCCTACGCCCTGATTCTCGGCGACGATGAGATTGCCCGTGGAGAAGTCGCAGTGCGGGATATGAAGACCTCTTCCCAGGAGACCAAGCCGCTGGCCGAATTCTTGAAGGAACAGGGCGCCTAGCGCTGCCATTAGGTTTGCTCGCTGGGCCGCAGTGATGTTGATGAAGCCGAGACGAATGACATGCTGACCAAGCGCATAATCCCCTGCCTGGACGTTGACGACGGGCGGGTGGTAAAGGGGACCAGCTTCGTAAACCTGCGCGACGCCGGCGACCCGGTGGAGTTGGCCGCTGCGTATAATCGTGAGGGCGCCGATGAGCTGGTGTTCCTGGATATCACCGCCAGTTCGGACTCCCGTGAGACCATGGTGGAGGTGGTCCAGGGGGTGTCCGAGCAGGTCTTCATCCCCCTTACCGTGGGCGGCGGCATCCGCAGCGTTGACGACGTCAGGCGCATGCTCCGGGCCGGGGCCGACAAGGTGTCCATTAACACCGCCGCGGTCAACGACCAGTCCCTCGTCAGCCGGGGAGCGGACCAGTTCGGCAACCAGTGCATCGTAGTCGCCATCGACGCTAAATCCGTAGCCCCTGGGACCGTACCCGAGACGAACGACCGCGACGGCCTCGGCCTTGATGGCGATTCGGGTTGGGAGGTCTATACCCACGGCGGGAGGACGCCCACCGGCCTGGACGCCGTCAAGTGGGCCCGGCGGGTGGTGGAACTGGGTGCAGGGGAGATCCTCCTGACCAGCATGGACGCCGACGGCCAGCTTGCTGGCTACGACTTGGACCTGACCCGGACCTTGTCCCAGGCGGTGGAAGTTCCGGTCATTGCCAGCGGCGGCGCGGGCAACTTGGACCACCTGTGCCAGGCGTTTACCCAGGGGCGGGCCGACGCCGTTCTTGCTGCCAGCATCTTCCACTTCGGCACCTATTCCATCGCCCAGGCCAAGGAGTATCTATCCCAGCAGGGCATTCCCATGCGGCCCGTAGCCGGCGTTGAAGATTGAGCTAGTAGAATGGGACCCATTACCACAGTGATTTTCGACATGTATGAGACACTGGTGCAGAACCCGTCCGACCATTGGATTGAAGGCATCGAAGCCATCATCCGGGAACAGTCGTTGGATGCCAGCCCGGACTGTCTATTGCGGGAATGGTTGGTCGGCAACGCTGAGTTCCGCGAGAGCCGGGACAACCCCAACGGGCCGTTTCAAACATACTTTGAAGCCTGGCGGGACGGCTTTGCTGGCGCCTTCGCTCGCTTGGGCCTGCCCGGAGACGCCGCCGGCGCCAGCCGCAGCTTCATCGGCTTTCTGTCCCGTCGGGACCCGTATCCCGAAACCGTGGAGGCAGTCACGTTGCTGCAAGACCGCTGGAGGACCGCCGTCCTCTCCAACGCCGACGATGATTACCTCATGCCCAATCTGGGGCTGCTGGGGCTGGAATTCGAGGAGGTGTTGTCTTCCGAGGAGGCCCGCTCCTACAAGCCCCACGCCGGACTATTCCGCCAGATGATAGAGCGCCTCGATGTCGCCCCCTGCCAGGCAGTGTACGTGGGCGATCGCCAGTACGAGGACGTGAAGGGATCCCGCGGTGTTGGCATCAACGCCGTTTGGCTTAACCGCACGGGCAAGCCCCTTGATCCCCGGCTGCCTGAACCCGCTTGCCAAATAAGAAGCCTGCTGGAGCTGCCAGAACTCCTGGCTGCGTGGCCTCCAGCCCAGGACGGAGAATCATGAAAATAAAGCTCAACCAGCAGGGCCTTATTCCTGCCATCGCCCAGGACGCCAACACCGGCCAGGTGCTCATGTTGGGATACATGAACCCCGGTTCTTTGAAG
>CAXXWY010000036.1:0-63831 GCA_963668505.2 Dehalococcoidia bacterium | reverse complement strand
GCCATTGCCAACCTGGCCAGCGATATCACTCCGTGCAACGTCCACCTGGACCGATTTGCCCAGGAAGCCAAGGAAGGCGTACGCCAGAGCGACGGCACCCCCTTCGAGTTCGGGACCATCACGGTCAGCGACGGCATATCCATGGGCACCGAGGGGATGAAGGCGTCGCTGGTCAGCCGGGAGGTCATCGCCGATTCCATCGAGGTGGTCGCTTTCGCCGAGCGCATGGACGGCCTCATCACCATTGCCGGGTGTGACAAGAACATGCCCGGCTGCATGATGGCGATGGCCCGTCTCAATATCCCTTCGATTTTCATCTACGGCGGCACAATAATGCCGGGCCGCTTCCAGGACCGCGACGTAAATATCCAGGACGTCTTCGAGGCCGTGGGGGCCTACGCCAAGAACAATATGTCCCTGGGCGAGTTGCGTGACCTGGAACGCCGCGCCTGCCCTGGAGAGGGCTCTTGTGCCGGCCTCTTTACCGCCAACACCATGTCCACGGCCATAGAGGCCCTGGGCATGTCCCTGCCGGGCGACGCTTCCATTCCCGCCACCGACCCCCGCAAGTCTGGGCTGAGCCGGCAAGCTGGCCAGGCCATGATGCGCTTGCTGGCCGAGGACGTACGCCCCCGGGATATCCTGACCCGGCAGGCCTTCGAGAACGCCATCACGGTCGCGGTGGCCATGGGCGGTTCCACCAACTCGGTACTCCACCTGATGGCCATCGCCAACGAGGCCGGGGTCAGCCTGGGCATGCCCGATTTCGACCGCATCAGTCGGAACACCCCCTACATTGCCGACATGAAGCCGGGCGGACGTTACGTGATGGCCGACCTGGACCGCTACGGCGGCGTGTCCCTCGTCATGAAGCGGCTGCTGGAAGCGGGCCTGCTCCACGGCGACGCCATGACCGTCACCGGCAAGAGCATCAGGGAAAACGTCAGCGAGATTCCCACCGTCGACGACCAGCCGGTGGTCTGCACCGTGGACGCGCCCCGCAGCCCCACCGGAGGCCTGGCTATTCTCTACGGCAACCTGGCCCCCGACGGCGCGGTAATCAAGGTGGCCGGTCACCAGGAACGGGTCTACGAGGGCCCGGCACGCGTCTTCGAGCAGGAAGATCCCGCTTTCCAGGCCATCCAGCGCCAGGAAATCAAGAGCGGCGACATCGTGGTCATCCGCTACGAAGGGCCCAAGGGCGGGCCGGGAATGCGGGAGATGCTGGCGGTTACCAGTGCCCTGGTAGGACAGGGGCTGGGCGACGAGGTTGCCCTGCTTACCGACGGCCGCTTTTCCGGGGCCAGCCACGGCCCCATGGTGGGCCACGTCGCCCCCGAGGCCGCGGTGGGAGGCCCCATCGCTCTCGTCCAGGAAGGCGACATCATCAGGCTGGACATACCGCAGCGGACCTTAGACGTTAAGCTCACCGACGAGGAACTGGCCCGCCGCAGGGCTAACTGGCAGCCCCTGCCCCCCAAGTACACCAGCGGTGTCCTCGCCAAGTACGCCAAGCTCGTCTCCACCGCGTCAGAAGGCGCTGTTACGGGGTGACCACTCCCTTGCAATAGCACTAGCCAAGGCTGACAAGAACCCTGCCTGCTACTATCGGGCTCCTCCAGTGTTAGAGCATCCGAATTTGCGCTATTGGGGTTGCCGCATCATCTTCGTCTGCTTCATTGGCAGCATCACCGGCTGCAGGAAGCAGGGGCGGTTGGTCGGGAGCTTCCGGCGTTGACGGCAGATAGTCGCCGGCTACGGCCGCCATGAACTCTTCGGGCGTTTGGGGATTGGGCCACTCCAGCGCTCCCTTTCGGCGGAGCGCTTCAAGTCCGGCACTGGTTTCACCCCCGGACCGGACGTAGACGGGTACTAATTTCAGTTTATCCAATTGTTCGACTGCACCTGTCCACGTGCCACCTTTGTTGTGATCGGACTCCACAACCAGTCCAGCGTCCGCCAGCGCATAGATGAGCTTGTTGCGCTGCATAGCGTTCCCGGCATGGAAGCCAGCCTTGGGGTCGAACGGAGAAATCAGGACCTGTCGCCCTTCCAACAACATATCGCGGTGCTCCCGGTTCAACGCCTCTCTTTCGAGGTCGCCTGTCAAGACGCCGCTGGCAGTTCCCCACTTCCTCAAAGCTCCGTACATCGCTGCTTGGTCGACGCCTTTCGCTGCCCCGGATATGATGGCGCAACTGGACTCGGCGGCCAGGCTGCCAATGCTTTGCGTGTACTCGATCACTTCCTCACTGACATGGCGCGAGCCAACCACTGCAAGCCCGCCGTTTTCCAGCAGAGATGCATCGCCGCAGCCATAGAGTACTGCTGGCGCCTTTGCGCCAAGCCGCTCTTTAAGGCGTTCCGGATATGCATCATCCGCTCTGCTCACTGTCCAAATTGCCCTCGCCTGCCATTGCTCAATGGCCTGACTGAGCAAGAATCCCCGCTCTAACAGCCGATCAATCCGGCTGCTATCGAAACCCGAATGCCAGTCACTCAATACCTTATCCAGGCCTGTGCTCAGCAAATCGGCAGGCTGGCTTCCCGCCTCGGAGAGCCTGCGAGCCAGTTTGTTGTACTCCGATAGCGTCAGGGGGTTGTCAGCACTTTTGCCCTTTCCCACAAGCAACGGCGCGGTTAGTAACAGAATAGCCTTCGTGTTGTCCGAGACGTCGAGAGTCATCTGGTTTATCCTGTGCCAGCGTCTGCTAGAGCGAAGGGAAGCACGGCAGGACAACCATTATTACGCAGCAATGAAGCAGCAATAGTGAATGTCCATCGAGAGTCTACTATATCGTCCACCAGCAGTACCGGGGCAGGTATTAATTGGTCTGGTAAGACAGAAATGGAATCTATCACATTTCGAGCTTGTTGAGCGCTGTTGGCCATTGTCTTTTGTTCAGGGCGGGCCTCGGTCTTGTCCAGCGCGGCCCGGAACGGCAGTCCAAGTTTGGTGGCAACCCGCTCAGCAAAGTCCTGCACCAAGGTCGGATGTCTCAGCGAGGGTATGCAGGTCACCCAAGCCGGTAATGGCTGTGGCTTCCACTCCCCGACCAAGTCAACAGAAGCCTTAACCAGTTCATTTGAGAAACGATTATCTTCATACTTACCCGACCTCACCAGATGCCCCCATCCTGCATCGCCCCACACGCAAAGGGCGCGGCCCTCCTCCGCCCGCTGCTGCACAGGAATTGCTTGGCGCGTCGACCACTGTCGCCGCGGTTCGATGGGCAAACTGGTCCGTTGCAGAAACTCAACGGCTTCCCGCACGGTGTCCTGTCCCACAGAAGTCGATAACGGTGACAAATCGGGTTGCTGGATTCCCTTAGGGTTCCCGTCCAGCGCCTGAATGAGAAATTCCATATGGCCCGATTCCAGCGCCAGATACTCCTGCATTTCGGCTTGTTCTTTATGCCGGAGAGCGGTAAGACGCTCGGCTCGTTCCCAAAAGGCGTCGTCCAATGTTGCCGCAGTAAGTTGCCACCTGGGTCCTTGCTTGACTATGGGAGGCGGGGATTCTAAAGCCAGCATTTTTATGCTTTGGTCGAGACGCATGTGCCTGACATTCACTGCTTCCAGGATTTGCGGGATAGAGAGGCCTTGCGGCGCCTCTTCCAGAGCGGCAATGATTTGCATAACTTCTTGCTTAGCCGGAAAGGCGCTGTTGATGAAAAAATCAGTAATATCAGTATCTTCTGCGCCGCTCAGCAACACCCCATAAGCAGCCTCCACACCTCGCCCGGCCCGCCCGACTTGCTGATAATAGCCTACCACGGAACCAGGAGTTTGGTAGTGGATGACGAAGGTCAAATCTGGTTTGTCGTAGCCCATACCCAATGCCACCGTTGCAACCAGCGCCTTGACCCGGTTCACAAGCAACGCTTGTTCCAACTTCTCCCGGTTTTGGGAACGGGCAGTGTAGGCTTGGACATTGAACCCTTTGTGTTGAAGCCAACGAGCTACCCGCTCGGCGTCGCGTATGGTCAAAGTGTAGATGATGCCGGAACCCGGTATCTCTGCCAATCTGTCAGCGAGCCAAGCCATACGTTCGGCTCGATTGGGCAGCTTGATAGTTTGCAAGAACAGAGATGGACGGCTCAGGTCGCCGCGAGTAACTTTGGTGTTGGGACTAAGCACCTCGGACAAATCGTCCAGCACACGGTCATTTGCCGTGGCCGTAGTTCCAAGCACCTGAACGTTTCTAGGCAAAGTACGTACGATTCTCTCAATTCGACGATAATCCGGGCGGAAATCATGGCCCCAATCAGAAATACAATGCGCTTCATCTATCACTAACATAGCAATCCTTCCAGCCATGGCTGGAAGGACGTTTTCGAGGAAATAGTCCTTTGCGAGTTGCTCAGGGGTTATGAGCAGTATGTCAATCTCATCCTTTTGCAACTTCCATCTTACGTCTTCCCACTCGTCGGTATTAGCGGAGTTTATGGTCTCCGCGCGCACACTCATGCGTTCCGCCGCGGCTATTTGGTTCCGCATTAGCGAGAGTAAAGGTGATATTAGTAGAGAAGGGCCCGTCCCACCTTCTCGCAATAGCTTGGTAGCTATGAAATAAACAAAGCTCTTACCCCATCCAGTCTTCTGGACGACCAGAAGATTGCCGCGCCCCTCCACGACATGTTTGATAGCCTCTTCCTGTCCTTCCCGGAACTGGGCGTCGGGAATTCCGGACCCCATACGGAGCAGATCGAGGGCCCTTTTGCCGTCGTATCTCATTCTCTATGTTCTCTTGCCGCGGCCCATAGACGCCGTCAATGCCTCCAGCTCAACAATCCAGCGGTTCCACTGATTGTACAGTAGACTTTCGACAATCACACCCAATTCCTGACAGTACCTGCCCTCGTGTTGAAGTGTCTCATTGGCTGAATGAAGGATAACCAGTGTCATCTCGCCCCTGCGGTGCCCCCAGAGCTACTTCAGCCCCACGTCCGTAACCCCGTCACCAGGCGTGACCGAATCCGCCTGCGGGTGGGCCTCCAGGTGTTCCCGCACCGCTTGGCGCAACACCCCTGTACCCTTGCCGTGAATGATTCTCAGCGTTGCGGCGCCGTCCAGCGCCGCCCACCCCTGGATTCCGGCTCGGGAGTCGGCATTGCAAATGTCCGCAAATCCGCTGGCAGACTAGTGTAGAAATAATAACCCGGTCTGGAGACGAAGCTGTGAGACAACAGTAATGACCTACCGTGGAACGACGCTAAATTTACTGACATTTCCCCCCTTGCCCACCCCCACAGACTCCCCCTATCATAAATACAGGTCAGGTCCGCGCCCCGTTAGTCGGGACCGGACTAAATCCAGACCAGCCACTGAGGCCCGTGCCATGTTGTGACCAAAAAGCCCTCCAAGCCCGCTGCCCCTCCCTCCAACTCCCCCAACCGGTCACCCGCGAAGACGGAATACCTCACCTCCGTTCGTGCGGAGCCTGTCCTGAGCCCTGTCGAAGGGGCTCTCGAAGCACACCCCCCCAAACGGGAGGAAATGGGAGGAAATGGGAGAAAATGAGAGGGAATCTAAAAATTCCAGCCTCTCCCGCCGCCAACAGTCCCCCCCCTGCCCCTCATCACCGCCCCCTGCCATGTCCTCCTGCGCTCCCACCCCCTCATATCTGCGCCCTCAACCATGTCATTCCGAGCGCAGCCGAGGAATCTAGAGTCCATGTCTCCAATCCGCGCTCATGGCCTCCACCCCACCCCGCCCGTCAATCCTGCGCTCCCACTCGTCATTCCCGCGGAGGGAGACCTTTGCGTAACTCGCGGCATGGTATTTTGCGGGTTTCCCCGACAGAAAAGTGGGGGTCAATAGGCCCTATGCCCAAGCCGGTGGGCCGCACCTTTGCGTTGTTAAGTGAGTGGCCCCCGCTTCCACCGGTCATAGGGTGGTCTCAGGCGGCGCAGCCAGCCAATTTGGTTGCCTTCCTCAGGTTGTACGCCATCAGCTTGAACCACATCTCCACGGCGTTTCGTCCCAGGCTCCTGTAGCGCACACGGCTGTAGCCGTAGCTGCGCTTCAGGGTGCCGAATATCTTCTCGACGAGGGCCCGCCTCGGACTTATCAACTCGTTGCGCCGCTGCTGCCAGTGCGGTAACTGCCGTTGATGCTTGTGCGAACGATGCATGATCCGGTCGTTAATCCCCTGGGACTTCAGCCACCGGCGCCGACGCTTGGACTCATAGGCCCGGTCACCGTACACCGCCTGCTCATCGCCGCTCACCAGGCCATCGGCCACCTCGCTCTCATAGACCTTGGCAGGCGTCAGCGCCGCCTTGCGCACCAATCCAGTGCCGGCATCCACTCCCAGGTGCACCTTGTAGCCAAAGTGCGTCCGGGACCCCCGGCCGGTGTAGCTCCAGTCGGCATCGGGGTCCGTAGAACTCTTGGCCCCCCGCCCTTCAGATACCGGAGGACGACGCACTTGGGCATCCACCAGTGTGGCGTCCATCAAGGTCCCTTCCTTCAAGATCAGGCCCCGCTTGTCCAGTTGGGCCTCCAACTCCTTGAACAACTCCTCGCTCAGACCACGCTTGGACAACTCGGTGCGGAACCGGCTGATGGTAGAGTAGTCGGGTGTCTGGTCCTCAAGTCCCAGCCCCACGAAGCGGCGGAACGATATCCGGTCTCCCAGCGCCTCCTCCATCTGGGGGTCAGACAGGTTGTACCACTGCTCCAGCAAGAGCGCCTTGACCATCATCAAAGGAGGATAGCTGGGCCGTCCCTCTTCCGCCGAGTACACTCCGTCCACCAGGGATGCAAATCTGCCCCAATCCACCGCATCGTCGATTCGCTCCAATCGCTGGTTTTTCCCAAGAGTCTGTGGCAACAACGATTCCGCTAGCGACGGCTGACCTATCTCACGGTGCATCTCTACTCTCCTCACACTAACCAATCACTACTCACAATTTTCGCCCACTAATCCCAGTTATGCAAAAGTCTCCCTACGCGGGAATCTAGAACCCGTGGCCTCCCCCGTTCACCCTGAGCCTGTCGAAGGGGGAACGGACGGGCGGGGGGATTTGGGGGCACCCCCCAAATGGGAGGAAATGGGAGCAAATGAAAGGCAATCCAAAATTTTCAGCCAAAGGAGAACCTAACCAATGAACCAGCTAAGCCACATCAGGTCTCGCATCAACGCCCTCCGCCGCAAGTTCGCCGTAGAAATCTCCGTTGCCCGCCTCGAACCCGTGGCCGACGAATTCTGCTACCAATGGGATCGCGCCCGCGCCGAAGGCAAGCCCGCCCCGCATTGGCACTCCTTCATCCGAAAAGTAGGTCAAGCCGGATATCGGCTCCCCACCCGCGTGGCAGCCCACAAGTACCTGGAGCAGTGCATCAAGGACAACATCGTCCCCGGCGTGCAACATCTCCTGGCCGCCCTGCTTCCCTGGGCCGTGGCCCGCGGCCTTGTCGTTCCTTCCGCCGATCCCCCTCCCATGTCCATGTCCGTACCCGCACAAAGCCCGTAATACCGCGGGTTGGTCGAGAGAACACGGCATGACCGGAACATCGAACCCAGCGCTTCGCAGCCTAACGCAAGCCCACGTCCGTAACCCCGTCGCCGCCAGGGCCGTCACCAGGCGTGACCGAAGCCGCCTGCGGGTGTCCCTCCAGGTGTTCCCGCACCGCCTGGCGCAACGCCCCCGTGCCCCTGCCGTGAATGATCCGCAGCGATGGGGCGCCGTCGAGAACTGCAGCGTCCAGGGCGGCGTCAATTCGGATGACGGCCTCCTCGACTCGCAGGCCCCGCAAGTCTATCTCCGTAGACGTACTACGGGGCCCCGACCTCTGGAAATGAACGCCGTGCTGGGCCGCGGCCGGATGCCCCGCGGCCGGGCGTTCCAGTTCGTACACCGGCACCGTGGTCCGCATGGTGCCCAGGAGGACCTCCACCCTGCCTTGTTCGTCGGGCGGGGTGATGACTTCCACGGGGCGGCCGATGCCCCGGATGAATACCCTGTCGCCCTGTTTGATGCGCTCTTGCCATTCAGGCCGCTGCACCTCGATGGGCTCCCACTGGGGCGAAACGACCCCTCGCCGCGCTTCTTCCAGGTAGGCCCGATCCTCGTTCCGGCTCGCCGACCGTTCCGGCCTGTCCCAAGCCTTCTCCATCTGCTGGAACCTGGCCAGCATCCCATTGATGCGGTCCAACAGTTTCCGCCGGGTTTCCTCCAGTATCTCGACCTTGGACCCTTCCACCGACGCCAGTTGGTCCTCCACCTTCGCCCGCTGTTCCCTGGCCTCCAGCACAGCCGCCTCGGCCTCCTTGCGCAGGATCTCGGCGGTCATCCGCTCCTCTTGGAGTTCCCGGAGCAGGTCTTCGGCAGCACGGTCCTGCGGCGACAGGGACTGCTTGGCGCGGTCAATGATTTCCGGCGGCACCCCCAAGCGCGCCGCGATAGTCACCGCGTAGCTTCGTCCCGGCAGTCCTACGGTAACGTGGTAGGTCGGGCCCAGCGTCTCGGGGTCCAGTTCCACGCTGGCGTTGATCATCCCCGGCTGCTCTTGGACGTACCGGGCCACGCTCCGGTGGTGGGTGGTGGCCACCGTCAGCAACCCCTGGCGTTGGAAGTGGTGCAGGATGGCCTTGGCCAAGGCCGAACCCTCTTCGGGATCGGTGCTGGCGCCCAACTCGTCCACCAGCAGCAGGGAGTCGGCGGTGGACCGTTCCATGATCGCAAGCAAATTCCCGATATGGGAGATGAAGGTGGACAGGGAATGTTCGATACTCTGCTGGTCGCCGATGTCGGCGTAGATGCCGTCGAAACAGGGGAAGCGGGCCTCGTCGGCTGGGACGTGCAACCCCGACTGGGCCATCATGGCCAGCAGGCCCACCGTCTTCAGCGCCACGGTCTTGCCCCCGGCGTTGGGGCCAGTGATAAGCATCACCGTGTGGTCGCCGCCCAGTTCCAGGCTGATGGGCACCACGTCCCCGCTGAGGAGGGGGTGCCGTCCCCTTCCGATCTTAAGTGCACGGCCCTCGGGCCCCGGCTCGGAGACGGTCGGGCAGGATGCCCGGGTCGCCGCCGCGTAGCGGCCCTTGGCCACGGCCAGGTCCAATCTGGCCATCAGGTCCAGCGTCAGCAACAAGTCCTCGCCCTGGCGGCTTACCAGGTCCGACAGGACCCGCAACACCCGCTCCTCCTCCCGTTGCTCCGCCAGCCGCACTTCCCTCCAGCGGTTGCCCGTGTCGATGGCCGGCATGGGCTCGACAAACACGGTGGCCCCGCTGTCGGAAACGTCGTGGACGATGCCGGGCACCTGGGGCCTCATCTCCGCCTTGACCAGCAGGACCATGCGGCCGTTCCGCTGGGTGATGATGGGATCCTGGATTACCTCCATCCGCTGCAGCCGGCGCAGGTTGCGCTCCATCACCTGGTTCAGCCGGTGCTGCACCCGCCGGGACTCATCCCGGAGCCGGCCCAGGTCCGGGCTGGCGTGGTCCAGCACCTCGCCGGCGGGGCCGACGGCCGCGTCGATAGCCCGCTCGATGGCCTTCAGCTCGGGAAGGTTGTCGGCTATTCCCGACAGCAGGGGTATCTCCTCGTGCCGGGAAAGCGCGCGGCGGTTGTGGCTGGCCGCGGCGGCCAGGTTGCTGACGGCGTGCAGTTCTTGTCCGTTGAGCAGGCCCCCCAGCAACGCCCTGCGGACGAACTCACGGAAATCGATGCCGGGGCCGAACTCCAGCCCGCCGCCGCCGCCCGACAGGTACCGGCAGGCCTCAGACGTTTCCTGCAGCCGGGTCGCCACTTCCAGCAGGTCCGCCGACGGGGTCAGGCCCAGGGCCGCCTCGCCGCCCATGAAGGTGCTGGTGTGGCCCGCCAGGGCTTGCCGAATCCTGCCGAACTCCAGCAGGTCCGCTGCCTGGGTAAACCCGCCAGTCACCCCAATCGCTTCATGGTTCCCGGATTCAGACGCTTGCACGCTAAAGAGCTTCACCACTCAAAGGGATATACCCTGCTGGAGGTCACCATGCACCCCACCGCCTCCAGCGTATCGCGCTTCGGGTCCCGCACGTTCAACCTTCGGTCAAGAATCTTGTCTCGCCGTTGTTGCAAATATGGACATTCCTTGAGCAGCCCGTCAAGGGTGAACCTATCTCCGCCCAACAGGATGAAGTCCAGGGAATCGAACTCGCCGAATTGACTTTGCACGACTTCGCAGGCCTTTTGGTGCAGCTTCCTGGCCTGCCCTTCCCGGATGCGCTGATACCGCAGTTGCGAGGTGCCGCCGGCCTGGTGCCGCCCTTTCACGTACCGTGCATCGGTCTTGGAAGAAACCAGTCCCTCGCCCCGATACACCGCCACCGAGAACCTTCCCAGGCGGACCAGAACCACTCCCACCGTGCGGTCGGCAGCTAATAGAGCCTTCAAAGGAGACAAGTCCCACTCAGACGACAACCGCGTCTCGGCTATCGGGAATGGCGGGACCACAACCAACGCGGCGCCTCCCCGGCTGAGGCAGGCCAACCCGGTGTCCGATTCCAACACCCGGCGTCCCAACTCACGCAGCCGCGACAGCCAGGCCTGTCCCTCTGCGCCGACGGCCTCTAGGACAGACTCAACAGGACCAGGCGCGATGTACAGGCACAAATTCGGCTCACCCGGCGCGGGTTCCCAGCCATCGAGCAGGCCTTCCAGTCCAATCCTGCTCAACAGTTGGCCCGGCTTGACGGAGGCGCGTAATTCTTGGCTCATGACACGGCGTTGCGCAGGAACCCCTGCTTGGTCGGAGATGCAGTTGAGGTCAGTCCAAAAACCGGTCGTCGAAGGGTGCCTGGGACAGGAGCTCGGGGCCGTTGGCGGTGATCAGGACCTGCTCCTCCAGCTTCACGCACTCAGGAGATCCGGCCTTGCTGGCCAGTCCCTCGACAGACATCACCATGTTCTCTTCCAAGACGCCGGAATCACTTTCGTAGCCGCTCCAACTGTGGTCGTACCAGAATATGCTGGGCCATTCGTTGCACATGCCGTCGCCGTGGGCGATGCAGCCGTACCTGTTGTCCCGGTACTCCTCTGGATAAGGCGGGCACTTCTCGGCAATCTCACGGAAGTTCATGCCGGGCTTGAACAACGGCATGGACTCGTAGATGAAGTTGTAGGCGAACTTATACGAGTCCAGTTGCTCCTGGGTCGGCCGTCCGTCGCCGCAGAGGTAAGTGCGTGATATATCGGCGTAGTACCCCATGGGTCCCGCCATGTCGGTGTCGTAAGCAACTAAGTCGCCGGGCCGCACCAGCCGGTCGCTGTAGGTTTTCGACGACCAGGGCTTGGTGTTGCCGCCCGCCGACATCATGCGGGCGTCCATGTGTTCTCCGCCGAACTCAAGGTTGGTGGCGGTCATAATGGAAAATAGCTTGTTTTCGGTAACTCCCGGCTCGATGGCGTCCCGGGCCCGGGTGATGGCCACGTCGGCGATGGCGCAGGCTTGGCGTATCAGGATTATCTCGTCCACCGTCTTGATGGCCCGGGCTTTCTGCGCCGGCACCCGGCCGTCGGCGACGGCGATTTCCTGGTCTCTCAGGGCTTCCATACCGTAGTAGTCCAGGCGGTCGAACCCCAGGCGCTCCCCGGCGATGCCCAGCTCGTTCATGTGGTCCTTTATCCGCTGGCCCCAGAGCCGGGCCGCCCCTGGCACGTTCTCACCGCAACCCAAAAACTCCCAGGTGCTGCCCTGGTACCTTCTGCAGTAAGGCCCTGGGTGGCCGTCAAAAAACGCGTCGTCGTAGTGCTCCTCGGGAATATACGGGGCCCCTTCCCGCGGCACCAGGACGTAGAGAAAGAACCCCCTCATCGTCAGCATTCCCGGCGACCTGCGGCCCGTGGCGTAGCGAATGTTGAGGGGGTCGAACAGCAAAAGGCCCCCCAAATCGGCCTTGGCCATTTCCGCCTGCAGTCGTTGCAAGCGTTCTTTCTTCAGCCGGGGGACATTCAGTCGCTCTTCGAAATCAACGATATCCTGGCCCAGCAGGTCGAGCTCGTGACTGGATTTACTCATGAAACCGCCTCCTGCGGTGTTTCCTGGCTGATTTTGCCCTCCTGTCAAGGGCCGGAGGCACGGGGACAGGCGTCCGGCCACTCCCCTGGAATTCAGTCCAGGAACCGCTCGTCAAAGGGCGCCCTGGACAGAAGCTCCGGACCATTGGCGGTGATCAACACCTCTTCCTCCAGCTTGACGCTCTCCCGCGCCCCGACCTTGCTGCCCAACCCCTCGATGCTCATCACCATGTTTTCTTGCAGCACATCTGGGTCGTTGCCAAAGCCGCTCCAGCTCTGGTCGTGCCAGTAGATGGTCGGCCACTCGTTGCACATGCCGTCGCCGTGGGCTATGACGTCGTATCGCTGCTCCAAGTACTCGTCGGGAAGCCTGGGGGCCTTCTCGGCAATCTCCGGGAAGCTCGTGCCCGGCTGGAAGAGCGGCATGACCTCGCGGATGAAGTTGTAGGCCACTTGGTAGGCCTCCAGTTGCTCCGCGTTGGGCTTGCCGTCTCCGCAAAGGAAAGTGCGGGAAACGTCGGCGTAGTACCCCATGGGTCCTGCCATGTCTGTGTCAAAGGCTACCAGGTCGCCGTGCCGCACTATCCTGTCGCTGTAGGTCTTCATAGCCCACGGGTTGGAATTGCCTCCTGACGCCAGCAAGCGGGCTTCCATGTTCTCTCCTCCAAACTCCAGGTTGGTGGCGGTGAGGACGGAAAACAGCTTGTTTTCGGTAACCCCCGGCTTGATGGCCTTCCGGGTCCTGGCGATGGCTATGTCCGCAACGGCGCAGGCCTGCCGGATTAGCATGATCTCGTCCACGGTCTTTATGGACCGGGCCTTCATCGAGGGCACCCGGCCATCGGCGATGGTGATCTCCTGGGCCTTCAGCGCCTCGATGCCGTAGTAGTCCAGGCGGTCGATGCCCAGGCGCTCACCGTAGATGCCCAACTCGGTCAACTGCTCCCGGACCGTCTCGCCCCACAGCCGGGCCGCCTCGGGCACGTTGCGCCCGCAGGGAAGGAACTCCCAGACGCTGCCCTTCTTGCGCCGCCGGTCCGACTCGACGAAGCCACCTTGGCCTTCCAGGGGAGTGTCGTCGTAGTGGTCTTCCGGTATGTACGGCTCTCCTTCCCGGGGCACGATTACGTAATGAAACATGCCCCTCATCGCATATATCCCCAAGGACCTGCGGCCGGTGGCGTAGCGAATGAGCACCGGGTCAAAGAACAGCATTCCCCCCAGGTCGGCCTTGGCCATTTCCGCCTGCAGACGCGCCAGCCGCTCCTTCTTCAGTCGCGGAATATTGATCCTCTCCTCGAAGTCGACGTTGGCTTGGCCCAGCAGGTCTAGCTCGTGACTGGCTTTAACCATGAAGCCGCCTCCTACGGTATGTTCTAGTCAACCTATGCCCTTTCGTCGAGGCCCGGCGGTGCGGGGCCCCCCGGAGTTCAGGTCAGGAACCGCTCGTCGAACGGCGCCTGGGACAGGAGCTCAGGACCGTTGCCGGTGATCAAGACCTGCTCCTCCAGCTTGACGCTCTCCCGGCCTCCCGCCCTAGCCGCCAGTCCCTCGATGCTGAGCACCATGCCCTCCTCCAAGACGTCGGGGTCGTTGCCGAAACCGCCCCAGCTCTGGTCCGGCCAGTATATCGCGGGCCACTCCTGGCACATGCCGGCGCCGTGGGCTATCACTTCGTATCTCTGGTCCCTGTACTCCGCTGGATACGGCGGGCACTTCTCAGCGATCTCCTGGAAGCCCATGCCTGGCCTGAACAGGCCCATGGACTCGTATATGAAGTCGTAGGCCAGCTTATGGGCTTCCATCTGCTCTTCGTTGGGCCTGCCGTCGCCGCAGAGGTAGGTGCGGGATATGTCGGCGAAGTACCCCATGGGGCCCATCATGTCGGTATCGTAGGCCACCAGGTCTCCCGGCCGCACCATCCGGTCGCTGCTGGCGCTCTTCGTCGACCAGGGCTTGGTGTTGTCCCCCGACGCCAACATCCGGGAGTCCATGTTCTCCCCGCCGAACTCCAGGTTGGTCGCGGTGAGGATGGCGAAGAGCTGGTTCTCGGTAACCCCCGGCTCTATGGCGTCCCGGGTCCGGGTGATGGCCACGTCGGCGATGGCGCAGGCCTGCCGAATCAGCATTATCTCATCTACGGTCTTTATCGACCTGGCCTTCATCGCCGGCACCCGGCCGTCGGCGACGGTGATCCCCTGTACCCTTAGAGCCTCGCCCCCGTAGTAGTCCAACCGGTCGATTCCCAGCCGCTCCCCACATATCCCCAACTCTATCAACTGCTCCCGCACCGTCTCCCCCCACATGCGGGCCGCCTCTGGCACGTTGCGGCCGCAGGGCAGAAACTCCCAGATGCTGCCCTTCTTGCGTCGCCGGTCAGACTCGGCAAGTCCTCCTTCACCCTCCATGGGAGTGTCGTCGTAGTGGTTCTCCGGGATGTACGGCGCGCCTTCCTGGGGCACGATTACGTAGTGAAACATGCCCCTCATTGCGTATATCCCCGGGTATCTGACGCCGGTGGCGTATCGAATCAGTATCGGGTCGAAGAACAGCATCCCTCCCAGCTCGGCCTTGGCCATTTCCGCCTGCAGCCGTTGCAAGCGTTCCCTCTTCAGACGCGGGATATTGACCCGCTCCTCGAAGTCGACGTTGGCTTGCCCCAGCAGGTCCAGCTCGTGACTGGCCTTAACCATGAAGCCGCCTCCCTCGGTGGGTCCTGGTCAAGCCGTGCCCTGCGACCCGCAGCCTCAGGGTAGGGAGAAGGAGCATCGGCTGTCCTATGCCTGTCATGACGGGGGCAGCAGAATTAGACGTAGTCGCCGGTCTGGCCCGAAAGCTCGACGTCGTCGTGCTCTTTCCGCATGGCCACGTTCAGGTCTTCCTTGAACTTGGCCAGCAACTCGTCGCTTACGACCCCGCCAGACGCGGCCGCCTTGTCTCTGAACTGTGTAAAGGCCCACTCGCTGTAGTCCCCTTGGGGCATGGAACTGAAGAAGTCCCGGTCAAACACCGGCATCTCGCCCGGCCCAAAGTAGCCCTTGTGCTCTAGGGTGTAGCCCTCCAGGTCGTGGGTGCCCTTGCCCAACACCTGGCCGGTCTCGGCATAGTGCTCCATCACGTTCTTCATGCCGTACTTCTGGATGGGGCACACCTTCATGCAGACGCCGCAGCCTAGGTAGCGGGCCATAACCGGACGGCAGCGTTTGAAGTACAGCTTGTTCTTCTCGATTCCCCGCCACCATATCTTATCCCGCATCAGGGCCCGTCCGGGGCATCGGTTCACACAGACCTGGCACACCTGGCAGAAGGCGTGTATGCCGTAGTCTACCGGCTCGTCATAGGTGACCTTGGCGTCGGTGGTAACCATCATCAGGCGGCCCCTGGCGCCTTCGTGGGGGGTGAGGAGGTACCCGCACGCTCCCAACTGGCCCATGCCGGCGTTGATGAACATGGGAATTACGGGGCCGGTGGAGTCGTTGGGGTGGATGACGTGGGCGCGGTAGCCCAGCGAGCGAATGAAGTCGCCCAGCTCCAACCCGGCCGCCGCCTCGGTCCGGTAGGTGCTGGAATGGACGATCTCGGCGTGCAGGCTGGGGATGGTCTGTGTCGCCTCGTAGTCTTGCTCGTACATCAGGCAGATCGCCGTGGGAAGCTCGGTAAAGCCGCGCTTGGACTGGTACTCGTAACGAACGTCGTAGGCGGTGAAGCCCACTTCCAGATAGCCCAACTGCTTGGCCCTGTCCCGTATCGCCTCGGTGACGTCTTCCCCAGTGGGCTCGGCCGTCGGCTCCAATGTAGCCGTCGCCCGCCCTGAAGCCACCAACTTTTCGTCCAGCCTGTGGTGCTCTTTGCGAATTGCCCGCATCTCTGGGTTGGAGTCCCGCAACGTGCCCGACCAGTCGCCGGAGGCCCGCTCCGACTTGATCGGGCTTTCCAAGGGGTGCTCCCTGGCGTACCAGTCGACCTCCCGGTCGTTGGTAGGTATCCCGGGCGCGGTTTCCAGCTCTTCCGGCACCGCAATGGTTACTGGGGCGTCACCATAGACCTTGCCGGGCCGTACTACCTCATGGCCAATCTTCAGCATCTTAGTTCCTCTCCAAAGCGTTTAAAGCCGCAGATAAGATGGAAGTTACTAGAACAATAAAAGCCTGCTAAGTTGATTGTCAACAATAATACGGCCCTGCCTCAAAACTGTCACTCCGAGGCTTGTTTCAATAATGTCATTCCGAGAAGTGAAGCGACGAGGAATCTGGGCATAGGCTCACACGCGTAAAGCCTATGCCCACCACCCCAGACCCTGTCTACAGGTTCAGTTGAGGCACCAGGTAGCCCGACAGCTTGTTGTATATCTGGACGCGGCTGCGCTGGGTATCCATGACCAGCAATCGGCTGTTGGCTGCGTCGAACACCACCGCGGTGGGCTGGGCGAAGGTCCACTCCGGCTCGGTGCTGCGGACTTCACGGCGGCGTTTCATATAGTCGGGGTTGGCGTTCACGGTCATCTGGCCCCATTTGGATAGTTGCTGGGCGTCGCCCTCCAGGCTGGTCAGGAACCGTCCCTGGGCATCGAAGATCTGGACCAGCCCCAGGCCCCAAGCGTTCTTGCTCCAGTCGCATACGTAAACGTCGCCCTCGGGGTCCACCGCCGCGTCGTTAGGCCAAGTCAACTTCCCCTTCTTTGCGCCGGGCTGCCCGAACTGTGCCACGTAATCGCCGCCGGTGGTGAATTTCTGCACCCGGTGGTTCCGGTTGTCGGTTACGTACACGAAGCCCTCTCTGTCCACGGTAATACCCCAGGGAGAGTCCAGTTCACCTTTCCCGCTGCCCTTGCGGCCCCAGGAGCCCAGGAGCCTGCCATCGGTGGTGAACTTCCTGACCCGGTGGCTGCGGCCGTCGGTAATGTACAGCGTGTCTTCACAGTCGATGGCTATGCCGCTGATGCCGTTAGGCCCGTCGTCGCCCGATTGCACCGCGTCCCAGCAAGACAGAGGGTTGCCGTCCTTGTCGAAGGCCGAGACCCGGTTCAGCCACGCATCGCTGACGTACACGGTTCCCTGAGAGTCGATGGCGATACCCGCAGGCCAGATAAACTGCCCCGCTCCGTCGCCGAAGCTGCCGAACTCCCCGATGTACTCTTCCTCGCCGGCCCGGCTCCCCAGGTTCAACACGCTGACCCGCTGTCCCAGGCCAGCGCCGTTGCCCCGGTTCAGGACATAGGCAACCCCGTCTACACCCAGGGCCAGGTCCACGCCAAAGTAGAACCCGGGGCCCGAAGAGGCACCTTGGCCCACGTTGTGACTGTAGTCGTATGTGCGGCCGGCGACCGTTTCCGTCAGCATTGCCCGCCTCTTGTTGCCAAGCGTCCGCCACAGGGATCAACCCGAGCGGACTCAGGCGTACTGGTATTCTCTCAGGGCTACTATAAGCTGCAGCAGCTCGGACACCCTGGCCGCGGAAGCCAGGGTTCCCTCAGCGCTGTCCCAGCTAAAGTCTCCCCCCCTCTGCTGCAAAAGCGACCAACTCTTCACGGCTGCCGGGGTTCACTTCCAAGGGGCCCACGAGGTCCAGGCAAGTGTCTACCACCCCCTCGGGCGACGATTCTCCCTGCGCCTTCAATCGTTGCACCAAGGCCTTGATGCCGGGACGGCCCAGGTCGCCTACCAGGTCTGCGGTGAAGTTCACCCGGCGCATCAGCGACCCGCTGTTGATCCACTCGGCCCCCGTATGCCACCCTTCCACGCTGGGCGGGTTAAGCAGATCTTGCCCCATGTAGCCGGGGCTGACGCGCTAGCTCACCGATGTCAGGGACCTGGAAATTCGGCGCCTCCCACCAATCGGAGCGTGCCCACCACCACCTCGGCGGGGCTTTTCACCCTGGCGAAGCGGGCGTTCTTGAAGAAGTCGGAGTTGAAGAGTGCCCGCAGAGTGGAGCGGATGTCGTAACCGGACTCCACCAACGTCTCAGCCAGAAACTCCACGGCCTCCGGGTCCACCGGAGGAATCACCGACCACGCAGGCACCTGGGCCTCGTCAGCCACGAAGAAATTGTACAGGTGCCGGGCGATGAACCGGGACGTCGCCGGTTGCTCGCAGATTATGCGGATTATGTCCCCGCCGTCGAAGTTGCCCGTCTGCCCTAGGAAGGTCTTTCCCCCGTCGTCGTGGTCCTCCTCCCGGTACTCGAAGAACCAGTCGTGCCGCCCCAGCGGGCCCCGGGGCAGCTTGGGCTGGATGGTCCAGCCCGTGAACGCTCGCGAGCACTCCAGAACGTCTTCCTCGGTGTAGTTCCCCACGCCCATGCTGAACAACTCCAGAAGCTCCCGCCCCCAGTTCTCGTTCACTGCATAGGCGTGATTCTCGCAGTTGTCCAGCCAGAAAATCATGGCCGGGTCCTTGGCCACTTCCAGCAGAAGCTCCCGGAAGTCCCCCATGCCCTTCTCGCGAAACTTGAAGACCATGTCCATGACTGCGTCGTAGTTGTCCACCTTCGAAAAACCGGTGGCAAAGACCTGGTGCCAGAAAAGGGACATCTTCTCTTGCAATGGCCGCTTGGTGTTGATCATGTCGTGCAGCCACTCAGCAGACCCCATGCCCGCGGTGGTGCCCGGCCGCCAAGCCCAAGGGTGGTAGCGCATCATGTCTATGCGGTCAAGGGGTTTCTGGCTTTCGGGGTGCAGTAGCTCCTCCACCGTGGCTTCATAGCCTTTCGCGGCCCGGGCTTCCAACTCGTCCCGAGGGGCGCCGAAGCCGGCCCGTCGCATCAGGTGGGCCATCAAGGCTATGTCCTGGTTGGCCATTGCTGCATCCCCCGACTACCGCCGATGGCTGGATCGGCATTAAGTCAAATGACCAAGGGTGTTACACGCTGGCATTATAGGTAAGGCGCCGCATTCGGGTCAACGAAAGCTGCGGCGGCCAACAAAATAGCCGACCAGGACGGCGATTAGTCCTGGTCGGCTGATGGTCGGTCTTGGTGGAGACGGGGGAGGGTCGAACTCCCCGTCCAAAAGGCCCCCTAGAACGGATATACTACAAGCTTGTCCGGCGGTTTGTTACTCACCCTGCGAAGCCGCCGCCGGCGGTGAATCTTCACCGAAAGGCCAGCCGAATTGTCTTTAGGTCGCCCCTTATCGGCGTCGAGTGCAACCTGCATCCCGGACTTTTGGCGCCCGTTTCCCTTCCGTTCCAGGAATAGCAGGAGAGCGGACGTAGCCGCACGTTTACGACGGCTAGGGCAAATTCACGTTCGCCAGTTATTGGCTGCCACCGGATTAACGAGGGTGATGGCGTCCTCGGCTTGCAATCGGCTAAGAGACGCTCCTGTCGAACCCACGCGTCCCCATTGCTGAACTTATTATCTCACGCGTCCGCTGTGACGGTCAACGCGAAGCCCGTTTACTGCCAGTATTTTTGGCCATCAGCTTGACTTCCCTTGCTGCCCGCCGGTACAATGAAACCTTCCCTTATATGACCAATTAGGCTGCATGTTATTCCCAAGGGAGCGGATATGGCAATCACACAGGATGGCGTAGAGTTGGGCGTAGCCATTAGCCCAATGGCCGCCGAGAAGATAAAGTACTTTGCCGGCAAACAGGGCATTACCGACAACGTCGGCGTCCGCGTTGCGGTAAAAGGCGGCGGATGTTCCGGCCTGACCTACGACCTTACCATTACCGACCAGGAGCTGCCCAGCGACAAGGTCGTCGAACAGCACGGCGTCAAGGTGATGGTCGACAAGAAGAGCTTCATCTTCCTGGTGGGGACCGAGTTGGAGTTCTCCGACGGCCTCAACGGCAAGGGTTTCGTATTTTCCAACCCCAACGCCAAGAAGACCTGCGGCTGCGGTACGTCCTTCAGCGTGTAGCCCCACCGCCGCCAGGATGATTGAACGCCGCCTCGACGTGGACGAAGGCGGCGTTTTTTAATCAATGCTCCCTGAGAGGAAGCCATGACGTCACAAAGTCCCGCTTTACGCCCCAGCCGGGCTATGCCTGGGGTCTACTCCGAAGCAGCCGCCGAGTACCTCGCCGTCACCAGCGGCGTTGCCATATTCGACGCATCAACCAACGGGCGGCTGAAGGCCACCGGAGCGGATGCCCTGGACCTGTTGAACCGCCTGTCCACCAACAAGGTCATCGACCTGCAGCCGGGGCGGGGTGCCCCGACAATCCTGACCACCGACCGGGGGCGCATACTGGACCTCATAACGATCCTCAACACTGACGACCACGCCATTCTGCTTACCAGCCCCGGCGCCCAGCAGGCGGTGATGGCATGGCTGGACAAGTACACGATCCTAGAGGACCTAACGGTAGAAGATGTCTCCTGTTCTACGGCCATGCTGGGCGTATGGGGCCCCGGCGCCAGGACAGCTCTGGAGACTGTCGCGGGGTTGTCCCTGGCAGAACTACCCGCCTACGGTTCAATCGAGGCTATGGTAGGGAACCATCCGGTGCTGATAGTCTCCTCACAACTTCCTGCGTGGCCTGGCTACTACGTCATGGGCTCCGTTGAAGCCGCTCCCGGAGTTTGGCAGGCCGTGACTGAAGCTGGGGCCCTGCCCGTCGGGGCGGAAGCGTACCAGGCGGCCCGCATCAACGCCGGCGTGCCGGTGCTCGGAAGTGAGATGAGCGATGACTATAACCCCTTGGAAGCCGGACTAATCGGCTGCATCGACTTCGCCAAGGGGTGCTACATCGGCCAGGAAGTTATCGCCCGGCTGGACACCTACAGTAAAGTGCAGAAATACTTGGTGCAGCTTTCCTTCGGGCCGGGAGTCTCCGTCGCCCCCGGTGCAACACTGTTGCAGGACGGGCGGGCCGTCGGCCGTGTAACCTCGGCGGCAACCATCCCCACAACCGGCCAGGTCATCGCACTGGCCTATGTCAGGACCAAGCAGGCTGTATCCGGCGCAACCCTGGAGTTGGGATCACCGGCGGCCGGTCAGGCTAGCATCGAGGGACTGAGCCAACTGTTCGGCCCCGGCGAGGAGTGAGAAGCGTAGGAACTGCCAACCCTTGGGAGGGGATATCCGTTCAGGCTTCTTGAGCCACCTCGACTTTCCCATCTGGATTGGCCTGTAGAAGGGTGACGAAGTCGTATCCCCGTCGGCGCAGTTCTTCAGAGCCTCCTTCGTTTCTGTCCAGGAGGGCGGCGACTTTCACGACAGAGCATCCTGCCACCTCCGCGGCTTCAATGGCCTGGAACAACGACCCGCCGGTGGAGCAGGTGTCATCGACTATAGCGACCCTGCTCCCGGGATGTAGCGGCCCTTCTATCGCCTGCCCGGTCCCGTGAGCTTTCGCTCCTTTCCTTACGATGAACCCTGGAATCCCTCTACCCTGCTGGCCGCTGAGCATTGCGACGGCGGCGACCATGGGGTCTGCTCCCAGGGTGGGCCCGCCGACCGCCTCGACTCCTGCAGCCTGCAACACCGGCAGCATGGCCTCGGCGATTAGCCTCGAGCCTTCGGGGTCAAGGCTCAACAGACGCCCGTCGAAGTAGTACTTACTCTTGTTCCCGGATGTAAGCGTGAAATCACCGTACTTCAGGGCGCCCAGGGCCTCGGCCCGCTGCAAGAGCCGGTCAACATGGTCTTTTCTCGCGCTGGCGGTCACTGGCCGCCTCGTTTCTCGCCTCTCAGACTCGCCCTGGTAAAGCCCCTGCGCCTCGATGTATTCCGCCACCCCATCTGGGACATAGTACCGCAGGGAGAGTCCCTCCGCTGCTCTCCGTCGGACATCGGTGCTGCTGATACCTATCAGGGGCATGGCCATAGCCCGGACTTTCTCCCCGTCGGCGATCGCTGACAAGTCCACGTCTCCGCATCCTGGCCGTTCTACTACCACAAGGCTGCATAGGGCCATAATCTTCTCAGGTTCCTTCCAGCAGTGAAATCCTTGCATGGCGTCTTGACCGACCATGAAGAATATTCTCGTTTCTGGCCTGAGCTCCTCCATGAGCTTCGTTAGTGTGTCCACGGTATAGGTAGGGCCAGGACGGTTGACCTCCTCCAGGCAGACTTGAAAGTACGGGTTTGAGGCAGTAGCCAGGCTCAGCATCTGCACCCGGTCATTGGCAGGACTCAGCGGCGATCCCTCCTTCATCCATGGTTGGCCTGCCGGCAGGAACAGGACTCGGTCTAGGCCCAACTGTACACGAGCTTCCTCACCCATGACCAAGTGGCCCAGATGCACCGGGTCGAAGGTCCCGCCGACTACGCCTATCCGCATATTAGAACCATTCGACTTCCACCGTGCCGATTCTGATAGTATCGCCAGCCTCGATTCCAGCGTCGGTGAGCTGCCGGGCCAACCCCCTGCGGGTCATCTCCCGCCATAGCTGCAGGATAACGCGCTGGTCCCTGATGTCTGCTCGGGCTGCCAGCCGCTCTAAGTAATCCGACACTACCACGTACACTCCGTCTTCCGTGTACACCGTCTCTGCCTGCGTGTACCTCCGGGGTTGCTCAGTACGTGGTTCCTCTACTGCCGCCTGTGGCGGCTGGGTCGCCTGTACGTCCAACAGTTCGATCAAATTGCCCAACAGGCCATCCACCCCCTCGCCTGTGGCTGCTGAGATAAACGTCACAGGGAACGATTCGCCCGTCTCATTGTTGCCTCCGGCCACTTCAGATAACAGATCCTCTAACTCTGCCTGCCGTTCCCTTACCTCGGTCACGTCTATCTTGTTTACGGCTATCATCAACTGCTTATCGGCCAACACCGGGTTGAACTGCAGAAGCTCGTTCTTGAGCATCTTCAGATCGTGTTGCGGGTCCTCAGACAGCCCGTCAATGATATACACATAGACCCTCGTTCGCTCCGCGTGCCGCAGGAATTGGTGACCCAAGCCAACTCCCTTGTGAGCGCCCTCCAACAGTCCCGGGACCTCCATCATCACGAACTCCTTGCCCCGGCTGCTTACGACCCCGAGCACTGGCTCTAGCGTCGTAAAGGGGTACTCCGCTACTTTTGGCTTCGCCGCGGAGCACCGACGCAACAGTGTCGACTTCCCTGCGTTGGGCCTGGCTATCAAGCCAACGTCCGCCAAGAGCTTCAACTCCAAGAAGAGAATAGTCTTCTCGCCCTTTTCACCCTTTTGCGCCAGAACAGGCTCTTGATTGACCGGGGATACGAACCTGCTGTTACCCCACCCGCCTGCTCCACCGCGGGCCACCAGTCTTGGTGCGGTATCTATCACGTCAGCGACGAGAGATTTTTGGCCGTGACCATCGAGCGCGTATACTGCAGTGCCCAAGGGGACTTTGATGACCTCATGATCTCCGTCGGCGCCGCGTTTGTTCTTCCCTTTTCCGTGGGCGCCCCCGCCTACATAGATGGTGCTGTTGAACTTCAAATGCAGCAGCGTATTGAGAGAAGGGTCCCCGCAAACATAAGCGTTACCGCCGCTCCCTCCATCGCCGCCATTAGGTCCTCCCATCGGGCGGTATTTTTCTCTGAGGAAGCTAACGCACCCATTCCCACCATTACCGGCTTTAATGTTTAGTCTTACAGTATCGATCATTTGTTTGTTTAGGGGTAATAGCGGTAATAAGCGCGTGGATGTTGGGAATAACTAGATTGGCGCAAGCTAATATACCTGTGGAGTAGGTCTATTTTATCATGTATAACGTTGCGCCCGGTCTGGATAAGTGAAAGGAACCCGTGGATAAAATCCCGGTGCAATGGCGGCGGGCTGGGATGGAGAAAATTCCTCTCGGCGGCCATGCACACCGTAATGTTAATCGTTCATGAGGATGCAGCGGTTATCCACGGATAATTGGAGTTATGCACAAATGGTGAGAGGATATCCTCAGTACGTCGCCATGGGAAAGAAGTTGTTGTGCATAGCTTGTTCCTTTGCTGGCGGAGCGATTATGGTGGTATCCTTGGGCGACCGTTGCTAGCTCGTGTGAGGCTCCGGCATGGAACGTTGTGGCGCACTTGGATGGTTAAAGTGTCTGTGGGCCCTCCTTCTGATGGGCGTGTTCTTGTTCACAGCTTGCCAGGGGAACGGACCAAGTGGGCAAGCCACCAGTGAACTGTCTGGAGAGACTGACGAAGCCACCAGCGAATTGGTGGGAGACGAGGGAGCGACCGTGGATAGGATAGCTTTTGTCAGCGCCGCCGGCGAGTTGTTCACCATAAAGCCGGACGGCAGCGACTTGCAAGGCTTGGCAGGGGAAGTCCATCGCGTGGGTACTGCGGGGTCGGTGCTTGCCCAGACCCTCGATATGACCAACTACTACGCATGGCCAACCTGGTCGCCGAGCGGTTCCAAGATAGCGGCCTCGCAGGTGCAGGCATCGGACAGTGAAATCGACCTGTCGCTGGTGGTGATCGACGTTGATACTGCCAGGGCTAGGACGGTCTACAGGAATGAACTGGTGGCGCAGATCGCCCCGGGTACTCCCCACTACCTTTACTGGTCTCCGAATGACCGGAATCTGGCGTTTCTGGCTACTGCTCCCGCTGGACTGAGCCTCTTTATCCTCGATTCCCTCGGAGAAGATGAAACCGTCTCTCCGGCAGCGGGGCCGCCGATATACTATCAATGGGCTGCGGATGGCGAGTCATTGCTGGTACACCACCGGGAGGACGTCAATCTGGTCACCAAGCCATTTTCAGGCCGGCCCCAAGAGTTGGTGTCGACGTTGGGAAACTATCGCGCCCCTGCCTTGTCCCCCGACGGTCGGCATTTTGCCTACATCGATACAACCGGCGTCGAAGGCTCCCTGGTCGTGGCTCCCGTCGCCGATCCTGAAAACGGCAGCAGTATTCTGGATGTGGGCAGGCGTTCGGCGTTCATCTGGTCGCCCGCCGGCGGGGAGCTGGCGGTGGCCGACCAACTGGGTTCGGGGAATGAGATCTTCGAGCGAGTGAGGATTGTCTCGTCGGATGGGCAGGACGTGCGGCCCGTCGTCGAGGGTCCGATTCTGGCCTTTTTCTGGTCGCCCTTGGGGGATAAGCTTGCCTGGTTCGTGTTGGACTTGGAGTCACGGTCCTTCAATGTGAAAGTATCCGACACTTCTGGAGGTGAGGCCAAGCAGGTATTCCGGTTCAGGCCCTCGGACGACGCGTTCACCATGCTGAGCTTCTTCGACCAGTACGCCCATTCCCACACTCCGTGGTCGCCCGACGGGACGCGCTTGGTGGTCTCAGGAACACGCGAGGGTGTTGCGGCCGGGAGCAACGGCTCTGCGCCTACCGAGGACAAGGTGTTCGTGCTGGACGCCGTCGGGGATGAAGCTCCCCGCAGCATAGCGTCCGGGACCCTCGGCTTTTGGTCCTGGAACTAGGTCGGGCCAAGGCCGGCGGCCGCGCCGTTCTATACTATACGTTGTTCCACTAGGCGGGAAACGGCCAGCCCGGGTGCTTTTCTTATTTCTGGGACAAACTGCGCCATTTAGAGACATTTGGGTGCGGCGGTTCGACTTATGCAACACGCCGTTAGTGGTTCTGTTAGCGGAGGCCTGTTAACAGCATAGGCGTTCCGTTCAGCGGCGGCAAGGGTCAAGGTCAGTAGACTGGAAAGGGCCAGCGCATGAACTGCCCCGGCAGCGGCCACGCAGGAAAAGACAAGGGCGACGGATTTCCGTCGCCCTTGCTGTTGTCGGTCCTGAGTCCGAGGACTGCTGTTGGCTGAGGTAATCCTACTCCGAGGGCCAGCCTGCTGCCTCTTCGTCGTTGTCCAAGGCGGCCTGTATGGCTTCCGCCGCGTCAGCGGTGACCCAGCCATTCCAGACGTCGGAATTTTCCTTGAGCCACCAAAGTGCGGTCTCGGCGGGGTCAGTAACACCGGTCTCATCCTGCCACCTGACAGCGGCCTTGTAGATGTCGATGTTGAAGTCCCAATTCCGCAGCATTGCGACTACGTCGGGAGCCTCTCCGGGCAGATCAGGATTCACCGCGATCAGGATGTTGGCATCCTCATAGGCGCAGGCCTTAGTGGTGAACCAGCACTGGTCGCTGTAGGCCGGCTCTTCCAGCCTAACCAGGTCCAGCTTGAGGGCTGGGTCGTTGGTTCCCCACTGGTAGCCGAGCCAAGGCTCTTGTCGTTCATAGGCGCCGTATAGGTCGGCGTTCAATGCGGCGCCGTCCCCAGGGTTGACGACCTCAACGTGGTCCGAGAGACCGTAGCCTTCGACCTGCTCGGCGTTGACTTCCTCGCAAGCCCAGCCGATGACGCAGGACACGAGGCGGGCCTTGTCGCCGGTCTCTGCGGTCTTGAACAGGTCCTTGTATTGCTGGTCCTTCAGGTCTTCCACGCTGTCCAAGTCAGGGTACTGTTCCTGTAGGTAGGCCGGAATCACGAAGGCCGATTGCCAGTCGGAACCCAGGCTGCGGCCCACGGACAGGACGGCGCCGTCACTGCGGGCCTTGTCCCAAGCCTCATCCTGGTTGGGCAGCCATATCTCCATGGTGACATCGGTGTCGCCGCGCTGGAGGCCCTCGAACAGGGGCAGGGTAGCTCCGAACTTCACGTCCGTCGGATAACCATAACCGTGCTCGACTATGTATTGGGCGATTCGGTTCTGCAACAGGGCGCTTGCCCAGTTCAGGTCACCGAATGTGATGGTGGCCTTGTCTTCCTCCTCGTCGCCGCCGCCGCCACCGCAGGCAGCTAGGGCGAGCATGGCCGCCATAACCGCAACCACCGCCATTGCCAAAAACTTGTGTTTGGATAACACCGCGGTTCCCTCCATTGAAACAAAAAATATTACCGGGCGACGCAGCCCGGTTGACATTGCCGCTATTTATAGCACTACATTAACAACGTGTCAAATTGGCCGTGAGCCGATGACGGCGTATTGCCCTGTGTGCTGGACGCATATCTGGGGCTGGAGCCTAGCCGACGCTGGTCATTCCTTCCCGGCGGCCCTTGGCCAAAGCCTGGGTAAGCCTGTCGATGATGATGGCCAGGAATACTATGGATAGGCCCGCGATAGCCCCGTTGCCGGGTTCGTTCTTCTGCAACGCCCGCAAGACGTTGTCTCCCAGGCCCCCCCGCCGCGACCATGCTGGCGATTGTCACCATTGCCAGGGCCATCATGGTGGTCTGGTTCACCCCGGCCATGATAGTCGGCAACGCCATCGGCACCTGTACCTTGGTCAAGATCTGCGCAGGGGATGCGCCGAAGGAACGGGCTGCTTCCACGGTCTCGGCGGAAACCTGCCGGATTCCCAGGTTGGTCAGGCGTATGACCGGAGGGACAGCGTAGATGATGGTGGCGAAAATCCCCGCCGGCTTTCCCAGGCCAAAGAAAATTATGCCGGGAAGCAGGTAGACAAAGCTGGGCATGGTCTGCATGCCGTCGAGGATTGGGCGCATGATGTTGTCCGCTTTCTGGTTGCGGCCTCCCAGGACGCCCAGGGGAAATCCAACGGCCACGGAGAGGACCACTGCCACGACCATCAGAGCGATGGTGTCGACAGTGTTTTCCCACAGGCCCATGAAGCCAATAAAGAGCAAGGCCAGGGGAGTGAACACCAGCAGAGGCCAGCGCCCAACGGCGAAGGACGCCAGCGCCAACCCGCAGGACTACGGCGGGCCATGGCAGCCACTTGAGCAACTTCTCGATGTTTATCAGGGCGTGGGTGACCCCGGTGCTCAGCCCTTTGAACAGCCCCTTGCCTTCTACGGTTATCCAATCGACGGCATCGTCGATCGCGGTGCCGGTCACGTCCCGCACCGACCGTTCGACTTCCACCGTGCTCCCGGAGGCGGTGGAGATTTCGTTGGTGGATACTTTGGTGGGGTAGTCCATCCCCGGCCCCCAGGCCGCCAGGCTGACTATCAAGACCACGACGACCAAGGTCACTCCCGCCGCCCACCAGGCGAGGCGAGGAACCCTCTTCAAGTCCAACTTTCTGGCGATTGACTGTTCGTCCAAGGCACCCGGTTGTGGTTCCGTCCTATCGCTGTCCGTTGTCGCCATGACGGCTCCGTTTTTCAGACTGAGTCCGCGTTGGCCGCGGCATTGGCTTCATAGTCTATGTCGGCGGAAGCAGTTTCCGCCAGCGCTTCCGCCAAGGCGCTGCGGTGTACTTCACCCACCAGCACATTGTCTTCGTCCACGATTGGAATGGGGAAATTACTGGCCATCGCAAGGGGGATCAACTCGTCGAAGGTGGTTGCCGGGGTCAGGGCGGCGTATTCCCGGTCTACGTACTCCCAAGCCTGGTCGATGCGACTAACGGAAGCGCGTAAGGCCTGTTGAGCGCTGGTAATTGTAAGAAGGCCGATGTAATGTTCCCTCCGGTCGACCACCCAGGCGGCGTCGCCGTCGCTCTCGCCGATGGTGTGGAGTGCGGCCCGCGGCCCCTGGTGTCCCATCAGCGTAGCCTTGGGAGGCACCATCACCTTGGCGGCGGTTAAGACGCTTTCCAGCCGCACGTCCTGGGTAAATTCTCCGACGTACTCGTCCTCGGGCCGAAGCACGATGTCCTCCGGGGAGCCAATCTGGGCCACCTTGCCGTCGTGCATGATGGTGATGCGGTCCCCCAGTTTCAGGGCTTCGTTGAGGTCGTGGGTGATGAATACGATGGTCTTGTGCAGTTCGTCTTGTAGGCGCAGCAATTCATCTTGCATTTGGCGGCGTATGAGAGGGTCAAGGCCGCTGAAAGGCTCGTCCATAAGGAGGATGTCGGTGTCCACCGCCAGGGCCCTGGCCAGACCCACCCTTTGCTGCATTCCTCCCGATAGCTGGCGGGGGTAGGCGTCCTCCCATCCGGACAGGCCCACCAGGTCCAGCACCTCGCGGGTGCGGGAGTAGCGCGTAGACTTGTCCAGCCCCTGCACCTCCAGTCCCCAGGCGGCGTTGTCCAGCACGTTGCGATGGGGCATCAGCCCGTAATGTTGAAACACCATTGCTATCTTATGCCGGCGGAACTCCGTCAGGTCCTTATCATTCATGTCGGTGATTACTTCGCCGCCGATGGTAATCTGTCCGGCAGTCGGTTCGATAAGGCGGATGAGGCACCGGACCATGGTGGACTTGCCGCTGCCGGACAAGCCCATGATGACGAAGGTCTCGCTCCGTTGCACGTCGAAGTTGATGTCCTGCAGGCCAACCACACAGCCCAATTCATCCAGGATTTCCCGTTTCTCCTTGCCGGCGTGCTCCGGTAGAAGCACGCGTCCCGGCTTGTCGCCGAAGACCTTCCAGACAGACTTGACGCTGATGGCTGTCGAGCCGTTGTCGCTGGCAAGCCGAGGTGACCCTGGGGAGAGGCCGTCCAAGCCGCCGTGCTCTAACTCGGCGCCGTTGCTGCGTCCCATGAGAACCTCCTTACAATCAGTCCCTGTCGCACCGGCCCTAAAATCCCTCTCCAATAGATACCTTATCAAAAGAACAAATAGAGCGAAGTGACCAAGGAAAAGAAAACCGGGTGGACGGGGAGACTAGACTGAGGTAATTGAATTTTTCGGCGGTTGTGATCAGTTGATGGTGTTCGTCCTTGGGTACAGTACAAAAGCTCCGTAGATTTGTCAACCAGCTTGATTAGCGACTAACACGGCGGTGATTTGAGTTAAGTTGGGCCTGTCGAGAGGCGTAATTTCGCTCCCTAGTCAGTTGGGCCGCAGATATGAACGCTGCTTGATAGCTCGGCTGGCCGCCGGTTTACCGCCGCCGGGCCCGGCGTGCCATAATAGCCGTTGGCTGACCACAACGATTATTGAAAGATTATCAGGGGTGATGTTATGGAGTTCGAGGATGTCCGGCCATTCATGGAGAGTCACCACCGGGGAGTGATAACCACATACCAACCCGGCGGAGGAATGCACAACAGCCTGGTTTCCAGCGGCGCCTACCAGGGGAACGCGGCCTTCGTAATCGTGTACCCTAGGGCGGTCAAGACCCGGAATCTGCGCCGGGACTCCCGGTGCACGGTAATGACCGTGGACAACCACTGGCGGAACCACGCGGTGGTGGAGGGCCAAGCCCAACTGTTCGACGCCGCCAACACCGACGCCGAAGAATTAAGGGTACTGAGACGCGCTCTTTACCGGGCCTGCGGCGATAAAGACCACCCCGACTGGGAGGAATTCGACCGGGCCATGGTGGCGCAGGAAGCCGTGGTGGTGCTGGTGAAGCCGGAGCGCGTCTACGGCCGCGTCGACCTGCTGTAACCGGCCCCCGATAGTTGGGACACAATTCAAGCTGACCGGCATGGGCCGGTCCTACGGAGGAGGCTATGAAAGTCGGCTTTATCGGGCTGGGAACTATGGGCGGTCGCATTGCGTACAACGCCCTCCGGGGCGGAAACGAGATGGTGGTGCACGACATCCGCCGGGAGGCGGCCACGCCCCATTTGGAAGCGGGGGCCGTGTGGGCCGACTCGCCCCGGCAGGCGGCGGAAGCGTCCGACGTAGTGTTCACGTCCCTGCCTGGCCCCACCGAAGTGGAGGCCGTCGCCCTGGGCGAGGATGGCCTGTTGCAGGGAATGAGCCTTGGGACGGCATATTTCGATTTGAGCACCAACTCCCCGGGGGCCATCCGGCGGATTCACGAGAAATTCTCTGACAGTGGCATCGACGTGCTGGACGCTCCGGTAAGCGGCGGCCCCAGGGGCGCCGAGTCGGGCAAGATGGCCATCTGGGTCGGAGGGGACCGGGCAGTCTTTGAGCGGTGCAAGCCGGTGTTGGACACGATGGGAGACCAGGTCCTGTACGTGGGGCCCATCGGCAGCGGGGCCATCGCCAAGCTGGTGCATAACTGCACCGGCTACATAGTCACCTGCGCGCTGGCCGAGGTGTTCACCATGGGGGTCAAGGCCGGCGTGGAGCCGGCGGCCCTATGGCAGGCGGTGCGGCAGGGCGCCTTGGGTAGAAGGGGCATCTTCGAGCAACTGGCCGACCACCTGCTGCCGGGGAACTTCGACCCACCCGCCTTTGCCCTGCGCCTCGCCCGCAAGGACGTGGACCTAGCGGTGGCGGTGGGGAGGGAGTTCGACGTTCCCATGCGGCTGGCGAACCTGGCCTTGATGGAACTCACCGAGGCCCTGAACCGGGGCTGGGGCGACAGGGACTCCAGGATCGTCCAGACGCTGCAGGAAGAGAGGGCCGCAGTGCAGGTACGGGTCCCTGAGGATGTCCTGGCGCGGATACTGGAGCAGGAGCGAAGCTAGGGAGCCGTCAGGGCTTCGGCTTCCACCGCAAGTCCGGCTGCCGCGCCGCCAGCGCCTCGTCCAAGCGGGCCGCTGGGGTGGAGTGGGGCGCCAGGCGCACCATCTCCGGGTCATCGGTGATTTCCGCGTCGATCTGCTTCAACGCCTGGATGAAGGAGTCCAGCGTCTGCCGGGTCTCCGATTCTGTCGGCTCGATCATCAATGCCTCGTGGACTATGAGCGGGAAATACATGGTGGGGGCGTGGAAGCCGTAGTCCAGCAGTCGCTTGGCGATTTCCAGGCCGCTGACGCCCCGGGCCTTCTGCCAGTCGGCCGAGAATACGGCTTCATGCATGCAGCGGCGGTCGTAGGGCAGGTAGTAGGTGTCTTTCAGGGCTTCCATCAGGTAATTGGCGTTAAGGACGGCGTTGCCGCTGATGGCCTTGATGCCTTCCGCTCCCAAAGTGCGGATGTAGGTGTAGGCCCGCACCAGCACCCCGAAGTTGCCGTGGAACCCGCTCATTCTGCCGATGCTGCTCGGGGGCTCCGATAGGGTGTAGGTAAATTCACCGTCGGCTTGGGCCACCACCGGAGAGGGCAGGTAGTCCCGCAGGGCCGGGCCGGCGCACACCGGGCCCGCGCCGGGGCCTCCGCCTCCGTGGGGGGTGCTGAAGGTCTTGTGCAGGTTCAGGTGGGCCACGTCGAACCCCAAATCGCCCAGCTTGGCCCGGCCCAGCAAGGCGTTCATGTTGGCCCCGTCGCCGTATACCAGTCCGCCCGCCTCGTGCACCGCCTGGCACACCTCCACAATGTTGGGGTTGAACAGCCCCAATGTGCTGGGCAAAGTGATCATCGCGCCGGCCAGGTCGGGCCCGGCTACTGAGCGTAGCGCCTCCAGGTCGATGCTGCCGTCTTTGTCCGAAGGAATGTCCACCACCTGGAAGCCGGCCATGGCGGCGGATGCCGGATTGGTCCCGTGGGCGCTATCGGGTATGGCCACCTTGCGCCTGCCGGTATCCCCGCGGGCCAGGTGATAGGCCCGGATCATCAGCATCCCGGCAAGCTCTCCGTGGGCCCCGGCCAGGGTTGCCAGGCTAACGCCGTCCAGGCCGGTGCTCTCTCCCAGGAAGCCCTGCAGCCGGTAAAGCAGATCCAGCGCCCCCTGGGAGAGCTGGGCGGACTGCAACGGATGAATGTTTGCCATCCCGGGCAGAAAGGCCATCTCGTCGTTGACCTTGGGGTTGTACTTCATGGTGCAACTGCCCAAGGGATAGAAATTCGTGTCTATGGAGAAGTTCAACTGGCTGAGAGCGGTGAAGTACTGGACGACTTCCGGCTCGGAGACCTCCGGCAGGTCCAGCCCGTCGCGCAACAGGGACGCATCGGGCAACGGTTGCGCCGGAACGTCGCAGGCCGGCAGCACCGCGCCGACGCGGCCCGCCTCGCTGCGGTCCATCAGCAGTCGGGAAGTGTCCCTCGCTGGGCCTGCGGGCATCAGCCTATTTCTCCCAGCGCGTCCACCAGGGCATCGATGTCCTGGCGGGAGCACATCTCGGTGACGCAGAGCACCATGGCGTTGGGGACGGCTTCGCTGACGGCTAGGCCTCCCAGGATGTTGCGCTCCAGCAGCCGGCGGTTTACTTCGGCGGGGGCTATCGGGCACTGGACCACGAACTCTTGGAAGAAAGTCCCGTCGATGGGCAGGGAGTAGCCGGGCAATTGGGCGATGCGCGAGGCGGCGTAGTGGGCCTTGTGGTAGCACAGCTCTGCCACCTGCCGCAGCCCCTGCTTGCCTAGGGCCGCTAGGTAGACCGTGGCCGCTAGGGCGTACAGGGCCTCGTTGGTGCATATATTGCTGGTGGCCCGCTCCCGCCGGATGTGCTGCTCTCTGGTCTGGAGGGTCAACACGTAGCCGGGGTTTCCCAGGCGGTCCACCGTGCGCCCGGCAAGGCGGCTGGGCATCTGGCGGACGTACTGCTGCTTGGTGGCGAACAGGCCGACGTAGGGGCCGCCGAAGCTTGGGGGAATTCCCAATGGCTGGCCCTCGCCGGTGACGATGTCGGCCCCGTAGCTCCCCGGCGCTTGGAACATCCCCATGGCGGTGGGGTCCGCCGACACCACGAACAGGGCCTGGCGGTCGTGAGCGGCCGCGGCGTGGGCCGCCAGGTCTTCGATGTATCCAAAATGGTTGGGGTACTGCACCACCAGGCAGGCGGTCGTCTCGTCGACGTCCGGCGAGGTTGCGGAAACGGTCACCGTCTGGATGTCCTGGCCCTGGCAGTAGGTCTGTATCACCTGCCGGTAGGTGGGAGACAGGGTGTCGGCCAACGCCACTTTATCCCGCTTGGTCACGCGGCAGGCCATGAGCGCGGCCTCCGCCAGGCTGGTGGCCCCGTCGTACATGCCCGCGTTGGCCACTTCCATGCCAAATAGGTTGCAGACCATGGTCTGGAACTCGAATATCACTTGCAAGGTGCCCTGGCTGGCCTCCGGCTGGTACGGCGTGTAGGCCGTGAGGAACTCTCCCCTGGTCACTAGGGCCTTGACGATGGACGGGATGAAGTGATGGTAGGAGCCTGCGCCCAAAAACGACGGCCCGCTGCCCAGGGGCCGGTTGCGGGACGCAAGGGCTGCTAACTCCTGCTGTATTTCCAGTTCCGACAGTGGGCCGGGCAGATTCAGCGGCGGGTTGCGGTAGCCCTCGGGAATGTCCAGAAACAGGTCGTCCAGGCAGGTTAGGCCCAGGATGGAGAGCATGTCCGCCTGGTCTGCCGGGGTGTTGGGGATGTAGTGGGACTGGAATGCGCCGTCGGTAAGGCGCGGCTGGGTCTGGCCTGGCAACGTCATGACAGTCCGGAAATATAGGACTCGTAGTCGGCGGCGGTCATCAAGCTTTCCAGTTCGGCCGGGTCGCTTATGGCCAACCGCACCAGCCAGCCGTCGCCGAAGGGGTCATTGTTGGCGACCTCGGGGTTGTCGGCGAGCGCGGCGTTGACCTCCACCACCTCGCCGCTCACCGGCGAGAACAGGTCTGACACCGACTTTACCGACTCCACCTCACCCATCTTGCCCAGTTGTTCAACGTTTGCGCCGGGCTCGGGCAGTTCGAAATAGACGATGTCCCCCAACTGCTCCTGGGCGAAGTCGGTAATGCCCACCAAGGCCTGTTGGGAGTTGGCGTCTTCCAATTTGACCCACTCGTGTTCCTGGGTGTATTTGCGGTCGTCGGGACTCAAATTCCTTGTTACCTCTTGGGCCTGGTGTAGAACGGCAGCGGGACGATTTGGGCTTGCATGATTCGACCGCGCACGTCCAAGTCAACCGTGCCTCCGGGGGAGGCGAAGCCTTGCAAAACGTAGCCCATGCCGATGCTGGTGTCAAGGGTAGGAGAGTAGCTGCCGCTGGTGATGCTGCCTATGTTCTGGCCCTGGCGCAGGATGGCGTAACCCTGGCGGGGAGCGCTGCGTCCGGGCGCGGTTACACCCACCAACCGCCGGTCCGTTCCCTTGTCGCGCTGCTCGCGCAGGACCTCGGCTCCCACATAGTCCTTGTCGAACCGCACAAAGCGTTCCAGCCCGGCCTCCACCGGCGTAGTCTGCACGTCGATTTCGTGGCCGTGCAGGGGCAGTCCGGCCTCCAGCCGAAGCACGTCCCTGGCCCCCAGGCCGCAGGGCAGCGCGCCCTGGTCCAGGAAACTCTGCCACACAGCGGGAGCATGGGCGGCGCTGGTGGAGACCTCGAAACCGTCCTCGCCGGTGTAGCCGGTGCGGCCCATAAAAATAGACTCACCGGCCAGCTTCCCCTCGGCCCAGGCGAAAGGACGCAAGCTCGATGGCGGCTCTCCGGAATCCAGGGTGCAAAGCCCGTCCATGATTTCCACTGCATGGGGCCCTTGCAAGGCGATCAGGGCAGTGGCCTCGGTACGGTCGTCAACCAGGCACTCCCCCGGGAACTTGGCCTCGATCCAATGGTGGAACCACGCGACCACTGCGGCCCGGTTGCCGGCGTTGGGAATCAGCAGATACCGGTCCTCCGCCAGCCGGTAGAAGATGGTGTCGTCTATTACGCCCCCGGCCTCGTTGCAAATCATGCAATACCGGGCCCGCCCCACGGAGAGGCTTTGCGCCGAGCCGGTCAGCACCCAGTCCAGGAACGGCGTGGCCCTGGGGCCGGAGATGTACAGGCGGCCCATGTGGGACACGTCGAACACCCCCGCGCGGGTCCGCACGGAGTTGACCTCCGCCAGGATGCCGGAGTACTGCACCGGCATGTCCCACCCGCCAAAGGGCATGGTTCTCGCCCCGAGGTCAAGGTGGGCGGAGTACAGGGGTGTTCTCAGGTTTGCTTCAGTCAATTCCGGTTGCTGTCTTTACGCGGACGCGGGCGTGCGATTTAGTCGTAGGGACACTTAAAAATAATAGCCTGGAGCGGGCGGCCGGCGCAAGGCGGGCAATGGATTCTTTGAGAGCCCGGCAGCCCTGCCGGGTGCTATAATCCGCGCTTCTGCACCCGCTTCTTTCCCCGGCATAGGAGGCAGGCCATGGAAAACGAAATGACCACCCAGGACATGTGGGACTTCCTGGAAAATGGGGCCCACGTAGCCCACATTGGCACGGTCCGCCCCGACGGCCGGCCCCACGTGACGCCGGTCTCCTTTGGGGCCTGGGACGGCAAGGTCTACGCGGCGCTGGTCGGCGGCTCGATAAAGGTGAAGAACCTCCGCCGGGACCCCAGGGTCTATATTTCCGTCGCCACCGACGAGCGCCCCTATAAGTTCGTGCTGGTGGAGGGGAAAGCGAAGATCACCGCGGACGGCCTGGCGGAGGTATTGGAGCGGCTACTTTCCGGGTACGTCGGCCCGGAACGAGGACATGCCCTGGCCAGGGAGTCGCTGGACCGATTGCCGCACCTGCTCGTGATGGAGGTCGAGCCGGACAAGATGCTGTCCCACTACGAAGCCCCGTTTGCCACGCTGCGAGGAAGGTCCATCGTGACCGACGGGCGGCAGTTCGGCCAGCCCTGGCTTTCCGCCGACCCCGACGAGGAGGGCGACAATGGCTGAGATGACTCCGCAGGAAATTTCTGACTTCCTTGCTGAGAGCCACGTGGCCCATATCGCCACGGTGCGGCCCGACGGCCGTCCTCACCTGACGCCCATCTCCTACATCGCGGAATTGGATACCCAGGGCAAGGCCTACGTGATGGCCCCGGAGAACACGGTGAAATTCCAGAATATCCGCCGGAACCCCAGGGTGTCTCTTTCCGTCGCCAACGACCAGCGCCCCTTCGACTACGTGCTGCTGGAAGGGGAAGGCCGGCTTACCCAGGACAACATGGCAGAGGTGCTGGAACGGCTATGCCTCCGTTACTACCCGGAACGGGGGACGGCCTTTGTCCAAAAGCTGCTGGACGCCGGGGGCCTGATCGTCCTGGAAGTCACCGTCAACAAGGTGCTCTCCAGGAAGGACGACGACTAGGTCTTTCCCTGCTCCAACGGCGGAAGCGCCGCCGCCAGCCAGGGAGCCAGGTCGTCGATCACCTCTGCGGTAATCTCATGGCCCATGTCGTATTCCCGGCATTGGGGGCTGTAACCCGCCGACTCCAGAAACCGCCGCGCCCGCGCCGCGGTGTCGGGGGAGACCATGGAGTCGTAGCGGCCGTGGGCAATGAATATGGCCTGGCTGCGGTCGTCTGGAAGCAGGCCCTCCAGATCTGCCGGGTCCGGGAACGTTGCGCTCAGGGCCGCCAGGCCGGCGAACATCTCCCGCCGCGGCAGCCCGCAACGATAGGTCACGCCCCCGCCCTGGGAGAATCCCAGCAGGACCGCCCTGCCCGGCGCGACCCGGAACTCTTCGCAGACCTCGTCGAAGAATTCCCCCAGCAGGCCCTCCGCGTTGGCCACTTCTTCCGGGGTCGATTGGCCCCGCGGCGACGTCCAGGCGTAGCCCCGCTGGCCGAATCCCAGGTCCACGGTAAGGGGCGCATTGGGACAGGCGTATACGTAGCCAGCGGGGTTTATCGCAGGGGCCAGCCCGGCCAGGTCCGCCATGTTCGCCCCAAAGCCGTGGAGCATGATGACCAGGGGATAGCGCAACTCCGGGTCGTAGCCGTCTGGGAGAACGGTCAGGTATTTCAGGCCCTTCCCCTGGCGCACTTCCCGGTGCATGGCCGGAACTCCTAGCCCAACGCCAGGACGCTGTCCACGATCATCGCAACGAAGAGCAGGGCCAGGTACAGCAGGGAATATAAGTACAGCCTCCGGGCCAGGGCATGGGTTGGTTGCAGCTTCAACTGCGCCGCCATGACGACGAAGATTGCGCCCAGCGCCGCCGCCGACCCCAGGTACACCCATCCCGCGTCTGACGCCGGCGCCAGCAGCAGGGACAGCGCAACCAGGACCACCGAGTAGACCAGTATCTGGGATACGGTCTGTGCCCGGCCTGCCACCACGGGCAGCATGGGGATGCGGGCCTCTTCGTAGTCTTTTTGTATCAGCAGGGCCAGGGCCCAGAAGTGGGGAGGCGTCCAGAAGAAGATTACCGAGAACAGGTACAAGGCGGGCAGGTCCAAGCCACCGGTCACCGCAGCCCAGCCGACGACGGGGGGAATGGAACCCGCCGCCCCGCCTATGACTATGTTCTGCGGGGAGCTACGCTTCAGCCACCCGGTGTAGACCAGCACGTAGAACAGCGTCGCCGCCATGGTCAGGCCCGCCGCCAGCAGGTTCACCCAGGTCGCCAGGATTCCAAAGGCCGCCGCGTTCAGCAGAATCCCGAAGGCAAGGGCCCGTATGGGCGGAATCCGCCGCCCTGGGACGGGCCGCTTCCTGGTGCGGGACATAACTTCGTCTATGTCCCGGTCCAGGTAGTGGTTCAGGGCGTTGGCGCCGCCCGCTCCCAACGCTCCGCCGGCGCAGACCAGGAGCACGGTGGCGACGGCGGGACTGCCGTTGGCCGCCAGGAACATCCCGCCCACGGCGGTGACCACCAGCAGCATGACTATGGGCGGCTTGGTCAGCGCCAGGTAATCGGCGATTACCCGCAGGCCGAAATGGGGCCTTTCCAGCCGCGGCCGGACCAGGCGAAGCTGATCAAGCATGGGCCGGCTCCTCTTCAAGGGCGTCGCCTCGGGTAAAGCAGGCGGCCGCAAGCCAGACCGTCATGGCCCACACTCCCGTGGCCACCGCCTGGTGCAGGCCCCGCATATCCGTCGGAAAGTCCCTCCGCACCGCTTCGAAACCCACCAATACCTCGATCAGGAACAGGGTCGCTATCGCCATGGACACGTACCGGATCGGCGACGGCCGGTGTCTTCCCCTGATGCCCAGGTGCAGCGCGTATATCACGAATATTCCGATAATCACCGCTACAAATCGGTGGGCCATGTGAATCGCCTGCAGCTTGCCGCCGGGGAACACGTCGCCCGCCGCCAGCGGCCAGTCTACGTTGCACGTAGGCCAGTCCAGGCAGGCCCCCGTCGACCCCGACGTGCTGACGTAGGAGCCAGACAGCAGCAGCAGGTATATGCCAACCGCCGACGCCAGCATCAGGACGGGGAACCGGTCCGGGCGGCCGTCGGGCAGTGTGGATGACGGCCGTTGCAACGCTCCCCGGCAGGCGACCACCCATATCAGCACCAGGCAGGCCAGCAGGGCCTCGCCCAGGGCCAGGTGGGCGGTCACCAGCGCGCCCGGCAGCTCGTGCATTACCGTGAACCCGCCCAACACGGCTTGCGCCACCAGCATGACCAATGCCACGGTGGCCGGCGCGACCAGCCAGGCCGCCCGGCGGTACAGTATCCAAACGCTCACCGAAGTAGCCAGCACCAGAGGCCCGACCAGGAACGAAGCGACAACCCGGTGGCTCCACTCGATGATGGCCTTGGATTCCGCTGGAGGCAGTGCGCCGCCGTGGCAGAGAGGCCAGTCGGGACAGCCCAGGCCCGAGCCGGTCACCCGCACCACCGCGCCCAGCACCACCAGCGCAAAGGTGCACAGCACCGTCGCCAGGGTCAGGCCCTTGAACCACGACGCCACCCCGCCGGCGCCGGTCAGCGCCATCCGGCCCTCAAGCTCCCAACCGAAGGACTAGGCACAAACTCGCGCGAATTACGGCTGAAGGACACAGCGTCGAGGTTAGTCATACGATGGGACAACAGAATCTGAGGTTGTGGGAGAAAGCACGGCGGCGACAGGAGTATCATAAACCATCGGAGGAGGGCATCTGCACCCCTAGCAGGCGTTCAAGTAAGTCGTCAACTATCTGGCTGATGTCATAGAACTGCAGTACTCCTATCTCTCGTGAAGCCGCAACATTACTCAGCCGACGGAGGGCTCTGGACAAAGCAGCAGCGCTCCGGAATGGAGTCTCAGGATGCTTGATCAAATGCTTGGCCAAACTGTTAATTAAGGCATCCTGAACGTCAGTTGATCCGAACACTGACCCTCTCGATACAATCATTGTCACTAGGTTTTCCCAGTACTGTTGGTTTCTGCGGACGACGTCAAGGAGGTTAGGCCTACTCTCGACCTGCTCGTGACGGCCTAGGACCCGTGAAACTATTCGTTCCCTCCACCAAGCCCGGCCGAAGGTGGGGTTTACGAAAACGTCTCTGTTTCCTCTGGCGGCAGGAAGTCCGCTCATCCTGCGGAAAACCCTCCGGATGCAGTCGTCGATTGCTTTTTCAGCCCCTGCTCCCTGCAGGGAGAGTGCTCGGTCTATTCGTTCTTCCCCAGTTTCGGTTATGCCTCCGTTGGCTGCTAACCAAGTCGCTTGCGTTATCTTCCCTGCCCTGACGTGTTCTAGTGTCACTCCAGCCCAGAAGGATACCCGGCAGGCAATACTTGGAGGTACCTCCTGCCAGAGTTGGTACATGCGGTGTTCTTGGTCTTCTGTAGGCTCTTTGAATGATGACTCGGTTAATGGCCCATCGAACGTCGGTATCTGTTTGCCTTCTTTGGTTTCCACTCTTTCGTCGATGAACCCGACAAAATCGTCGTTCTCTTTCAAGGCTTCTAAAAGTTCCCGTTGATACTCCCCGCCCTTCACCTTAAGCAAAGACGTCTGTAGCTGAAGATATTTGGCCTCGTCCAGTTCTTGGTAACCGGCTGTTGTGATGCTTGTCAAGTGTTCTTAGCTTTCGGCTGGGATTGGGTGCGGGTACAAGATCGTGGCTGCCAATTCAGGTTTGAAGTTCTCGTCGGACCATAGTCCGACTCCGCGTTGTTGGAGAAATTCGGCTAGTCCCACTAAATTCCTATAGGACTGCCAGCCCATCCCTTCCTCGTCGCCGGGGTCGGCGTGATCTCTTTGCAAGATTCCCAGAGCTGTGGATACTACGTGCACCATTATGTTGGTGCCGGGCATCTCGTTCCGTCGGTACTTTAAGTGATCGTACAGGTCACGTGCTAGGTACACCTTGAAAGTAAAGCCGTTTTCGGAGCTTGGTTCGACTATGACTTGTCCCGATGGAAGATTCTCTGCCAAATTGAACTCTAAGATGCCGTTGAAGCCTGATTGGAGCCTGAATGTTTGTCCTACGGCTACTCTGGACCCAGCCGCTAAAACTATCTTTCTTCCTTCCCAGATAGGATTAAGCCCATCTGATTCACAGTCCACGGTGTGCCCTATGTCCTGACGGGCGACCAGCATTGGAGTGAACATTGGTGGTTCCCCAAGGTCCTCCTGTTTCCACTCGATAACTTGCTGGGATTCGTCGGAAACGTGAACTCCCCTGTACATCGAACGTGGTGATGCTACGGAGCAGACAAATTGCAACTGGTCGGCGCTCATCCACTCCTCGATCAACGGGGCTCCTTGGATTTGATGTGATAGGGTGAAAGACCTTCCTCGTTCCTTTTCCTCATAAATTACTGAATAAACACCATTTTGATAACTGTTGTTGCCGGCTTCTAGCACTGGCCAACGGAAGGCTCTGCTGCTCGGGTTTGGGTCGGATGCCCTGACGCTAATTTCCTGTGGCACTTTGCCCTTCCTCACCCTGCGACTTTTTCTGGCCGATCTTGGGAACCGGTGGTCTATGCAGTTCCAGCCTAAAGATGGGGTTGCTCACAGTAGCCGTCAACTCTGAAGGGGCATGGTATTCCAACTCGAGTTCATACGTAGTCCCACCGGACAACCCCTTTATTCTCACTGTCCGTCCACTGGGCATCAGGGAGTACTCCGGCAGCTTCCCCCCGCCACCTGTTTTGCTGACAGTTACCGACGTTATCGAAACGTCTTCATCACTCCAGATTCTGTCGCAAGTGACGTCCGAGTTCTCGTCGACCCTCAAGGTCAGCCAGGCTTCTGGGAAATCACTTTCGCATTGTACCGAAGCCTTCAGGTTTTTCGATCCCTCTGGCACCACTACAGAGCGGAAAGGTAATGGGCGGGCCCTTCGCTCTCTCGGGGGCCTCGGGAGGCCTAGGCGGCCTGGGGACTGGTGGGGTTGGTGGCTCAGGATCTATAGGTGGGACATCGACAAAGACAGGCTCGTCTATGATCTGGCTATTGCGGCGTCGGGCCATCGGAGTTGGGAGTCCCCAGAAAGAGAATTTTTCTTTGCCTCCGGTTCTATGTCCGTCGGTTCTAACAACAAGATAGTCGTCTATGGTGTATTCCTCGGCACCAATTTCGGGCACCTGCGACTTGATCCACTCTGAAATTGTGTTGATAGAGACTTTGAGGCTTTCTTCTTCCTCAGACGATAGGCGAACGAAAGAGAAACGGTCGTGCAACGGTCCTTCGGCTTTAAGCACAAGCCTGTGGAGTTCTCCGCCATCTTCCTTGTTGATTTCTATGGTCGCGTGGAACGGCTGTAGGCCTGCGAACTCCGTTCTTCTTAGCCCCGGTATATCGTCAGATATCCACATTCCGTTCCTGAACAATTCAACTCTTGATTGACCATCTTCCAATGGAGTTAACACGCTAACATGGGCGGTATCGCCGTTAACTGGAATAGATTTGGTGTTTTCTGATTGCAGAGTTTTCAGTATCGAGAAAGCGTTGGTACCCGACGGTCTAAGTTCTCTAAAAAAGGAGTCCGACCGGGCTGCCCTGACCCGATCCCCCTCTGGGCCAAGAATGTCTTCCAAGGACCCCTTGTTTAGTTGGTGGGTTTCTTGCCCTTCGATAACTTCTACGATAAGTGCTTCTCTGTAGATCGCGGGACAGAAGTTATACGAGACTACCTTGGACACTATCTCCCATAGCGAGATTGCTTTGCTTCGGAAGTTATTGAAAGCCGGAATAAGGATTGTCGTTCCGTGTCCCCATTCCTTGGCGATTTGGTCCAAATCCCGCTCAATAGCTTTCGGGCGCTGGTTTTTGGGCAGAAAGTCGTACAGATCCCCCTGCAGCCCGCTCTTAAAGTCCTTTACCAAGTAACCTTCGGCGTCGTTGAGGGTGGTTTTGCCTGGGTGGGACGCTAATATGCTCCACCCGCAGGCGATACGGTTGTTTCCCTTCGTAAGTCCCCCATACATCATGTACCTGATGTCGGAGAGGGCTAGTGGTGCAAGGTGTCCCACACCATATGCACCCGTAGATGGGTCTCGTTTCGTGCTGGCGCCGTCTCCCAGCAAGGATTGCATGCTTTTGGCATCCAGGCCTATTCCGTTGTCAGTTACTGAGAGGAGGAAAGCTTTCCCTTTCTTGATGTCATTTAGGCCGGCGTTGATGCGGTTGACCGCTTCCTGTGCGGGTTCTGGCAGCTTCCCACTGTTTGCCTTTTTATGATATGCCGTTGCGCTTTTGAGGGCCTTGGAGAGGCCTTGAATATCTGGAATGTCGCTCTTCTTGGCTGGTCTAGCATGGAACCGAACGATGGCAGGGTTAACCTTCGCTTCTTTCGCAGCGTCCAGAGAATTTTGAACCAGCTCCCTCACTATTCTTGCCGCAGGCAGGTCGTTGAATCGGGCTGTTTTCAGCGAACTAAATCCCACGAGAGCCGTTGCTTTCCCGAATTTAAGCGTTGCCAACTGCTATGCCTCGCCTTTTATGGTCTTTATGGCGTGCCGTAGTGCTCCAGATGCAGCACAAATCTCTTCTTTGGTTGTGAATCGTCCTAGGCTGATTCTGACGGCCGTAGCTGCTACTTCCGGCTCTAACTCTAGGCCCAACAGAACGTGGGAAGGTTCCGGAGACCCGGTGGAACATGCTGCTCCGGTAGATATAGCGACTGCCCCTGACAGTGCCTCAACCAAGGATTCCCCGGGTATTCCAGGGATGCCCACGTTCAAGTTTCCCGGGATGCGGTTCTCTAGGGAGCCGAAACTCATTAGGGTAGGGAAATCCCCCTCCAGGTCCGCCCTTAGCTTGCTGCTCATTAGCTCGAGTCTTGAAGCATCTTCCACTAGCTCCCGATTCGCGATCCTACAAGCTTCTCCCATTCCGACCACAAGTGGAACTGGTACTGTTCCTGGCCGTATACCTTTTTCTTGGTGCCCGCCGGTCATGACGGCTTCGATTTCCAAGCTGGGTTCATCCCGTATATACAATGCACCCACCCCATTGGGGCCATAAACCTTGTGCCCGGAAATGCTCAGTAGGTCAACCCCCAGTTCTTCAACGTCAATTTTAATCCTGCCTGCAGCTTGCGTTGCGTCTGTGTGGACGAAGGCGCCAACATCGTGAGACAACTCCGAGATTTCCCTGAGTGGCTGGATAACTCCGATTTCGTTGTTGGCGAGCATTGCGGATACAAGCAAAGTTTCCGCGGATAGAGCCGATGCCAGCGTGTTTAGGTTCACGATGCCATCGGGCATCACCGGGAGTATTTCTACTTCGTATCCCTGTTCACTTAAAGCCCTCACCGTTTCGAGGACGGCCGGATGTTCGGTTGCGAGTGTGATTATCTTATTACGTTTGTTCCTTGTCCTTGGGCAAGCCACTCCCCTCAGGGCGAGGTTGCATGATTCTGTGGCGCCGGATGTGAAGATGATCTCGTCATCGTAGGCATTGAGTAAATTGGCAACCCTAGCTCTGGCTGTCTGAACTGCTTTTCTTGATTTCCAGCCGAATGGATGCCCCTCAGAGTGAGGGTTGCCGAAGTATCGAGTCCAGTAAGGTGCCATTGCTTCAACTACCCGTGGGTCAGTCGGAGTAGTGGCTTGGTAGTCCAAGTATATGGGCTCCATTGGACTTTACTCAGTACAGTCGCACGGTAGCACTGTCTGTGCGAACCGGTTCATGGTCGCAGGGTCGCAGGCTTTTTCGGCCAACAGTTCATAGGAAAAACCCGTTGACACCCCGAAGAATCCTATGAAGTTCTGGGCATCGGGGTTTGTTCGTTCCCTGTTTTCCTTATCCAAGTCGCGTCCGTACTTTTTCTCCTTATCGATCCACCAGGCGAGGTCGCATGGGGTTCCAACGATTGACCCATAGCCGGCTATGTCTTGGGCCTTTTGCGACTCCATTTCGGAATGAACTTTTGCCAGGTTTCCTGCCCCTTTGAGGAAGCAATAGACACAGTTCGAGAGATATCCTTCTTGAACAAGGTTGAGGCCCCATGTCTGGTGACTCCAGAAATCAACTACGTCCTCTTTGCTAACGTGCATTGTTGCCAAGGGCACATAAACATGCTCTCCCGCGTAACCCACATTGGCGTGGGGATTCGAGGATCTTGCCTCCACTCTAGTAACTCGGAGTTGTTCGTCTCCCCGAAGCCCTATGAAGGCGACATATTCCACCCCAGATTCTCCGAACCAGGCCTTTCGTCCGAATACCTTGTCCTTGAGGCTGGGATTGTTGAAGGGCTTGGTTGCCTGGGAAAAGTGCTGGTAAACCTGTTTGGGGCGGGCTGTGGGCTGGTTCAGCACGAACTCTTTCTTGGCAAAAAGGATGTCTTTCGGAACACCTCCTCCGTTGCGGAGGTGCTGCCTGTACATCTGGTCTGTGCTTACGTGTGATTCGGGGAGCCCGTGCCCGAGATGTGGGATTGTTTCTTTGTTGGCAAACCAATCGCGGAGGAACTGGCGGGTTACCTCTAGTTTGAGAGATTGGGTGCATACTCTACTGAATTGGTTAGGGAGGTACGATTTATTCGAAAGCGTTTCCTCGAATACCTCTCCTTTCCACCGAAACCCCTCAGGGTTGTCTTCGGAGTAAGGTTGTCCATTTGCTAGCCGGTAGGATGGGATCCGCCGCCATTCGCCTTGGCGGGCATCCTCATAGGTTTGGAATTCCACTAAGAAGAACGGGATACCTGCCTGCTCAACCAGGTCCTTACATTTGGTGACGAAGTTGTAAGTTTCGGCGTGTTCACAAGAGGTGTTGTTGAAAACGACTACGTCTCCCCTTTCCTGCTTCAGAAACCCGTTTTCCAATAGCGTGAAGAGAAGCATCCCGCTGGACCGCCCGCCGGAGAACTTGACGACATGGGGAAGCTGTTGGTGATGCCTTGATCGGTAACGGAAAGCGTATGTCCAATCCGGGTCGTAGCGTTCAAGATCTTGAAGTTCTCTGGAGATAGACAGTTTAGGAATAGATAGCATAGCCCTCTCCCACTCTAGAACTGACCCCTAGCTAAAGACAATGCGACCCCGAAGGAGATTTCGGGGGATAGATTAACTCGGTTAGATGATCAACAGGGTTTCGCAATATCTGAACACGGTGCCGGGATCGCCGTTAGTGAAATCGAAGTGAAAGCAATCGATGAAGGCTCATCGACTGAAAGAGGTGAGGCGGGATCCGGTACGTCCAACACTTCTGAGATATCGTTACCCTGAAGGCACTATACTTACAGTAGTGCCTAGTAGATTACTGGAACCGTTGACTCGCCGCAACCCTGCGATATGGCCTTTAATGTGGGTTACGAGTTAAGCGCACTGAGAAATTGATTCCCACTCTCCAACCCCGTCCATCTGCCTGCGGTTGTGGTATTATTCCCGATGCTGTCATGGAAGAAGCGGTCCAGGTAGAGGGCCTGGTCAAACGGTTCGGTCCTGTGACCGCAGTCGACGGGATTTCCTTCGCCGTCAGACGCGGCGAGGTTTTTGGCATCCTCGGCCCCAACGGCGCCGGCAAGACCACCACTCTCGAAATTATCGAAGGGCTGCAAAAGCCCACCCAGGGCAGCGTCACCGTCCTGGGCATGGACATCCTCGACAAGCCCTCCCAGGTCAAGGCCAGGATCGGCGTCCAACTCCAGTCCTCCGCCTACCACGACTACCTCTCCCTCAGGGAAATCCTCGCCCTCTTCGGCAGCTTCTACCCCCGGCGGGTGGCCCCCGACGACCTGCTGGAACAGGTGGGACTGTCGGACCGGGCCGACAGCCGCGTCAACCAGCTTTCCGGCGGCCAGAAGCAGCGTTTTACCGTCGCCGCCAGCCTGGTCAACTCCCCGGAGTTGGTAATCTTGGACGAACCCACCACCGGGCTGGACCCCCAGGCCCGGCGCAATCTTTGGGAGTTGGTGCGCAGCATCCACGGCCGCGGCGTCACCGTGGTTTTGACCACCCACTACATGGAGGAGGCCGAGGCCCTGTGCGACCGGTTGGCCATCATGGACCGCGGTCGGCTGGTGGCCGTCGATGCCCCCGGGAAGCTGATTAGCCAATTGCAGGCGATTTACACGGTTAAGCTGGTGGTGGCCAGCCCCCTCACCGACAGCCAACTGGCCTTGCTCAACGGCGACGGCGAGGTCGTCCGCCTTGCCGAGGCCAACGCGTATCTGCTCCGGCTGCGCAACACCCCCAAGTCGCTGGCGGCCATGCTGGATGAACTAGCCCGCAGCGACATCAGCCTGGACCACCTGGAAGTCACGCCGGTGACCCTGGAAGACGTTTTCCTGGAACTCACCGGCAACGAGCTCCGGGACTAGCCGTGCTGGCTCTCACTATTGCCAACCTCAAGATGCTGGCCCGGAACCGCCAGGCCGCCTTCTGGGCGCTGTTCTTTCCCCTGCTTTTGGTGCTGGTCTTCGGGCTGATCGATGTCCGCGGCGTCGGATCAGGAAGCCTCTACGTCGTGGACCAGGCCGAAAACGAGGCGTCCCAGCGGCTGGCAGAGAGCTTGTCGTCGGTGGAACTGCTGGAATGGGAGTCCGGCCCCTACTCCCAGGCCGAGGCCCGCCGGCGGGTGGACGACGGCGACCTGGACTACCTGGTAATCATCCCAAGCGGCTTTGCCCAGGCGGAAAGCGAGTCCCCCGCCGCGGTTACCCTGCTGTACCAGTCCAGGAACGAGGAGCGCAACGAACTTGTCGACGGGGTGGTACGCAGCCGGGTGGCCGACGCCCTGGACGGCCTCCCGCAAGCGCCCCTGTCCCAACTGGTGATTTCCGACGTGACCCAGGTGTCCGAGGTGGACTACTTCGACCAGGTGCTGATGGGACTCATCGGCCTGGGGGTGATGGCCAACTCGATTATTTCCATAGCCGTCCGGGTGAGCAATTACCGTAACCAGGCGATATTGAAGCGGCTGCTGGTGACGCCCCTGCCCATCTGGAAATACTTCTTCGGAGAGGTAACCGCCCACCTGGCCGTGGCCGCCGTGCAGGTGGCCATCATCATGCTGGTGGGAGTCTTCGTCTTCGGCGCAAACATCCACGGCAATGTCGCCTGGATATTCCTCATTGCGCTGCTGGGCAGCCTGGTATTCTTGAACATCGGGTTCATCCTGTCGGCCTGGGCCAACACCCCGGCAGCCGCGTCCGGCATGGGCAACGCCATCGCGCTGCCGATGATGTTCTTTGCGGGCACCTTCTTCTCCACCGCCAGCCTGCCCTGGCTCCTGCCCTACGCCGCCGAGGTCCTGCCCCTGACGCCCATGCTTGACGCCCTGCGGGAGGTGGCCATCGACAGCGGCCAGTTGTGGGACGTGTGGCCCCAGTTGGGAATCCTGGGCCTGTGGACCTTATTCACCGCGGCCATAGCCGGCAGGGTCTTCAAGTTTGGCTAACTGATGCTGCAGAGGTTCGCCGGGCTAAATTGAGGCCGGAGCAGTCGCGACAATGAAAGCCAAGGCCGGCTTGGTCCTGATCGTAATCGCGGCGACGGCCCTGGCCCTCACTCTGGCGGGTTGCTCAGGACAGCCCAGGGAGCAGGTACGCGGGCACGCCGTCGAAGTAGTGATCCGCAGCATCACCGAGGTAGAGTCCCTCCGCATCCGCGACCAAGCCGGAAGGATCTGGGACTTTACCGGGGCCCCTGGCTTTATCGGGTTCCCACCGTCCCACGTCAAGGAGCACCAACTCCAGGGTCTGAGCCTGCTGGTCACCTACGTGAGAGAAGGCGACGCCCTGGTGGCGGTGCACCTCGCCGACTAGGGAAACTCTGAACAACGTCATTCCGGCGCAGGCCGGAATCCAGAAATCTTGGAGTGTAGATGCCAGCGAAAGCCGGAATGACGACCCGAGCGAGAGCACAGCAACTTATTCGGAGGCTCCCTAGCCGCCCAGCACGTCCTCCAGGCCTTCTTCCAGCTCTTCTAAAGTCACGAAGCCCTCGAACTTGGCCCGGACCAGCCCTTCCCCGTCCACGATGAAGGTCCAGGGCTCAGTCGGCAGACCCCATTCGGCCACGGCCTCCACCAACTCTCCGGGCGGCTTGCCTTCTCCTATCAAGTGTGGACTGTCGTACACCTCGACGTGGATGAAGTTGGCCCGTTCCGACCAGCGGTCGTTCAATTCGGAGAGGACTGCTACCTGGGGCCCGCAGGTGGCAGTGGAGCAGAACGCCGGGGTGGCAAACGCCAGCACCAAAGGCTTCCCGTCGTCCAGGGCCTCGTGCACCGACAGCCGGTACAGGTCGGCGTCCGGATGGGGAGAACTGGTTATGGTCCCCAGGTCGTCCACCTCGCCCCCCGTGGGAGTTACGCTGGCGGGGGCCGGGTCGCCGATGGACGGGGTCGAAGTTCGCTGCCTGACTTGAATATACGCCGAAGCCGTGACGGGCTCCCCGCCGGGCGCAACGGCGTCCACCTGCAGTTCCCAATATCCGACCTGGTCCAACCGGAGGTCGGCGGTGAAGACGCCCCGGCGGCTTATCGGCCACTGTCGAAACCGGGCGACAGCCGTGTCCCGCACCTCGCCGTCGCCGTCACCGTCGGGCAGGTGCAGGGCCCTGACCGGGACCTCTTCGCCACGCACCGGGTTCCCTACCCGGTCGATAAGGCCAAAGGCAACCCGGTTATTCCCAACTCCGTGGTCGGTCGTGGCGACCACCACGCTCAACTTCGGCGCCTCCGGCAACGGCGCGGTTGTAGGGAAAGGTGTGCTGGCGGGGGACGACGAGCAGGCAATAACCGCTGCCAGGACCCCAACAGATGACAAAGCCCACAGCAGGCCCGTCAGGCGGCTGGCTCCCCGGTGTCTGTGCCTGTCTAGCCGGGTACGCATTGCCTGATCAAGGAGTCCACCGAGGCGTGGCCTTCCAGGCCCGACACCGCCTGGACGATGGCATCGAGCCGTTGCCGCGGCCAGGGGATGTCGTCGAACAGAGCGCTAATGCGGCGGGTCTCCGTAGCCAGGTCCCATTTGAGTTCGTCCCCGTTAAACTCGTCCGCCCAACGTCTGCCGTCTTGCATGACCACGGTGATGCGCGGCGAGAAAGACGGACGGTCTTTGTGGCCCAGCACCTTCACCCGCTGCATCAGTTCCATGACGCGCTGGTCCTCTGCCCCGGCGTCGCTGTCCGGGTAAAGCCGCGGAGCCAACGGCGGGTAGCTGCCGTGGACGCAGGTATAGGCGGCGAAATAGTGGGTGCTGCCCACTCCGGGGCTGGCCGGCTGGGGCCGTGGAAACGCCGGCGACGGGTACAGGTTCTCCAGCCAGTTCATATCCACCGTAATGCTTTCCACGCGGCCGGGGGAAATCTCATGGTTGGCGCACAACCGGGCCATAAGCTCGATGACCGGGCAGTTGTAGCCCGCGGTGGGGTAAATCTTGGGGGTCACGTGCATCAACTCCCACTGTGATCCCAGGTCAGCGACAACGTCGGCCAGCGACGCCTGCAGCGGCCCGGTGAACGTATAAGTCAACTCGCCCCGGTTATTGCCGGTAAAGGCGTGATAGAAACCCGCCTCGCCCTCCAGGGCCGTCTCCGACCCCAATCCCGCCTGGGCCCCACGTCCTGCCGCTGGCCCCCGTCCCGTCGCTGGCCCCTGTCCCACCTCCGGCCCCAATCTCGCCTCCGGCCCCCGTCCTGGGTCTGACCCCTGTCCCGCCCCTTCTCCGTTCGTCCTGAGCTTGTCGAAGGACCCCGCCAGCAGCGCCGCCATAATCCCGTTACGGGCCGCGTTGGGCTCGTGGAACAGCATCTCCCTGCCCCCGGTCCGGGGCCCCTCGTTGGTGCCGCCGGCAAAGGTGCAGGCCAAAGCCAGCGCCGTCACCGTCTGGTCTTCGTCCAGTCCGATGAGCTTGCCAGCGGCGACGGCGGCGCCCAGCGTCCCGTAGACAGGACTGGAACGGAACCCCCTGGCCTGGGTCGTCGGTATGAAGTCCCCCGCAACCCGGGTCTCCACCTCATATCCGGCGGCCAGCGCGGTCAGCAGGTCTTTGCCGCTCTTGCCGCCCAGCTCCGCCGAGGCCAGTGCCGCGGGGATGACGCAGGGGCCGGGATGAATCAGCATCCGGTAGGAGTCGCTCTGGTTGGTGGCGTGCATCAACGCGCTGTTGGCGTAGGCCGCGCCGGCGCGGGTGGCCCGGGCCCCGTCGGACAGGATAGTAGCGCCGTCGTCCTTGGCCTCTTCCTGCTTGGCCAGGGCGATGGCCGCTCTGCCGTGCTCGGTACCGGCGCCGACTATGCCGATTACCAGGGCGTGCAGCAGTGAAGCCTTGATTTTGTCGACCACTGCGGCGGGCAGCGCATCGAATTTCAGCGACGACGCGAACCGGGCCAAAGTCCGGCTGAGAGATTCACTCACCGTTTAGCTCCGAGGGAAAAAAATAGCTCGGGGCGCTTGATCACAATACCGCCCTGCAGGGGCGCAAAATCTTACACTCCTACTGGATGACAGACTGCCGCATATACCTGCTGACGGCAGCCCTGGCAGCCACGAGAGATTGTAAAAACTTCATCTGCGCCGGTCAATCCGGGCCCCAATATCGCAACAGCCCTGGGAAGTCGCCGGAGGACATGGGCGAAATGCGGGCCGCTCCGGCTCTCTGCTACAATCCGTGCGGTAAATTTAACTATGCGAATCTTGATAATCGGCGTCCTATTGTTGGCGCTCCTGGCGTCCTGCACCGTCGAGGATCCAACGCAGGCCCCAACAGCTACTTTTGTCCCAACGTCCGCGCCGGACCTGCAAGCCACGACGCAGGCTACTGCGCTCGCCGCACTGCCAACGGCTGCCCCCACTCCTACGCCGGATAACGACGCCACCAACGAACCCAGCGTGTCGGCCACAGTCGCCCCTGTGCCTACGACTCCCCCCACCGTTATCCCTGATCAGACCCACACGCCAGTCCCCACGGCAACTCCGGCGCCCACGCCCATTCCCACCCCAGCGCCGACTGCTACTCCAGAACCAACGCCGACGCTTACTCCCACACCTGCGCCGACGGCTACTCCGACGCCGGCCCCAACACCAACACCGACGCCCACTCCGACGCCGACGCCGACGCCCATCCCACCTACACCTACTCCAATACCCGGCCCCACGCCGGTGCCGCTCCCCACGCTCACGCCGCGGCCTACCTTGCCGCCCATTGAGTTGGACATCGGCGATAGCCGAGAAGCGCAAATCCGATGGAACAACAAATCAACTCAAGACGCCATCGACGGGCTGCGAGAGGCCATGCCGCAACTAGCGGCGAAGATAGAAAACCTGCCCTGGATTGATGACGGTGTAGACAGCCCTAACGAATGGCAAGCTGTCCAAGGACTGATTTCCCTGGCGGATGCGGGGCACACGGCAAAACTGATCGAGGAACCGTGGGTTGTTGAGGGCAGAAACTACCCTGCCCTAGAATCTCTAGGGACCCTTTTCTTGTACTACCCCGAGGACTTTTCCACGGTTATGACCCATCCCACCGTAAGTGACGGCATCACCGGCCAGGAAGCCAAGACTATCGCCACATTGTATAGCCTTCGCGATTACGGCCTGTTAGACCAGCTATTGGACCCAGGTCAAGTCACTGTGGAGGAGCGTACCATCGTCTTACCCCTGGCAGGGGAGACGGAACTGGCCATCATCCGGACCAAGCCCGGGGCCGACCATACTATGGACTTGCTGGAGCATTCTGTCCGAAGCATAGAAGAGTTCATGGGGCTGCCCTTCCCGCAGCGACAAGTGATCTATGCGTTTGTGGATGATCCGGAGGGGCCAGTCAGCGGGCGAAACTCCCGCACTCATGTGGGAGTATTTATTGATGAGCAACAAATGAGCGGGGGAATCCTGCTCGCCCACGAAGCGGCCCACTATTACTGGTCAACGGCTACACCTTGGCTGCATGAAGGCGCCGCTACATTCCTGGCATCGATGGCTGATAACTTACTCCATGAAGCCCTGGGATGGGCGCCGTGCGGAACGATTGCCGAGCTTGAGGCGGGATACCCCATACTTGAAGCAGCGATTGCCGAGCCTTGCGACTACATATTGGGGGAACGCCTCTTTCGCGAACTGTACAGCAGCATGGATGACCAGACATTCCGCCTGGGGTTTCGGCGGCTGTACCTGCATACGCAATGGCACGTTCCCGATGGATGCGACGACTTGTATGACAGGACGACTATATGCCACGTACGGGAGGCCTTCACCGCCTACGCCTCCGAAGACGTGAAAGCCAGGATCGAGGAGGTTATAACCCACTGGTATGCGGGCCCGGCGGACATTCCCGATGATCCCGCCACCACCAGCATCCGGGGAGTGGTTATTCCCGGCCCGGACGGTTGGCCTCTAGGAATGCCAGCGTCCCTCCGGTTCCTGGGAAAAGCACAGAGCTTATTTGTCGACACCTACCGGGACGGAAGTTTCGATGCCGTGGTGCCGTCTGGGTCATATATCATTGAGGTTCTTGTGTGGGTGCATTCCGAAAACCCTTCAGTGGATTACACAAGCCGTTTATTGGGATGGTACGACGGCAGCGGCGGCGTAACCACTGATCCCAGCCAGGCGTTAGAGGTGACGGTCGCGGGCGCCGACGTGGAAGGCATAGAGATAATGCTCCCGGCGGATATAGAAAGCCTGCTGTGTCCGCCCGGCTCATGGCGCTCAAGCCGCGACGGACAGTGTTTGGCTGCAGAGTGATGAGGGTGGCGGGTATTGTCGCAGTGGGTTGGGCCAGCAGACCCGAGACGCAGGAATCCCCCGCCTCGGAATGGTCCGGGAATGGGGATTCCTGGGTATCACTCAATCGACCAGGGTTCCACCGATTTACTCGCCAGTGGCGGAGCCAGATTTATTAGTTCGCTCCTTCCTTAAAGCAGGATTCAAGCCGCTTGTCCAGCGACTCCAAGAGAGCAAATCCCTTTGGCTTGACAGCCTCCAATTGCGACTTCTTCCACTCTTGTGACTCAGGAGAGTCCAGGAAATCAGCCAACCTTGCCAGATAGTCCAATAGTAACAGGATTACTCTGACCAAGTTATAAGCTGCGAGAGCGAACCTTATGTCGTCGTACTCAGGGACGGTCCGGACCCTGCTATCGCGGTTCCGAGTATCCTCAATAGTTCTATGGCGAGGATGGGCAAAGGTGCTGAGGAAGTCGTAGGTGCCCTCGTCAGATCCTGGTGCCCTCCAAAGCGGCTTCAAGTTATGGGGCAGCCGCTTGTACATCTTGGAGAAACGCGGCATGGTTTTGTTCTCGTCGAGCAAGGCCTCTAGAGTCGCGGGATGCTCCTTACAGTCATGTGCCGTGAGCCAATTCTCCAACACTGATCTCGTCAACGCGAAGCATTGCGTGTAATAGCCCGATTCCAACGCGTACAGGGCTACTCTTGATGAATGGAAAGCGCTGGTTGTCAACGAAATCCATACCCTCGGTAGTTTGGTTTCCTCGGTATCCTCCAGCATGACCGGATGGCTGAAAAGCGAAAAATGGAGGTCAAGCAACTCGTGCAAGGTCTTCAGCGTTTCCCCTTCTCTTCGCCGATGCAGATGTCTAGTATTTGCCAACATTTCCAAATAGGTCAATCCCGGCCCCTTGTCGGCGCTTTACTTTGGCGTGATCAGCCCCTGCTCGGTGAACACCGACCCGGCGATTTGTATCACCGTGCTGGTGGCGACGTACCCCCCGTACATGAGCACCTGCATGAACACTTCCATGATTTCCGCCGGCGTCAGCCCCACCAGCAGGGCCCCTTCTATGCGGCGGCGCATCTGGCGGTCATACCGGCCTTGAACTGTCATCGCGGACAGGGCGCACATGGCTCTGGTCCTGGCGTCCAGGTGGGGCCGGTTATATATCGCCCCCCAGTGATACTCGTAAATCAGCCACTGGATTTCTTCCGAGATTGGGTGCTCGTTGGCGTAGACGTACATCTCTCCCAGGTTCTGCTCGTAGGTACGGGCCCCCTTGTACGACAGGTCCCTCGGCGACTGGCTGGGGTCGTAGGCCTCGGTGGGAGTGAACTGGATGCCCCTTTCCTCGAACACTTCTTTCGTTATTCGCAGGGCCGTCTCCACCGCCGGAACGCCGACGTAAAACGTCATCAGGATGAACACTTCCACTAACTGCTCCGGCGGCAGACCCAGGTTCAGGCCCCGCTCGATGTGACGCCGCAGCGGAGGGAGTTGCCCCAGCGCCATCAGGGCGGCCAGGGTGCAGATGCACCGCTCTTTGACGTCCAGGCCGGGCCGGCTCCAGATTGACCCGTACAGTGACTCGTCGATGATGCGCTTCAGGTCGGGAGCCAGTTGGTCGATGCCCGGCAGGGCGAACAGGCTGGGGTCTCCATGCGCCATCTCGGCGCGCACCGACTGGCCTTTTTCCCATCTCTCTTCCAACTCAGACAACTTACAGCCTCCTGGTGGCCGGGCCTTGGTGTCCGGCGCCGGCAACTACAATGATACAACCGCTCCCGCTGCAAGGGGGCCTTTTGCCCAACCGCCATTCCGCCCCCGGAGCAATGGACCCCTTTGCGTAACCGCCATTCCGGCCCCCGGAGCAATGGACCCTTTTGCGTAACCGCCATTCCGGCCCCTGGAGCAAGAGGTCCCGAACCCGTCATTCGGCCCCTGGAGCAAGGGGTCCCAAACCCGTCATTCCGGCCCCCGAGCCGGAATCTAGGGGTGGGGACCAGGTTGGGGAATGCCGCCCGCTCTCCGCAAGTTATGCTCTTTTGGGAGAGGGCGACTTGAGGAGCTAATGGGCCGCGGACTCGGCTTCGAAGCCGCTACGCATGTGCGTGCCGTCGCAAAAGGGTTTCCTGCCCGACTGGCCGCACCGGCATAGCGACACCCAGCGGCCTTCGGGGACGTTGTAGGCGTTCCCGTCCTGGTCCACCAGTTCGATGGGCCCGTACACCCGGTTGGGCCCGTTGGCGCGTACCTCGATCTTCACGTCAGCCATAGTCTTCTCCGTCAATGTCCTGGTCAAGGAGACTTTTGCAAAACCGCCATTCCGGGCCTCGATGCAAACCTGTCATTTGTATGTTGCGGATGTCCCCACACTCGTCATTCCGGCCCCCGAGCCGGAATCTAGAGTGGGTAGCCAGGTTATAGAATGTCTACCCGTCCTGCCAAAGTCAGGCGCTTTGGGAAGTTGTTCAAAGGCCCTGCTCAAACGAGGCCCGGCGCCGGCATCGCGTACGGCCAAACAGGCATCGGGCGGCGTTTAGGTAGTCTGTCACCGGGGATAGCAAGTGTCAAGCTGGCCGGGCTACCTGACAGGTCTCGTCTCCCGCGCCTGCGCCTGGCGGCCCCCAGGCCGCGCTGCCGCGGCTCGCTCTCCCCTGACCAGGCAGATGACCGCGCCCACGGCCAGGAGTCCCCCCAGGAGGTAGAAGGCCCGGTGCAGGCCCGCCACGAAGGCGTCGGACACCGCCGGGGACACCACGTCCAGGCTGGGTTCGACTCCCATAGACCCCATCGTCACCACCACTACGGTGGTTGCCAGGGCGACGCTGGTCACGTTGGCCGAGTTCCGCACCAGGTGGGTCAACGCCGACACCACGCCATACTGGGAACGCTCCACCGCGCTCAGGACGGCGTTGTTGTTGGGGGAGTTGAACATCCCGGTGCCGGTGCTCTGCAGCATCAGTGCCCCAACAACCAGGGCCGCCGATGAGTCGGGGGTTAGCTGCGTGGCCATCAAGAACGAGGCCGCACACGAAAGGGTCATGCCCGCGGTGGTCAGCCGCCGCCAGCCGTAACGGTCGGACAGGCTGCCGGAAAGGGGCGCAACTATGACCATGCAGACCGCCGGGGGAATCATGAACAGGCCAACGTCCCGCGGGCTGTACTCCAGCACCCGTTGCAGGTAGAACGGCATCATGAACCGGCCCGCCGCTCCCCCCAAAAAGGACAGCCACCCAGCGACGACGCCCAGGCTTACCGCCTTTCGCCGGAACATCCGCAGGTCCAGCATCGGTGACTGTACCCTCAGTTCCCACCAGACGAACATCGCTAATAGAAGCACCGCGGATGTGCAGCCCCCGAGCACCTGCGGCGACGTCCAGCCCGCCCGGTGACCGTTGCCGATGATCAGGAGAGCAGCCAGCAGGAAGAGCCCGGACAGCACCGCTCCCAGCCAGTCGAAACCGGAGCCGCTCTCTGCCTCATTTCGCTGGGATGCCTGGCTGCTCCTGATGATGAGCGCCGTCGCCGCGATGGCCACCATGCCGATGGGCAGGTTCATCAGGAACACCGCTCGCCAATTAAACGCGCTCACCAGGAGCCCGCCCACGGCCGGGCCGGCGATGGCCCCGACGCCCACGATGCTCGCGTGATAACCCAGCGACTTTCCTCTCTCGCTGCCGGGAAACACCGAGAGTATTATCGCCATGGCGTTTGCTTGGACCATGGCCGAGCCGACGCCTTGAATGACCTTGGCGCCGATGAGCACTTCCAGGGTTGGGGAGAAACCGGCAACGGCCGAGGCCATTACGAATACCGAGAAGCCCGCAATATATATGCTCTTGCGCCCGGCAATGTCCCCCAGGCGGCCCATGGGCAGCAGCAGCGCGCTGACGGCCAGGGCAGAGCCGATGATTACCCACTGGACCGTGGGAAGGTCGGTGCCGAAGTGACGCTCGATGTCCGGCAGTGCCACCAGCGCGCTTCCGTGGTCCACCACCGACAGGAAAGTGCTGGTGCCCAGGATGCCGAATACCCACCACTTGTAGTTGCGGCTGGCTAAGACGGCCCGGATCACCGGCTTGTCCCTCGGCTGGGAACGGGCCCGGAGGCAGCCGTCAGCTTGACGTGACTGGCTCCTCCGGGTACATTCACTAGGTAGCCATTGACGATTGACGAAGTGGTGAGTTTGATAAGTTAGCTCCTGGCAGGGGAGGAAACCCGGTTATGCCCATCTACGAATACGGTTGCAATTCCTGCGGTTACAAGTTCCAAAGGCTCCAGCCCATGAATTCCACGGGCGCTGATTGCCCGGTCTGCGAACAGCCCGCCCGCCGGGCCTTGTCGGTGTTCGCCGCCATCACTGCGGGCGCCGTCGGCGACGACGATGCCCCTGACCCACTGCCTCCCATGGGCGGTGAGATCGGATGCGGCGGCGGTGGCTGCGGCCACTGCCACTAGGCCGCTTCCTCCTGGCTGGCAGGCTCACCGGACGCCCGTAACCCCTTCCGCCGCAGGTACAACAGGTAAGCGCCGGAGGCCGAACCGATTACCAAAGCGGCAACCAACGCCCGCAGGGCCACCCACATCGTCGCGTCGAACCAGAACTCCTCCGGGAAGAGCATCACCAGGAAGTCGGTCCTGCTGTCCAGTTGCCAGAAATCGTTGGTGAAGCTAATCTCGTGGAACTTGGTGAACAATGTGTCGAAACCCAGCAGGGCGAAGATACCCACCGCCAGGATCAGGAACGTAGTCAACGACCCTCCCCACAGCAGCAGCTTGGCTAGGTCCGGGGTGAACCGCTGCCGGCGCCGGGCAAAGCCGACCCCGGTATAGGCCAGCAGGTACACGGCGGTCACCCCGGCGACGATATACACCCCTTGCACCAGGCGCTTCACGTCCCGCATGTGCACCACTTCCTTGGGCTTGAAAATCGCCCGCTCCACCCCGTAGACCCGCGTCCTCACCTCCAGCGGCTCCTGGCCGGAATTGAAGTACCCGCGTATATCCGCCGCCACCTGCCTTAGGTCTTCGTCGGTAATGCCAGTGACGCGGGAGACGTCGTAACGCTCGAATCCCCCGTGGTACAGCCCGGGGCTGTTGAAAGCCCAGGTGACCGCGCCGGTTATCAGGAACAGGGGTATCGCAACGACGAACAACGCGGGGGGCACCCGCGAGAACAGACTTACTCGAATTCTGGGCAAACGCATCAGAGGTTCCCGCCCGGCAGGCGGGGCTTTGTTACGTTAGCACCGCCGCCCCTTGTGAGGCAACCGTATCCCTGTCTATAATCCGCTCATGGCCGGGGACCAGTACACCGACGACCAACTGGGCAAGTTCCAAACCCTGGTCGATATCGTGGAAAGGCTCCGGGCCCCCGGCGGGTGCCCCTGGGACCGGGAGCAGACCCACGCCACTCTGAAGCGCAACCTGCTGGAGGAGTGCTACGAGGTCCTGGAGGCCATCGACCAGGAGTCGCCCCAAGCGCTCTCCGAGGAGTTGGGCGACTTGCTGGCCCAGGTAGCGTTTCACGGCCAGATCGCCAGCGAGGCCGGGACCTTCGACCTGGCCGACGTGTTGACCAACATCAACCGTAAGCTGGTGCGGCGTCATCCCCACGTATTCGGCGACGCCGACGTTACCGACGCCTGGGACGCCGAGAGCAACTGGGAAAAGCTGAAGCAGGCCGAGAAGAAGGCGACGGGCGGCGCCGGGTCGCCTGTGGACGGCATCCCCAAGGACCTGCCGGCTCTGGCCTACTCCCAGTTGATGCAGGACCGGGTTGCCAAGGCCGGCTTCGAGTGGGACGACGTCTCCGGGGTGTTGGACAAGGTTGCTGAAGAAGTGGACGAGCTGCGCCGGGCAGCCAGCCAGGAAGAGAAGGCCATGGAGCTTGGCGACCTGCTGTTCACCATGGTCAACCTGTCCCGGTGGCTGGGAATCCGCGCCGAAGACGCCCTGCGCCAGGCCAACCTCCGCTTCCAGGCCCGGTACCTCGCCATGGAACGCCTGGCCGCCGACCGCGGCCTGGACTTCGCCCAGCTTCCCTTGGACTCCAAAGAAGAACTCTGGCAGGAAGCCAAAAAGCTGGAATCCCAGGAAACATGAAGGTCCCAACCGTCGGGCCGTCTAATCCCCTCTCCAACTGGGAGAGGGTTAGGGTGAGGGGCAATTCAACAAGCCACGCCAATGTCTCCAGAGCGAGCGGCGTGAAGTCCGAACCAGGAATAGTCGTAGACCAGGGGTAACATGCGCGTTTTGCTGGTCGGCGGCGGCGGGCGGGAACACGCAGTCGCCGTAGCGTTGAGCCGGACTCCCGGGCTGGAGTTGTTCGCCGCCATGGGCAACGAGTCCCCTGGGATAGCCGACCTGTCCCAGTCCTGGCTCCGCTGCCCAGAGACCGACATCCACCGTATCGCCCAGTGGGCCCGCGAGCAGCGCATCGACTGGGCGTTCATCGGCCCCGACGACCCCATCGCCCTGGGCATCTGCGACGAGTTGGAGAAGCTGGGCATTGCCTCCGTCGGACCCAGAAAAGCCCCGGCCCGGCTGGAAAGCTCCAAGCTGTTTGCCCGCCGGCTCATGGAGAAATACGACCTCCCCGGCAGGATCGAGTTCCACCACTTCCGGGACGCCGACCGGCTGGCATCGTTCCTCTCGTCTGCCGACAAGGACTTCGCCCTCAAACCCGACGGCCTCACCGGCGGCAAGGGCGTCAAGGTCATGGGCGTTCACCTGGAGTCCAGGGACGACGCTATCGCCTACGGGCGCGAGATGATCCAGCAGGCTACCGGCGGGGACGGCGGGGTCATCGTGGAAGAGCGACTGGTCGGCGAGGAGTTCACCCTGCAATGCTTCGTCGACGGCCGGACCGTCGCGCCCATGCCCGCGGTCCGCGACTTCAAGCGGGCCTTCGAGGGCGACCGCGGCCCCAACACAGGGGGCATGGGTTCATACTCCCAATCCGACGGCCTGCTGCCCTTCCTCAGCCAGGCCGGCTACGACGCAGCCTTGGACATCGTGCGCCAAGTCGTCCATGCCGTCAAAGAAGAGGGAGCCGAGTACCGGGGCATCCTGTACGGCCAGTTCATGCTGACCCCGGCCGGGGTCAAGGTGGTGGAATTCAACGCCAGGCTGGGCGACCCCGAGGCCATCAACGTCATTCCCTTGCTGCAGACGGGCCTGGCCGACATTTGCGCCGCCATCATGTCCGGCTCCCTGGACAAGCTGAAAATCGGTTTCGACGCCAAGGCCGCGGTCTGCAAATACGTCGTCCCGCCGGACTACGGCATAGACCCGAAAGTCGGCGTCCCCCTCCGGGTAGACGCCGACGGGATCACTTCCCTTGGCGCCCAAGTCTTTTACGCCCGTGTCAACCGTGACGGAGACCGGCTGCTGACCACCACCTCCCGCGCCGCCGCCATACTGGGCACCGGCGAATCAATCCACCAGTCCGAGACCATGGTCGAACAAGCCCTGCAGCACGTCCACGGCGACTTCTACGTCCGCCGCGACATCGGCAAGCTGGCCCACCCTTCTTCAACCCCGGCGCCGGACCGGCAATAACCGTCATCACCCCCGGCCGCAACCCGACCCAAACCGCTCGCCCTAAGCCTGCCCTGATGTCTTCGAAGGGGAAACGGGCGAACTCCGCGAGGTCCCGCTCGCCCTGAGCCGCTGAACCCACCCGTTCGCCCTGAGCCTGTCCTGAGGCTCTCGAAGGGCCTGCTCTGAGCCAGTCAAATGGGGAACGGCCAGTGCATGGCTGAGACCAACGAACCGGGGGCGGAGAATTTTAGATCCCCACCCATTTCCTCCCATTCTCTCCCATTTTGGCGGGACTGCCGGGGTTGGACCTTGTTCCGACATGGTATGCCTGGGGCCTCAGTGGCCGGTTTTGGTTTTGGGCGCAGCGGCTGGGCCGCGATTGCCTGTTGTTATAGTAGGGCAGTGGGTGGGGGGTTGGGAAGGGGCAAATTGTCAGTAGCTGGGGCGGCTGTCCGTTCACCCTGAGCTTGTCGAAGGGCCGCCCCGCCCCAACCACTGTCATTCGAAGGACACGAACGGGCGACGGATTGGGGGCGGGGCGGCCCGTTCCGAGCGTAGCCGAGGAATCTCTCCCCCCGGACGCGCAACCATCCCCGGCGGCCAAGATTCTTCGTCGCAACCTCCTCAGAATGACAGGCGGCCGCGGGCTGTCACGCCGCGGGAACGACCAGGCGGGGGCGGGCCGTCATCTCGCCCCCAACCCGTCATTCCCGCGCAGGCGGGAATCTCGCGCCTGGGAGCCGCTGGGCGTTAGACCCCCGCCTCCGCGGGGGTGACGGTGGTAATGTGCGGGGGTGACGCCCAACCCCCTACACCCGCTCACCCTGAGCTTGTCGAAGGGCTGCCCCGCCGCCAACCCTGTAATGCCTCGCAGCGCCACTGTCATTCCGAGCGTAGCCGAGGAATCTCCCCCCGGACGCGCAACCATCCCCGACGCCCAAGATTCTTCGTCGCAACCTCCTCAGAATGACAGTGGGGGCGGAACTGCCGCGCCTGGCCTCGCCAGGAACGGGCCGCCCCGCCCCCAATCCGTCGCCCGTTCGTGTCCTTCGAGAGCCTCAGGACGAACGGGCCGGCTGCCCCCAACCCGTCATTCCCGCGCAGGCGGGAATCTCGCGCCCCCCGCGCCGCCGCCCGCTAGACCCCCGCCTCCGCGGGGGTGACGCCCAACCCCCTACACCCGCTCACCCTGAGCTTGTCGAAGGGCCGCCCCGCCGCCAACCCTGTCATGCCTCGCAGCGCCACTGTCATTCCGAGCGTAGCCGAGGAATCTCCCCCCCGGACGCGCAACTATCCCCGGCGGCCAAGATTCTTCGTCGCAGGCTCCTCAGAATGACAAGGGGGGCAACCTCCTCAGAATGACAGGCGGCCGCGGGCTGTCATGCCGCGGGAACGACCAGGCGGGGGCGGGCCGTCATCCCGCCCCCCAACCCGTCATTCCCGCGCAGGCGGGAATCTCGCGCACCGGGGCCGCCGCCCGTTAGACCCCCGCCTCCGCGGGGGTGATGGTAGGGTGCGTGGGGGTGACGTGTAACAATGAATACCCGCTCGCCCTTGTATCTTGGCTTTACCCGTTCATCCTGAGCTTGTCGAAGGGCCGCCCCGCCTCCAACCCGCCGCCCGTTCGTCTGGTTCGAGAGCCTCACTACGAACGCAACCTCCGCCCGCCCCCGCACTTCGTGGGTGACGACGCCCTCCAGGGCCCGGGATGGCGGCGGAGCCGGCCGCGCGGCTACTGTAGCCGCAGCCAGCCCGACCACGGGCCGTACAGGTTCCCCGCGTTCTGCGCGCGCACCCGCGCGTGGTTGCCGTGGAACGAGTACTGCTTGCACCAACTATGGGTGAGCGTTACCGACGTCGCCCCGGTCGTGCTGTGGACGGTGCCCTTGTTGAGCCCGCGCCTGCACTCGATCTCGTAGCGGGTAATCGCCGCGTTGCCCGTGTTGGACGGCGCGCTCCAGCTCAGCACCCAGCCGTTCTTAGACAGGCCCGTCGGCGCGTTCGGCGCCGTCAGTGCCCCGACCGTCGCCTCCCGCCACTCGGCGTTGCCGTTCGCGTTCACGGCGCGCACGCGGGCCACGTAGGACGTGGCGTTCGTTACGCCGCTGATCGTCTTGCTCGTGGTCGTCGACGTGCGCCGCTCGTCCACGGTCGTCGCGCTGCTCGCCCTGTACTCCACGTCGTACTGCGTGATGGAGGACCCGTTGTCCGCAGGCGCCGTCCACGACAGGATGAGCGTGCCGTCGCCCCGGCTGACGGTTACGCTATCGATGCGGTCCGGCGGCGGGTCGGGAGTGCTGAAGCTGCTTGCCGTTGCCAGAGCGTTCGCGCAGGCGGAGTCGCTGTACGCCGTGTAGACGTAGGAGGACGTGCTCGCGGTGAGGCCGGTGAGCGTCTCGCTGGCGCCGTGAGCCGGGCCGAGAGGAAGGAGCGTGAGGCGCGGCGTTGGCCTTGTAGTACCAGCTGCCCGGATGCCGGTGATGGTGAGCGTCGCGCTCCACGCCGCCACGTTCGACGCCGCCAGCGTCACCGTGCTCGACTGCGTCTCGGCGGTCACCTTGAACTGCGCGGGGTTGGAGACCTCGTACCATGCGCCTGAATCCCCATCGGTACGCCTTATCGCCGATGGACCAGCCATTGCCCGTCGGCGTCCGATCCTCCAACAGAGAGTTCGTAAGGCTCCACTGGTGGGCGCTTCCGAGCGGCGCGCCGGGGGCGCTGAGCACCACGTAGTACGTCTCGTTCTTGGCCAGGGCGCAGTCGGACGTACAGGTGAATTCGTGGTCGCCCGTGCCGGGGAATTGGGGGCCAATCAGCGTCGTGAGCGACGCGCCGGGTCTGCCGTTGGCGTCGTCGTAGACGGCTACGGATCAGGCCGCCGGAGAACCGATGGGGTTCGCTGTGCTGATGGTTACCGTCGTCAACTTGTAGGGCCGGCGCCGCCGGTGACGAACCGGCCGCCGAACGGGGTTTCGGCTGTGATG
>CAXXWY010000035.1:0-44498 GCA_963668505.2 Dehalococcoidia bacterium | reverse complement strand
TATGTCTGGCTTCCAATGGCAGGTCCGGTTTTGGAATTATCTCCCCTGTGTCCGCGTCATAGTCAAAGTACCGTCCCGGCCGCTCTTGCTCATCGGAGGAACTCGGGTCCACGTATCCTGATACCGGCCATTTATCCTGCTTGTTTTCGACGTTGCATCTGCGACAACTGAAAATCCAGTTGGACCATTCGTAAGCCAATGCCGGATGGCGACTCAGTGGCCTGAAGTGGTCAATCGTAGACGCCTTTCCGCTGTCATCCACATACCGCAGGCAACGTCGCTCGCAATACCAGCAGGTGTTGCCGGATCGATTACCCAACAACTCTTTGAAGTCTCGCCAATGCGCGTCATTGGGACGGCTTCCACCCGTTCCTTGAAAGTAATTGACCCATCCCTGAGTGAACTGACGTCTGTATACTTGAACGCCGTGCGGCTCCGGTCCTCGGTCAATCCACCGCATCGTCCCCTAACTGCCGTCCTGCGACAATTCAGACTGACGGGACCGCAAAAACTCCAACATCATGTCCCCATAACGTTGCCTTTGCGTCTCCAACGGTGTGCTGCTGGAAATAAAGTCCTCGTTTACTTTACGACGCAGTCGGGTCATCTCTTCAGCTTCGGCGTCGTTGAGCGTTTCCTTCCCGCGCAACTCGCGTAGGCGAATCGCCCGGTCAACAGTCAACTGGTCAGTTGGTTCATCAACCGCCATAAAGGTTCGCAAAATCTCGTCGGTGGTCCAGCCAATAATGTCGTGCTCATTAGTGCTGGCAGTAACATTACCGACCTCGCTACGCTTTAGTACATGCACCTGTCCTGTCCTCAACCCTGCTATCACAAACGGCGAGTGCGTCGTAGCAAAAATCTGCAACCCTGGAAAATGCTCTAGCAAGGCTGGAATCACCCGTCGCTGCCATGTCGGATGTAAATGATTCTCAACCTCGTCAATCAGTAGGACGGCTGGCTGTTCATTCCATCCATTCACAAATTCATAGTGATTGAGCATTTTGAATGCTAACCATAGTATCCACAGGAGAATTGACTGTGATCCTGAGCTCAGATCGCCGACATAAATACGCTGAGAACCAGTCTCTCCGGTGTCGATGGGTCGGTCTTCCGGCCTAATGTGATTAAAGCTAGGTGTATCGCTTGTAGCGATGCCCAACATTCGGTTTATGGACACCTTATCTAGGTCGGCCAAAGGCTGATCTGAGATGTAGTCGATATCCAATCCGGTAGGATAATTCAGAGCCCTGTTCGAGGTGAATAGTTCCTCACAGATCGACTTGGCGCACGCATGTGCGACCTCGTATATGTACAGAAAATTCCACGCTCTGCGTTCGCCAGCTGACTCTTCCTCCTGCTCTTCTTTGTCGAACATCTCGACCGTTTTGGCATATAGCAAGTCAATGGCGGCTTTCAGTCTGGCACCAGAGAATCGGCCGGATAACACCTCCTCCGCAGTTGACCCGTAGGAATCGCAGTCGCCGAATTCTGAAACACGGGGTAGTCCAATCCTAGTGGGCTCTATGTATATCACGGGTGGAGGTGGACTCACATGAGTGCCGAAATGGGCATTAGCTAAATCCGGGTCGGCGCACAACAAGTTTTTGCCCTTTGTCCAATCGTCAAAATAGTCAGACTCTTCGCAAAAAGTTAGCAGCAGGTTACCTTGGTCCAATGGTATGCTCCCTGGTCGGCCTGCCGCTCTTTCGTTGAAATATTCGTTGATTGCCGACAGCAGCCTGCTTTTCCCGGCCGCATTGGCTCCCACGAACACGTTCACTTTGCCGTCGAAGCTGAACTCAACAGGTTCGGTGAACGGCGGCACTCCGCCAAAACGCATCCTAGTTAGGCGCATGTCAACAACTCCGTGGCACTATTCTATCTTAGTCACAGACAATCGACCATTCTACGGGAATCCCTCACATGGAAAGATCGAATTCGCTGTTGGTCGAAGAAGACACGGCCAATTCCCCTTATCATTGAACTTATCTCCCGGAGTTTCCGGTTGGCCCCGTTCGCATTCGACGCGTGAATAACCGGAACGTCTCAAGGGGCTTAATTGGGCCGCTTATTTCCACTCCTCGTCCGTCGGCCAGATGCTGGAGGCGCCGGGACCGGCCTGGAAGGTGACTCCCCCCTCCACCCGGCAGCCCTGGGTGGCATCCCGATATTTGAGGTAGTGGGGCGACTGCATGTGAGTATCGAGGGTCGCCTTGTCCTTGAATACCTCGTAGACCCATATCCTGTTGGGGTCGTTGCCGTCCTGGACAACGTCGAGCCTCAGGCATCCCGGCTCCTCTTCGACCGAGATGCGGGCGACATTTACCAGTTCCTTGATGAACCGTTCCTTGTGTTCCGGATTGAGTTCACTGGACGAAATTACGACATACATAGCTTCTCCTGTCTTCGTGGCTATTGATATATGGTCAAGGCACAGCCACAGCCGGTCAGGCTGGCGCGTAGGGCTGTACGCTAATCTCGCCGGAGCGAGCGCGCATCTGAGAGGCGTCGTACCAGGCCTGCATTCTTAGCAACATATCCATGCTCACGTCGAAGGCCTTCTCGATACGCAGTGCCATCTCAGGGGACAGCGCCGCCTTGCCATTCAGCAAGTCCGAAAGGGTGGCGCGGCGGACTCCCAGGATTTCGGCGGTCTTGGTCACGCTCAACCCCAGCTCCTCTATGACCTCAGTACGAATGAAGTCGCCCGGATGTGAAGGAGACACATTTACCTTAGTGCTGTCGGCAGTCATCAGTGATGTAGTACACAACGAACAATCATCTTTCCAGTGTACGCTATGACAGTACGTTTGATAAACCCCCATGACGGCGCATGGCGGACTGCAATCGCGATATTCTATAATCCGGCATATTTGGCGGCGTTGGTCTATGAGCGCCGGGAGCAGCCTGGATGTTGGAAATGAGGACGGTAGCCCCTGAGGAGTTTGAGCAGTGGGTACGCGCCGAGGCGCGGGCCTACGGCAACAGGCTGGCCGTCGACCCGGAGAAGCTGAGGCCCCACTTCGACCTGGACCGTTCCATCGCCGTGTTCGACGGCGGAAACATAGTCGGCGGCGCTCACTCCCACCGGCGGGAGATGTCCATACCCGGGGCCACGGCGGCGGTGGCCGGGGTGGCCAACATCGCGGTGCAGCCCACGCATACCCGCCGGGGATTGATGACCCGGATGATGCGCCACCAGATCGAGGACATCCACCAGCGGGGCGAGGCGTTGGCCGCGCTCTTTTCCACCGAAAGCGCAATCTACGGCAGGTTCGGATACGGCGTCGGGTCGTGGCGAGAGCGGTGGAGCATCGAGCGCCAGTTCACCAGGTATGCCGCGCCCCATGAGAGCCGGGGCCGCATCCTTTTTGTGGACCCGGAAGACATTATCAAGGAACTGCCCGAGATCGCCCGCCGGAGCGCCAAGGGCCGCCCCGGCGTGTTCCAGAAGCCGCTTAACCACTGGGAGTGGGAGTCCCAAGCGCCGGAGCACAAGCAGGGCGGGCAGGGAGGCCTGTTCTACGCCGTCTACGAGGAGGACGGGAGGCTGGACGGCTACGTGAAATACCGCACCGCCAGGCCCAACCTCATCGTGCAGGAGTTGATGGCCGCCACCCCGGAGGCCGCCAAGGCTTTGTGGCGGCACTGCTTCGACCTGGACCTGATGACCTGCACCGAGGCGCTCAGCCGTCCCGTGGACGATCCCTTGCCCTGGCTGCTGGCAGACCCACGGCGGCTGGAAAGGTCTGTAACGGACGGGCTGTGGGTGCGCCTGGTCGACGCGGCTGCCGCCCTGGAGATGCGGCGCTACGCGCAGAACGGCTGCCTGGTGTTGGAAGTGCGTGATGAGCTTTGCCCCTGGAACGACGGGCGGTTCCGGCTGGAGGGGTCCACCGAGGGAGCCTCGTGCAGCGCCTCGAGTAAGCCTGCGGACTTGGCGCTGGGCGTTGCCGATTTGGCGTCGGCGTTCATGGGAGCGGTAAGTTTCACCACCCTTGCCCAGGCAGGCCTGGCTGATGAACTAACGCCGGGAGCGTTGCAGCGTGCCGACTCCATGTTCGCAGTCCGGCGCAAGCCCTGGACGCCGTATGGGTTTTCATAGCACGCTCCCGGAGCGGGTGCTAAAATAAACCTGAGCCGAGAGTCAGCCGCTTTTGGTGTCAGTCGGAGGATTCCCCCAGCAATGCCCGGAAAAATCGACTTCAACTGCGACATGGGAGAGAGCTTCGGGCCCTACAAGATGGGCTGCGACGAAGAGGTGATCAAGTACATCACCTCGGCCAACGTAGCCTGCGGCTTCCATGCCGGCGACCCCATGTGGATGCGCTGGACGGTTGATCTGGCCGAGGAACACGGGGTGGGCGTCGGGGCCCAGCCCAGCTTTCCAGACCTGCAGGGGTTCGGCCGCCGCAACATGACGGTATCTCCCGATGAGGCCAAGAACGACCTGGTGTATCAGATCGGCGCGCTGGCGGCCTTTACCAAGAGCAAGAAGCTGCAGCACGTGAAGCCCCACGGCGCCATGTACAACATGGCGGTTAACGGGGGAGACCTGGCCAAGGCCATTTGCGAGGCTGTCTTGCAGGTGGACCCCCAAATGATACTGGTGGCCCTGGCCAACACGCCCTGGGCCGCAGTGGCCGAGGAAATGGGCCTGCGGGTGGCCAGGGAGGCATTCGCCGACCGGGCCATCAATCCAGACGGCACCTTGGTGCCCCGTTCCCAACCCGGCGCCGTGATACACGATACCGACGAGGTTGTGGAGCGGAGCATCAGGATGGTCACAGAGGGCAAGGCCGCCGCCATCACCGGGGAGGACGTCCCCATCCAGGCCGACACCCTCTGCCTCCACGGCGACACCCCGGGCGCGGTGGAGTTGGCCGCGGCCCTCAGGTCCAGGCTGGAGGACGCCGGCGTCCAGATAGTCCCCCTGAGCAAGCTGGTCTAGCGGCGTCGTCGGTTGTCACCGCCCCCCGGCTCCAGTGACATGTACCAACGAGCCAAATTTTCCCCCGCCGGGGACAAGGCCATTGCCGTCGAGCTGGGCAACGCCATCTCCGTCTCGATAAACCGCAAGGTGCAGTCCCTTCTCGCCGCTGTCGAGGGACAGGAAATCCCCGGGGTCGTCGACCTGGTGCCCAGCTATCGCTCTTTGTTGGTCTACTACGACCCGTTACTGGTGAGCTATCTAGATTTAACGCAACGGCTGTCCGACTTGGAGCAGGACCTGGACCAGGCTGCGGCGCATACTCCCAAGGTGCTGGAGATTCCGACGGTGTACGGCGGAGAATACGGGCCTGACTTGGCCCATGTGGCGGAGCACAACGGGCTGACGCCTGAGGAAGTCGTCCAGATACACTCCGGCGCAGAATACCTGGTGTACATGATGGGGTTCACCCCGGGCTTTCCCTACCTGGGTGGCATGTCCGAGGCGATCGCTACCCCCAGGCTGCAGACGCCCCGGCCGTTGATACCAGCCGGCTCCGTGGGCATCGCCGAGCAGCAGACCGGCGTGTATCCCACCGAGAGTCCCGGCGGATGGCAACTTATCGGCCGCACCCCGGTGCAGCTCTTCGACCCGCAGCAGGACCCCCCGGCGGTGGTCGCCGCCGGGGACCTCATCCGCTTCGTCCCCATCACCGAGACCACCTACGACGTAATCCGGATGCAGGTGCGCGCCGGAAGCTATACCCCGGCAATCCGGGACGGGCGGTAACGGGTCAGTGAACACCATAGAAGTCCAGGAAGGCGGCCTGTTTACCACGGTGCAAGACCTGGGGCGCTACGGCTATCAACGCTACGGCGTGCCGGTAGCCGGCGCGGTGGACCCCTTCGCGCTGCGGGTCGCCAACGTCTTGGTTGGCAACGAAGAAGGAGCCGCCGGCCTGGAAATCACGCTGGCCGGCCCCAAGCTGCGATTCCTGGCCGACACGGTCATCGCCGTCACCGGCGGCGACCTGGACCCCCGGCTGGACGATGGACAGGCGGCCATGTGGCAGGCCGTCGCCGTCTCCCGGGGAGCCGTGCTCTCTTTCGGCAAGCCTCGGGACGGGCTGCGGGCCTACCTGGCCGTGGCCGGGGGCATCGACCTTCCCCCGGTGCTGGGCAGCCGGTCTACCTACGTCCGCTCCGGCCTGGGCGGGCTTAACGGCCGCCCCTTGCGTGCGGGAGACAGACTGGCGACCGCCAGCGAGGAACCGGCAGCGCAACCCGTGGGCCGGAAGCTGCCACGGGAACACGTTCCCAGCTACGGAAACAGCCACGCGCTTCGGGTTGTGCTTGGGCCCCAGGACGACGCCTTTACCCCGGAGGGTATCCGGACCTTCCTGTCTGCCGAATATACCGCCACCCACCAGTCCGACCGCGTCGGCTACCGGTACCAGGGACCGCAGATACGGCACAAGGGCGGAGCTGACATAATATCCGACGGCGTCCCCTTCGGCGCGGTGCAGGTTACCGGCGACGGGCTGCCCATCGTGCTTCTCGCCGACCGGGGCACTACCGGAGGCTACACCAAGATTGCCGCGGTCATCAGCGTAGACCTGGCTGGAGTAGCCCAGGCCTCTCCCGGAGATACGACCTACTTCCGGGAAGTGACCCTGGAGGAAGCCCACTTAGCCCTGCGGGAGCAAGAGCAAGTGGTCCGGGACCTCAAGGACACTCCTCCGGCGCCGCCGGCCCGCCTCCGGTGAATCGGCGTATGGGGGCAGGGTCATTACCGGGAGCAGCTACGTCGCGGCGTGATTATGAAGGTTCACAACGGCAAAGATAGTTGGCCCAGCGTGAAGCGCAGCTTCGTTGACATAAGTAAGGGCCATTGCTAAACTCAGCCGTCGTGAGACAGCCTTTCCCCTCTCCGTCAGGTGCCGGACTCCAGGCAATCTGCCGGTGGACGGCATTCTCCAAATTGTCCCTGGCAACGGCGGGACTGACCCCGGCCCCGGGCGCCACTCCTTTAGCGTCCACTCGCTTTCGACCAAAAACGAGGTGGTGAAATGACCCAACAGTTCCCCCTGCTGTTCACTCCCTTCCAACTGGGCAAGTACACCCTGCAGAACAGGCTAGTCGTAACCGGCCACGCAACCAACTACGTGGATGCACAAAAGCATCCCACCGAGACCTATGGCTACTACCTTAGGGAAAGGGCCAAGGGCGGCGCCGGCTTGGTCACCATGGGTGCCTGCTCCGTTCACCCCACCTCCGGGGCCATATTCATGAACCACGAGGACGGCATAATCCCCAAGTACCAGCGCATCGCCGACCTGGTGCACGAATACCCGGTGCCGGTGCTGGCCCAGTTGAACCACACCGGCAGAGCGGCGGCCATCACCCAGCGGACCACGTTGAACGGGAACATCATGGCCATGGGCCCGTCGGCGGTGCCGCCCCCAGCATTCGGCTACGTGCAGGCCATGCCCCGGGAAATGACCATAGACGACATCGAGGAAATGATCGACGCCTTCGCCCAGGCGGCCAGGCGAGTCCGAGAGGGCGGCCTGGACGGCGTGGAGATCATGATCGGGGCCTACAACCTCTTCTCCCAGTTCCTGCACGGCCAGAGCAACCACCGCACCGACAAATACGGCGGAAACACCCTGGCGGAGCGCTCCACCTTCATGATGGAGGTGATGCATGCGGTGCGAAACGTCCTGGGCCCGGACCTGCTGCTGGGGGTGCGCCTGTACGACGACCTGGTGGACTACAGCATCCAGTTCGAAGAACTGAAAGAAATTGCCCAGATCCTGGACGCCTCAGGGCTGGTCGACTACCTCAACTCATGGATTGGCATCAAGCCCGGCGAGGTGACCATCCGCAGTCACGTTCCCCCTTACTATCACGACGCCGGGGAATTCGCCTGGCGGTCAGAAGGGATAAAGGAGCTGGTCAACGTGCCGGTGATGGGCATGGGCCGCATCAATACGCCGGCCATGGCCGAGGAGATGCTGGCCTCCGGGAAAATGGACCTGGTGGGCATGGTCAGGGAGCTGATTGCCGACCCATACTTCCCCCAGAAAGCCAGGGAAGGCCGGACGGACGACATACGGATGTGCCTGGCCTGCAGCCAGAGTTGCGTCGGCCGCCAGGGGCTGAACCTGCCCATCACCTGCATATATAACCCGGTCGTCGGGCGTGAGAAGGAATGGGCCGACGTTGGGCCTGCGCCGGTGAAGAAAAAGGTCGTGGTGGTTGGCGGCGGGCCTGCGGGCATGGAAGCGGCCCGGGTTGCCGCGGAACGTGGGCACGAGGTTGTGCTGTTCGAACGTTCCGACCGGCTGGGAGGCCAGGTCAAGGTGGCCATGCTGCCCCCCAGGCGGGAGTCCTTCGAGGAAATCATCCTGTACGGCGAAAGAGAGTTGCCCAAGCTGGGAGTTGACATCAGGCTGGGTGTCGAAGCGTCCGCCGAGTCCGTGCTGGCCGAAAGCCCCGACGCCGTGATAATCGCCACCGGGGCCACGCCCTACTTGACGGAGATCCCCGGCGCCGAGGGCAAGAACGTGCTGACCGTGGCCGACGTTTTGACCGGGGCCGAGACCGGCGACCGGGTGGTCATTATCGACACCCAGGGATTGCCCCCGGCCGGCCTCGCGGCCGACTTTCTGTCAGACCAGGGGAAGCAGGTCGAAATAGTCACCGGCCTGACTCACGTGATGGCGGGCACGATCATCCGCGCCGTGTGGCACCACCTGTACGGCCGGCTTCTGGGCAAGGGCGTGGTGATGAGCCCTATGACCGGCGTTACCCGGATTGGCGAGGACTCGCTGGAAGTCTACCACGTGGTCAGTCCAGACCTGACCTGGACCATCGAATCGGTGGACACGGTGGTGCTGGCCGCCGGCGGCCAGGCCAACGACGGGCTATACCGGGAGCTGGAAGGGAGAGTCGACGGGCTGCACATGGTGGGAGACTGCGCCCAACCCCGGGACATAGAGATGGCGACCTACGGGGCCCACAAAGTAGCCCTGAGCATCTAAAGGCTCCGTACCCGCGGGCGGCCTGGGACGACGCATCGAAGAGCGAGTCCCAGGCGGCCTCACGGGACAATTCAGTGGACGACGAGGTGGCGGCATGGTCCAGCAGTTTCCTTCGCTGTTCGCTCCTATCCGGATAGGCAAGCACAGCCTGCAGAGCAGGATCGTGGTTACCGGCCACAACGCCAACTTCCTGGCGGCGGGCATGCCCAGCGAGGCCTATGGGTACTACCTGCGGGAGAGGGCCAAGGGCGGCGCCGGGATGGTGACCCTGGGCTCGTGCTACGTGCACCCCACCGGCGTGGCACCACACCGCAACGACAGCGACGCCATAATTCCCAGGTACGAACGCATCGCCGAACTGGTGCACGAATTTCCGGTGCCGGTTCTAACCCAGATGAACCACAACGGCAGGCGCTCTGCGCTGGCCCTGCGGAGAAAGCTGGACGGGGACTTGATCGCCATTGCGCCGTCGGCGGTGCCCACCCCCTCGTTCGGCTACCCGCAGGCCATGCCCCGGGAGATGACCGTCGACGAAGCCCAGGAAATCGTCGCCGCCTACGGGCGGGCTGCTGAGCGGGTGAGGGAAGGCGGCCTGGACGGGGTCGAAGTCAACATCGGGGGCTACAACCTCATCGCCCAGTTCCTGCACAGCCAGAGCAATCGCCGCACGGACAGGTACGGCGGGGATACCCTGGAGGAGCGGGCCACCTTCCTGATGGAGGTGCTGCGGGCGGTGCGAAACGCGCTGGGGCCGGACCTCATCATGGGATCGCGCCTGTACGACGACCTAGTGGACTACAGCATCGGCTTCGAAGACCTGAAGACCATTGCCCGGCTGCTGGACGGCTCCGGGCTGCTGGACTACCTCAACGTATGGACCGGCAACCTGCAGGGCGAGCTTTCCAACCGTTACCACGTGCCTCCCTATTACGCCCAGCCCGGCGGGTTCACCTGGCGGGCCGAGGAGATAAAGAAGCTGGTGAGCCTGCCGGTGATAGGCACTGGCCGCATCAACACCCCGACCCTGGCCGAGGAGATCCTGGCCGCGGGGAAAATAGACATGGTGGGGATGGTCAGGGAATTGATTGCCGATCCCCAATTCCCGAACAAAGCCAGGGAAGGCCGGGTGGACGACATCCGGATGTGCATTGCCTGTAACCAGAGCTGCGCCGGCCGCCACTTTGTGGGCCTGCCCATAAGCTGCATCTACAACCCGGTGACCGGCAACGAAAAGGAATTGGCCGATCCCGGCCCGGCGGCCGTGAAGAAGAAAGTCGTTGTGGTAGGCGGCGGCCCCGCAGGCATGGAGGCCGCCCGTGTCGCTGCCGAGCGGGGGCACCGGGTCGTCCTGTTCGAACGCTCGGAGCGCCTGGGCGGGCAGGTCAAGGTGGCCATGCTGCCTCCCATGCGGCAGTCCTTTGAAGAAATAATCCTGTTTGGCGAGAAGCAGCTCCCCAAGCTCGGAGTGGACGTCAGGCTCGAAACCGACGCAGACGCGGAGATCGTGCTGGCCGAATCTCCCGACGCCGTGATCGTGGCCACGGGATCGACCCCATACTTGACCGAGATTCCCGGCGTTGAAGGCAAGAACGTGCTGAACGTCTCCGACGTGTTGACCGGCGCCAAGACTGGGGAACGCGTGGTCGTAGTGGACACCCAGGGCACGCCGCCGGGAGGTCTCGTTGCGGACTTCCTGGCGGACCAGGGCAAGCAGGTTGAAATAGTCACCGGGCTGACCTACGTGGGCAGCGGCACCCACGCCCAGGCCGCCTGGCACACCCTGTACGGGCGGCTGCTGCAAAAGGGCGTGAAGATGACTCCCATGACCGGCGTATCCCGGATTGGCGAGGACTCGTTGGACGTTTACCACGCGGTGAACCCTGAAGTGTCCTGGACCATCCAGCCGGTGGACACGGTGGTGATAGCCGCCGGAGGCCGGGCCGTCGACGGCCTGTACCGCGATCTCAAGGCCAGGTTCCCTGGAGTTTACGCGGTGGGAGACTGCGCCCAGCCCCGGGACATCGAAATGGCCACCTACCAGGCCCACAAGACGGCCCTGGCCATCTAAGCCGCGCTTCGTCCACCGCCGGGTGTGCCAACATCCAGCCCCCATTCCGGCCCCCGAGCGGGAATCCAGAACGGTTATGCACCGCCGTCGTGGCATTCCCAGCGACCCCGCGCGTTGGCTGCGCCCTTCAACCGGGGTTGGGGGCGAGGAGTCTGGATTCCGGTTTTGGCCGGAATGACGGGGTGGGGGCCCAGGCTGTCCGTTCGTCCTGAGGCTCTCGAAGGGGGAACGGACAGCTGGAGTTACGCAAAAGTCTCTGAACGGGCGAATATCAGGCCCCTACCCACCCCCCTCCAGCCCTGATGCTATAATTCCCAATGTTCCTCCAGCGTAATTGTGACGCCGGTCAACCGGTCCCGGCATAAATCGAGGTGTAGAAATGACCCAGCAGTTTCCCTTGCTGTTCACTCCATTCAAGCTAGGCAAGTACACTCTCCAAAGCAGAATCGTGGTGACGGGGCACCAGGCCAACATGATAGAGGCCCGGATGCCCAACGAGTCCTATGGCTACTATCTGCGGGAAAGGGCCAAGGGCGGCGCCGGGATGGTGATGATCGGCTCCTGCTACGTGCACCGCACCGGGTTTGTAGCCCACGAGAACATCGACGACGCCATCATTCCCAGGTACCAGCGCATCGCCGATCTGGTCCACGAATATCCCGTGCCGGTCATCACCCAGATGAACCATAACGGCAGGCGCGCCGCCATGACCCAGCGGACGGTATTGAACGGGGACCTGATGGCCTTGGCGCCGTCGGCGGTGCCTATGCCCGGATTCGGCTACGAGCAGGCCATGCCCAAGGAAATGAACATCGGCGAAATTGAGGAATTGATCGCCGCCTACGGCAGCGCCGCGGAGCGAGTCCGCAAGGGCGGCCTGGACGGTGTGGAAATCCTGATTGGCGCCTACAACCTCATCGCCCAGTTCCTGCACGGCCACAGTAACCGCCGCACCGACAGGTACGGCGGGGAAACCCTGGAGGAACGGGCCGCGTTCATGATGGAGGTGCTGCAGGCAGTGCGCAACGGCCTGGGCCCCGACCTGCTGCTGGGGGGTGCGCCTGTACGACGACCTGGTCAGCTACAGCATCGATTTCGAAGACGGCAAGTCCATTGCGCAGATGCTGGACGCATCCGGGCTGCTGGACTACCTCAACGTGTGGATCGGCAACATGGTGAACGAGGTGTCCAACCGCTACCACGTGCCGCCCCACTATACCCAGCCGGGGGAGTTTGCCTGGCGCGCCGAGGAAATGAAGAAGCTGGTCAACCTGCCGGTGCTGGGAGCCGGCCGCATCAACACGCCGGCCTTGGCCGAGGAGATACTGGCCTCCGGGAAGATGGACCTGGTGGGAAATGGTCAGGGAGATGATCGCCGACCCCTACTTCCCGACCAAGGCCAAAGAAGGCCGGGCAGACGACATCCGCACGTGCATCGCCTGCAACCAGAGCTGCGCCGGGCGCCAGGGCCTGGGCATCCCCATCACCTGCATCTACAACCCGGTCACGGGGCACGAGAAGGAATGGGCCGACACGGTCCCCGCGCCGGTGAAGAAGAAGGTGGTCGTCGTGGGCGGCGGGCCTGCGGGCATGGAGGCGGCGAGGGTGGCCGCGGAGCGCGGGCACAGCGTCGTTCTGTTCGAACGCTCCGACCGGCTGGGCGGGCAGATAAAAGTGGCCATGCTGCCGCCGAAACGGGAGTCCTACGAAGAGATTATCCTGTTCGGCGAGAAGCAGCTTCCCAAACTGGGAGTGGACGTCAGGCTGGGGGTCGAGGCCAGCGTTGAGACGGTGCTGGCCGAAAGCCCCGACGCGGTGATAGTAGCCACCGGGGCGACGCCCTACATGACCGAGATACCCGGCGTCGAGGGCAAGAACGTCCTGACCGTCGCCGACGTGCTCACCGGGGCCGAGACGGGAGAACGGGTGGTGATAATCGACACCCAGGGCAACCCGCCGGGCTGCCTGGTGGCCGACTTCCTGTCCGAGAAGGGCAAGCAGGTTGAAATCGTCACGGGACTGCCTTTCGTGGGCAGCGCCACGATTGCCCGCGCCGTGTGGCAGCACCTGTACGGCCGCCTGGTGGACAAGGGCGTGGTGATGACCGCGATGACCGGAGTCAACCGTATTGGCGAGGACTCCCTGGAGGTCTACCACGTGGTCAGCCCGGAGAACACCTGGACCATAGACTCCGTGGACACGGTGGTGATAGCCGCCGGGGGCCAGGTCGAGGACGGGCTGTACCGGGAGCTCGAAGGGAAAGTTAATAGCCTGTACGCGGTTGGGGACTGTGCCCAGCCCCGGGACATAGAGATGGCGACATACCAGGCGCACAGAGTGGCCGTGGGGATTTAGCTACCGGCGTTAAGCTGTGCACGAATCCCCTCGAATTGCTTCTTGTACGTGAAGACCAGATGCTTCATGGACGGCGGTAGGTCTGCGGGCCAACGCCTGCCATTGCGCAACTCAGCTTTCTCGAACCGCTCGAACTCCTGGTAGTTGTCCGTAGCCGCCTTCTTGTGATGCCCGGATGCTTGGCGGGAATAGTGCGCCACGGTGTAAAGGCGCCGGCCTGTCTTTCCATTCACGTCATGTCGTTGAAGGAATTTGTACACGTCCTTGCCAATGGCTATAACGGGCGCGCCGTACTTCCCGACTATTTCTATCTCGACCAAAAGTAGGGGCAACCAATTCTCGTACCTGCGTTCGCGGTCTAGATCGGCCACCGTCACTAGCATAGCTCCCTTGGATACGTCGGTTAGGTGGTATGTTTCTCCTGGTTGGCAGAGGAACCGTTCTATTGAGCGTATGAAAAGTGCCAGCGGCTCATTGCGCTTTTGAGGCCGGAAATTCCGGAACCCCTTTGATATTTTCTTCTCCGCAGCTTCTATGCTGTCCGCCCACCCCCCGAAGCTCGGTTCCATGCCCACGATAATGTAGTCCACTTGGGTTTTCGGTTCTTTGCAGGGCAGATAGACGCCCCATCCTTGCACGACCCGCTTAATAAGATGAGGCTTGTCCTTTTCGACCTGTTCTCTAAATCGCTGCTCCAGGTTGTGATATGCGGTCTGGTCCAACGGCATGGCGATGCTCCTTCAAACAACACAGGCGCTCCATTTGGAGCGCCTGCTTCGGTTAGCTGAATCCGGCGGGGCCGGGAGTGGGTCTTAGTCTAGGCGGTATACCCTGGCGGCGTTGCCGCCGACGATCTTGGCCTTTTCTTCCTCGGTGCAGTCCGCCAGGATGTTGTCCAGGATCTCCAGGCTGCGAGGGAATGTCGACTCTGCGTGGGGGTAGTCGGCGCCCCACTGCAGATTGTCCACTCCTATGATGTGCCGGTCCCGGATGCCCATGGCGTCTTCCTGGAAGCCCAGGAAGCAATTGCTGTGGAAGTAGTCGCTGGGCAGCACCCCGTCCTTGAACCGGACCATGCGGTCGTTGTCGGCGCGGGTCCCTTCCTGTGCCTCGACGGCCGGCGGCATGCGGTCGGTGTAGGTGTAGTCGATGCGGTCCAGGAAGTGAGGGGCCCAGGACAGCTCGTGCTCCACCGATCCCACCTGTAGCTTGGGATGGCGCTGGAAGACGCCGCTGAAGATCATGTCGGACAGCGACATCTGGGGCCAAATGGCATAGTTGCAGATAACGGCGGGCCTGTCCCACCGGTGGTCGAGGTCTGCGAACTCCTCGTTCCTGCTGTAGCGGTTGCCCGAAATATGCAGGCTGAGAGGCATCTGCAAGTCCTCGGCCGCTGTCCAGAAGGGTTCGTACACCGGGTTGTCGTAGAGCTGGTCCGTGCTGGGATAGGAGGCGATCATTGCCCCCACCATGCCCATTTTGGCACAGCGTTCCAACTCCTTGACGCCCACGCCTATGTCGTCGGTGTTGATCATGGCGATGCCCTTGAGCCGCTTGGGAATGGCGTTGCAGAATTCTGCGACCCAGTCGTTGTAGATCCGGCAGACCTCGTCCAGCAACTGGCCGTCGGGGAGGCAGAAAATCAAGAACCCTATCGACGGATAGACGATGCTGATGTCCTGCCCGTCGATATCCATGTCCTTGACGTGCTCTTCGGGAATGTAGCCGCCGGGGCGAGCGTCCTCCATGGTTACCCTGCGCTGCATCTTCTTCTCCGGTTCTTCAAACCGGTTGCCCACGTTGGCCGATCCCGAAGTGGCGGCGCCGATTTTCACGCCGTCGCAGTACCACATGTCGCTCGTGGGCAATTCCTTAACGTATGGGAGGCGGTCGGCGAACTTTGACCCTGCAGCCCTGCTGGTCCAAAGGTCGGCCGGCTCGATGATGTGGTTGTCCTGGGAAATGACCTTATAGTCTGGCATCGTTTACCTCCCAAGTTACGGGCCACGTTACTGGCATTGCCCCTGTTTCTTCGGCGGCTTCCCATGCGCGGGCTCGATCATTAACCGTTACCCGTCCCTACCAATGCCGCCGCACGCCTGCAACCCCAATTATGATTTTATCGGCGTTGCTTGTCAATTTTTGCAACGAATGACGCCAACTGCACGAGGGGCGCCTTAGTAATGGCGGGCCTGGGCGTCTTACGGCGCTAAGAAGTCGTAGGCCAGATGCGCCGGGCAGACAGCGCGGACACCACCTCTGAGCCGCCGAACAGGCGGCCCCGCTGTTGCCAGTCGGGCCTTACCCTGGCGATCTCCGCCTGGGCTGCAGCGGGGTCGGGATTGGAGGTCTCGTAGACGGCCAAATACTGCGCCTTTATGCCGCTCAGTTCCACGCTCTCGTACCTGTAAGCGGCGTGAAAGGCCCCGGTGCCCAGGATGTCCGGGATGTGGATGTCCTCGTACCACCGGTTGAACTCCTGCTTCCTGGCCTCGTCCTTGCAGTTGGTCAACACTATGAAGATTCCCTGGGCCGGTTGATTCGAGGCCACAAACTCGCCGCCCCGCCGCTTGAATATTCCAAATCCGGCCCCTTGGGTCACCGGAGTCCTTCCGTCGTCCTGGTACGGCCGCAGGTCCGGCCGGAACTCCCGGTTCCCCAGCTTGGCTTCGGCTTCCCCGTGGACCGCCATGGCCTGGGACACGTCGTCCAAGTCAATCTCGAAAGTGGCGACGTATCGTCCCACCGGTGCGCCGGGGCTGATATTCTCGTAGTGTATGGCGTGCTGGAAAACCCCGACCTCGGTAACCTCGGGAATGTGGATATGGTTGTACCAGTACTTGAAGTCATCCGACCTTGCAGGGTCCGTCAGGTTGGTGAAGACCATCAGCAGCCCTTTGGGGTAACGCCCGTCCATGACATGCCTCCTTATCGTTGGGAAGGGTCCTATACCTAGTATCCTACCTGAATGGAGGCCACCTCACAGCCTGGGCTCAGGCCGTCCACCCGCCCTTCGATTTCCCTCAGAACGAACGGACTGCCGGCGTCGTGAAAAGGTCTCCAAAGCCGGGATTACCGGCTGACGCAGACTATATGGTCGCCAGCCTGCTTAGTCAACCGAGGCGGCCCTGCCGGAACGCGCTCGCCCAATTGGGCCTCCGTTGCCAACGTTGCGGCGGGTTGATAGAATCACGCCCATAGAGTCCCCCCAACCTGGAAATCAGCAGCGAGTTGCGCAGGAGGGCGTCATGGCAGGAAAGCGCACCATATTGGTAGGCACCGTCGGTCACGGTGTGATGCGGAGCGAGGACGACGGCGTGACCTGGGGCAATACCCCCATCACGCATGGAATACACTCCGACTGCCTGATCCGCAGCATGGCGCAGGAACCTGGACGCCCCGAGGTTATATTCGCCGGCTCCGACAAGGGCCTGCACCGCACCGAGGACGGCGGCAAGACCTGGAAGCTGCTGGACACCCCCCTCAACGACTGCGTGATCTGGGAGCTGGCCATAGACCCGGTAGACCCCAACATCATGTACGCCGGCACCGGCACACCCAGCACGCCTGGCATGTTTCGCTCCACCGACCGGGGCAACACCTGGGAGCAGCGCCCCATGCAGATTGCCGAGTCCTGTCCCGCAGTCGGCATCCCCCGGTTCACGGGAATAGCCGTGGACCCCATCGACCACAGGAACGTCTGGGCGGGTATCGAAGTGGACGGGGTGAGGCGCAGCACCGACGGCGGCGACACCTGGACGGCTGTGCCCGGCGCTCTGAACAACCTGGATTCCCACGACATAATCGTAACCGACGGCTCCCCCAAGACGGTGATTTCGGTGGGCAACGACGAGCTCTTCACCAGCACCGACGACGGGGAGACGTGGGACCCCATCGGGGCCAAGGAGAAGTTTCAGTGGCCGGGCGACCGCGTCTTTCCGCGAGGCATAGCCCTCAAGCCAGGCGACCCAGACACCATCTTCCTGGGCATCGGCAGCGCGCCCACCGGCGACAACGGCGCCGTGGTGCGGTCACAGGACGGCGGCAAGACCTGGAATCGTATGCCCCTGCCCGTGGAGCCCAACTCCTACGTCCACACTGTCGTCGTGCAGCCCGAAGACCCGTCGTTGGTCCTGGCGGGGAGCCGCTACGGCTACCTGTACCGCAGCGACGACGGCGGCGATAGCTGGAGCAAGCTACGGCGGGAACTGGGCGTTATCTCCACCATCGCCTGGGTGCCCAACTAGGAAAGTTCTGAATTAGGGCCGCTCAAATCCCTTCTCCCCTGGCGGGAGAAGGTTAGGATGAGGGGGAATAGCAACTTTCGCAGTTGTGACGGAGTTGTTCACACGTTCCTCAGGCGCTGCGTCCGCCCAACACGTCACCCCCGTCCGCCCCAACTCGTCACTCCCATGCACCCAACCCGTCACTCCCGTGAAGACGGGAGTCTAAAGCCCCGTTCATGGTGAGGCTCTCGAACCAAACGAACGGGCGGGGCCGCGACCCCGTCAGTCTTTCAAGAACCCTACTATCCTGGGGTTAACTTCCTCCGGCCGTTCCTGGTGCATGAAGTGGCCGGTGCCCGGAATTACCACCTTCTCCAGGCCCCCGGTGAAAAACCCGTCCGTGGCCGCACTCTCGAAGGCGTCCAGCCGCTTGGGACGGTCCCTGGTGCCGTGCAGCGCCAGCGTCGGGACGGTCACCGGCCCGGTGTCGATCCTCGCCTGCTCCGCAGCCAGCACCGGGTCGTTCAGCGCCGGGGCGTAACGGGCCCGGTAGTAGCCCAGGGCCGCCTCCACCACTCCCGGTTTTCGAAAAGTCTCCCTTATTCTCTCCAGTTCCTCTTGGGGAATGTCCCACTCCGGCGAAGCGTGCCTCCACCAGTCTTCCACGAAGGCATAGTCGTTGTAGGCCACGATGCGTTCGGCGTCTGGCAACTGGAACAAGTACCCGTGCCACCTGCCCATCATGTAGTCGTAGTCCATGGCCAGGTCTTCGTCGGCCCTCCCCCAGGCGATGACCACCATCTTGGACACCTTCTCCGGCGCCAGGATAGATGCCCCGATCACTGCTCCTGCTCCCCAGTCGTTGCCCACCAAGTACGCCCGTTGAGCGCCCAATGCGTCGATTAAGCCAACGACGTCTTTGGCCATCAACACCGACTGGTAACCGCCGTCTTTGGGAGCCTCGGTGGGAGCGTACCCCCGCATGAAGGGCGCCACCGCCCTGAACCCGGCATTGGCCAGGTCGGGGAGCAGGTGACGAAACGAGTAGGCGTGGTCGGGGAACCCGTGCAGGCACAGGACCAGCGGCCCCTCGCCCATCTCCAGGAAGTGAAAGTTCAGGCCGTTGGCGTTGACCGAGCCGGTCTTGAAATCGGCCATGCTACCTCCCGGTTGCTGCGGGTTCGAGTGCGGGTTGCCGGGGTTTGGAAAGCCGGCCGGCTAAATCCTGGGCCAGATGCGGCGGGCTTTAATCACGAACGACACGTCCAGCCCGTCGAACATCCGGTCCCGCCGGCGCAGCTCCGGCAGCACCTTGCCAATGGACTCCGCGGCCGCGGTCGGGTCGGCGAGGTCGGTCTCGTAGATGGCCAGGAACTTGCCGTTGGATACCTCCGGGTCGAGGCTCTCGTAGCGGTATGCGGCGTGAAAAGCGCCCATGTCCAGCATGTCGGGAAGGTGGAAGTCGTGGTACCACTGGTTGAACTCGCCCTCGTCGTAGCCGTCCTTGCAGTTGGTGGCCACAAACATCATGCCCCGGGTGGGCCTGACGGCGGCCACGTGCTCGCCGCCCAGCCGTTTGAAGGCGCAGGTGCTGACCGACTCTATCAGGGGCGTGCCCCTGTCGTCGCCCAGCTTGTCCAGGCCCGCGCGGGCGGCCGGTCTGGCCTGGGAAACGTCCTCCATGTCGGTCTCGTAGGTGGCGAGGTACTGGCCGTGGGGCGACTTGGGGTCCACGTTGGCGAAACGGATGGCGTTGCGGAATACCCCGACGCGGGTGACGTCGGGCAGGTGCTTGTGGTTGTACCAGCGGTTGAACTCCACCTCCTGCGAGGGATCGTTGCAGTTGGTCCTGGTCACCAGCAACCCGTTAGGGTAGCGTCCTTCCATGGTTCCTCCTTGTTGCCAGAGAAAAGTTGCCAGAGAAAAACTAATCTCACCCCTAACGAAGGGGTAGGGCCTTGTTGAATAAATGCTGTTTGTTGCAATAATCGGGATTCTGTTGCAAAAAGCAACTCATCCGGTGGGGCCTAGGCCCGTACGAATCTAACGGTCTGACTACCCAGGTCAGCCTGCGCCATCCACCCGGCTGCCAACCATGCCAACGCCTGAACGTGAGAGGGGCTATTAGCCCACCATGCTTGCCATGTGTAAGCTGACTTGGGGAGGGGGGCGCGAATAAGGCGCTCTACCTCTGCGAATGACATGAAACCCTCGTTAGATCCGACCTCTGCCTGCTGAGACAGCCACTCGAATAACAGACGATATTTGTGACCTTGGCCTGGGGGGTTAATCCTATTCATAATGGTTACTGCAGCCTAGTGGTCAGTGATCGCTATCTACTCGCCTAATAACTCCCATCGTAGTCCAACGGGGAGAAGTCGCCAGCAAGCCATCGGACGAATTGGCGCACGTATCCCCCGGTGGACGTTCTGAGTGTTTAGGGAATAGTTGGAATCCTTCATCTCTTGTTCGTATATTGGCAAGACTAGTTCAATCTCGGATAGTGCCTGTTGACTGATTTTCCTTTCCATTTCTTCATCCCGTCAAAGTGGCTTTTGGGGAACGATGCCAAGGGGAACATGCAAAGACCCCCCCAACCCCTAAGGCTCACTGCGGTCCCAGGTTTCGTCGGTCCAGTAGCCCTGCCGGGGGATATATACCTTGGAGGGCAGCCCCTGCGCTCGCTTCAGCCGTTGGATGTTGAACAGGTGGGTGGTGTACTCGAAGTAGCGGTGCCGGAAAGTCGTTTCCAGGGTTATGAAGATGCGTGACGGGTCGTCGGGCGCCTCGCGTACTCCGCCGGGAAAGAGGTGGCGATAGCGGCCGTTCAGGCTCGTGGCCGCCTCCTCCAATTCTTTGCTGCGCAGGGACGCTACGGTCTCCCCTTCCAGCACCGACCGGCAAAGCTCCAGCCCCTCCCACAGCTTGCCCAGGATGGCTTGCGGCTCCCAGTACAGGTCCTCGTTCAAACCGCCGGTCGTGGGGAGAATTGACGATGCTGTCCAGTTCCTCGGCGTCGGGTCGGCCGTCGGGGAAAATCTGCGACCTCCAGCGTCCCCAGAGCCAGCGCACGTCTCCCGACGACATGTGGCTCAGGTTGCGGCGGATGCTCCACTTGCCCCATTCCCACCGGTCGGTCTCGAAGTCCAGTTGGGCGTCGGTCAGCCCGCCAACCTCGGCGGATAACATCTCGTAGATCTTGTACGGGAACTGGGGAAAAAGCTTAGTAGCCGGTGCGTCGTCGGGCAGGTTGTTATTAGCCATTTGGTCACCGTTCTACACTAATATTTCCCAGGTCATGCTGATTCCCCTAGATACGTCATGCCTGGGATGTGGAAATATAAACCGGCTTCCTAAGCCGTCAACAGTGCTCCGGGTCGTTGGGCATCTTGTTTGGCTATCGGCGATAGATGTCTACTTTCCGCTCCGGTTATTCCTCGTAGTCTGTCTCCAATTCCTTGCGCAGGCCCGTCTCCGGTTGCCATAGCAGCCAATCGAAGTCCTGCCCAGCCGCTGTAAGTTGCCGGTCTGACGCCTCTATCCACTCACCTTCGGCTTGGACATTGTAGCTCACTCCTCCTCTCCAGCAGTATTCCTTGACGGTTCCCTGGGTCATGTCGTTCCGCTTCTTCGAGAATACGTTGACCGGACTTCCGGGCTTGATAACCCGCCACCAGTTGCCGCGTCCGGGATTTGACAGTATCCGCTCCTCGCTTTCCTGATGACCACGCAGCCAATTAGTGAACCGTTCCGCTGTTTCCAAGTAAAATTTCTCTCTGATGTCTTTTTCACTGGCCACGTGAACCAAATTCCGAGCGTACCAAGGCAAGTCTTGGTATAAGTCCTCCACTAAACCAATCCCGCCGTATACGTTGTCATAGACAATTATCGCGTTGTTTGTCAGGTAATATCCCTCCTTCACTTCCACAAATATATTGTCTACCGCGGCTCCTAGGTCGAACAGGCGGATGCTCTTGCGGTACGCCAATTGGTTCCAAAGAAATTCCTTTATCAGATACCTGGCCTGCCACTGTTCACCAGATTCCCCAATGAATCCGGCATCGTTTATCTCGATATACACTGCCGTTGTGGGGAACTCCCTTTGTTTCCGTGTCTTGCGCGGGTCCAGTTCTTTGAGCTGCTCGTAGTAGTGGGTTCTGCCCGTTTCATCCTCAAACCCTTCAACAGATTCAGTTATTACCACCTTCAGCTCGGCGGTTACACCCGCTGCGGTGACCTTACAGCGGTTGCCGATGACGCTGCCCCCGCCTAGCCCCAAGGTGACAACATGGCGCCGTGCTGGATAGGTGCGTGATCGACCCTGTGGCATGGGCTTCACCCGCACGAAGGGAAGTCTCAACTTCGTGTTTCCCGTCACCCATTCTTCGGCGCGATAGTTCTGTCCCCGGTGTCGGTAAACAGCCCCGGGGTATGCTTCCTTCATCGCCTGTCCTACGCTGACTGAGCCTATAATATGGTCTTGCCCATCAGGGATTATTTCCAGTTGCTCTTCGCTGGATGTCCGCAACGAGTAGGCAACGTGTGGTGGAGTCTGGGCTGACCGGGAATTTATATCCGCCAAGTACGCTGGCGGTCGTCCGTGGGAATTTTTCAGCGCGTCGTCGAAACCGACGGGCCAGACGCAATGCTTGGGCAGGATGCGGGTGTTTCTTCGCACAGCTTTCAACTCGCTTCTCAGGCAGAGGGCCTGCTGGAAAGCGATGTACTCGTTGTCCAAGTAAAGATGCGACGGTTCCACTGAGTTTGCATAATATCCAGCCAAAGTATCGCCGTAGTCCGCGAACTGGCTTGCCGGAGCCAGGATGATGAACGTCCCCGGACGGGAGCGCCCGACGCGCCCCAAACGCTGATGGAACTGTTTACGCGATGGCGGCAACAATAAATTGATGCCGTAATTCAGGTCGGGCATATCAATGCCTAATTCCAGGGCAGACGTTGCTACCACTGCTCTCAGCCGGTTTTCCCGCAGGCGATCCTCTATCATCTCGCGGTCGTGAGACAAGTAACCGGAACGGTAGGGCATTATCACGTCCCTGCGTCCGGTTTCCTGCACTATGCGCTCCACTCCTTGGCGAGAGTCGTGAAATGCGATGACCTGGGCTTCCGGGTCGTGGTCAATGACGCTGAGAATCAGCGCAGCCAAGTCTTTCTCGATTCCGCCGCGGTTGACTGTACCAGTAGGCAGGTGATGTATGGTGCGTGGGTAGCGAGGAGCGCCGTTTTTCCTTTCTTCGACGACGGCGAACTTTCGCCCAGTCAGTTTCTCCAGGTGTTCTTCTGGCGTGAGGATGGTTGCCGTGGCCGCTATGAAATGGGGCGATGCGACGGCTCCAGCGGTCATGGTTGCGGTTATCAATCGCCTGAACAGGTATGCGGCATTGCTGCCGAAAACGTCTTCATAGGTGTGGGCCTCGTCAATGACGACCGTTGTCAGGTTGCGGAGGAAGTTTCCGACCTCCGGCTGATCCGTCCTGCGAAGCAGCCAGGCGTGGCAAACGTCGGGGGTCATTATCACCACGCGAGAATCTTTAAGTATGGCTTCACGCTGGCCTCGATTTTACGTCGCCGTCTATCTTGCCTATCGTTTTTCGGGGCAACCCAATGATCGAGGCTGCCTCCTGCCAACGGCGCGTCTGATCGTTGGCAAGGGACTTGGCGGGGTAAAAAACTAGAGCAGTGGATTCGAGGGAGGTCGTTGCCTGATGCAACGTCCATAGCTGAAAGATGAGCGATTTGCCGGATGCGGTGGCAGTCGCGATGACCGTATTCTTACCCGCTTCCAATTCCCGGAGGGCCTCCGCCTGGTGCAGCCAGAGCTTGCCATCGTTGGCTACTCCAGCGGCAACTGGCCATGCGGGGCCGGTTGCGATGCTGCCCGGGGGCGCCATTGTCATTTCCGCAGTACCTGGAATCTCCACGGCGCTCAGTGCAGCGCACTCGATGCACTTGTGCCTTAATGTCAAGGGATAGGCACCTGCGGTAGCGGGCATCCCGCATTCGTGGCAAGTATGTACCTGCGGCCCGGCTAACATCAATGTTCCAGTAGCGCAGCGTCGTGGCCCGTCCCTGGACCGGCCTCTATGAACTTTGGTCCGTAACGGAGAATTTCCCTTATCGTCTCTGGGGTTAAGTCCACGAAGTGGTCTTGGCTGTTGATGTCCGATCCGCTGAATACCCCGATTGGCTGCGAGTCTAACATAGGTTTCTTTACTTCTTTTGTCATCCTATTTCTCGTCTTGCGCTAGAGGTTTGCTAACCCAACACCTGCTCGGCCAGCCGCTCCAGCCCCGGCAACACATCGTTCTCCGGGCCCCGCGGCGCAGCCACCACCACCCGGTCGGCGCCGGCGTCCTCCATGCGCTGGATAAGGTCCCGGTCAGCAGGCAGATTATAGACCATCAGCCGTATGGACTTGGGGTCCCGCCCCGCAGCCGCTGCAAGCTCGTCCAGGGTCGCCCGGCCCGCCCGCACCTGCTCCGGGGTGACCCTCACCGGCATCCAGCCGTCGCCGTAGGCAACGACCCGCTGGAAGACCCTCGCGGCGTAACCTCCCAGGTATACTGGCGGGTGGGGCTTCTGCACCGGCTTGGGACTGCACTTTACCGGAGGGAAGTCGTAGAACCTGCCGTGAAACTCGGCCTCGTCCTTGGTCCACAGTTCTTTCATTGCCAGGATGGCTTCCCGGCTCTGGCCCCAGCGGTGCTCGAAGTTGCCGCCCATGATTTCCGTCTCTTCCTTGAGCCAGCCGGCCCCGATGCCGTAGATGAACCGGCCGTTGGACATGCGGTCCAGGGTGGCTATCTGCTTGGCCATCAGCAGGGGATTGTGCTCCGGCACCAGGCTGACCGAGGTACCCAACTTGATTGTGCTAGTGACTGCCGACGCCCGGGCCAGGGCGATTAGAGGGTCAGCCATGTCGTCCATCGACGGCGGGAAAGACCCGTCCGCAGTCCCGGCGTACTTTGAGTCGGTCTGGACGGGCACGATGGTGTGCTCCGGGATCCAGCAGGACTCGAATCCCAGTTCCTCCGCTTTCCGGGCCAGCACGGCGACGTCGGCCGATACGCTGGTTACGGAGAGAGACGTGCCTATATCCATGACTTCATCTCCGGGCTCAGGATGGTCAGGGCGCAGATCCCTCCGGCCCCTACTTCAGGTCTGCAACCCTGGGGGCGACCTCCTCCATCATCAGCCGCAAGGACTTCTGCATCAGGGAATGGTCGTCGGGGTCCTGGGGGATGGCCAGCAGGTGGCCGAAGCCGCCCACTTCCTCGTAGAGGGCCCGGATTTGGTCGGCGCATTCCTGGGGGTCGCCGACAATCCAGACGTTGTCCATCATGTAGTCCACGTCCAGGTCTTCATCGGGCATGTTCGGGTCCGTCTTGTAGTAGGACAAGGCTCCCGCGTCCTTGATGTTGCGCAATAGGTGCTCGTCGTAGGGCCTGCCCAGCACAATCCGGGCCTCTTCCCTCGCCGACTTGGGTGTCTCGCCGACGTAGACCTGCCGCCCGACCCTCAGGTCGCTCCGGCTGGCGGTGCGCCCGGCGCTGGCCGCCCCTTCTTCCACCGTCTTCCACAGGTCCTTGATGTAGGGGGCGGTTAGATTGGTCATGGGAATCCATCCCCGCTCTCCGGCCAGCCGGATGCTGTCGGAGCCGGGCGTGGAAGCCGCCACGCCGATGGGCGGGTGGGGCAGTTGATAGGGCTTCATGTGCAGCCGGCGTTCCAGCTCTGGGGGAAACTCCGGCGCTTTCACGTGGTAGTACTTCCCATCGAAGCTGAAGTGGCCGTCCTCCGCTCCCCACATCTCTAGGATCAGCTCCAGGGCTTCTTTGCCCTGCTCCCGGACGGCGTTCATGTCGCTCCAGTCGATGCCGTAGAGTTCCAGGTCGGTGCGCAGAGACCGGACGCCGATGCCCCAGTAGAAGCGGCCCCTTGCCATGTGGTCCAGCATGGCGATCCTGTGCGCCGTATCCACCGGATGGTGCAGGGGCAGCATGGTCACTCCCGTGGCCAGGATTATTTGCTCGGTCAGGGCCAGGGCCTGGGCGATGAGAAGCTCCGGCACCGGGGCGTTCTCCCACATCTCGGTGATGTGCTCCCCAATCCAGGCTTCGTGGCAGCCCAACTTGTCGGCCAGGACTATCAACTCTATGTCCCGGTCGTAGGAGTCGGCGTAGGACCTCCGGGGCGGGTGCAGCGGCATCATGAACAGGCCGATTTGCATGATCTCTCCTTTTTGATGGGGGCGTAACTTTAGGGGCGCGGCAGACTTGGTTGGCGACTGCGGCGCCCTAACTGGACTCTTGACTTACCTCAACAGGGTCTCGGCTATGCGCTCCAATTCATCCAACAGGTCCACGTCCGGGCCTCGGGCCAGGGATACGTTCACCCTGTCCGCTCCCGCCTGCTCCAGTTCCTTTATCAGGTACCGGTCAGGCCCGACGCTGCCGACCATGATCTGTATTGTCTTGGGGTCCCGGCCGGCGGCCTCCGCCAATTGGTCCAAGGCTGCGCGGCCCGCCTTGATCTGGTCCGGGGTCAGCCCTACGGGGAACCATCCTTCGGCCCAGGCGGCCGTGCGCTTGAGCGCCCTTGGCCCGTTGCCGCCGATGAAGACCGGCGGGTGAGGCTGTTGCACCGGCTTGGGGTCGCACATGACCGGGGGGAAATCGTAATACTTGCCGTGGAACTCGGCCGCATCTTTGGTCCACAACTCTTTCATGACCAGGATGGCTTCCCGGGTCTGCGCCCACTTGCGCTCCCAGTTTCCGCCCATGATGTCGACCTCTTCCTTGAGCCATCCGGCCCCGATTCCGAAAACGAACCGCCCGTTGGATAAGCGGTCTAGAGTGGCGATCTGCTTCGCTTGGACCAGTGGATTGTGCTCCGGCACTATGCTTATGGCTGTGCCCAATTTGATTGTCTGGGTTACTGCAGATACCTTGGCCAGGCCGATTAGCGGGTCTCCCCAATCGGAGGTAATGGTGCGCCCGTGATATGTCGAGGCGTAAGAGGCCGGGACGATGGTGTGTTCCGGCATCCAGAACGACTCGAATCCCAGGGACTCCGCCTTCTGGGCCAGGATTGCCGCGTCCGTGGTCTGGGTGAACCCGCCGTGCCAACTGCCTGCGATGATGCCGATGTCCATGTCCCTGTCCTCCTGCCTGCCGGAAGCAACCGCTGGCTTGCATGCCCCGCCTATTATACAGCCAAACTTGGCGTTGCAGGGCCGCTCCGGAGGTAGTGGACAATGCCCGCATGCCGCCTTATGATTCACGGTGACCGCAGGCCGGCGACGCCTGAGAGGGTACAATAAGCCAGCCAATCCCGTTCTGAGTCAGCGACCCCCGTTCGTGGTGAGCTTGTCGAACCATGAACATGCCACCCTTCGACAGGCTCAGGGCGAACGGGATCCTTTTTGGACACCCTCTCAGGAATCCCACGGCTAAGGCAGGGAATTGCGGCCCATAAAGTCCGGCGCGAGGTTAAGCCCATGAAGATTCTGATGACCGCCATCCTGGACAACCTGACCGACGAGCAGGTCCGGCGAGTACAGGCCGTTTCCGAGGAGAACGACATCGTCGTGGCCCGGACCCGAGAGGAGCACCTTGCCCAGGCCGTCGACGCCGACGTCATCTTCGGTGTCTTCAACCGGGGCCTGTTCGAGGCGGCGCGAAACCTCAAGTGGGTGCAGACCGAAAGCGCCGGCATCGACACCCTGATGTTCGACGAGTTCGTCGAGAGTCCCGTCATCCTCACCAGCGCCAAGGGTACCGTGGGCACCCACCTGGCCGACCACACCTGGGCCCTTTTCCTGGGGCTGCTGCGGGGCATCGGCCGGGCGGTGCGGGAGCGCAGCTGGGACAGCCGCATGCCCATCCGCAGGGAGACCTGGGAGCTTGGCGGCAAGACCATGGGCGTTGTCGGCCTTGGCGGCACCGGCATCGAAGTGGCCCGCCGCGCTCCGGGATTCGGCATGGAGGTCATCGCCGTCGAGCCCGAGGACGTCCCCCAGCCGGAATACGTCCGGGAGATTTGGAAGCCCGACCGCTTCTACGACCTTTTAGGACAGTCCGACGCCGTAGCCGTCTGCTGTCCACTCACCCGCGAAACCCGCAACCTGTTCGACGAGGAAGCCTTCAGGCACATGCGCAGCCACGCCATCCTGCTCAACGTGACACGCGGCCCCATAATCGACACCGACGCCATGCTGGAGGCCCTGGACGAGGGACGCCTGCGGGGCGCGGGCCTGGACGTCACGCCGGAGGAGCCGCTGCCCGCCGACAGCCCACTTTGGGACCATCCCCACGTGATCATCACCCCCCACGCCTCTGGCGGCTCGCCGCTGCGCCTGGACCGGAGCATCGACCACTTCTGCGAAAACCTGGCCCGCTACGCCGACGGCCGCCCCCTCCTCAGCCTAATAGACAAGCACAAAGGCTACTGAGCCGGTCGCCCTGCCCCTGCCGCACTCCACCCGTCCTTCCCGCTCCCAAACGTCATTCCCTCGGAGGCGGGAATCTAAAATCCCTGCCCCCACCCCGTTCGGCTAGACCCAACTAGCCCGTCCGTTCGTCCTGAGGGAAATCGAAGGGGGAACGGGCGGGCGGTGGGGGGATGTGCAGCGCACCCCCACCGTCATCCCGAGCCCAGGGCACCCAATCCGTCATTCCGGCCCCCGAGCCGGAATCCAGAGCGACTGTTCACCACCATCGCACCATTTGCTCCGGCTCCACGCCATGGAGGGGCCCTTCAACCGGGGTTGGGGGCAGAGACTTTTAGATTCCTCGTCGCAGGCTCCTCGGAATGACAGGCTGGGGCGGCCGGCGGTGGATGCTAGCGCCACAATCCCCTCTCCCCGACGCGGGAGAGGGCTAGGGTGAGGGGGATTCAGCCAGCCACATCAACCCCCCGCCATAGCCTCCAGCGTTTCCCGGTACGACCCAAACCCTGGGCCCACGGGAAAGGGCGCCACCACCGGTATTTCCAGTCCCAGGGACCTGCGGGCGTTTCAACTCCGCCCGGCAATGCTCCGCCGTGCCCACCACGGCCACCTGGTCTTGCATCTCCGGCGTGATGGCCTCGTAAGCCGCCTGTCGGTCCCCGCGTTCCAGCGCCGCGTCCACCGCGGCCATTTCTTCCTGGAACCCGGCGTTGTCGAAGAAACTGCGGTAGTAGGACATCCCTGCGTACACGGCGATCTGGCGCTGCAGCGAGGCCCGCGCCGGGGCCACGTCTTCTCCCACCGCTACCCGCACGTACCCGGCTATGGCGATTTCCGAGGGGTCCCGGCCTGCCTTCGCCGCTCCCTCGCGCACCCTTTCCACCGATTCCGCCAGCCGGCCCGCCGCCGTCCAGTTGAGCAGGACTCCGTCGGCTATCTCCCCGGCCAGTTCCAGCATCGCCGGGCCCAACGCAGCGATGAACACGGGCGGTGGCTCCGCAGGCGCGCTCCGCCCCAGCCCCGCGTCCTGCAGGCTGAACACCCGGCCCTGGTGCGTGACCCCGCTCTCCCCGCAGCAGGCTGCGTGCTATCGTCACCGTCTCCCGCAGCCGGGCCAGGGGACGGCGAAAGGCCACGCCGTGGCCACGTTCCGTCACCGGGCGGTGCCCCACTCCCAGGCCTAGGATGAACCGCCCCTGGGGACACTGAGGCCAGCCCCGCCGCCGACATCGCCGTCACCATGGGTGTGCGGGCGAACACCGGCAATATCCCAGTAGCCAGCTTGAGACGCGTGGTGGACATGGCAATCGACGCCAGCTGGGTCAGGGCGTCCCGGCCTGCTCCTTCCGGCACCCAGAGCGTCTCATAGCCCAGGTCCTCGGCCAGCGAAGCCAACTCCAGGTGCTCCTGCGAACTCATCTGGGGGACCATCTCTATCCGGGCATCCAACCGGGCCAAGGTCTCCCTCCCTAAAGCCGTCGCTTTACATAACGTGCGTGTCGTTCCGAAACTTGACTGTCATTCCGAGAGAAGCCGAGGAATCTCAAGCCCTGCGCCGCCATGACCCTTCAGGATTCCCCACACAACCGGAACAGCGCGAACCCACAGGGTGACATAAGCACAAGCCCGCGACTCACGCCCCTAGCCGGTCCGCCAAGTCCACGAAGTCGTCGGCCACCACGTCGAAAGACGGGTCGGGAGTAGGGTCGGGCCGGTTGTCGGGCCCAAACTCCATCGGCCGCGGGACGAAAGCCGACCGCAGCCCCGCCCTTTGCGCCGCCAGCAGGTCTCCCTGGTGGGCGGCCACCATCATCACTTGCTCCGGCCTGAGCATCAAAAGCTCCACCGCCGTCAGGTAGCTTTCCGGGTCCGGCTTGTAAGTGGCGGGCCAGTTCGGCCCCTAAAACGCAGTCCCAGGGCAGCCCGGCATACCTGGCCATGTTGGTCATCAGGGCCACGTTACCGTTGGACATGGGCGCGACTATGAACCGTCGCTTCAGCCGGTACAGGCCGGGCACGGCGTCGGGCCACGGGTCCAGCCGGCGCCAGGCCAGGTTCAGTTCATCCTTGGCTTCCTCGTCGATGCCCTCGATGTCGAACTCGGCCAGCGCCTCGTCCAGCGACATCCGGTGCAGCCGGTCTAGGTTCGTCCAGGGCAGTTCCCCGGAGCGGACCTTGTCCATGTAAGGGCGGTACTTCCCCCGCCAGGCGACGGCGAAGGCCTCCCAGTCCCGCGCCAGCCCATGCTCCCCGCCGAACCGCTCCGCCTCCCGGATAACCGACGACCGCCAGTCAACGACGGTGCCGAACACGTCGAAAATTAGGGCCTTTATGTTGGATGAGTCCATGGGCTAGGCCCTACTCGTTTTGGGACCCCTCGGCGTCCTCCGGGGCTTTTTCCCTGTCCCGGCAGCACAGCAGACCCGCCAGCAGCAGGGTGCCCACCGCCAACACCGCGAAACGGGCGACCTCCCGCGCAGTCCCGGCGTCGCCCAGGCTCCCCGGGAACGTCCCCAGCAGCAACCCGTACAGGCCATACAGCGGATCGTTCTGCTGGTTCCCGATGTCGGGAGCGCCCAACAGGATGAGCAGCAGGCCGCCGAGCAGAAGTCCCGGCGTGATTCCTGCCAGCTTGCGATACAGCGCCACGCCCAGGGCTACGAATATGATGCCCAACCCTATGTGGATGGTGCCCACGTCGGCGTTGCGGCCGGCGGAATCCCTGGCGGCGTCGAACACTTCCATGTCCGACTCGTACATCGCGTCGAACTCATCCAGGGGGATCGAAGGGGCTTCATAGAACACCGTCGTGGCGGTGAACACCAGCATCATCAGCGCAAGCCCAAGGGCCACCTGGGCGGCCCTGCGCATTAACCCCTCGCTGCCTCCCAAGTGGTTGGCCAGCAACACCGCTCCAATGATTACCGCCAATACGAAACCTGATTGCAGACTGGACGCCGTCAGGTCAACACCCATAGCACACCTCCTGGATTCGCAGCTTATGCCGACCCATACGTGGCCGGGGACTTGGGACGGGGCCGCGCTCCGCGCAGTATAGCACCTGGCAGCGCCGCCGGGATATTCAGGCTGGGTCGACAGGTCGGCCCTGACCTCAGCGGCCCAGCATTGACAACCCAGGCGGCGGCGGGTAATTTGAACGCCGTGGCCCACCCGGACTTATGGGCCGGGCCATCACTCGATTAGGTTGGACAAGGAGGACAACGTGGCCAGATTGCCGGTTCCCACCAGGGACGACATCACCGAGGAACAGAGGGAGACCTTCGACCAAATCGTAGAGCGCATGGGTAGTGTGCCCCGGGTTGGCCCCGAGGCGGCGATGATATACGTTCCCGAGGCCCATAAGTGGATCGCCGGGCTCAGCAACTACCTCCGCTTCGAGTCCGCTCTTTCCATGAGGACTCGGGAGTTGGCCATCCTGGTGACGGCTCGGGAACTGGACTGCCAGCACATCTGGAACGCCCACGCGCCCCTGGGTCGCGACAACGGTGTGCCCGACGCGCTAATCGCCGCCCTCCGAGAGCGGCGTCCCCTGCCCGCCATGGCCCCCGGCGATGCGGCCGTGGTCTACCTGGGGCAAGAGTTCTTCCAGACACACAAGGTTAGCCGGGGGGCCTTCCAGAGCGCCTTGGAACAATACGGCGAGCGCGGAGCCGTGGAGATTGTCCTGACCATGGGCAGCTATGCCCTATTCTCCTTCGCCGTCAACGCGTTCGATACCGACCTCGTCGCCGACAGGACCGAGCCTTTGCTGCCGGTCTAGCCTTGCCGCCCAGAGTGCCTGTCATAAACTCCGACAGGAGAATGAGGCTAAATGCTCTGTCGTCCATCATGCATGGAGGACGCTATTACACAGTGCTTATTCTATTTTTCGCCCGCGGGGCCATTGGATCACTTGCCTAAGGACCTTGCCTAATAGAATGCCTCATGGTCATCTATCTACTGTCCTGCGTAGCGAAGAAACAGCCGGTTCCCGCGGCGGCTAAAGACCTGTACGTCTCTCCGTGGTTCCGCAAGGCCCGTCGCTATGTGGACCGCACGGGGCGGCCTTGGTTCATATTATCCGCCAAGCACGGTCTCGTGCATCCAGACGAGGTGATTTCACCATATGAACTTACTCTGAACAACATGCCACTTGCAGGCCGCCGTCAATGGGCAAGTAGAACACTTACCCAGTTGGAGCCTTACTTGGATGGTGTTAAGTGCGTTGTCTTTTTTGCGGGCCAACGCTACCGCGAGTTCTTGGAGCCGCCTCTGCGAAGTCGCGGCCTGACTGTCTCCGTTCCGATGGCTGGTTTGAGAGTCGGAGAACAGTTAAGTTGGTTAAATAAGACCCGCAGTGGATGATAGGTTCCGAGATACCGTCCGGTTCTACCGGCTTCTTGACCGACTTTCACACTCAGTCGGTGGCCCCAGATGTCTGCGAAGTTGCCGAGCGGGGATGTCCTGGCCAACGCGCGGAATATATTTTTTCTACGAGAATGGTGAGTCTAGGTCAGGCGCCGGGGATGGAAGAAGAGTAGTGCGCATTGGCACACATGGGCTAAAACACGGTTCCCGAAGTACATTGTGGGGTCGGCTCTCTCAACATCGCGGTGTTTCCCGTTCAGGATTAGGCAACCATAGAGGCTCGATTTTTCGGTTGCTCGTGGGAGTCGCCTTGGCCAACCGGGCCAAAATCCCACTGCCAAATTCTTGGGGTGTTGCTGGAAGTGCCAGCGAGGCAGCACGGAAACTCAATGTTGACAGAAGCGCCGTCGTTGAAGCCTAAGCGGACATTGAGGCACTTGTTAGTGATTACATCGGCCAAATGCCTATCCTGTGGCTTGGTGTCGACGATGCTCCAGGTCCCGGCTCCTGCCGCGGATTTATCGAACGCAACGCCGTAGCACTACTCAGCGGCTATCGCTGGCCTGTTGCCGACGGCCCGTCGGCAGAATGGCTCGGCCGACACAGCGACCGGGAACGAGTTCGACTCTCCGGCCTTTGGAACAACAACCATGTCGATGAAACGTACGACCCGTGGTTTCTTGATCAGATGGAGTCTTGGATTGGAGCAATTCCCCACTGAATAAAGTCTTTTTGGATCCAGTTAAATCACCACTGCTCGCCTGATTGGATTCCCGATTGACAACACAACAAGCTGAGGGTAATTTGACGTTTCTGGGCTCGTGAGAGTCCATGGCCTAGGGGCACCGTTCCTTTGCCTAACCCACCACAACAGGAGGAAAAACGTGGCCAGGTTGCCGACAGCTACCCGAGATACCGTCCCACAGGGACAGCAGGACGCCTTCGACGAGATTCTCCAGCGCATGGGCGAGTTGCCCAGGTACGGACCGCCGTCGGTGACCATTCACGTCCCCCAGGCCCACAAGTTGACCTTTGCCCTTAACGACTACCTAAGGCGGGACGGGTGCCTCCCGTTCAAGGTCCAGGAGCTTGCCATGCTGGTCGCCGCCAGGGAGATGGACTGCCAGCACATCTGGAACGCCCACGCCGCCTCGGCCCGCGACGCCGGGGTGCCCGACGCGTTGGTGGAGGCCCTACGCGACAAGCAGCCGTTGCCCGCCATGGCCCCGGATGAGGCGGCCGTGGTCTACATGGGCCGGGAGTTCTTCCGCACCCACAAGGTGAGCCGCGGCGCATTCCAGACCGCCTTGGAGCAGTTCGGACAGCAGGGCGTCGTCGAGTTGGCCCTGGTATTGGGGCAGTACAGCATGCTGGCGTTCTGCATCAACACCTTCGACACCGACCTGCCCCCCGACCGCACGGAACCCCTGCTCCCGGTCTAACCGCCAGTAACATCTCTCGCGGGGTTAAGGGCATCCCGTTGGCGACACCCAACCACCACTGCACGTGAATGGAGACCACCGCGAGGCCTGGGCTGGCCGTTCGTCTTGGGGGAAATCGAAGGGGGAACGGCCAGCCCACGGCCGACAAGGCCTCCAACACATACCCCCCGCCCAGCCATCTGGCACAAAAGGAGAACGTATGGAGCGCAAAGTCCCGACCAACGACGAGGTCCTGGCCTACCTGAGGCAAAGCCGCAACTGGGGCCGCTGGGGCGACGACGACCAAATGGGAACGGTGAATCTGGTGACCCCCGAAAAACGGCTCGCCGCGGTCAAAACGGTCAAGTCCGGCCGCGCCGTGTCCCTGAGCCGCGAGTACCCTAAGACCCCCGCTCCTAACAACCCCCAACCCGCCCTGCACTACATGAGATATCTCTCCGTTGGCGAACAGGCCGGATTCTACGGGGACTTCTACGGCATCTCCTACCACGGCGTCGCCACTACCCACATCGACGCCCTGTGTCACGTCCGGACCGGGGACGGCATGTGGAACGGCCGCGAGCCCGGCGACGCCGTAAACATGGGCGGCGCTTTGTGGGGTGGAATCCATCACTGGAAAGACGGAATCATCACCCGGGGCGTCCTGCTGGACGTTCCCAAGCATAGGGGAGCGCCCTACGTCACCATGGAAAGGCCGGTCCACGGCTGGGAGTTGGAGGACATCGCCAACGAGCAAGGAGTGGCCCTGGAACCCGGCGACGCGCTGGTGGTCTACAGCGGCCGCGAGGACTGGGACCGGGACGGCAATCCTGCTTGGGGCAGTGACCGCGATGCCCGCCCCGGCCTCCACTCTTCGTGTCTCACTTTTATCCGGGAAACGGACTGCTCTATGCTGGTCTGGGACATGGCGGACTTCATAGGCGAGGACTATGACATGACCACGTCGGTGCACAGCTCAATCGCCGCCTACGGCCTCGCTCTGCTGGACAATGCCCTGCTCCAGCCCCTGGCGGGGGCCTGCGCCGAGGAGGGCCGCTACGAGTTCCTGCTCACCGTTAATCCCCTGATGGTGGTCGGCGGCACCGGCTCCCCCGTAAACCCGGTGGCGCTCTTCTAGTCCCTCATCCCAACATTCTCCCAGCGGGGGCAGAAGGCCCAGCCCTGAGGGTAGCCCGTCCGTTCGTCCTGATGGAAATCGAAGGGGGAAGGGACGGGCGGAGGTACGCCACGGTGACCCCGCTCCCATGACCCCCAACCCGTCATTTGTATGTTGCAGATGTCCCCTGGATGGGTCAATCTGTGGGGGCATGGGTGAGGGGCGCGTCGACCGTCATTGGGCGGACGAGGCTGTTGCCCCGTGGCGCCGGGCCGGAGTATGACACCCCTCACCCTAACCGGAACCTCCGAACGGATACCGGGGTCATAGGACCCGCATCAGCAAGTGGGGAGGCCGGCGATGCAATCATACGGGAAGGGGAGGCGCCAATGGAAGAGGGAAAGGTAGCCGGTATAGACGTAGGCAAGGCCAGCTTGGATGTATGGGTTGGTTCGGGGCCGGTGCAACGCTTCGACAACACTGAAGAAGGCATCACAGCCCTTAAGGAATGGCTGGAAGGTCAGGGAGTGGAGTTGGCAGTGTGTGAACCCACCGGGGGATACGAGAGGCAGTTGGTCAAGGGGCTGAAAGAAGCCGGGTTGGGGGTTCACCTGGCCCATCCCAACAGGGTGCGGGCCTTCGCCAAGGCTTGCGGGTATGAGGCCAAGACCGACGTCATAGACGCCCTGGTGCTGAGCCGGTTCGGGCAGGCCTTTGCGCTGGAGCAATCGCCCCAGAGGGAGATGGAGCCGGAACGGGCTGAGCTAAAGGAGTTGCTGCGGCGCCGGCGTCAGTTGGTCGAACAGCGGGTGCAGGAACTGAACCGGCTGGACAAGGGTCTGAGCGAGGCGGCCCGGGCCTCGACCCAAAGGCACATCCACTGGCTGGATGAGGAGATATCCCGGCTGGATCGGGAGTACCAGAAGGCGCTGCAAAGCAGTCGGGAGCTGTCACAGCAGGCGGAGTTGTACCGCAGCGTAAGGGGCATCGGGGAACTCACCGCAGCGGTCCTGGTGGCGGACTTGCCGGAGTTGGGGCAAGGGGACGCTAAGGGGTTGGCTTCACTGGTGGGCCTGGCCCCCTGGTCCCGGGACAGCGGGCGGCAGCGGGGCTACCGGGCTATCAGGGGTGGGCGCGGGTCAGTGCGACGGGCCCTGTATCTGGCTGCCTTGGCGGCGGTCCGCCGCCAAGACAGCGCTATTGGACGCTTCTACCGCCAACTGCGCCAGCGAGGCAAGCCGGGCAAAGTAGCCATGGTGGCGGTGACGCGCAAACTGCTGCTGCAACTGCATGCGGTAGCCCGAAGGGGAACACCCTGGGTGGAGAACTATGCCCCAGCCGCCTAAACCCTTGACATTCAACACAGATACTCCGGCGAAAGCCGGAATCCAGAGAGCCTCAAATGAAACAACCGTGCGGGTGCATTAACGTCAGGGGCTAGAATGACGGGTTGGGGGCGCCGGAGGGCATGCTACGATGTTGGTGAACCGGCGCTCTGGATTCCGGCTCGGGGGCCGGAATGACGGGTGAGGAGGACGGGCGGCAGCGGATGTTGAGGGCGACTTTCTTAGGCGGTGCAGCCGCGTTAAAATACTGAGGAATGGAACAAGGGGCCCGGCCCTTGGGCGATAGCAGGATGGGAGGTTTTCCGGAGGAAGGGTATGGTTGATTCGCTGGAAAAATCGTCGGCGGCCGATATAGAACAGGACGGAGAGGTCGAGCAGTTCGACGTAATCATCATCGGCGCCGGGATCACCGGCCTGTACCAGTTGCATTGCCTGTTGCAGGCCGGGTTCTCGGTCCGCGCCTTTGACGACGCCGGAGGCGTGGGCGGCACCTGGTACTGGAACCGGTATCCCGGCGCCAGGTTCGACTCCGAGAGCTACACCTACGGGTATTCCTTTTCCGAAGAGCTTATGCAGGAGTGGGACTGGAAAGAACACTACTCCGCCCAGCCCGAGAACGAGCGCTACCTGAACTACGTGGCCGATAAGTTCAACCTGCGCCCCCACATCAAGCTCAACTCCCGGGTCTCCACCGCCGTCTACAACGAGGAAACCTGCCGGTGGCTGGTCGAAACGGAGAACGGCCTGCGCGCCGAAGCCCAATTCCTGATAGCCGCGGTCGGCATCCTGTCGGCCCGGTACGTGCCCGACTTCGAAGGCATCGACAGCTTTGAGGGCAAGTGGTGTCACACCGGCAACTGGCCCCGGGAAGGCATCGACCTGGCCGGCAAGCGCGTCGGCGTGGTGGGAACCGGCGCCACCGCCGTCCAGCTAATCCCGGCCATCTCTAAAGAGGTCGCCCACCTGACCGTCTTCCAGCGCACCCCCAACTACTGTTCCCCCTTGCGGAACCGGCCTGTCACCCCTGAAGAGCAGGAGCAGATCAAGGCCAGCTACCCGGAAATCATCGAGAAGTGCATGGAAACGGCCGGGGCGTTCATCCACAAGTTCGACCCGCGGTCGGCTTTCGACGTCTCCCCGGAAGAGCGGATGGCCCAGCACGAGAGGCTGTGGAACAAGGGCGGCTTCGGTAAATTTCTGGCCAATTTCTACGACGTCATGATGCCCGGCCAGGCCAACGACGAATACTCCGAGTTCTTCCGCAACAAGATTCGCGAGCGGGTGCACGACCCTGTTGTGGCGGAAATGCTGGTGCCCAAGACCCATCCTTTCGGTGGTAAGCGCCCCCCCTGCGAGAGCGGGTATTATGAGGTGTTCAACCAGGACAATGTCCTGCTGGTCGACGTGAAAAAGGCGCCTATAGAGCGCATCACGCCCAGGGGCATCAAGACCACCGACGCCGAGTATGAGTTCGACGTCATCGTCTTCGCCACCGGGTACGACGCCATCACCGGATCATTGCTCAGGATAGACATCTACGGCGAAGGCGGCCGGTCGTTGAAGGACAAATACGCCCAGGGGCAGCGCACCTATATTACCGTTCAGACCGCAGGATTCCCCAACCTGTTTCTCCTCAACGGCGGCGGCGGCGGCAACTTCACCAGGGCAGTCGAGCCGCTGGTCGAATGGCTGACCGAGTGCATTTGCTACCTGCGGGAGCACAACGTCAAGTCCATGGAAGCCTCCCGCGAGGCCGAAGATGCGTGGGTCGAAATAGTCAACGAGGCGGGGACCAGGTCGCTGCGGACCATGGCCGATAGCTGGTATGTCGGCGGAAACATCCCCGGCAAGCCCAGGGCCTATCTCGCCAGCCCCTACACCTCCCCCGCCATGAGGGACAAGCGCGCCGAGGTAGCCGCCAACGGCTACGAAGGCTTCATCCTGAAGTAGTCCCGGCGCTCGGATACGGTCAATGTTGAGTCGTCCAGACAACTATCTGAATTCACCGTTTCCGTATCTATGACGCCAGGGGAAGCGGATATAGTTTGCCCGGATTGTGGCAGCCGGAATCGCGTAAGTTCGAAATTCTGCAGCGACTGTGGCAGCCGAATTGACGGTGTCTGCCCCAACTGTGGAAACGAGAACCGGCCAGGTGCCCGGTTTTGTAATGCGTGCGGTCATAGGGTTGCCGATGTCGATGAGGCAGTTGCCCACGCCCTGTCGGACACGCCTTCATCGGAAATTGACCTCTGCCCACGCTGCCTCGGCAAAACGGACCCTGGGTCGCAATTCTGCTACCACTGCGGTTTGCCGCTTCAAGGTGAGGCCGCCCTGCGGTCTCCCCGCGCATCACGGGCCTTCGAATCTGGTACTCCCGGAGGATTCTGGTTACGCGTCTTTGCCTCGATCATCGATTGGATTGTTCTCTTAGTTGTTATCGTGGTCGTAAATACCGGGGCCACGATTTTAGTGCTGTATGACGAACGCCCTTGGGTGGCGCTTCTGATATATACGGCATGGCCAGCCCTTTGTCTCCTTTATGCGCCGGTGCTCATCGGCATTTGGGAGACGACCGTTGGGAAGCGGTGTTTCAAGCTGTACGTCGTACGGAGCGACGGCAACCGATGCGGATTTTGGCGGGCGTTATTCCGGACCTTCGCTACCATTGTCTCCGGGTTGATTCTATTCATAGGCTATTTGATGGTTGCCGCCCGGCAGGACAAGCGCGCCCTCCATGACTTGATTGCCGACACTGCTGTCATCAGGCGATAGCGCGTGACCGGAATCGGCTTCCTTCTTGTCGCCTTCTCTCCGTGTCTGTTTTGGTTATGGTTCTTCGTTAGGTTGGACCGCCTCAGGCCCTCGTCCCGCAGGTGGATAGCTCTGACGTTCATCTTTGGAATGGTCTCAGTCTTGCCCGCCGGGGTGCTCAGTTTCCTGTTCATCCCCGACGAGTCCTTCATCTCAGGCGCAGACCTCGCGGCCATTTCATTGTCAATGCTCGCCGTAGTGGGGCCAGTCGAAGAATCATGCAAGTTTCTGGCCGTTCGCTGGGCGGTGTTCCGCTCATTGCATTTTGAAGAGGTTATGGACGGCTTGGTGTACGGAGCAGCGTCAAGCCTCGGGTTCGCTTCAGTGGAGAATCTTGGTTATGTGCTGACCTTCGGTCCGGAGGTCATGATCCTCCGCGCTCCGTTCAGCACTTTGGCTCACGTCGTGTTCGGTAGCTTGTGGGGATACGGACTGGGCCTACGCAGGTCAGGTCGTGGGATCTGGATTGTTTGGGTAACCCTCGCAGGGGCAGCTGCGTTGCACGGCGCGAGCAACATACTGCTCTTCAGTCCTGCACCGTGGCTTAGCCTCATACTGAGTGCAGTCGGTGGAGTCTGCGTTTATCAGCTATTCAAGTGGGGGCAGCGCGTCTCACCCTTTCGCTACCAACGTAATATTCCATTGACCATCTGTTACCATTGCGGAAAGACGATAAGAGTCACCAGCACCTATTGCCCCTACTGCGGGACCCGCCAATCCGGCCTAAAGCGTACGGTGCTAATATGTGGCCACTGCCGCCAAACTAACAGACCCGACGCCCGGTTCTGCACTCAGTGTGGCGACAATCTGCTCGTTTAAACCGCCGGTTAGTCACCCATCCCCAGGCCGGACAACACCTTCAGCCCGTCACCACTGACGCTGAGCCCCTGCGCCGCCCCGTCCCGGTACATCTTCGCCAGTTGCCGCATGACGCTGCCCGCGGGGCGCTTGCCTGCTTTCCGGTTCGAGGAAAGTTGCTGCAGCGAGTCGTAGGCCCGGTCTACGTTCCAGCAAAAAGACAGGAGCCAGGCCAGTTCCCGCTCGTTGGCCGGGGCCGGGATGTCGCTCAGGTCATAGAGCTCGTTGGCGACCTTGGTGTAACGTAAAATCCCCGCCTTGTCCTCGGCGTCCCGGCCGTAGTAACGCCTGCGGCTAAGCTCCACCATGCGCCGCGCGTAGTCTTGTTCGCCGTAGATGCCCCTGGGCAGCCAGTCCTGCCGCAGGTCCACCGCCTCCCGTCCCCTGCCGTCCACAATGGCCACTGCCACGTCTGACCCCAATATGGGGTCGTGCTCGAACTTCACCGCCTCCCGCAGCAGGGCTTCCTGCAGCATCAGGGTCAGTTCCCTCGGAATTTTCTTGTACCGCGGGCCGCTGGCCTCGTCGTTGCTGTCCGCTCCCACGCCCCCGGTGTTGAACACGTAGTACTCCTGGGGCATCCCTCCTTGTTCCAGTTCCTGCAGTACGTGGAACATCAGGTTCGCGTTGTCGTCCTCCAGCCCGATGATGAACGGGTCGGAGAAGTACTCCACGTAGGGCCTGCCGATGACGCCGGTAGCCGCGCCCATCTGCACGGCTTCCCCGTACATGAGTATCCTGATGTACTGCTTCAGCGTAGCCCGCCGCAACGGCGGAATGATGGTATTCTGGCGCATCACCGCCTGCCAGAACACCCGGTCGGTGTGTTCCATGGGTACGTGGACCGGATCTCGCTCCCGGACGCCGGTTATGGCCTCGATGACGCCCCTGGTACCCTTGCGGGTGATGAGCCGCGAGCGGGACAGGGTCACCCTCATGTTCCGCACCGGGTTGGAGAAGAAGTCAGGCTCCCAATTGCCTTCTTTGGGGACGACCGGCACGTTCTCCAGTATCTCCTGGGAATTGGGAGCGTCTTTGGTCCCGCGGACGGCCTCGAAGGTAATCGGGTCGTCTTCGGTGTTCAGGCCCGAGGGCATGGCGTAGAAGTTGTTTTCCGTTCCGTCGATGCCGTAGGGGACGGTAACGTGCCTTCCCCGGATGGTCGTCTGGATGGGCCAGTCCAGGGGTTGCAGCAGGACTATGTCGTCGTTCATCGGATAGACCCCCTCGTCGGGGTCCGGGGTCAGGCCCAACAGGGGGGTGAGTTCGGTGTTGGCCAGCTCCAGCATGATGGTCAGTGTGCTCTTCCCGTGAAGAGAGGGCCCTATGGTCACCAGGGCCGTGGTCTTGCCGGGGCCGTGTATAGTCCTGGCCCGGGCCAGGCTCACAGCGCCCTGGATGGCCAGCCCCCTCTTCTGCTTCACCAGGAACATGGCGATGGACAGGGGCCCCATCTTGTGTTCGCCAACGTAATCGAACCCCAGGTGCAGGGACAGGCCCTTGGTGGGGGCCTTGAACACCAACTGGGTCATGCCGGCGGCCTGGAGCCGGTCCTTCAGGCGTGGGGGCAGGCCCAAATCGTCCAGCCAGTGGGGAATCGACACCTCCACGATGTCCGGCTCCTTGTTGATTCGAGAGGCGGCCAGGTTGCCAGGAAGATCGAAAGTGAGTTGCCGCCACATGAGGGGAATCTGTAGGTATCGGACGCCGAACAGGAGTTGGCGGGCGTGATAGGAGCGGCCGGGGACGTCGGCGATCTGCCTGTCGGACTGGATGATCTCCTGGTCGGCTTGGAGTTGCCGCTCCATGTAGTCGTTGACGTATTCGAAGACCTGGGTAAAGAGGGCCTGGTCTTCTTCGCTGAAGGCCAGGGCGTCCCGGTTGCGGGCAAAGCCGTCGACGAAATACCTGGTTAGGTCGGGCCGCCGGGCCACACCCAACTGGCTGAAGAATCCCAGCCCCTGGGTGTCCAAACGGACCACCACGTCCGGCCATGCCCGTTTCGCCGCCCTGCCTTCCGCGTTGGCCGCTTCGGCCTCGCGGCCAATCACCTGGGCCTCGGCTAACAGCGCTTTCTGCTGTTCTTGGGGCAAGTCCTGTAGGATGGGCATCCGGCCCACGAGCCAGGCGTCGGACGGGTTGTTGAGGGGGCTGTCGGGCCGGTGACCCTGCTTGGCGAGAGCGGCCAGGCGGTCTAGCTGCTGGGAAAATTCGGGGACAATTGCAGGCCCGGCCTTTGAGGAGGAAGGGTCCTGCGGACTCATACGGTGGTTTCCAAGATAACTAGCCTCGTCTCCGGGCGGTCACAATGACGATGTTCTCAACCCATGCTACATGGCCGACTAATCCAAGTCAAAGCGGCCTTATCCAGCTTGCAGACGGCGGCGCCAGCCTGTTATTCTACGGCAGGCCGGTGCTCAAGCCTGGTTGGTTGAGCCTCCACCTGTTTACTCCGCATCTTGCCGGACCCAAGGACCAGAATGAGCCGTCTACGCCTGCTGTCTTGGAACGTCAACGGTCTCCGGGCCGTCCACCGGAAAGGATTCCTCCAGTGGTTCTCCGGTGAGATCCCCGACATTCTCTGTCTCCAGGAGACCAAGATTTCGGAAGAGCAGCTCACCCCGGACTACCGGGAGATAGAAGGATACGGTTCCTACTTCTCCTGCGCCGAGAGAAAGGGGTACAGCGGCGTCGCCATATTCACCAAGCCCCAGCCGGTGAACGTGGAGTCCCGGTTCGACGTGGACATCCTCGCCAACGAGGGCCGGGTCCTGATGGCGGACTACGGCCGGTTTACCCTGCTCAACGTCTATTTCCCCAACGGCAGGTCGTCAGCGGAACGGCTGCAGTACAAGATGGAATTCTACGACGCCTTTCTTGAGTTGGTGGACGGACTCGTGCAGCAGGGCAAGAACGTCGTAATCTGCGGGGACGTCAACACCGCCCACAATGAAATCGACCTGGCCAGGCCCAAGGCCAACCAGAAAACATCCGGTTTCCTGGCCGAGGAGCGGGCCTGGATTGACACGCTGCTGGACCACGGGTACGTGGACACCCTGCGCATGTTCAACCATGAACCCGGGCAGTACAGCTACTGGGACCAGATGAGCAAGGCCAGGGAACGGAACGTGGGATGGAGAATCGACTACTTCTTCGTCAACCAGGCGTTTGCGCCCAGCGTAAAGGCCGGCTTCATCCTTCCCGATGTCATGGGCTCCGACCATTGCCCGGTGGGAATAGAGATAGAATGACCGTCCGGATTGGCGCGACGAATTCGGTGGCTGCGCCCGAAGCTGCGCAAATGGACCCCCAAGCCCTGCAGCGGGTTGAGTCCCTCTTTCGAGACCAGATAGCCCAGGGAGTCCACCCCGGCGCCGGGCTGGCGGTATATCGCCGCGGGGGCCTGGTCCTGGACCTCTACGGCGGAGTCGCCGACAACAGGTCGGGAAAACCCGTAACCGCCGACACCATGTTCGTCCTCTACTCCTGCACCAAGCCCCTCACCGCCGCCTGCCTGCATCTGCTCTGGGAGCGCGGTCAGGTGGCATGGGACGACCGGGTTGCGGAGCACTGGCCCGAGTTCGGCCGCAACGGCAAGGACGCGGTCACCGTGCGCCACGTCTTGACCCATACGGCAGGCTTTCCAGACACCCCCGCCGAACTGTCCTGGGACAGGTGGCATGACTGGGACTTCGTTGTCGAAACCATGGAAAACCTCACTCCCCTTTTCCAGCCCGGCAAGATCATCGCCTACCATCCCAGGAACTTTGGATGGGTAATCGGCGAGTTGGTCCGGCGCATCGACGGCCGGCCCATCTCACAGTTTCTGCGTGAGGAAATTACCGCGCCCCTGGGCATGGCCGACACCTACATGGGCCTTCCGGAGTCCCTGGAACACCGGGTGTCCAGGGTGCACGCCACGGATGACTGCGACCGGCCGTCCATGCCCTCCACCTACAACAAGCCCGGCGTCCACCAGGCGGTCCAGCCGGCGGGAGGCGGAATCGCCGCCGCTCGCGACCTGGCAAGGTTCTATGCCATGATGGTCGCCGGAGGCTCATTAAACGGGACGCGGCTGTTCGAGAGCGCCACGGTGGCCGAGGTCACCGGCCTGCAAGTGGAGGGAATGGACCACACCGGGGGGCTGCACGTGCAGCGCTCTCTGGGCCTTTCTTTGGCGGATAGGCGCATGGGGGCCCGGGGCCAACTCACCCACAGGACATTTGGCCACGCCGGCGCAGGCACTTCTATCGGCTGGGCCGACCCTGACTTGGGCCTGGCCGTGGCCTACATAACCAACGGCTTCAGGGCCGAGCACTCCAACACCGAGAGGCTCTCCACCATCTCCCAGGCGGTGCGCGACGCCTGCCTGTGAGGCAATTCAGTATCCTCTTACATAGAGGCTTTAGTACCGGTACGCTCACAAATATACGCTGGTCCACTCCAACAGGGAATTCGGTGGGCCATAAGGAGATGGGAGAC
>CAXXWY010000034.1:0-44643 GCA_963668505.2 Dehalococcoidia bacterium | reverse complement strand
GGGCGACTGAGAGGATGACGCCGGTCAACAGGAGCACGGCAATGGCTGTGTTCACCAGCCCGCGAAACTCGACGCCCACGTTCCGGTGGGCTTCGGGGGACAGCGCAGTCCGGGGCAGGGCGGGACGCAGGACCAGGAGGTAGAAGATGCCGCCGCCTACCCAGGCGACGGCTGCCACGGCGTGACCCCAGCGGATGACCAGCAGAATCCAGTCCAGGGGGCCCATGCCTCAGCCCTGCCTGTACGGGTTCGAGTTAGTCTTCGGCATAGAGCGTGCCCAAATATGGGCCGGGTTGCCTGCTGAGTCTGTGGTAAGGGTGGAGGTCAGGCCCAATTAGGTGAGCCTCCGGTTTTTGCCGGGACATTCTGAGCCATTTCGAGCCATTGTAATGGGCGCCGGTGGAAGGTGTGGCCCAGCCTCGGGGTGTGATGGAGCTGCTTGACAGGAAGCCGAGGCGTATGGGTGGCTCTTTTTAGTTGAAACAATTCCAAAAATAGTTAGGTTGTTCGTTGGCGTTTGGGCGATATGTGTCTAGTTTGCATATCGGCCTTGGGGGCTGTCAATGGGGATGTGACAGTGTGGGGGGTCGGACGAACCTTGGCTCAGGTGTGCCGAACACCAAGGCAAACGGAACCCCCAATAGTGAATTAAGGGCAGCGCAGTGTGTGATAGCAACGCTCTGTCCTAACTGCCCAATGGTGGACGCCAAGACACCGGCGATAGACCTTTAGCGTTCAGTAACGCACAAGATGGTGCGGTCACCTTGACTCCAGCCCTCCCCCAGTGGTGTGAAGTACCACTCAGCATTGGCCGGGCAGTGGCGCCCAGCATCCAACTCAATGCGAGTATCGCCTGGGAAGGAAGCGTCGGAGCCGTACTGGTAGGTTCCGACAACGTCATAAACACCGTCTCTATCGTCACAGCTAGCCTTGAAGCCGTCCGCGTCTACGCAGTCACCGACTTCAATCTCGTTGTAGAGACTTCCAGTGTCTTGCGACGCCTGGTAGGTGAGGAATCCAATGACGGCGATAGCCACTAGGGCTAATAATCCTACCAGTCGCCAGAAGCCTGATGCGTTAATCAACCCCTTGATGATCTGGAACGCACCTACAGCTACTCCGCCGTAGGCTATGAAATACGTCCCTCCTGGACCAGCAGCCGCAAACGTACCGACAGTGATTCCACCAGCAATTGCCGCAATTACTATCCCCCAAAGGATGTTTCGGCGGCCTTCGCTTTCCCTCTCGTCAATTTCAGTGCCAAACTCTGGTTCGGTGTAGGGATCCCCCGCGGGGTCGTAGCTCATTGCGCTTACGTCCGAAACTCGCGGCGAATTTAGCGCCCAAGCGGGTGCTGTGGGTTTCCGGTCGTTCTTAGTGTACCCCACTAGGCCTAGATGTGATGGCCACTATCAGCAAACGGGACCCCTTTGAGACCTTGTTGGCCTCCTAGGCCTAGGTGGGAAGTGGGGTACTATCCAGTGGTCTACCAAGGATCGTCTGAGAGAGAATACACCTTATGTCAAGTTTGCGGCGGCCATCCCGGTTGCGCAGATGTCTTTGAGGCAGCAGGTTGCGCAGCGGGGGACCTTGCCGCAGGCGTCCTTGGCGTGGCGGTCCAGCAGGGCGTGGTACTCGTTGAACAGGGGGACGTCCTCTTCCAGGTTGGCGTGGAACAGGTCCTGGTAGGCTTGGTAGCTGGATTTCATGTCCAGGGAGAAGAGGCCAAGTCGCTGGACGATTCTTCGGGTGTAGGAATCGATGACGAATGAGGGCTTTTCCGCGGCGTACACCAGGATGTCGTCGGCGGTTTCCGGGCCGATTCCATAGATTGACAGCAACTCTTCTCGCAGCGGGCCCAGCTCCCGGCCGAGGAAGACCTGCAGGTCTCCGTCGTATTCGCCGACTACGTGCCTGGCGAAGGCTTTGAGCTTTTGGGCCTTGGCGTTGAAGTAGCCGCTGGGGCGGATGATGACGGCGAGGTCTGCGGCGGGCATAGCGTGAATAGCCTGGATAGACCAGCAGTCCGCCTGCTTCATGGCGGCTATGGCCCGTTCCACGTTGGTCCAGGCGGCGGCCTGTGTCAGGATTGCTCCGACCACCACGTCGAATGGTCCGTCGCCGGGCCACCAGCCCTGGGGGCCGTAGGCCGCGTAGAGGCGCCGGTATATCTCCCGCAGCGCCTCGGCGACATTGGGGGCTTCTGCGGGGTCGGAGGGCCTCTTTGAGGTTCCTGGGGCCTTCCTGGGTGTATGTTTGGCTGGACTACGGTCTGGCAAGTGTGCTCCTGTGGGATGGGCGGGTGTGGGTTTCAATCAACGTAGTGCAGGGACTTGGATTCTAAATTCCCGCCTGCGCGAAAATGACCGGTTGGGGGCTGGGGTGACGGTCTAATAATTGGGAGGTGCATGGGGCGATTGCACTTTGGGCTGTTGGACATGGCCTGAGATGTCGTCATAGGAACAACGGGAGTTGGCGGTCAAGGGTTATGCCGGTTTCCGTGACTTGGCAACTGTAGGCGTAGGTTTCGACCCCGGCGGCGATGCTTTCCCGGAGGGCTGCGCCGAAGTCCGGGTCGGCTTCGTCGTGGGGTCGCAGGGCATGGGCGTCGTCCCGCTGGACGACGAACACCGCGGCGGCACGATGTCCCGCCTTCACCGCCTGGGCCAGGCTGCGCACGTGCTTGGCGCCCCTGGTGGTGGGAGCGTCGGGAAACAGGCCAACGCCGTCCACGACTAAAGTGACCGACTTGGTCTCCACGTAACAGAAACCCGGGGATCCCTGCAGTCGGAGGTCCAGCCGGCTTTCGCCGAATGCCACTTCCGCCTGCAGGTCGGCATAGCCTCGAAACTGGGGCAGCCGCCCTTGGACAAACGCTTCGGCGACCAGGGCGTTGGGCAACCGGGCGTCCGCCGAGGCCAGGGCTGTTTCCAAGTCCACCAGGGCCAGGTCGTACTTGGTCTTGCGGTGGTCTCCGGGCTTGGGCGCAATCAGGACGCGGTACCCGGGCACCAGCATCTCGCGCATGCGGCCGGAGTTGGCCACGTGGACGCCGACCTCCCGGCCCTGCACGTCGACGATGGCCAGAAATCGGTTGAGCCTCGCTTTGAAACGGCCTTCGATCAGGCCCTCTGGAAAGTCCACCGGACCTCCTGGTTGCTGGTTGCGGCGGTGTCCGGGCTCTAGATTCCGGCCTCCCCGTTTTCAGAGGCCTTTGCGTAACCCCGGCTGTCCGTTCGCCCTTCGATTTCGCCCTTCGACAAGCTCAGGGCCAACGGACAGCCTACAGCCAGGTTTTGCCGTTGTCTGGGGGCGCTGGATTCCGGCTCGGGAGCCGGAATGACGGGTATGTGCCAAATGCGGCTTCCCGGTTTAGACGAGGGCAGGCTTGGGCCGAATGACGACCTTGATGGTATCAACCGGGGGCGCGGAGGGGCAAGCCAAGTCGACGCCGATAGCAGGCCGCCGGACGGGCGGGATATAATTGGCCCATGGCAAGTGAATTCCTGGCCCGCCTGGAGCACGCCTGCGAAGCAAGCCGGAGCCTGGTCTGCGTGGGGCTAGACCCCGATCCCAGGCACATGGCTGAGGCTGACCCGCTGACGTTCAACAAGGCCATTGTCGACGCAACGTCCGACCTCGTCTGCGCTTACAAGCCAAACCTGGCTTTCTACGAGGCCCTGGGCATTGCGGGGCTGGAAGCCCTGGGCCGCACTGTCGCGTACATCCGGGAGGCCGCGCCGCAGGCGGTGGTCATCGGCGACGCCAAGCGGGGCGACGTGGGCCAGTCGGCGGAGGCCTACGCCAGGGCCGCTTTTGAAGTGTGGGGATTCGACGCCGTCACCGTCAATGCCTGGGGAGGGGAGGAAGCCATCGCTCCCTTCCTAGCCTACGAAGGGCGGGGAGTGTTCGTCTGGTGCCGGGGGTCCAATCCCGGGTCGGCGGAGCTTCAGGAAATGACGGTGGAGACTCCAGCCGGCCGTCAGCCCCTGTACCAGCGCCTGGCCGGGCTGACGGCCGGCTGGAACGCCAAAGGCAACGTGGGGCTGGTGGCGGGGGCCACGTCGCCGCAGCAAATGGAGACGGTGAGGCGCGCGTGCCCGGACATGCCGCTGCTGATACCCGGCATCGGCGCCCAGCAGGGAGACCTGGAGGCGTCGGTGCGGGCTGGAGTTGATACCAGGGGCCGGCTGGCCGTGATCAACTCGTCGAGGGGCATTATCTATGCTTCTACGGGCCCCGATTACGCCGAGGCGGCCCGCCGGGAGGCAGCAGCTTTGCGGGGGCGGATCAACCAGGTCCTGGCCGAGGACGGCAAGGGATGGCCCTAGAACTACGGACCGGCGACGTGGTCCGGATGAAGAAGGCTCACCCCTGCGGCGGGTTTCTGTGGGAAGTCAGGCGCCTGGGAGCGGACATCGGGATCGCCTGCCGTCAGTGCGAGCGTTACTTGCTGTTGCCCAGGTCGTACCTGGAGCGCAGGGTGCGGGAGGTAATTCCCCGCCAAAGCGCTGGGCAAGAGAGGGAGACAGAGCCGGGTTAGAGCGGCGGCGATGCAGGGGGGCTATGACCTGGAAGCTGTTGCGCCGGCCAGTTGCGCTCCCTGCGGAGCGTCATCCTGCCAGGCCCAGGGTTCGGGATGGAACCCCCGCAGGACTTCGGAAGCGGTCTCGATGAAGTTGCCCACGGCCTGGCCCAGGAACTTGCCCTTCAGGGTGCAGACACCGATGTCCGAGGCGTCGAAAAGGTGGCCAAGGCGCACCACTCCCAACCGGTCGTGGTCTTCCGGGTGCAGGGTGAAGTCGGTGGCGACGGCCACGCCCATTCCAATCTCCACGTAGCGCTTGATGGACTCGGTGTCGTCCACGGCCAGGATGACGTCGGAGTTGATGCCGCTGCTCCTGAGGGCCTGTTCGACCTTGCGGCGGGTGAGGCTGCCGGGGCTGGGCACAATCAACGGCCAGGCGGCTATGTCTTTCAGGCTGACGGAATCACGCTCCAGCAGCGGATGGTTGAGGGGAGTCAAGAGCACCACGTGGTACTGGAACAGCGGGGTGAAGTCCAGGGCAGTTTCGTCGGGCGGCGGCGGCGAGCACAAGGCCAAGTCTATTTCTCCAGACTTGACCAAGTCTATCAGCGTGGCATATTGGCGGGCCATGAGGCGGAGGCGCACGGATGGGAATTGGGAGTTGAATTCCTGCACCGCCTTGGGCAGGTGGTGCAGGACCAGGTCGGGGTAGGCGCCGACTACGAAAGACCCGCGCCGTTCCACGTAGTCCATCTGGATTTTCAGGCGGTCCACCGCCTCGACTACGGGGGTCACCAGCTCCAACAGGGTGGCGCCCTCTGAGGTCAGGCGAATTGGCCGCTTGATGCGGTCGAACAGCGTAATTCCCAGCTCTTCTTCCAATTTCCGCAGGTGGGTGGTGACGGTGGGCTGGCCCAATTCCAGGGTGCGAGCGGTCTTGGACACGCTGCTCAATTTGGCTACGTGATAAAAGCTGATAAGTTCCCGAAGTTCCACGCTGTAAACCCTCACATGGCACCGGAGTTCTTGATAGAATATATCACATATTATAGGTTGACAAGATAATGCGCCGAATCGAGAATGGTGCCTGCCAACGCTGTTTCGAGCGGCGGCTTCGAGTCTTCTATGTCGGAAATCAGGCCTGGAAATGCGCCGAAAAATGGTAAGTCCAGGGCCGCCGGGGTGACCCGATGGCCTTTGTGATTACCGAGCCGTGCAAGGGGGTAAAAGACGCCTCCTGCGTGAACGTTTGCCCCGTAGACTGCATAGAGACTACCGACGACGACGAGATGTACTACATCGACCCGGAGGTCTGCATAGACTGCGCCTATTGCGTCTCGGTGTGCCCGGTGAACGCAATCTTCGACGAGTTCGCCGTGCCAGCCCAGTGGCGGAGTTACATCCGCGCTAACCGGGACTATTTCAAGGGCCGGTAGCTAGGGAAATTATGCGCCGTTGAGGTACTCGTCGATGGGAAGGACGCTGTAGTTGGTGCGTTCCATGAGGAGATTTTCCACGGCGGCCCGGGCGGTGTCCAGCGACGTGAAGCAGGGCACTCGCCGCTCGGAGGCAGCCTTGCGGATGTAGTAACCGTCCCGCATCACCGAGCTCACGCCGGTGACGGTGTTTACCACGGCCCCCACGCTGCCGTCTTCGATTATGTCAACCACGTTGGGGTGACCCTCGGCCAGCTTCTTGGTGGTCATGGTGACGGGCACTCCCATGGCGCTGATCATGGAAGCGGTGCCCTCGGTGGCGAAGAGCGGGCAACCGGCCCGGACCAGTTCCCGGACAAGATGCACCGACTCGGCTTTGTGCTGGTCGGCGATGCTGAGCAGCACGCCGGCGCCGGACTTCAGGTTCAGATTGGAGGCTAGCAGTGCCTTGGACAGGGCGCTGGAGAAGTCCCGGTCGACCCCCATAACCTCTCCGGTAGACTTCATCTCTGGGCCCAAGTGCCAGTCCACGCCCACCAGCTTGGCCATGGAGAATACAGGGGCCTTGATTCCCACCAGGTCTTTCTTGGGCCACAGGCCGCCCTCGTAACCCTGCTGGGCCAGGGTCTCGCCCAGCATCACCCTGGTGGCGATTCCGGCCACCGGCACGCCGGTCACCTTGGATATGAAGGGAATGGTGCGGCTCCCCCTGGGGTTCACCTCCAGGACGTAGACGGAGGTCTTCTGGTCGTCCTGCAAGGGCAGGTGGGGGCTGCGGTAAGCGGCGCCGCCGTGGATGACGAATTGGACGTTCATCAGGCCCCTGACTCCAAGGGCCAGGCCTATGCGGGTGGAGTAGTCGACGATGGTGTCCACTTCGTCGTCGGTGAGGTTCAGTCCCGGATAAATGGCCATGGAGTCGCCGCTGTGGACGCCTGCCCTCTCTATGTGCTCCATGATGCCCGGAATCAGCGCCCGCTCCCCGTCGCAGACCACGTCGACTTCGCACTCCTTGCCCTCCATGTACTGGTCGATGAGCACGGGCTTGTCGGGGCTCACGTCGGTGGCGGCGGTCAAATACCTGATCAACTCGGTGGCGTTCTGGACTATCTCCATGGCCCGCCCGCCGAGAACGTAACTGGGCCGGACGACGGCGGGATAGCCGATGTTCTGCGCCACCTGTAGGGCTTCTTCCACCGATGTCACGGCCGCTCCTGGCGGCTGCGGGATGCCCAGGCGGGCCAGGAACTCCTCGAACTTGTGGCGGTCGGAAGCGACGTCGATGGCCTCGGCGCTGGAACCCAGGATGGGCAGTCCGGCGGCCGCCAGCTTCTGGGACAGGTCTATGGCGGTCTGGCCGCCGAATTGGACGACAATGGGCGGAGGCGCGCCGTCGCCGGTCTCGTTTTCCAGGATGTCGCGCAGCGTCTCCTCGTCCAGGGACTCGAAGTACAGCCGGTCGCTGGAGTCGAAGTCGGTGGAGACGGTCTCGGGGTTGGAGTTGACCATGATGCTGGAAACGCCCTGCCCGGACAAAGCCCAGGCGGCGTGGACGCTGCAGTAATCGAACTCGATGCCCTGCCCGATGCGAATGGGACCGCTGCCGATGACCAGGGCCTTCTTGCCGGTCAGCGGAGGGGCCTCGTTCTCGTGGTCGTAGGTGCTGTAGTAGTAGGGAGTAACGGCTTCGAACTCGGCGGCGCAGGTGTCTACCATCTTGTATACGGGGCGAATTTCCCATTGGAGCCGCAGGTCACGGACCTGTTCGGGGAGCATGTCGGCCAGGGTGCCCACCTGCTCGTCGGAGAACCCCAGGCGTTTGGCTCGCAGCAGCAGGTCGGGGGTCAGGCCCTCGGACAGCAGCCGTCGCTCCATGTCGACGATGCGCTCCAGGGCGCTGACGAACCAGGGGTCCACGTAGGTGCGTTCGACCAGGGTTGCTGGAGTTACCTGCCGCCGCAGCGCGGCCATCATGGCCCAGAGGCGCTCGTCGTTGGGGCCTAGAGGGAGCCGGTCCAAGGAAAAATTGCTGTTGCTGCGCCAGGCTGGGTCTTCCCACAACAGGGTCCGGTTGCCTATCTCCAGCGACCGGGCCGCTTTCTGCAGGGCCGATTCAAAAGACCGTTCGATGACCATCACCTCGCCGGTGGCCTTCATCTGGGTGGTCGTGGTGCGGTCGCCGTGGGGGAATTTGTCGAAAGGCCACCTGGGAAACTTGACCACACAGTAATCCAGGGCCGGCTCGAAAGCGGCCTTGGTCATGCTGGTGACCGCGTTTGATATCTCGTCGAGTCTCTTGCCGACGGCGATTTTGGCAGCGACGCGGGCTATGGGATAGCCGGTGGCCTTGCTGGCCAGGGCGGAACTGCGGCTGACGCGGGGGTTGACCTCTATGACGTAGTAGGGAGACTCGGCTTGCCACTCAGCGTTGAGGGATTCCGATACCTGGGGGTGGGGCTGCAGCGCGAACTGGATGTTGCAGCCGCCCTCTATGCCCAGGCCGCGAATTATCTTCAGGCTGGCCGAGCGGAGCATGTGGTACTCTTTGTCGGTCAGCGTCTGGCTGGGAGCGACGACGATGCTGTCCCCGGTGTGCACGCCCATGGGGTCCAGGTTCTCGATGTTGCAGACGGTGATGCAGTTGTCGGCGCCGTCCCGCATCACTTCGTACTCGATTTCTTTCCAGCCGACCAGCGACTGTTCCAGCAGCACCTGGGATATGGGGCTCGCAGCCAGCCCGGCGCGTACGATGGCTTCCAGTTCTTCCCAGGTGTTGGCGATGCCGCCGCCGCTGCCCCCCAGGGTGTAGGCCGGGCGCACGACGGTAGGGAGCCCGATTTGCCCGGCCAACTCCCGGCACTCCTCCATGGAAGAGACGGTGAGGTTGGCGGGTTCAGGCTCGCCCAGTTCGTGGAGGAAGTCGCGAAAGAAGCTCCGGTCTTCGGACTTGCGAATCGTCTCCAGGGGTGTGCCGAGGAGCCGTACGCCGTACTTGTCCAGCACGCCGGCATCGGCCAGGGCCACGGCGAGGTTGAGGCCGGTCTGTCCGCCCAGGGTGGGCAGGATGCCGTCGGGCTTTTCCCGGGCGATGATCCGTTCGAGGACCTCGACGGTGAGGGGCTCGATGTACACCCGGTCGGCGATGCCCTGATCGGTCATTATGGTCGCAGGGTTGGAGTTGACCAGAACGGTTTCAACCCCTTCCTCGCGAAGGGCTTTGCAAGCCTGGGTGCCGGCGTAATCGAACTCTGCGGCTTGGCCAATGAGAATAGGCCCAGAACCTACGACCAGAACTTTTCCGGGCCTATTGGAAATCCCTGCCTCCTCGGGGAGACCCGCCAGGGCATTCCCCGCCATGCCATCTACATTATAGGCCCTTTTGATTGTCCTGGTCTACTACAACCGGCGCTGTGGCCCGCCGTCAAGACCGCCTTAAAACAAGGGGGTATCCCTCGCCGGCAAGTCAGACTGTGGGCAAGACCCCCGGTAACTCAATGAGCTTGTGCCGCTGTAGAGCGTTGAGCGTTTGGTAGACAAAGGAACCGAAGAACCGGCCTTCCGGGTCGTCTTCGATCATCTCAGCTATCTCCTGTTCTTCACGCGGAGGAAACCTGAGTTGAACATGGTTCCTGTCTAGCTTCTCCAACTCCAACCGTCCCAACGAGAACGGGAGTATTTCATGGTCGTTGTGATCAAAATACTTGACCAAGAAGTCCCACCGGGTGCCGATAGTCCCCTTGCCTGGGCTCAGGGCATATCCGTACCCCTCGTGCTCGAAATTACGGACCTCTTCGTCTAGTATTCCAACAATTCCTGATAGATCTCCTGGTAGCTCCACATCCACCCCCTCCTCCAGCAACATCATGGTGAAGGAAGACATTGAAAAAACCTCCAGATATTGAGAGAACTACATATGATTCCCAACCCTCTTGGAATAACTCCCTGTTGATGGGGCCGCCCGGCCTATTCCGGGTCAACCCTCGGAGCCAGTCCTGAGAAGCAATTCAGACAGGATACCCGACCGGTGACGGTCTCTGCCATGAAATCCGAGGGCAAATTCTCCCAATTTTGAGGCCGCGTCGTTGCAGCCGCCGGCGATTTCCCCAAGTCTCCGCTGCCCGGTTAGCAAATGCTCAGGCCGGGGCGCCGCAGTCCTGGATCATCTGCAGGAATCGGTCGAACATGTACTCGTTGTCCTGGGGGCCCGGCGCCGCCTCGGAATGGTACTGGATGGTGAACAAGGGGATTTCCTTGTGGCGCAGCCCTTCTACGGTGTAGTCGTTCAGGTTGACGTGGGACACTTCGAGCCCGGTGGGCAGAGAGTCTGCGCTGACTGAATAACCGTGGTTCTGCGCGGTTATGTAAACCTTGCCGTCGCTCATATCCTTCACCGGATGGTTGCCGCCCCGGTGTCCGAACTTGAGCTTGTAGGTCGTAGCCCCCAAAGCGCGGGCCGCAATCTGATGGCCCAGGCATATGCCCATGATTGGGACCCGGCCCAGCAGCGACCGGAGGTTTTTCACCAGGTAGTCGAGCAACTGCGGGTCTCCCGGTCCGGGAGACAGAAGGATTCCCGAGGGCTTAAGGGCAAGCAGGTCATCGGCGGAGGTAGCGGCAGGCACAGCCGTCACTTCGCAGCCCCGTTTGCGAAGCAGGCGCAGGATGTTGTACTTGAGGCCCCAATCGATCACCAGGACTCGATGCTTGGGCGGACCCTCCCAAGCCTCGCCGGCGGCGTCCCAGTCGTAGCGTCGGTCGGTGGTGACGGTGCTGACGAAGTCCCGGTCGTCGTAGCGGTCTATGCCGGCCAGCATTGCCTCTGCTTCCCTGGGGTCCTGGCGGGTAATGATCCCCATCATGACGCCCCGGTCCCGCAGGCGGCGGGTTACCGCCCGGGTGTCCACGCTGCTCAGGCCGGGGATTCCCTGGGATTCCAGGAATTCGTGGAGCGTCCGCTTGCTCAGGCCGTGGCTGGGAAGGTCGCAGTGCTCCCGGACGATGAGGCCGGCCGTTTGTATGCGCCTGGACTCGAAGTGCTCTTCGCTGATGCCGTAGTTGCCGACCAGGGGATAGGTAAGGGTGACCAGTTGCCCGGCATAGGACGGGTCGGTCAACACCTCCTGATATCCCGTCATGCTGGTATTGAACACGACCTCGCCGTGGGTCTCCACATCCGCGCCGAAGGCTTCGCCGGCGTGGAAGGAACCGTCTTCCAGCACCAGCCAGGCTTTGGAACCGAGCTCAGCCATCTTCAAACACCACTTTGCCTTGCACCAAGGTTGCCTTGACCCTGCCTTTCAGGGTCTCGCCCTGCAGGGGAGTGTTCTTCCCCTTGGACTCGAACTCTTGGGTATCGACCACCCATTCTTCATCGGGGTCAAATAGGACGATGTCCGCCGGTGTGCCGGGCTGCAGGCCGGCGAACTCGGTGAACGACCGGCCGAGCACGTTGGCCGGACCCACGGTCATTCGCTCCACCAGGCGGCTCAGCGTTATCTCGCCGGAGTGCACCAGCTTCAAAGTCAGTCCCAGCGCGGTCTCCAGGCCGCTGATGCCGAAGGAGGCTTCGGCGTAGGTCACCTGCTTTGACGCCAGGTCGTGGGGAGCATGGTCGGTGGCGACGCAGTCAATCACGCCGTCGGCCAGCCCCTGGGCCAGGGCATGGGTATCCTCCCGGCGGCGCAGCGGGGGATAGACCTTGGTGTCGGTGTCGTAGGCCATTGGGCCGGCTTCCGAGGACTCCGAGCCGCGGTTGCCCAGCACCCAATGGTCGGTGATGGTCAGGTGGTGGGGGCAGACCTCCGCGGTCGCCGTTACGCCCTTGTCCTTGGCTTGGTGCAGCATGGGGAGACAACCGGCGGCGCTCAGGTGGGCCAGGTGCAGGCGGCCGCCGGTCAACTCGGCGAGGGACAGGTCCCTGGCCACCATTGTTTCTTCGACGGCAGCCGGGATACCGGGCAGGCCCAAGCGTGTGGCTACCCAGCCTTCGGCCATGACACCGTCGCAGGAAAGGCCCGGTTCCTGGCAGTGGTTGATTATGGGTAGTCCCAGGTCGGCGCCGTAGACCAGGGCCAGGCGCATTAGCTGCGGGTCGTACACCGGGTCCCCGTCGTCGCTGAAGGCCACCACGCCCGCGACGGCGAGCTCCTCCATGTCGGCCAGTTCTTTGCCGCGGCGGCCCTTGGTGACACAGCCAATTGGCAAGACCCGGACCACGGCGTCCTCGCGGCAACGCCGGTGAATCAAGTCCACCACGGCGGCATTGTCTATGGCGGGTTCGGTGTTGGGCATGCAGCAGACGGTGGAGAATCCGCCGCGAGCCGCGGCGCGGGCGCCGGTGGCTATGGTCTCCTTGTACTCGAATCCGGGCTCCCGCAGGTGGCTATGCAGGTCGATGAACCCCGGGCTGGCCACCAGGCCGCCGGCTTCCATGACGCGGCAGCCTTCCGGCGCCTGGTCCGGCGTCATGTGGCCGACCGCCGCAATGTTTCCGTCTCGGACCAGGATGTCGGTAACCTCGTCCAGTCCGTGTAATGGGTCGATGACCCGGGCGCCCTTGATCAAGACTGCTTGGAATGACACGCTACTTTCTCCCCCGGCAGACGTAATAGAGAAGGGCCATGCGCACCGCCACGCCGTTGGTGACCTGCCGCTGAATGGCCGAGGCGCCGCCGCGGGCAACGCCGGAGCTTATCTCGATGCCTTCGTTCATTGGTCCAGGGTGCATCACCAGCGCTTCCGGCGATGCCAGGGACAGCCGCTCTTTGGTGACCTGCCAGCGGCGGACGTATTCCCGGAGACCGGGAAGGAAACCCGCCTGCTGCCGCTCGGACTGCAATCTCAGGGCCATTACCACGTGGGCGTCCTGCATCGCCCGGTCCAGGTTGGTATCGACTTCGACGGCGGCCAGCGGCGACTCAACGGCTTCATCCCCCAGGCCCCGGAGCATTTCCAGGGGCAGCAGGGTTGGCGGCCCGCACAGGACCACCCTGGCGCCCATCTTGGCGAAGCCCCAGATGTTGGACCGGGCCACCCGGCTGTGCAGCACGTCGCCGACGATGACAACCTTCAGGCCGTCCAACCTGCCGAGTTGCTGCTGCACCGTGTACAGGTCCAGCAATGCCTGGGTCGGGTGGGCATGGATGCCGTCGCCGCCGTTTATCACCCCTACGCTTTCCAAGTGCCGCGCCAGCAGGTTGGGCGCGCCTGAGTGGGGGTGGCGTATGACGATTACGTCAACTCCCATTGCCTGCAGGGTGAGGCCGGTGTTGAGCAGGGACTCGCCCTTCTCGACGCTGCTGGCCGAAGCCGACATGTTGATGACGTCGGCGCTCAATACCTTGCCGGCTTCCTCGAACGAGACCCTGGTGCGGGTGCTGGACTCGTAGAACAGCGTAACCACCACCCGGCCCCTCAGGGTGGGCACTTTCTTGATGTCCCGGCCCAGCACCTCCGCCATGCCTTCGGCCGATTGCAGCACCGCTGAGATCTCCGCCGGTGAGAAATCGTCCAGGTCCAGCACGTGCCTTCGGGGAGGCAGGTCCGCCATCTCCGGGGCCTGGGTCAAACCTGGTGTCTCCATAGACCTGGACGCGCTCATCGGCCTTGAGTCCCCCTGTTGGTGATTGCCACCTCGTCCACGCCGTCGGACTCGACCAGGCGCACCTTGACCTGTTCGTTTGCGGCGGTGGGTATGTTCTGCCCCACGTAGTCCGGCCGTATCGGCAGCTCCCGGTGCCCCCGGTCCAGCAAAATGGCCAACTGCACCTCTTTGGGGCGTCCGAAGTCGCTGAGAGCATCAAGGGCGGCCCTGATAGTCCGGCCCGTGTATAGCACGTCGTCCACCAGCACCACTTTCTTGCCGTGGATATCCACCGAGATGTCCGTAGGGCGCACCACGGGGCGGTCCCGCTCTTGCAGGTCGTCGCGGTACAGATTTATGTCAAGAGCGGCGACAGGCGCCGTACTCCCCTCGAACTGGGCGATATTAGTTGCCAGCCGGTTGGCCAGGGGCACGCCGCGGGTGTAGATGCCGACAAGCACCAGGTCTTGGGCGCCCCGGTTTCGCTCCAGTATCTCGTGAGCGACGCGGTTCAAGGCCCGGCGGATGTCTTCCTGGCTCAGTATCTGCCTTTCGGCGGTCATTTCTTCCTTATCAACGCTGGTTGGTCCCCGGCGTATCCCCGCCGGTCTATGCCTTGGCAGACCGGCGGAGTCTGGGCGCACCCCGCAAAAAACCCCTTGCCTAAATGCTGGCAAGGGGCTGGCGCCAAGGCCACCGAAGTGGTCACCTGACCTTCCGAAAGGGTTCCGAACTTTGCCAGCCTCACTGGACTGCCTTAAAAGCCACGCCATCCGGCGCCCCGGACGGCCTCTCAACCCTGAAGTTGACTTATGTGAATTTGCTGCCGGGTATCATAACAGGTTTTCGGTTGGTGGGAAAGGGTAGTTGCGGTTTGTAGGCCTGGCCGCGCTACGCGACCCGCTTCCGGCGGTTGCTGACGTAGTCCACCAGCATGTACTCACCCAGGTTGGAGGCGCTGCTGTAGAAGGCACGGCCCTTGTTTATCCTGGTGAGACGCTCGACGAAGTGAATCAACTGGTAGGAGCTTTCCAGCATGAAGGTGCTGATGACGATGCCCTCTTGGGTGCAGCGTTTGACCTCTTTCAGGGTTTCCTGTTCCGTGCGGTAGCTGGGAGGGTAGGCGAAGAAGGCCCGGTCGCCTTCCATGTGGGACGTGGGCTCCCCGTCGGTAATCAACAGGACCTGCTTGGAGCCGCCTTTTTCCTTGGACAGCAGCTTGCGGGCCAGCATCAACGCATGGTGCAGGTTGGTGCCGGACACCCAGGCGTTCCAGCTTGACTTGGGCAGCTCGTCCTCCTTGATTTCCATGGCGTAGTCGGAGAAGCCGATGACGTACAGCGAATCCCGGGGGTACTTGCTCCGGATCAACGCCATCAGGGCCACGGTGACCTTCTTGGCGGCATGGAAGTTGTTGAACAGCCCCATGGACCGGCTCTGGTCGAGCAGCAGGACGGTGGAGGCGCGGGTCATGTGCTCGGTGCGGTGGACCTCGAAGTCGTCGACTGTCATGCGCACCGGGACCTGGGCGCCGCCGCGCAGCACTGCGTTCTTCACGCTGGCCTGCAGGTCAATCTGGAAGGGGTCACCGAACTCGTAGGGCTTGGTGTCGCCCACCAGGTCGCCGTTGGCCCCCCTGGTGTGCACAAGGTGGTTGCCGATACGGTCCTTCTTGAGGTGGACGAACACCTCTCTCAGGGCCTTCTGGCCGATGCGGCGCATGCCCCTGGCGGTGAGTTCCATCTTGTCGTCGCCGGTTATGTAACCTGCTTCTTGCAGCATTCGCCGCAACTTATCCAGTTGCTCCCAGGCCCGGCGGGCGTCCTCGCCTAACAGCTCCGCCAGCTTGTCCGGGTCAACGTCCTCCAGGTTGCCGGTGCGCATGGCCTGGGCCAGGGCCTCCTCCAGCCGGTCGTGGTCCTGCAGGCCCCGCATCATCTCCATGGCCTGTTCCATGGTCATGCTGTCGTCGCCCAGGAATGGATATTGGCGGCGCAACTCGTCCATGGGCATCATCTGCTCCATTAACGAAGCGAACTCGGCCATCTCCATCCGGGTTTCCGGGTCAAGGGCATTGGCCAGGGCGTCTTCCAACTCCTGGCGCATCTCCGGGGACATGCTCTCCAGCATGGACTGCATCTGGGCAAGCTGCCGTTGGAGCAGGTCCATCAACTCTTCGAAGCTCTGGGGCGGGTTGGGGCCGAACATTGACCCGAACTGCTCCATGAACCCGTCGAAGTCGGGCTCCCGCCCCTCCATCTTGTCCCGCATCATCTGGTTGAGCCGGCGCATCATCTCCCGCATGGCCGCCATGTCTTCTGAGGACATTCCCTGGGCCTGCTGCATCATCTGCTGGGAGATGTTCTGCGCCATTTGGCCCTTCAGCATGTCCAGAAGCTCCTGGAACTTCCGTTGGGCCTCGGGGTCGATGAAGTCGTAGTCCATCAACTCCTTGATCCGGCCGCCCATGTCGTCGGGCAGGTTGTCCAGTTTCTCCCGGTTGCGTTTTCCCCGCTCCTCAAGGACGTTATAGAAGCTCTCAAGCTGGGGCCGGTCTTCCTCCGGGGCCTGGGAAAGCTGCTGGCGGGCCTGCTCCAGCCTGCGGTCGATGCCGTCCCTTTCGGTCTGGATGACGTCCCGCAGCCGTTCTCTCAGGTCGTCGATTACCGAGTCCATGTTGTACTGCTGCAGTTGCTGCCGCCTCCGGTTCTTGAGCTGCTCCATCAACTCCTGCAGTCCGGTCAACTGCTGGCCGTCCCGGTTCTGAAAGCCCTGCCGCAGCATCTCCTGCAGCGCCCGCATTATGTCGCCCTGGCGCAGCGTCTCGTCGGACAGCCGGTCCATCAGTTCGTCGGCGTCGATGTCGAATATCTGCTGGGTGCCGTCCCAGTGGGAGTACCTGTAGCTGCGGTACAACATTGGGCCTCGCGCGGGGGTAGGATGGGCGGACACGGGAGGACAGGTTAACTAATGATAGCCGCATGGGTCCCGATAATTCAAGGAGCCGACGCCGGAGACCGTCCATAACAAAGGCGGTGCGGCGGCCGGTGCGTGCTATAATCCCGGCACATTCCAGCCTGCCGGAACGCAATGCTCAGTCCCTACACCGTCCTGGACCTGACGGACGACCGCGGCGAGTTGGCCGCCATGATACTTGGCGACCTGGGAGCCGACGTAATCAAGGTCGAGCCGCCCCAGGGCTCGACGAGCCGGAGGATGGCGCCCTTCCTGCCCCACGGGCCGGAGCTGGAGCGCAGCCTCCACTACTTCGCTTTCAACCGCAACAAGCGGGGCATAACCCTGGACCTGTCCGGCGACGCGGGCCGCCGAGCCCTGTTGCGCCTGACCGAGAGGTCCGACTTTGTAATCGAATCGGCTCGCCCGAGAGAAATGTCGGGACTGGGGCTGGGGTTTGAGGGGTTGCGCCGGGCCAACTCCCGCATCGTTTACGTGGCCATAACCCCTTTCGGCCAGGACGGCCCCTACGCCGACCTCGCGTCCAGCGACCTGACGGTGGCGGCCATGGCCGGTCCCATGAGCGTGCAGGGCGACCCGGGCCGGGCTCCGGTCAGGGTTTCGGCGCCCCAGGTGTGGCTCCATGCTGGGGCTGAGGCGGCGGTGGGAGCGCTGACGGCCCACGCCAGGATGCTGTGCACCGGAGAGGCCCAGTTCGTGGACGTTTCGGCCCAGACAGTTATGGTGTGGACGACGCTGAACGCGGCGGCGGCCTACGCCATCCAGGGGCATGACTTCAACCGCTCCGGCCCATTCTCTCAGACCAGGGGAGTAACGCTGCAGATAGTCTACGACTGCGCTGACGGCTACGTGACCTTCATGCCCGACGCCAAAACGCTGGAGACCGTAGTCCGGTGGTGTGTAGAGGACGGGCTGGCGCCGGAGTCGTGGCTGGAGGACGAGGACTGGATGTCCTACACCCTTAATCATCTCCACGGCAAGCCGGTGACCCATCCCCTGGAAGAGGTAATGGTCCCCATCAACCGGTACGTGCTGACCAGGACCAAGAACCAACTCCTGGAGATGGCCATCAGCGAAGGCATATCCATTGCGCCGGTGTACACCGTCGAGGAGTTGACCCGCTTCCGCCAACTGGAGGAACGGGGCTACTGGCTCACCGCGCCGTTGCCCGGCGAGCGGCAGGTGCAGGCGCCGGGACTTTTCGCCCGGATGAGCGAGACGCCGATGCAGGTGCGCTGCTGGCCGCCCAGGCTGGGGGAGCACAACGCCGACGTGCTGGGCGGGATGCTGGGGTATTCCCCGGCGGAGATAGAGGCGGCCTGCGGGCGGGCCGGGGAGGCGAGCAATGGCCGCGGCGGATAGCCTGCCCTCTGCCGGGTTGCCCTTCGACGGCTTGAAAGTCGTAGACTTTTCCTGGGTCGTCGTCGGACCCAGCATCGCCAAGCATTTCGCCGACCACGGGGCAACGGCGGTAAGGGTCGAGACACCCGCGCCCATGGACACCCTGCGGGTGGCCATGCCGTTCAAGGACGGCGCGCCCGGCCCCAACCGCAGCCACTTCTTCGGCGAGTTCAACACCTCCAAGTACGGCGTCACCCTGGACCTGAAGACCCAGGCGGGGGTAGACGTGGCCCACCGGCTGCTGGCCTGGGCCGACGTGTTCATCGAGGCCTTCACCCCCGGCACGGTGGACCGGCTGGGCATCGGCTACGAAAAGGCGCGGTCGCTTAACCCGTCGATTATCATGGTGAGCACCTGCCTGATGGGCCAGACCGGGCCTTTGGCTGGGCTGGGCGGCTTCGGGTACCACGCTGCGTCCATGGCCGGCTTCTACGAGGTTACCGGGTGGAGGGACCTGCCGCCCGACGGCCCCTGGCTGGCTTACACCGACACCATAGCCCCCCATTTCCTGTCGGCTGCGGTAATGGCCGCCCTGGACCACCGGCGGAGGACGGGCCAGGGCCAGCGCATCGACGCCAGCCAGCTTGAAATAGCCCTGCATTTCCTGTCGCCCCAGACGCTGGACTCACGGGTCAACGGGCGCACGGTGACCCGCGACGGCAATCGCTCGCCGACGGCCGCGCCCCAAGGGGCCTATCCCTGCCTGGGCGACGACCGTTGGTGCTGCATCGCGGTGGAGAACGACGACCAGTGGCAAGGGCTGCGGCAGGCCATGGACGACCCGGCTTGGGCGCGGAACGAGCGTTTTCTGACCACCGAGGGCCGCCTGTCCCATCACGACGAGATAGACCGGAACCTGTCCCTGTGGACCAGCGACAAAGACGAACGGCAGGTCATGGAGTTACTCCAAGCCAAGAGGGTTCCGGCGGGAGTGGTGCAGCGGAGCAGCGACCTGCTCCGTGACCCCCAACTGGCCCACCGGGGGTTCTTCCGCAACCTGGAGCACACTGAGATAGGCAGTGTGCCGTACAGCGGCCCGCAATACCGCATCCAGGGCTACGACAGCGGCCCCCGCTTTGCCGCCCCGGCAATGGGGCAGCACAACGAATACGTGCTCAAGGAGTTGCTGGGAATGTCCGACGACGAGATTGCCGACGCGGTGGTCGGCGGGGCGTTGGGGTAGGGGGGCACGCTTGGATACGGCGGTTCCGACTGCTGTGGGGTTTATTCCATTTGCCTAGGACTGGGATAGCTAACGCATTTTCCAAACGAAACCGATGTAGAGGAGAATGAGAGTGCACTATGGACCTTCTGAGCGAGTGGAGGAAGGCTGCGGGCCAATGGGATGCGGGCCCTCCGCCTTACATACTAGAGGCCGACGCAGGTTACCTAAAGTCCTACCCGACTGTCACATACCACAGTTGGGACGAGGCATGGCAAGCCCCCGATTTCTTTTGCCCTGACCGCAGCAAAGACAGACGTCTCCACTTAGGGTTACTTCCGGGACCGTTTGTTGGAGACTTGCTAAATGCCCAGATATACGTGCTGATGACCAATCCCGGGCTTGAGCTAGGTGACTACGTTGAGCACGAAAAAACCGCCTTCAGAAGTGTCCTGCTGGCAAACCTAAAGCAGGAACCCTTGGACAGCGTACTCCCCTTCCTATGTTTGGACCGCCAATTTGCTTGGCACGGCGCATTTAAGTACTGGGACAGTAAGCTATGGAAAACCATCCAGGAGTTGGCCAGTAATCTTGGGATAAGCGAGCCTCAAGCACGAGCGAAGATCGGCGAAACCCTGGCGGTAATCCAAGAGTCACCATATCATAGCGCTACCGGCCCGGATGATACCAGCAGCTGGCCTTCGGTGCGCTTGGCAGGGGAATTTGTTCGTGACACGGTGACCAAACGAGTTAGGGACAAAAGGGCAATCGTTATCGCCATGCGCCGGGTAGGATGGTGGAATTACTATATTCCAGAGGACCTTGGCGAAGATCAAGGCGTCATAAGGTCGGCCAACAGTGGGGAGGCGAGGGCGGCTAATTTACAGCCGACAAGTCGTGCGGGGCGCGCAATCCTCCGGCACTTGACTGCTGTTCCGTCATCATGAGGGTTATGAGGTAGAGGGGGTAAATTTGCTGAGATGGATTAGGAATACACTTGCCCAAGTAATTTCATATCCAGCCGAGAGGCGACGGAAGATATTGGAAGCCCAGGAGCAGAAGCGACAGGATGCCGAGGCACGAGCGCAGTTGCTACAGAGTATCGCTGAAAAGCATAAGCGGGAACAGGACAGCGTTCTTGCTATTCTAAACGCTGGCAAGCTCCCCGAAATCGACTGGGACAGGCGTGAATTTCTACCCTTCAAGTTCATGCAAAGTGAGCACTTAATTTACGTTTTTACGTTAGTACGCTATTTCGAGCAGCGAACCAAGCGGGAGATAGAGGGGCGGTCCGCCGGAGTTAGTGTCCGGGTGATGAAGGGTGTATCCGTTCGCTTAGGGCAGTCAAAAGGCATCCCGGTCGAGAAAGAAGAACTGATTGATCGTGAATATGGCACCTTGGCTATCACGACAAAGCACCTGTACTTCAGCGGCTTTTCGTCAGTACGCCTACTGCCAGCTTCCACAAAGTCATTCAGAATCAAGCACAGCAAAATAGTATCTATTGTGCCGTACTCAGATGGTGTCAGCATTACGCGGGATCGGGTAAATGCCCAGCCGGAGTTTTTCGTTGTCGGTGAGGAGGACAATCTGTTCTTATGCCAACTCCTTCAAGCTGTGCCATCAGTGGAGATATCCCAAAGTGGTCCCGAGTGGGAATCTCCCGAAGGTTACACTTTGTGGACCTATGCCAGCGGAGGAGCGGACGGCACACTGGACGATTTCGAAGATGGCAGAGGAGGCGATTCCTCCAACTCTGAGTAGGTCGTAGGAGTTGTTTGGAGATTGGGACAAGGCACTAGGGGAGTGTGATGTCTTGCAACCCTACGGCTGAATCACCCTAGCCACGACTATTCTCTGTAACTCTGAACGTCAGGCTCATCCGGGTCGCCCGATGAGGTTGCTCTGTTGAAACTTGCAATCGCCCTCGCCAGCGCTCTCACGATACTGCTGGCGGCGTGTGAATCAGGCCCCACATCGACCCCTGCTGCAGATAAACCGGAAGTTCCACGACAGCAACTGACGCTTGTCGCCAGCGTAGGAACCAAGCATCCAGCGACGCCGACCTTAGCATCGGAAACTCCACCGCTTTCGGCTCAAACAGCGGCGCCGACGCCTGAGGTACAACCGCCCCCCACTGTAGCCCCGACCCCGACCGGACCCGAGCCAACACCTGCGGCTGATACGGCGACGCCAGAGGCCCAATTGGTGCTGCGTGCAACCATAGCCGAGCTTCCGGCAGATTTGCAGACCTACGACCGGGATGACTGGAAGCATTGGACCGACGAGGACGACGACTGCCAGGACACCCGGCAAGAAGTGCTGCTGGCCGAAAGCGTGGTCGACGTCACCTACCAGGATGACAAGGCCTGCAGGGTCGTTGCAGGCCGGTGGATAACCCCCTATTCCTCGGCGACCGTCACCGACCCCGGCAAGCTGGACGTGGACCACATGGTGCCCCTGGCCAATGCCCACGCCAGCGGGGCCTGGGACTGGACTCCCGAGAGAAAGGAACGGTTCGCCAATTACCTGGACGACCCCCAGCATCTCATCGCTGTGACCGCCGGGGCTAATCGTTCTAAGGGCGCCAAGGGGCCGGACCAGTGGAAGCCGGAGGACCAAGCGTACTGGTGCCGTTACGCCGTCGACTGGATAACAATCAAAGATACCTGGGGCCTCACCGTGACGGAAGCGGAGTATGACGCCCTTGTCGAGATGCTCGACACCTGCGCAGACAGCACTGTTCTCATGGCCTCTGGAGACTCCAGACCAGCCGTCAACCCCGGTGCCACCAGCACTTCTGAAACAACTGATACGCCGGCCCCAGGCGCAGTCTACGAGTCGTGTGACGCAGCCCAGGCCGCGGGAGAATCGCGCATCCAGGGCGGCAAAGGCGACGGCCGGGGCTTTCCCAAGAAGATGGTTCCCAGTGCAAGAGACGGCGATGGCGACGGTGTCGTGTGTGAGAGGTAGGAGAGGGGGAGTCGCAGGGAGATGGAGCTTGGCGGCTACGCACTGCTGCTGGGCCCACGAACCGGAACCCGAGAACCAACTGCACCGCCTCGCTTAACTAGATAACTTTCGCCCCCAATATCTTCTGCAGGTGGCGCAGCGCCCACTGGTGGGCGTTGGGGTCGAAGGAGGCTACGCAGTCGGCGGGAACTTCCACTTGGTAGTCCCGGTTGCGGGCGTCGGAGGTGGTGTGCATGACGCAGATGTCGGTGCACACGCCGCAGACCACCAGCTTGTCCGGCTTTAACTGCTCCAGGCGCTGGGCCAGGTCGGTGTTGAAGAAGCCGCTGTAGCGGTTCTTGGGCACCACGTTGGAGCCGTCGACAAAGCCTACCAGCTCCGGTATGACTTCCGTCTCTGCGGTCCCTTTGACGCAGTGCACCGGAAAAATCTGGAACTCCAGGTCGTCCGGGTCGTGGTGGTCGGACACGAACAGGACTTGAGACCCTGCCTGTAGCTCCCGCTCGACCAAATCACGGGCGTTGGGGATTATCGTCCGGGCTTCGTCGCCGCAGTACAGGTTGTGGCCCGGCTCCAGGAAGCCTCGCACCATGTCCACTACCAATACGACGTTGGGCATCGTCTACTCCTCCGGCGGGTGTTCAAGGCCGGCGGCTAGGCGACGACCGTCGCCTACCGCCCGGCGGGGCGTCTCTAAGCCGGCTCACCGGCCGGGTCAGGCTTCCTGCTTGGCCCCTGCGGTCTCCCGGCGTCCCAGGATGAAGCCCTCGTAGCCGGCGTCCGCCACTTCGTTACACTTTTGCCGGTAGGTTCCCACTCCGCCGGCGTAGGGCGTGAACACCCGGGGCTTGCCAGGGATGTTGGCGCCCAGGTACCAGGAGTTGGCCAGCGGGTATAGCGTCTCGTCGGCGACCTCGTTCACGTGGGCCACCCACGCGGTCTCGGCTTCCGGGTCCGCCTCAGAAGTCTCGATTTCGTGTTCGCGCATGTAGGCCAGCAGATTGGAAATCCACCCGATGTGCTGCTCGATGGACGTGGACATATTGCTAAGAACTGAGGGACTGCCGGGCCCAGTAATCATGAACATGTTGGGAAATCCGGCAACCTGCACTCCCAGGTAGGTCTTGGGACCCTCGGCCCACTTGTCCTTGAGCGCCAGGCCGTTCTTGCCGCGGATGTCTATTTTGAAGTAGCTGCCCGTCATGGCGTCGAAGCCGGTGGCGAAGACGATCATGTCGAACTCGTACTCCTCGTCCTCAGTACGAATGCCCTTGGGAGTAATCTCCTGGATGGGCGAGTGGCGGATGTCTACCAGCTTCACGTTGTCGCGGTTGTAAGTCTCGAAGTAGTCGGTATCTATGAGCGCGCGCTTGGACCCAAAGGGATGGTCTACCGGCAGAAGCTTTTCGGCGGTCTCGGGGTCCTTGACCGTCTCCCGGATCTTGGACCGGATGAACTCGCTGACGGTGTCGTTGGCTCTTCGGTCATGATAGGTATCGTTGAAGGCGAATATGAAATAGCCGCCGCCTTCGGCCCAGCCGGCTTCATAGATTTCCCGCCGCTCTTCGGCGGTTACGTCCAGCGCGGAGCGGTCCGGCTCATCAATTGGAGTGCCGCCGAGGGACCACCGTGCCTCTTCCAGAATCTTCTCGTAGTTGGGCTTCACCACCTCATTGATGAACTTGGGGTCAACGGTGTGGTGGCGGGCTGGCACGGTGTACTGGGCGGTTCGCTGGAAGATGGTAACGCTCCCGGCTTGCTGGGCAATCACCGGTATAGACTGCACGCCGCTGGAGCCCGTGCCTATGACCGCCACGCTCTTCCCGGCGAAGTCCACGCCCTCATGCGGCCATGCTCCGGTGTGGTGCCACTCCCCGGCAAATGAGTCCAGCCCCTTTATCGGCGGGACGTTGGCGGTGGAGAGACATCCGACGCCGGTGATCAGGAATCGGGCGGTAACGCGGTCGCCCTGGTCAGTCTCGATTTGCCAGGCATTGACGTCTTCGAGGAACCATGCCGAGGTGACCAGTGTGTTCAGCTTGATGTTGCGGCGCAGGTCAAAGCGGTCGGCGACGTGCTCGAAGTAGGCCAGGATTTCCGGCTGTTCGGGGTATTTGCCGGTCCAGTTCCAGTCCTGGAGCAGTTCTTTGGAAAATGAATAGCAGTAGAGGTAGCTCAGGGAGTCGCAGCGGGCCCCCGGGTAGCGGTTCCAGTACCAGGTGCCGCCCACGCCGCCGCCGGCTTCATACACCTGCACCGACATGCCCAGTTCGTTGCGCAGCCGGTGGAGCATGCCCAGGCCGGAGAAGCCGGCCCCTATAATCACGGCGTCGAAATCTGGTGACACTTCCAAGTTGTCCACCTTTTCTCCGAGCCCCTTTTCAGCGAGGCGATTGAGACTGCCTGGTTCGCGCCACTTTCGCCGTCACCGTCAACCGGCTTGCCGGGCCTTGCGCTCCCTGGCAATGCACGCCCGCACCGCGATTACCACCTGTTGGAAGCCCAATTCGCTGCCGGGCAGCGCCAGCGTGGTAAAGAACCCGTGCATCTGGCCTGGGTATCTCTTGAAGTCCACCGGCACGCCGGCGGCCTGCAGGGCCTCGGCATAGGCCTCGCCCTCGTCTCGCAGCACGTCGTGCTCTGCTGTCAGTATAACAGCGGGAGGGAGCCCGGAAAAATCGCCGGCGCGCAAAGGACTGGCGTCGGGCTCGGTGCGGCGGAACTGGTCATGCACGTAGTGGTCCCAGTACCAAATCATGGCTTCGCGTGACAGAAGCTGATCGCTGTACTGGCCTGCGCCGCGGTCGTCATACGAAGGGCGGCTGAAATCGGCATCGGTTACCGGGTAGATGAGCGCCTGCAATGCTATCGGAGGCCCGCCCCGGTCGCGGGCCCGCAGGGCCATCACCGCAGCCAGATTCCCGCCGGCGCTGTCCCCGGCGACAATTAACGGGACGTTATGTCCAGCAATTTCGCCCAAGTGATTACCGGCCCATTCCAGCGCGGCGTACGAATCGTCCACCGCCGCTGGGTAGGGATGCTCCGGGGCCAGTCGGTAATCGACCAGGACCACGGCGCAGGACGTCCTCTCCGCCAGCTTCTTGCCCACAGTGTCCCACTCGTCTATGGAACCCGTGACCCATCCGCCGCCGTGGTAGCAGACCAGCACTCCCAGGGGCTGTGGAATTGGGACCAGGACCCTTATAGGGACTTGCCCGTCGGGAGCCGGGATTGCGTGTTCCTCCACCAGGTCCATTTGCGGGGCCGGCCCGTTTAGTTCGGACCAGCCGGCGCCCCAGGCGCGCGCCTCTTGCGGCGTGCATTCTTGCAGGGGCTTTCCGCCGGCTTCAGCCAGTTGTTCCAGGAACCGGACCGTGGCGCGGTCGAGGGCCATGATAGCTCCAGCGTTATTCGGTTTGCGGGGCAAAACAGCCGCGAACCGGCGACCCTATCACGGGGGCAAGGCCGGGGAAGACTTCCTCAGGCGATGAGGCCGCCGTCGATGGCGAGGACCTGCCCTGTTATGTAAGCTGCCCCGTCGGTGCAGAGAAACAGCGCGGCCTCGGCCACGTCTTCGGGGGTGCCGAACTGCCCCATTGGTATCCGCCCCATTATCTGCTTGCGGGTATCCTCGGGCAGTTCTTCGGCCATCCCGGTGGTGATGAATCCGGGCGCCAGGGCATTGATGGTGACTTTCCTGGACGCCACCTCGCGGGCGACGGCCTTGGTGAAGCCGATGAGGCCGGCCTTGGCGGCGGCATAGTTGGCCTGGCCCGGATTGCCGCTTATGCCGACCACGGATGAAATGTTGACCACCCGGCCGCTGTGCTGCTTAATCAAGTGGGGCAGTACGTATTTGGTGCAGAGGAAAGCGCCCCGCAGGTTGACCTGCAGCACCTCGTCCCACTCGTCGGGGGTCATGCGCAGCAACAGGCGGTCGCGGTTGATCCCGGCGTTGTTGACCAGGATGTCGATGCGCTGCCAGTGCTCCAGGACCTGCTTTACCGCGGCCTCGGCGAAGCTGTCCTGGGAAACGTCTCCCTCCAGCAGCAGGGCCTCGCCGCCGTCGGCAACTATGTCGTCCACCACCGAGGCGGCGGCGTCGCGGCTGAAATGGTAGTTGACGGCGACCTTGGCGCCGGCGCGGGCTAACCGTGACGCTATGGCCGCGCCGATTCCCCGGGAGGCTCCCGTAACCAGGGCTACCTGCCCCGTCAACTCTCCCGGGTTATTCATAGGCTTGAACCGCCGGTCTTCCGGTTCAACTGGCGGCCTCGGGGTGGGACGCCGGAAGCCGTTTGCCGACCTCCAGGAGCTCCTGCCGCATGCTGTCCAGCAGGCCCAGTTTAACGTACCTGACACCGGTGTGGATGGCCCCGGCTACGCCGTCGGCCTTGGATGAGCCGTGCCCCAGGACCACTGGGCCGTTTACCCCGAAGAGGGGCCCTCCCATGGTGCGGGGCAGGTTGGTCACCTGCCAAATATCGGACGCAACGGTCTTGATTGCCTGGAGCGTCAGGTGGGACGAAAGCTGTTTCTCCAAGAAGGGGAACAGGGCGCTGCCCAGCCCCTCGGTAAACTTCATCAGGATGTTGCCCACGAAGCCGTCGCATACGATCACGTCGGCCCGCTGGGTAAAGAAGTCCATCCCCTCGACGTTGCCCACGAAGTTCAGGCCGCTGTCAGTGAGGAGATGGTGACTCTCCTGCACCTGGCGGTTGCCCTTGGCCGTCTCGGCGCCTACGCTGAGCAGGCCCACGCGAGGGTCCTGGATGTCCAGGAACTTGCGGGCGAAGGCGACGCCCAGGGCGGCGAAATTGAGGAGCATTACCGGCCGGCAATCGACGTTGCTGCCCATGTCCACCAACACCGTGCGGGGCGCCAGGCCCAGGAACGGGCCTCCCAGGCAGGGCCGGTCCAGCCCTTCCATCAAGCCCAGGACCAGCACCGAACTGGCCATCGAGGCTCCGGTAGAACCCATTGACACCATCACGTCGGCGCGGCCTTGCTTCACCAGACCGGTGGCCACCAGCACCGAGGCCTCGGGCTTGTGCCTCAGGGCCTGGAGGGGATGCTCATCGTCGCCGATAACCCCCTGGGAGGGCGCTACCGATATTGACCCGTTGCCTGCGTCGTACCGGTCCAACTGGGGCTGTACCTTATCGGGATCTCCCACCAACAAAATCTCGACGTCGTCGTGTTGCAGCGCCTGTACAGCGCCCTTGACCGTCTCCTCGGGGCCGTAGTCGCCGCCCATGGCGTCCAGGGCGACCCGCACCGGGGAACTTCCTAGTCCTTTGGCATCGGGCATATCGAAGATGTCCTCATAAGTCCGGCGGGGCCGACAGTATCCTGAGGCCCCGAAACGATGTTATGTAAAGGGTTCTTGCCGGCTGCCTTACGCCGGCGTCCTATGTCTTTCCCAGCACCACCGTAGCGGAGCCGGTGATCAACTCCTGGCCCTGCTCCGGCGTATGCACCGCGACGCTGCAGGTCAACCGGGTCCCTGAGGGCGTTTCCTCTATCTTGGCGACCCTGCCCCGGGTCTCCACCCGGTCGCCGGGACGGGCGGCGCCCTTGAACCGGACCTTCAGCCCTCCGGTTTCGAGCCACGCCCTGTCAAATTCAAGCGCCATCATCTCCGATATGAAAGCCAGAGTCAACATGCCGTGGGCGATGATGCCGCCGAACATGGTGGTGGCCGCAAAGGCAGCGTCCAGGTGCAGGGGGTTCCGGTCCCCCGAAACCTCGGCATAGGCGTTCAGTTGGGCTTGGCTGATGGTGCGCGCCACCACCGGCAAAGCCTTAGGCCGCTCCTGACAGGCGTCTCCCGATTTGGCTGCTCCGGCAGGGCCGCTTCTCTCTTCGCGTCCCGGCCTTTCGCCGGCCGCAGGTGCATCGGAAGACCTGTCCAGGACCAGGACAGTGCTCTTGCTCTCCAACGCGAGGGCGCCCTCGCGGTCTTGAAGGCTGAGCCCGACGGCCAGCAATTCCATGTCGCCCCGCCGCCTGGCCGGGCCGACAACGGCCTGGGCTGTGACCTGTGCCCCAAAGGGGATTGGCCGCCTGGTCTCGATTTCCTGGACGCTATGGATTGCGCCGGGGGGAAGATCCAGCTTCTCCAGCAACGCGCCCAGGCCGCGGGCCGCCAGGGCCAACGGCGGCGCCAGGCGGTGCTGAAAATAGGCGTCAGACCCGTCTCCGACCGCCTGCAGATAGGCTGCAACGAACTCGTCGCCTACTGTCCAAGCCCCCAAGTCCAACTCGAGGCGTTCCTGCCGGTCCAGGCTTACCACTGCAACTCCTGCCTCAGACGATCACGTCGGGGACGGGCAAATTGGGACATCGGCGCGTCAACAGGTCGCGCATTGTGATATTGCTATCAGCCATACGGATTCGCTGGATTATATACCCATTGTCCTATGAGCCATCAACGTCAAGGCCGCCGGGCTAAGGCGAATTATAGGCTGGGCGCGCCGACAGAGCCGCAATGGGGCAGCCAGGCGGATAACTTTCCAAAGCGAAGTTCAAGGCCTGGGTTGCGGAAGAACTGCCCGTCCTCGTTCCAGGCCGCTTTAGACTACCAGGGGCATGGGACTCAGTCCGGGGTTGCCTACCCCGGCCCTACGGCTCCGTCGTCCGGGCCGCAGCCGGGCGGCTGGCCGGGGCCAAGGCCGACGTCTTGGTCCACCCCCGGCAGGTCGTTGTTGGGGCAGGGGTCCACCTTCACCGAGACCGTCGCCGCAGCCTTGTTTGTGCCGTCGCTGGCCTCCACCGTCAACGTATGTGACGAGCCCCCGGTCACCACGCCCGCCAAGGTGATGGCCCCGGAGCTGCCGCCGATGGCGAAAGCGAGGCTTTGATTGCCCGCCGTGATGGAGTAGGTCAGCGAGTCCCCGTTGGGGTCGGTGGCGGAGACGGTTCCCACGGAGTTTCCAGTGTAGGCGGGTTGCGAGACGGTGAAAGAATAGCTGGCCTCGCCGAACACCGGGGTGACGCAGGCGGCGGTGGTGGCCTCGACAGCAGCCGAGGGCTCGCTCCACGCCGCGGCATAGGTCGTGCCGCTCCCGTAGGCGCTGACCCGGAACTGGTGTTTCTTGCCGCAGGACAGCCCGCTTACGGTGTGGCTGGCGCCGGTCAACGCGTCGCTGTCCACGGTCCAGGAACTGGCGCTGTCCAGGCGATACTCCACCCGGTACTTGCTGGTGTTGGCCACGGCAGTCCAAGTCAAGGGCACGCTGGTCTTCCCAACCGTTCCGGCGGTCAGACCAGTCGGCGCCGGGGGCCGGCAGTAGAGGAGTTTCAGGGACGCCAGGTCGTTGGTAGCGACGGATTTAAGCCCCAGTGGGATGCAGCCAGTGAGGGAGTTGCCAGCCAACTTGAGTTCCGTCAGGCCGTCCAGGTCTGCCAGGTCCTCCGGGATGCTGCCGGTCAGGCTCTTGTTCGCCAGCTTGACCTTGGTCACCCGCTTTGGCGTCCCCGCCACCGTTATGCCGTCCCAACTGGTGATGGCAATGGATGTGTCCCAGTTGAGTGAGCCAGTTCCCCGGAGGGTGTCTCTGGCAGCCAACAACGCTATGCAGTCTTGCATTAGACCTGGATTCTTGGTCTGGTTTGACACGGCTAGTCCGCAAGGCGGTGGGGGCTTAACTGGCGGGCCGTCCTCGTGGTTGTAGGCCCCGGTCGCCTTGAGAAAGTCACCCAGTCGGTTAATGTCTGTCTCTAGCATCGGCAAGGTCACGCCCGGAGCTTTGCTTTCAATATTGTCGGGAGCGATACGTTTGCCGTTTTCCCTCCTACGGGCATCGTCCGCCGTACTTACATCTTTCGTCAGCTTAGGCAGCGATAGCTCCAGTTTGGACTTGTGGGTCTCGTAATCGTCCGGTCGCAACTCCTTCCAGGAGTCCCGGTCCGGGTGAACGGCGATTACCGAGTTGTCCTCTTGCCTCTGCACGTCCCACAGAGCGAATATCTCCCAAACTTCTGTGGCGTGGTTATGCGACGGACCGAGAAACAAGACCACCTCCCTGCCATAGATTCCGGGATCATGCTCCAAGGTGAAGACATGGGCGGCCCGGATGGTTTCCACCACTTCCGCCTCCGCTATGCCCTCATCCTCCGCTATGCCTGCATAGTAGCCGTCCCAATAATGGTGGAAAGCCACCTGAACCGTCAGTTGCGGCGGGCCAATTCCCAGAATATAGGCGTTGGTACGAACATCGGCATAGCACTGAATCGCGATTGAATTTTGAAAATAGCCGGGCTGGATGTAAGAAGGTACGCGGTAGGGAACGCCGGAGTCACATCGGGCGGTGTTGGGGATGAAGGTTCCCCGCACTACCGTGTGCGATATGGAGGCTAGCGAATCGCCGTCCAGAATGTTCCGTACTGTGAAGGGTGTCGAGTAATCGTGAATCCATCCCGACCTCGGCGGGCTGAGGGGAGTCGTATCAATCTCAATGCCCGGCTCGCAGGGGTCTATGTGCGAGTCCTTTATTGGCTCACAGGGGGGCCTTGTGTCCTCATAGTATAGCGCGGGGTCGACGCCGGATATGATGTCGTATCCTTCCTCACAGGCTGTCAGGAAAAGCCCGACGGTCAAGAGTAGAACCAACCCAACAATTAGTCTAACCATCGTAGCTTCTCCTCCTTAACGGGATTGGTAATTGGCCATCACGGTCACTATGTCGTGAGCCTGACGCCCGCAGTAGTTGACGTGGCCATATCCGCCGTTTGCGACCGGGCATAGCTGCATCCTTTGACCGTAGTTCATTGATTGGTTATGTATATCTTGCCAGATATTCTTGTACGTCATATTTTATGACAATATTAGGAGCGGTAATCAGCAAGGAGTTGCTGATATGTTATCAGCCGCAGCCTTGACGGAAAGACGGGTGACATACCAAGAGGGCCGGGCCCGACGTAGAAGAGGCTGCCCCGGGGGTTAGTCTGTGGCGAAGGTCTCCGCCGCAAGCTCTACTATGTAGGCGCCGATGGCCAGGGAAGAAGTTGCCCCCGGCGACGGGGCGTTAAGGACGTGGATTGCTTCCCGCCCCCGGAGGATGTGGAAGTCGTCGAGCAGCGTCCCGTCCCGGGCCACCGCCTGGGCCCGAACACCGGAGCCGCCGGGAGCCAGGTCCCGTTCTTGGATTTCAGGCAGCAGGCGTTGTAGGTCGCGTACAAACCGTTTCTTGCTGTAAGACCGCCGCATCTCGCTGACGCCCACCCGCCAGTGCTTGGCGGACATCTTCCAAAAGCCGGGGAAGGTGAAAGTCCCCCAGGAATCCCTGGCGTTGATATTTGATTTCCGGTAGCCCTCCCGGCCCAGTGCCAGCACCGCGTTGGGGCCCGCCTCCACCTGTCCTGCTATTGTGCGGGAGTAGTGGACCCCCAGGAACGGGAACCGGGGATCGGGCACCGGGTAAATCAGCCCGTTGACCAGGCCGTTGCGCTCCGGCTGCAGGGTGAAATACTCTCCCCGGAAGGGGATGATGCGCACGTCCAGTCGCTCGCCCATCATCGCCGCGATCCGGTCGGCGTGCAGGCCCGCGCAGTTGATGACGTGCTTGGCCTTCAGGACGCCGCGGGCCGTCTCCAACGCGACTCCGTCGGCGTAGCGGGTTATCTTCCTAACCGGCGCATCGGTGTAGACGTCGCCGCCGCTTTCCCGGGAAGCGCGTGGCGTAGGCCGAGGTGACTTGTTGGTAGTCTATTATTCCCGTGGCAGGCGACCACAGTGCTTGGACGCCCGCAGCGTGGGGCTCGATTTCCCTGAGCCGCTCCGGCCCAATCATTTCCAGCCCCTGCACCCCGTTGGCCCTGCCCCGCTGGTACAGGTCGTTCAGCCTCCCCAATTCCTCGTCGGCGGTGGCTACGATTACCTTGCCGCACTGCCGGTACTCGATTTCATTGTCGTCGCAGAAGCGCAGCAGGGCCTGCACTCCATCTACGCAGAACCGGGCCTTCTGGGAATCGGGGCGGTAATAGATGCCTGAGTGAATCACCCCGCTGTTGTGGCCCGTCTGGTGGCGGGCGATGGCAGGTTCTTTCTCCACCACCGCGACCCGCTGGCCGGGAGGCCCGCGGCGATTGAGTTGCATAGCGGTGGAAAGGCCGACTATCCCGCCGCCGACAATCACCACGTTGTAGCTTTTCGAATCCACCACGGGGCCTTCCGGGGCCTACTCGTACCTTAGCGCCTCGGCTGGATAGATGTGGGACGCCTGCCGGGCCGGCAGGTAGGTGGTCAACAACGAGAACAGGTAGGCCACTGCGATAATAATTCCTATCTGCAACCAGGGAATGGAGAACCGGATGGATTCCAATTCTTCTCGGATTTCGCTGACTATGTTGTAAGAGATGACCGTGCCCAGACCCACTCCGATGGCCACTCCCAATAGCACGATAAAAGAGGACTCGAATAAGAAGCTCAACTGGATCATCCGGCGGCGGTATCCAATGGCCCGCTGTGCGCCGATCTGCTGCCTGCGTTCCACCACGGCCCTAAGGCTGATTACGCCCACCGCGGCGATTCCCACCAGCAGCCCCAGCCCCATAAAACCGGTGAACAGGTAGTTGAAAGCCCGATTGGACGCCGCGGCATCGCCCACCAAGTCCTCCAGCACGTCGGTCTCCATCCCGTTTTCCTGGAAGGCGGCTTCGATAGCCCGGGAGGTCTGCGTCAGGTTCACCCCCGGCGCAACCTTGAACCTGTAGGTTGTTATTGGGATTTGGTAGGCAACGGCGTCGTCCAACGTGCTCTTGGACACGAACATCCCGACGCCTAGCTGCCCGAATGCGTCGGTGAGCTGGTCCAGGACGCCGATAACCTTCAGGTTCACGACTTGACCGGAGAGTGTATCCCGGATTTCCAAGTTTATGGGGTCCATTCTTTCGTCTTCGTAGAAAATACCCTCCATGGCGAAGGGGATTTCATCGTCGTCGAACCTGGACCGGCTGGGCACCACCAGGGCATCTACTACCGCTAGAGTTGGGTCGCTCTTCAGTGCCTGCCACACCTCGTCCGCAGTCTCGCCGTAGCCGTCGGCGATGAGCTTCAGCTTTCCGCCGGCGGCGTCCAGGAAGTCGTCGTCGGCGGCCCTGACTGCGTACCATCTCCAACGCTGGTTTTCCGCTCCGGGCTGGCGGGCCTCGACCGGGATAGTGGTATAGCCGCCGACGGCCTCGAAGTCGGCAAGGCTCAAGTTGGGATGTTCGTCTATGGCCTGCCTAACGTCTTCGATGGGAGCGCTGCGGTTCACTGATCCCTCGATGTCCCATCCAAGGGTGCTGGTTTGGATGTCGGCCGTTGCGGTGCTGAAGGCCCTGGTAAGAATCGACATGACTATCAGGGTGAATATCACCAGGGCGAACATGGCCAGGGTAAGCCCGGTGCGGAACTTGGAGCTCATGGGATAGGCCACGGCTGTCACCAGCACCGGCCGTAATCCTCCCACCGGCCTGGTGATGAAAGTAAGCAGCTTCAGCAGCAGGTCGGCGTTGTACATCACGGTCCAAACCGCCGCCGCCACCATGGCTACCCCTGAAATGAAGAACAGTTCCGGCCCGCCGCCCTCCAATGTTCCAACCACGGCCTCCAGCCAACTGAACGGCACAACCCAGAATACCAGCATCAACAGGCCCATAAAGGTATAGGCTATCCGGTCCTTGATGTCGGGGCGCATCTGCCTGGACACTAGTAAGGAGCGCAGGGACAGCCCCAGCCCCACAATGGTCAGCGCGCCGCCAACCCTGAACAGGGAGACTTCGTCCGATTGTATGGAGGAGAAGAGGATGACAACGCCCAAGGCCAAGGCCAGCCATCCTTGCCGGAAGGGCCTCCATATAAGTTGCGCCAATGATTGGATGGCGGTGAGTGGGACTCGCACCAAGGCCAACCCGGCATTAGTCAAGTAGCCCAGGGAATCCAGAGGTCGCTGGGCCAGCAACGCGGAGCCGCTCCGGCCGCTCAGTTGGACGGAGGCAATCATTGACCTCACCGGAGCCGTGGCGATCTCCCGCCATCCCCTGGTGTCTTCGGTATCCGTGTCCGGGAGCCCGCGCACCGCAGACACGATGTTGGTCCGGCTGACCCGGTAGGCCGACACGCCCACCGTCGCCAACGTAATGATCATCCCCAAGCTATATGCTACAACGGCGCTGCGGACCTCGAAGTGGCGGGTCATCTGGAAGTCCTCGAATCCCGCGGTGGCGGCAAATATTCGGTTGATGATGGCCACCATGAGGGCGCTGGCCACCAGGCCCAACACGACTCCGACGGCGCCGGAAACCAGGGCGTAGGCGCTGCCCTCGAAAAGGAACATCTGCACCAGGTGCCGGCGTTTTGCCCCCACGGCCCTGGCCATGCCCATCTCGGTCCTTCGCGCCGCCGCGAGCATCACGAAGATTAAGAATATGAGCAGCACGCCCACCATAATGGAAAACAGGCCGAAGATGATGAAAAAGGTTGTGACCTGGCTCCCAACCTCGTCCGCCTGTTCCAAGAGGCCTTGTTTTATGTCAACGACGGTGAACTCGCTCAGGTCGTCGAACAGGGCTTCCGCTTGTTCCGCGGCGTCTGTTAGTCCATTGCTGCTTAGCGCCTCCAACACCTCATACGAAACCTGCTCATCGGCAAGATGGCTGATGAGCAGGTCGCTGGTCTGGTTTTTCGAAAGCTCGGCCCGCAGCGAGGCAAGGTCAGATTGCAGCGGGCCGCTTACGTCCTGCTCCCGCTGCTCCAGGGCATTAAGCGCATCTTCCTCGCTCAACAGGCTCTTCAGGTCATTGGCTACCTGAGGATCGGCTAACAGGACCCGGAGTTGACGCGTTACTTCCTCGCTGTGTTTTGCCCCATCGAAAACACCGCCGCGATTGGACACGGCGATGGAGTTGATTTGGCCCTCCCGGCCAAAGACCTCTTGAGCGCGCTCCAATGTGAGCGCCAAGGTAGGGTCCGGTCCGGCCAGGCCTCCCTTTGCCAACACCCCCAGCACCCGAAATACCAACTCCTCGTCGCCTACGAATATCCGTAGTTCATCTCCAGCGACGGCTCCCAGTTCCTCTGCGGCTTCATCGTTCAGGTAGGCCTCTTCCCTGCCCAGGTCTTCGATACTGGCAGAGCCTCCGGAAGCAAGGGAAAGGCCGCCAAACTCGTCCGCTGCTTCCGGATACACTCCTACAATCCTCAAGTTTCCTTCACTCAACCCTGTGCGGGGGTTCACCGCCGGGGCGGATTCACCGATGCCCGGCCCCAACCCGTCGATATTCTCAAAGTCGGCCGTCTGCTCTTTTATTTGAAGGAACCGGTCAAAGGGCATATAAGGCCCGCTACCGAAGTTGTCGTCAGACGACGCCCTGGACAAATATACGACCTCGTCGATGGCGCCCAACGCCTTGACGGCTTCGATGCGTATGGAGTAGGTGATAGTGTCGCCGGTGCCGAAAGCGGCGGCCATAATCAGGGTGCTGATCATGATTCCGACGATAATAAGTGCGGTCTGGGCCGGTCGTCTGGGGATGTTGCGCAGGCCCATTTTCAGCATTACCCGGTTGCGCCAGGCCGTCACTGCGACGATCACCAACGAGGGTATGAGAATCGCCAGCAAGGCGACCATGATGGCGTTCATGGAAACGCCGAAGAGTTCTTCCATTAGTTCGCCGGCTCCTCGACTGTGTTCGCAGCCGCGCCAACTGGAGACGGGTTACCGTCGTCCTCGATCCTGCCGTCCCGCATCCTGACGATGCGGTGGGCCCGGGCGCCTATCTCTTCGCCGTGGGTCACCAGCACGAAAGTCTGACCGTTTTCCTGGTTCAAACCGCACATCAGGTCCATGATGTCGCTTGCCGTCTCGCTGTCCAGGTCGCCGGTGGGTTCGTCGGCCCAAACAATGGACGGCTCGTTGACCAATGCCCGGGCAATAGTCACTCTTTGCCGTTGGCCCCCGGAAAGCTCCGCCGGCAAGTGATTGGCCCGCTCTGACAGGCCCACCAGGTCCAGCAGTTCCATGGAACGCCGCCGGGCCTGCGAGGCGTTGACCCCGGAGACCAGCAGGGGCATCTCCACGTTCTCCACCGCGCTCAACACCGGAAGCAGGTTATAAAGCTGGAAGACGAACCCCATGCTGCGGGCCCGATAGTCGCTGCGGGCGTCGTCGGGCAGGTCGTGGAGCACCGTGCCGTCTATGAGCACCCGGCCCTTGTCTATCTCGTCCAACCCCGACAGGCAGTTGAGCAGCGTGGTCTTGCCGCAGCCGCTGGGGCCCATGATGGCGACCATCTCGCCCCGCTGGACCTGCAGGTCGACCCCCCTTAGGGCCTGGACGCTTACCATGCCGGTGTCGTAGGTCTTTTGGAGTCCTGTGGCGTTGACGATGTATTCCTGCATTTGAGTTAAAAGATTCTCCTCTCGCTGCATTTTGCCGGGCATTGGTAAGGGGTGCGACGGGCCATGCTCGTCACACCCCCTCTAGCTTTTCGGGTGCGTTGCCGTGTCTCTATGGATTATGTAAAGAGCCGTTCGCCCTATGGGCCTTTAACTTTGTTCCGGGCAGTAGTTCGCGCAAAATAGCGCGACAATTGATCATCCGCCGCCCACCGGGCGCACTATCTCCAGTACGTCCCCGTCCCGCAGCCGCACCTCCGGGAATAGCTCCTTCTTTACCACCTCTCCATTGTAACCCACGGCCACGTGCTTCATGTTAACACCGAACGAAACCAGGTAACTCTCCAGGTCGGTGCTGTCTTCCAGGGACCGAGCCTTGCCGTTCACCGTCAAGCGTATCATGCCCCGACCCCACTCCCTTTGCCCGGGAGCGCCGCCGCAGCCTCCCAGGCATTAAGCATCTCCCGTTTCAGCCCAGCCGCCGCCTGCCCGGCGTCGGAAGCCCCTAATATGGCGGTGATGACCGCCACTCCGGTTGCCCCGGCCCTCATGACCTCGCCCGCGTTACTTTCGTTGATTCCGCCGATGCCCAGAATGGGGAGGGAGCGCCCGCCGCGCTCCAAACGACGCCTTACGTCTTTCAGCAGACCAGACCCCGCCGGAGGGATTCCAGGGTGGGAAGCTGTGGAAAACATGGCTCCCACGAGGAGAAAATCGACGCCTTCCGCCTGGGCGGCTGCCGCTCCTTCCGGGGAATGGACCGACCGGCCGATGAGGCAATTGGGGCCCACTACTCGCCGGGCCTCGGACGGAGTCATAGCTAGTTCGCCAAGCTGCACGCCGTCGGCTTCGGTGGCCAGGGCCGTGTCGGCCATCCCGTTCACCATTAACCGCGCCCGGCCGTTTATCGTCTCTTTCATGGCAACGGCCAACTCCAACATCTCGCCCGCCGGGAGTTCCTTGTCCCTCAGTTGCACCATGTCCACACCGCCCGCCACGGCTTCATCGATGCGCTCCAGCAGGCTGCGGCGGCCGCCAACTGTGGGGCCGGTGACCAGGCAGAGGCATGGCTCTGGTATGGACAGCGGCATGGTATCAGCTTCGGGCCGGGGCCGGTTGAGGCACGTCTGTGGTGGGGCTGCTTGCCGCTGCGTAGTGCTTGACCGCGATCCTGCCGGCTAGGTAAGCCTTGCGGCCCGCTGCCACACCGTGCTTGAACGCCTCTGCCATTAGAGCCGGGTCCTCGGCCTGGGCGATGGCGGTGTTGACCAGTACGGCGGAAGCGCCCAACTCCAAGGCCTCTGAAGCGTCGGAGGGCACCGCCAGCCCCGCATCAACCACCACTGGCACGGCGGCTTGCTCAATGATGATTTTCAGCTCCTCCACCGTGTGAATACCCTGGCCGGAGCCGATGGCCGAGCCCAGGGGCATCACAGTCGCGCACCCGGCCTCTTCCAACTGCCTGGCCAGCACTGGGTCGGCGTGGACGTAGGGCAGCACCACGAAACCCTCTTGTACCAGGATGCGCGCGGCCTCCAGGGTCGCCGCGCCATCGGGGAACAGGTACTTGGGGTCCGGGATCACTTCCAGTTTGACGAAATCGGTCTTGCCCACTTCTCGGCCAAGCCTGGCGACGAACAGCGCATCTTCGACCGTAGCGCAGCCGGCGGTGTTGGGCAGCATCTGGTAGCGGTCCCAGTCGATGTAGTCCAACAGAGTCTTTTGACCGGGGTCGTCCAGATCAAGCCGGCGTATGGCCACGGTAATCATTTCGGCGCCGGAGGCTTCCACCGCCTGCACCATGTCCTCCATGGTGCGGTACCGGCCCGTTCCCAGGATGAGGCGGGAACTGAAGCTCTTGCCGCCGATCACCAGTTCGTCCGACATCTGGACATCTCTCCTCGGCCTTGTCTAAGAAAAAGCAACCGCCAGGGCAAAAGCCTGGCGGTCGTCAAGTAGGCCTGGTTGGGCGTCTCTTCCCTGCGCCAGCATTACCTGGGTCAGGTACGGACGGTCGGCGACGATCCTCGGCCACCCTCTCAGCCTGGCTTACCCAAGCTCCCGCCAAACTTATTCACGTAACGTTGCAGCCCATCGTATCACGGCCCCTATATGTCGTCAACGAAAGTATGGCTGAAATATCGTCCGCCCCTGCGGAGACGCACGGGGTGGGTGTATTTCGTCATCACCTTGGACGTTATGTCCCCCGGCAGTCCCGGCCACTCTCCCGTCGGTACTCCCGCCTTGCGGGTCTAGAGATGGTATTCCGTCAAGTCCGGGGCCAGAATTAGCCTGGCGGCGGTAAGCTGCTGCACCTCTTCGGCAGTCCAGCCCGGCGCCACTTCTTTCAAGACCAGACCCTCTTTGGTCCGCTCTATGACCGCAAGGTCGGTGACTATCAGTGACACGCACTCTTCGCCGGTGATGGGAAAGGTGCACTCCTCGACTATCTTCGGCTGGTTCCTGCGGTCGGTGTGCTCCATGGCCGCTATAACCGTCTTAGCCCCGGCGGCAAGGTCCATGGCCCCGCCCACGTTGCCCACTCCCCGCTGGGGCAGCAGCCAGTTTGCCAGGTCTCCCCTGGCCGATACCTGGTGGGATCCCAGCACGGTAACGTCCACGTGCCCCCCGCGGATCATGGCGAAAGCTTCGGCGGAACTGAAGTAGGCCATTCCCGGGGCCGGCTGCAGGAATTGCCCCCCGGCGTTAATCAGGTCGATGTCCTCTTCCCCTTCGTCGGCCAGCGGCCCGCAGTTCAGGACGCCGCTTTCGCTGTGGTAATAGACCGCTTTGCCTTCAGGCAGGAAGTTGGAGACTAGAGTCGGGATGCCTATGCCCAGGTTGACTATGCCGCCGTCGGGCAGCTCTTTGGCCACCCTCATGGCGATGACCTCCCGGCCCAGGCGTTCTTTATCCGGCGCTGCGCTCATGGTTGTGGCCTGTGCACTCCGTCCGCTCCCGCCTCGTCGCGGGAGCGCCGCCCGTCATCCGGGCGCCGTTGAATTATAGGCGTTCAAATGTAAAAGTGATTGCCCAACAGGTCGTTACTCGTAGGGCGAGAAACCGGCCGGCCGCTGTACGATACGGTCGACATAGACGCCGGGGGTCACGATTTGCTCCGGCGTCAGCGCACCGGGCTCCACTATCTCGTCAACCTCAACGACGGTTACCCTGGCCGCCGGGGCCATGACGGGGTTGAAGTTGCGGGACGTGCCCTGGTAGACCGCGTTGCCCAGCGTGTCGGCTTTTAGCGCCCGTATCAGGCAAAAGTCCGCGACAATCCCCGTCTCCAGCACGTACTCCCAGCCGTCGATGGCCCGGGTCTCCTTGCCATCGGCCAGCAAGGTGCCCGCTGCCGTAGGAGTGTAGAAGGCTCCCACGCCGGCGCCGCCGGCCCTAAGCCTTTCCGCGAGGGTCCCTTGGGGACAAGTTCCAGTTCCACCTCGCCCCGCTGGTAGGCCAGTTCGAAGGAGTTTGGACTGCCGGACCTAGGCGACACCGGAAACGAAGCGATGCCCTTGGCCACCTGGCCTGAGTCCACCAGGATGCTGTGGTCGATGGCCTGGAGACCGGGAGGAGACCCGAAGCCCACCACCCGGGCGATGCCCACGGTGTTGCTGATTAACGTCAGCCCCCTGGCCCCGTGTTCTTGTAAAGAGGTGAGCAGGTAATGGGCCATGCCGCCGGGCCCGCCGAACCCGTCCACGTTTACCATCGCGTTGTCGGTGAGGTCATAAATCGCTTCCAGGCCGCTGCCGTACACCTTGTTGGGGAAACTTCAAGTCCGGCAGGTCGAAGGTCATCTCCTTGGCCTTTGGTGAAAACGTCGAAAGAGGCGTGGGTTACGGCGGCCACGTCATCCACTTCTCCAGCCCGGCGCAACCTCCAGCAGCGTCAGGCCCGCGCCGGTAACGTTGAATACCGCCGCATCGGTTATCACCATGCTTACGCACCCGGCGCCGTCTATCGGGAACGGGTTTGTGTCCACGACCGTCGGGGAGCCATCCCGGTCGGTATGCGGCATCATCGCGATGACCCGGCGGGCGTTTGAGGCCCAGTCTACGGCCGATGCCGGTGAGGACAGTCCGGGAGTCCCGGCGGTGGTCCAGTGGGTGAAATCTCCGCCGGGGTTGACCCGGGCCGGCTGCAGCACAGCCGCGTCGACGTAGCCCGCGCGTATCAGGGCCGCGGCATCTACCAAGCTCAGGGGAGAGCCGCCGGGGATGAATTCCACCGGGCGGCCATCGGAGTCCACCGGGCCATCATATCCCTGCGCTGCAGCCGGACTCGCGCCCCTGGGAGCCTCGAAGCCCAGGGCTCCGCCTGTCGGCCAGGAACCAGACGCCCCAGCCGGCAGGCGCTTGGGACGGTATCAACGAGGGCATTCCCGGCCCCAGGCCCACAACCTCCCCGGCGCGAAATTCCTGCGCCGCCCTGCGGGCCAGCCGTTTTGGGTCGATTCTCTCTTTAGCCGCCATCTTGGTAATTCATTGCCGGGAAATGACTAACGCCTATTGCCCCGTTTTCACGATGCGGTCGACGAAGATTCCGGGGGTTATGACCGTCTCAGGGTCCAGGCCGCCCGGCTCCAGGATGTCATCCACTTCTACTACGGTGGCGCCGGCGGCCATGGCCATCATTGGGTTCCAGTTGCGCTGGGTAGCCTGGTAGACCGTGTTGCCCAGGGTGTCGGCTGGCCGCGGGCCCGCAGCAAGGCGAAATCGGCCCGCAGCGGCGGCTCCAACACATGGTCCCGGCCCCCCGATGCTCTTGACCTCTTTGTCTTGGGCAAACCTGGTGCCGGAGCCTACGGGAAGGAACACGCCCCCCAGTCCCGCTCCGGCGGCCCTGATGCGCTCCGCCAACGTGCCTTGGGGGACCACCTCCAGCTCCAGGTCGCCGGCGCGCCCATTTTTCTTCCACCGCGCCGCCCTTGCCGGGGAAGAACGGAATGGGAGAAATCAGCCTTGATACCCGCCCGGAGGCAATCAATTGCTCCAGGCCATTGGAGGCTTTCCCCCCGGCGTTGGTGTCGGTCCGCGCGCCCTGGCAGACCACGGTGAGCGAGTCCGCTCCAACGGAGAGTAGAGCTTGGAGCAGGCTTTCCGGCCAGCCGACTCCGGCGAACCCAGAGATGAACACCACGGCCCCCTGGGATATATCGGCCAGCGCGGCGGCGGGAGAAGAGTAGACCTTGTCTCGCCTGTGAGATCCCGGAATGCCGTTGTCCGGTGTTTGCTGCATACCGGGTACGCTACTCCTTGGCTACGGGCTCCCGCTCAACCTCTTCCCCCCACGGCATTTTAGCAGTTGCCGGGCAGGCGGTGTGAAATACCCGCTCCATTCTCCCTGCGGCCTGCGAGGTCTGCGTAGTTGGACAAAAAAGTTGGGGGCGCGGCACGCCGCGCCCCAACCCAAGCGAGATCTTGAGGGATCTAGAAGTCCATTCCGCCGCCGGGGGGCAATGGCCGGCATCGGAGGCTTCTCCTGGGGTATCTCGGCAATCATCGACTCCGTGGTCAGCACCATCGAGGCGACGCTGGCCGCGTTCTGCAGGGCGGACCGCGTCACCTTGGTCGGGTCCACGATGCCCCGCTCCAACATGGGGCCGTACTCCCCGATGTCGGCGTCGAAGCCGTAGTCGTCGGCCTGCTGCTTGACCGTGTTGAGCACCACCGAGCCTTCGAACCCGGAGTTCTCGACGATGAGCCTCATGGGCTGCTCCAGCGACCTCCGGATGATGTTGGCTCCCACCGATTCATCGCCGTTGGCGCCGGTGAGGGTGTCCCAAGGCCCGCTGGGCGCGCACCAAGGCTACCCCGCCGCCTGGAACGATGCCCTCTTCCACCGCTGACCGGGTGGCCGAAAGGGCGTCCTCGACCCGGGCCTTCCGCTCCTTGAGCTCGACCTCAGTGGCTGCGCCGACCTTGATGACCGCCACGCCGCCGGACAGCTTGGCCATCCGCTCCTGCAGCTTCTCCCGGTCGAACTCGGAGGTGGTCTCCTCGATTTGGGGTCTTGATTTGGTTGATGCGGGCCTGGATGCCGTCTTCCGACCCCCGGCCTTCTACGATGGTCGTCTCATCCTTGGTGGCCGAGACCCGCCTGGCCTGACCGAAGTCCTCCAGGGTGGCCGAGTCCAGCTTCTTGCCCATGTCCTCGCTGATGACCGTGCCGCCGGTGAGGATGGCGATGTCTTCCAGCATGGCCTTCCGCCGGTCGCCGAAGCCCGGGGCCTTGACCGCCAAAGCGTTCAGGGTGCCCCGCAGCTTGTTGACCACCAGGGTGGCCAGGGCCTCGCCGTCCACGTCCTCGGAGATAATGACCACGTTCTTCTTGCCCACCTGCAACAGCTTTTCCAGCGCGGGCAGCAGGTCGGAGACTGCGGAAATCTTCTTGTCGGTGATGAGCAGGGTGGCGTCCTCCAGCACCGACTCCATGCGGTCGGAGTTGGTGATGAAGTAAGGGGAGATATAGCCGCGGTCGATTTGCATTCCCTCGACGTACTCGGTCTCGTCGATCATCCCCTTGGGACTCTTCCACGGTGATTACGCCGTCTTTGCCCACCTTTTCCATGGCGTCGGCGATGGTCTCGCCGATGGCGTCCTCGTGGGCCGAGAGGCTGGCGACCTGGGCTATCCGGGCCCGGTCGTCCACCGACTGCGCCATGCCTTCCAACTCTTTCACCACTGCGCCCACCGGCCGACTCTATACCCCTCTTGATGGCCATGGGGTCCGGCGCCAGCGGTGACGTTCTTGAACCCGTCGTTGATGATGGCTTGGGCCAGCACCACGGAAGTGGTCGTCCCGTCGCCCGCGGCGTCGTTGGTCTTGGTGGCGGCCTCTTTGAGCAACTGCGCGCCCATGTTCTCGAAGCTGTCGGGCAACTCGATTTCCTTGGCTATGGTCACGCCGTCACTGCACACCTGCGGGGGGCCGAACGACTTGTCCAGCACCACGTTGCGGCCCTTGGGTCCCAGGGTCACCTTGACCGAATCCGCCAAGGTGTCGATACCCGTTCGAAGAGACTTGCGGGCATCTTCAGAATAGCTCAGTTTCTTTGGGGGCATCCCCTGTCCTCCTTGTTTATGTTGCCTGTCTATCTTGCCCGTATCTTACCAGGGCCATTAGGTTATCTTTGCCAGAATGTCGCTTTCCCTGAGAATCAGATACTCGTCGTCGCCTTCCTTGTATTCGGTCCCGGCGAACTTGGAATATATGACCCGGTCACCCTTGGCTAGTTCCATGGGGATTCTCGACCCGTCGTCGGAAACCCGACCCGGACCTACTGCTACGACCTCGCCCTCCTGGGGTTTCTCCTTGGCGGTTATCGGGCAAGAAAATCCCGCCTTTCGTCTGCGTCTCTTGCTCAATGGGCATCACGACTACTCGCTCGCCCAACGGAACAAAGTTTGCCACGCCTGCCTCCTTTCTACGGTGCTTGTATGCTTAATTTCGTGCCTCTGCGGCACAGCTTTTCACTCCAAAATTGGAGCGCAAATTCATAGTAATAAAGGCTAAAACTATTGTCAAGATACGCCGCGCCGCCATAACATGAGGGCGTCTTCACGCCTTTACAGCGGTCAATCAGGCGTATTGGAGCGACCCAAAATCGACTACAAGACGTTGGACCTTCAACGCCAGAAATCCGTCGCTACGGTTGCCCTGACGGGCCATACCCTCGGCAACCTCATCGACGCCGAAACGGCCGCCGAGTTGAAAGAGCTATGCGGGGCCGTCTCCCAGGACGACGGCATTCGCTTACTCATCATCGCCGGTTCCGGCGGCTTCTTCTCTGCTGGGCGCGCCAGCCCGCCGCAGGACCTGCTCGCGGAAGGCCGGGATGAGCTTGCCCGCTGGTTATCCAGGATGCAAGTCGCATCGGCGGTGGCTGACTTGACCATTCCCGTTGTGGCGGTAGTCCAGGGCGACGCCTTCGACCACGGGCTGGAGTTGGCATTGGCCGCCGACATCAGGATTGCCTCCGAGGCCGCCCGTTTTGCCCTTACTGACCTGGCCAACGGCAGATTCCCTTGGGACGGGCGGCACCCAGAGGCTGCCGCGGCTGGTGGGTCCAGCCTGGGCCAGGGACATGATTTTTACCGGGCGGGTCGTAACGGCCGCAGAGTTCCCTGGGCATCGGGCTGGTCAACCGGGTGGCCGCTAAAGACGATCTCTGGGCGCAGGTGGAGCAGTTGACCG
>CAXXWY010000033.1:0-63426 GCA_963668505.2 Dehalococcoidia bacterium | reverse complement strand
CTGGGACTGTTCGGCGAGACCGACACCAGCCCCTCACCGGCCGACGTGGCCGCGGTAGAAGCCGAGCTTCAAAAGTACAACAAGACCTACGAATTTCACATGTACCCCGGCTGCGGCCATGGCTTCAACTGCGAGTCCAGGGACAGCTACCGCCCCGAAGCCGCTGCCGACGCCTGGTCCAAGGCCATAGCCTGGTTCGACCAGCACCTCAAGGGCTAGCCGCCCCCGGGGGTTGCGAAACGCTACAACCGTCAAAGGCCCTGGACTGATTTCAGGCCACAGGAGAAACCGTGAGTAACGCAGACCTGCTACTGGAAGGCGCCTTGGACATCCACGTGCACATCGCTCCCGACGCCAAGGTTGCGCGCCGGGGCAGCGCCATCGACGTGGCCCGGCAAGCCTTGCAAATGGGCATGGGCGGAATGGTCCTCAAAAGCCACGAATATCCCACCCATCCTGTGGCATACACCGCCAGCCAGGCGGTGCCTGGAATAACCCTCATCGGCGGCGTGACCCTCAACATGGAAGTCGGCGGGTTGAACCCGATGGCCGTGAAAAACACTGCCATGATGGGGGGAAGGGTGGTCTGGATGCCTACCTTCTCCGCCAGGTCCGACCGCCAACGCCGCGGCCTCAACGGCGGCATTTACATCCTGGACGATCAGGGCCGGTTGGCGCCAGAAGTCTTCGCCATTCTGGAACTGGTCAGGTCCCACGACATGGTCCTGGCCACCGGCCATCTTTCCACCGAAGAAAGCCTGGCCCTGGTGTCCCAGGCCCAGGACCTGGGAATTCGCCGCGTCCTGGTCACCCATGCAACCACCATGGCCGACTGGAACGGCATGACCGTGGAAGACATGAAGAACCTGGCCGCCATGGGCGCCTACATCGAGCACTGCCTGCACGCCATCATGCCCCTGTCCAACCGCCTGGACCCCAAGGACCTGGTGGAGGCAATTCTGGCCATTGGCCCCGAGAACTGCATCGTCAGCAGCGATTTCGGCCAGGACTTCCACCCCATGCCCGCCGAGGGACTGCGCATGGGTATCGCCACCCTGTTGCAAGCCGGCATGGACGAGGTGGAGGTGGGCATGCTCGTTAAAGACAATCCCTCCCGGCTCATGGGCCTCTAGCCCCCGCCTCGAACTTAACCCGCAACGCCCCCGGCGCCCCCCCGTTCGCCTTAACCTTGGCCCACTCGGCAATCCGGTAACCCACAACCCAGGCAATGCCCCGGCGGGAAACCAGCAGCGGCGCTCGGTCCCGCCACTCCCGGGGAATCCGCGCGTCACTGAACAAGTCCTGGAGCTTTTTCTCCCCGCTCATGCCCAGAGGCTGGATGCGGTCTCCGGGCCGCCTCGCCCGCACTTCCAGCGGCGGCTCCAATGCATTCGGGTCGAAACAAGCGCTCCACGAGGCCTGGCCGGCCGCTGCCCCCGTCCCCGGATTTCCGCCGGGAACATCGACATTGGGAAGAAACGACGTTTCCCACCGGAGGGCCACGCGCCAGGGACCGGCGCGATGCACCGCCTCCCTCGCCTCCGCAGGAAGAGGCAGCGAATATTCACCTCGAAGCTCTGGAAAGGGGCAAGTCGCATCAGGAAACCAGGAAAGGCGCAGGGAGTCATACGACCTCTGGAACCGCAGGCCGTTGGGCAAGTCCAAGCTGCGTCCGGCCTTGGACGATTGGGCCAACTCTGCCATCGCCGTCAGATGTCCCTCGCCCAGCCGGCGGGCGTCTCCCGTCAGGCCTGCGTAGCCTTTGCGAAACAGCAGTTTCTGCAACGCCGGGTGCAGCGCGGCCAGCGCGCGCCGGTCGAAAACCACCGCGTCCTCTTTCTCGTCTGCCACCTGCGGCCACACCCTCTGGATTTCAGCCGCCAGGTAGTCCGACTCCAGCGCCGCCGTTCGCGACAGTCTCACCAGCGACTCCCGCACCTGGGGGTTGTATTCCGACCGCAGCAGCGGCATCAAGTGGCGCCGCACCCTGTTCCTGGTAAACCGGTACAGCAAATTGCCGGTGTCCTCCCGGTATGGGTGGCCCAGCGCCCGGCAATAGTCCTCGGTGTCGGCCCTAGTGACTTTCAGCAGGGGCCGGAACAGGCGCAGGTCGCCGTTGTTGCCCGGAAAAGGCCACGAGGAGCACTCGGACATGCCCCGCAATCCCTGGATGCCCGAACCCCTGAGTATATGCATCAGCACGGTCTCCGCCAGGTCGTCCGAGGTGTGGCCCACCGCCACGCCGGCTGCTCTCGTTTCTTCCGCGACCTGAGCCAGGAAGGAATAGCGCAGTTCCCTGGCCGCATGCTCGAAAGACGATATTCGATGCTGCCTCTGGACCTCCGTAACGTCCCGCTGCTCCACCGTCGCCGGCACGCCCAGGCTGGCGGCCAGCGCCGCGGCGAAGCGGGCGTCTTCCTCCGCCTCCTCGCCGCGAAAGTCATGGTTAAGGTGGGCGGCGTGGAGCGCAAGACCGTGCTGTTGGCGTAGCCGGGCTAGGCATTGAAGAAGGGCCGATGAGTCCGGCCCGCCCGAGATACCGACCACCAGCAGGGACCCATTGCCGGAGAAACCCGCCCGGACCAACGCCTCTGCCACCTGGCTCTCCAACCGGCCGGTAACCGACACTGTCTCCCTCTATCGGTTCTCGGGAGACAGATGGGAGGTGGAATTAAAGCACGTCAACCTGTGCTCTTGCTGGGTGCTTTCGATAACCGAAATGGACCCCAGGCTGAGCGACATGCGGTGGAAATTGGTCAGGGGTACTCCCAGGACCTTGCACACCAGGGCCCGGATGGCGAAATTGTGGGAGACGATAACCAGCGCTTCCTCTTGAGGATGGGAGTTCTCTAGTTCGACTAGGGCAGTCCAAGCCCGCTCTTGAAGTTCTCCCAAAGACTCCCCATTGGGCATGGACATCCCCGCAGGATCATCCCGCCAGGCTGAGAGCACCCCCGGCCAGCCGGAGCGCATCTCTTCTCCCGTTACACCGTCCAGGTCGCCCAGGTCCAGTTCCTGGAAGCCGGGTACGCCGACCACCGGCTTGCCGCTGATCCGCGAAATCTCTTCAGCCACCTGCATAGTGCGACGCAGCGGGCTGGAATAGACCGCAGGGTGCTTGTATGCCGCCGCCGCCCTTGCCGTATTCCTCGCCTGTGCCATGCCCAGGGAGTTCAGGCCGATGTCGTTCTGGCCCTGAAACCTGCCCAACTTGTTCCAGTCCGTTTCTCCATGGCGCGCCAGTACCAGGTTCATTGGCTGGAGTCCTCTTGGCTGGGCTGGGGCCTGCTCAATTCCACCTTGTCTATCCTGACGCCGTCCATCTCCTTGACGGTGAACCTGAAGTCCCCGTGCTCCACCGCGTCGCCCTCCTCGGGAATCCGCCCCAGCAAGTCCAGAATAAACCCCGCCACCGTCTGATAGTCGCCTATTGGCAGGTCCAGGTTGAGCTCCTCGTTGATGTCCACTATGCCGACGCCGGCGTCCAGCAGATAGGTGTTATCGTCCAGGGATACGTACACCTCTTCCTGGGGCCCCTCTTCTTCTCCCACCTGCCCGACGATTACTTCCAGCAACTGCTTCAGGGTAACTAGCCCGGCGATGCCGCCGAACTCATCCACCGCCAGCGTCAGGCCGTAGCTGCCGTTCTGCATCTCGCTGAAAGTCCCGCTGATGGTCTTGGTCTCCGGAACGAAATAGACTGGCCGCAAATTGTCGGTGACCGATTCCTTGAGCCTGATCTGCTGTTTCCCCATGTCCTGGAGCACGTCCTTGATGGCCACGACTCCCACCACGTTCTCGGTCGTTCCTTCGTAGACCGGGAACCGGGTGTGCAGGTTCTCCAGGTAAATGGGCAAGAACTGCTCCAGCGTGGTCCCCCTTTCCACCCACACGATTTCCGGCCGCGGCGTCATGATTTCCCGGACCCTCCTGTCGCCGAAGTGGAACACCTGCTCCAGCAGGGCGGCCTCCCTTGCCTCTACGGCGCCGGTCTGGGCGCCAGCCGCAATCAGGCTGCGGATTTCCTCCTCGTCGATCTCGGGGAGTTTGCCCGAAATCCCCACGCCCTTGCTGACCACCGAGGTCACTCCCTGCAGCACCCGCACCGCCGGCGCCAGGGCCACGCCCGCCGCCTCCACGGGGACGGATGCGGCGAAGGCCACCTTCTCCGAACGGTGCCAGGCGATGGTCTTGGGTATGGCCTCTCCCAAAACGACCAGCGTAAGGGTTATGCCGAATGTCGCCGCCAGCGCCGCCCGGTAATCATTGCCTATCCAGCTCACCATCAGTGCGGTGCCCAACACCGCTGCCCCGGTATTTACCAGGTTATTGCTCAACAACACCGTGGCCAGCAGCTTGTTCGGGACTTGAATCAGTCGTCCCACCCGCTCCGCGCCGGGCTGGCCTATGCGTATCAGGTGCATCAACCGCGCCCTCGGCAGGGCAATAAACGCCGTCTCCGAGGCGGAAAAGAATGCGGAAAACATCAGGCACAAGACTAGTAATATCAGCCTCGATAAGTCGGGAATATCCATCTCGGGTCGTCACCTCCGCAAGCCGAGGGTGCCGTGGTTTCTGTCAGTAGTTTCCAGGTGTCACGATGATAGCACATCGCCTTGCCGTGAAGTAAAGTTGACACCGTCAGCCTCCGCCAATATGTTGACGTCATCCACCACCCCGCCCACATATTGACGCCACACGGCCCCGCCCATATCATGAACCGGCTGTCCTTCAAGGGCCGCCCCGTTCCTGGTGAGGCTCTCGAACCAAACGAACGGAGGGGGAGGCCCATTCCTGGTAAGGCCCTCTAACCAAACGAACGGGGTGGGAGGGGGCGCACAACCGTCATTCCAGCCCCCAACCTGTCATTCCCGCGTAGGGAGACCTTTGCAAAACTCCCTCTCCCGTGGGAGAGGGTTGGGGTGAGGGCGACGCCCAAACTGGGAGTAGGCCGTTGAAACCTTCTTTCGCCGGTAAGTCGAAGGTTACGCAAAGGTCTCCGTAGGCGGGAATCTCAGCCCCAAGGCACAAGGAGAAAATTAGAGAAGGCCACTTAATCCCCTCTCCCCCAATGATCCCCACGCACAGAAAACAAACATGCCGCTAAACATCCTGGGCATCGAAACCTCTTGCGACGAGACCGCCGTAGGCTTGGTGGCCGACGGCCGGCAAATGCTGTGCAACGTCATCGCTTCCCAGGTCGACCTGCACGCCCCCTACGGCGGCATAGTCCCCGAGGTGGCTTCCCGCCAGCACATCCGAGACCTCACGCCCGTCCTGGAGATGGCGCTGTCCGACAGCGGCCTGGCATTAGAAGACATCGACGTTATCTCCGTAACCTACGGCCCTGGGCTGGCTGGCTCCCTCCTTACCGGCCTCAACTCCGCCAAGGCCATGTCCTACGCCCTGAACGTGCCCTTAGTCGGAGTGAACCACCTGGAAGGGCACATCTATGCTTCCTGGCTCACTGGCCGCGACCCCGAGGCCGACCCCGGTTTCCCCTTGGCCTGCCTGATTGCATCCGGCGGCCATACCGACTTGGTCCTGATGGAAGGCCACGGAGTCTACAGGCTGCTGGGACGCACCCGGGACGACGCTGCGGGCGAGGCCTTCGACAAGGCGGCGCGCATCCTTGGCCTGGGCTTTCCCGGCGGCCCGGAGATACAGAAGACATCTGAAGGCGCCGCCGGCCGGGAGCGCCTGCCCCGGGCCTGGATGAGGGAAACCCTGGACTTCAGCTTCAGCGGCGTCAAGACCGCCCTCCTCCGCATGGCCCAGGACAAGGGCATCCATCCCCCAGGCGGCTCGGACTTGGACGAGTCGGAAGCGAAAGAACTGGTCCGGGAGTTGGCTGCCGGCTTCCAGGAGTCGGTGGTGGACGTCCTGTGCGCCAAGGTGTTGGAAATGGCCGACAAGTACGGCGCCCGGGGGCTTGTCCTGGCCGGAGGTGTAGCCGCCAACGCGCTGTTGCGCCAGGAGGTGACCCGCCGTTCCCCGCTGCCGGTCATCATCCCGCAGCCCAAGCTGTGCACCGATAACGGGGCGATGATTGCCGCTTGCGCCTACTACCAATACCGGCGGGATGAACCCGTTGGCTTGGGCATCGACGTAGACCCAAGCCTGTCCCTGGGCTAAACTGGGCGGCCGATCCGCCGCCCCGCCATAGCCCACGCTTCGACGCCCTATTACCAAAGATTCAGGGGCCGTAGCTCTACCCATTGCGAAGGGGGAGATTCAGAGGGGGGCACGCCACATCTCTACCCCCTCCGCTGCAAGGCAAGGCCCTAGTCAACTACCCTACTAATCGTCCCAGAGCACGGGACGCCCGTTGCTGGGCTGCCGGGCGGCAAAGAGACTGTTGACCACGTGGTACACCCCCCTTCCTGCCCGCCCGCTGCGATAAGGGAACTCCAAACGCCAGGTGCTTCCCTGGAACATTACTGAGCCGTCCTCCGTGGCAAAAAAGTGCCGGCTCATCAATACCGCTGCCCCCAATAGCGCCAGCAACAGCGCCAGCGGCCCCATGTCCAGGTTAATTAACGGCACGGATGGGCCGTCAAATCGTCCTGTAAGCCAGTAGGCGACGACAACATAGAACAGGATGCCTGCAACCACCAAGGCGATGCCCTGTAACACCGAAGCCAAACGATGAGACGCGGGCCTTATTGAAGTGCTCTGCAATTCTTCCACCATGGTCACAACGGTCTCGTCCAGCCCATCGTTGCGGCAGAACGCAATCAGACGCCGGTTGGTGGCAACCAGCATCCTTCCGCTTGGCAGGGGTCCAGCGACCAAGCCCCGCTCCGGGGAAAAGACACAGGTTATGCTCTCCCCTGGCAGCAACGCCACGCCGCGCACCCGGCTCCTGTCACGCTCCAACCCAGGGGAACTCTTGATCAATCTATTCCTCCGCCAACGCGCCTATACTACCATAACCCACCGCGCCAGCACCCTTGGCAGCGGCAACCGCCATTTTGATAAAGGCAACGCAGTCCTACACAAAATCATCAGGGCCAGATGAGGTCCCTCCCCTGATCCCCCTATAGCGGCGCCGTACACTGACCACAGCCTTGCCGGAACCATACCCCGCATTTCTGTTGACACGCTAGGCACTGTGTGTTAGGTTTGTCACCAAAGGCTGTGATGGAGACGAGTAGGTAAGGGTAGGCGGCAAGCGAGCCTGGGTTGGTGAGAGCAGGCGCGCCGAACTTGTCCGAAAATCCCTCCGGAGCCGCCGGCTGAAGTCCTTCTGACGAAGGCTGGGTAGGCCGGGACGGGGTCGTCGCCCGTTAGCAACGACGGGGCATGTTGGTGTCCTGCTAGAGAGGCTCGCCTGAGGCGGGCAAATAGGGTGGTACCGCGGGAATCCTTGGATCCCGTCCCTATGAAGGACGGGATTTTTGTTTGTCCAACGCGCGGCGCTCCCGAGGCTCTCCTCAGCAGGTTGAGCATCAGGGTGATGGGACATTCACAACAGATTGGGCTCACTCTCCCAGTTGACGGGAGGCACGGGCCCCTCGGAGGCCGCTGTGACATCCAAAAGGAAACTTAAGGGCGCAGAAATCATGTGCGAAAGCCTGCTTCGGGAGGGCGTCGACGTCATCTTCGGCTATCCCGGCGGGGCAATCCTGCCCTTCTACGACGCTCTCTGGAGCTATCCCCAACTCCGCCACATCCTCGTAAGGCACGAGCAGTCGTCGGCCCACGCCGCCGACGCCTACGCCAGGGTCACCGGCAGGCCGGGGGTCTGCGTGGCGACTTCGGGCCCCGGCGCCACCAACCTGGTCACCGGCATCATGGGGGCCAAGTCGGACTCGGTGCCGATGATCGCCATCACGGGCCAGGTGGCCAGGCCGGTGATGGGCACGGAAGCGTTCCAGGAATGCGACATCTGCTCCATCGCCGCCGCCTTCACCAAGAAGACTTACCTGGTCATGTCGCCCGGCGACCTGGCAACAATATTCCGAGAGGCCTTCTTCACGGCCCTCGACGGCCGGCCGGGGCCGGTGCTGATCGACGTGCCGAGGGACGTGCAGTTGGAGGAGACGGAAGTCGAATTCCCGGAGATACCTGAGCCCTGCGCCATTCCAGTGTCCGAGGAGACCCTGGCAGCGGTGCACGACGCCGCCAGGCTGATCGGCGAGGCCAAGCGGCCGGTCATCATAACGGGCCACGGCGTGCTCAGTTCCGGGGCCTCCGCCGAGGTGAAGGCCCTGGCCGAGACCACCGGCATCCCGGTCATCAGCACGCTCCTGGGCTTGGGCGGCTTTCCGGCCAATCACCCGCTGAGCCTGGGGATGATGGGAATGCACGGCATGTTTTGGTCCAACATGGCGGTGGACCGGGCCGACGTTATCATCGGCCTGGGCATGCGGTTCGACGACCGGGTCACCGGCAAGGCGTCTACCTTCGCTCCCCACGCCCGGATAATTCACCTGGACATCGAGCCTTCCCAGGTCGGCCGGAACGTACCCGTGGAGGTGCCTCTAGTCGGAGACGCCAAGGCGGTTCTGCAGGCGCTGCTGCCGCTGGTCAGCTACGTGGACCGCCCGGAGTGGATGGGCTTCATCCGGGACCAGCGACGGGACCATCCTTCGCTGGACATACCAAAGTCCGACGCCCTCCAGGCGCAGCAGGTGATGGCTGCGCTGAACGGGCTGATCCAGGAGGACCCGGAAACCGTGGTGGTCACCGGGGTGGGTCAGCACCAGATGTGGGCCGCGCAGTTCCTGGACTTCAACCGGACCAACAGCTTCGTTTCATCGGGCGGACTGGGAGCCATGGGCTTCGAGCTGCCCGGCGCGCTGGGCGCCCAAGCGGCCCGGCCCGACGCCACCGTCTGGAGTATCGCCGGCGACGGCGGCTTCCAGATGACCCTGCAAGAACTGGCCACGGCCATGGAGGCCAAGCTGCCGGTGAAAGTAGCCATCTTCAACAACGGCTACCTGGGCATGGTGCGGCAGTGGCAGGAACTGTTCTTCGAGCAACACCTGAAAGAAGTCCCGATCCCGGGCCCAGACTACGTCAAGCTGGCCAACGCCTATGACATACCTGCCCTGCGGGTCACCGACCAAGAGGACGTGCTTCCGGCATTACGCCAGGCCCAGGAATACGAGGGGCCCTTTGTAATCGAGTTCGTGGTAGAGCCTGTGGGCAACGTCTACCCCATGGTGCCCCCCGGCGGCTCTTTGGCCGACACCGTCGAAGACCCGGCCATCTCTTCCGGTCGCTGAGCGATACCTCGCATAACCGTCCGGCCCCCGAGCCGGAATCTCCCGGCTCTGCCCAAGGCCGTAGTGTACCGGGCCCGTAGGCGGGCCCAGCCCCGGGAGGCTGATTTGGTTAGGGTAAGAATCCAAGAGGCGTCCCTCCGCCTGAACGTCTCCCAGCGGACCATCAGGGAGTCCATACGCAGCGGCGAGTTGAAAGCCTTCCGGGAGCGCGGCCCCCAGGGCCAGTACTGGGTCGTGGAGCTGCCCGAAGAGGGGTGGCTGGACCGGTACAAAAAGTCCTATTTAGATCTGGACCGGCAGTTGCCCCACTGGTGGTGGGCCAACGAGGAAAAGACGGGCAAGGTCCACTACATCCAGGACCTGGGCATCGAGGAAATCGAACCGGTGTACCTGTGCGGCCTGAGGGGCGAGAACATCTGGAGCGCATCGGGCCACTCGCCGGACGACCGGTGCGACGAGTGCGTGGAAGCGGCCCTGGCCAGGGGGCTGCAGTTGGAGCCGGGGGACTGACGGACTATCCCACGCCCGGCTGGGTCATAGCCTCGGGTTTCAGCAGGCGGTCGAGCTCCGCGTCAGATAGGTCGGTCTTCAGTTTGGCCACCTCTCTTATCGTCTTGCCCGTGGCGGCGGCTTCCTTGGCGATGGCCGCGGCGGCATCGTAGCCGATGGCCGGCGAAAGGGCAGTCCCCAGCATCAGTCCCCGTTCCACCATCTCCGGCCCCGCCGCAGTAGCTTGGATCCCGCTGACGCACTGGCGGGAGAAATTGCCCGCCGACGCCGACAGCAGCGAGATGGACTGGAGAATGTTGTAGGCGGCGACGGGCATCATGGTATTCAACTCGAAGTAGCTTCCCTGACCCGCCAAGGTCACGGCGGCGTCGTTGCCAACAACGTGGGCCACCACCTGCACCACGGACTCGGATATCACCGGGTTGACCTTGCCCGGCATTATCGAGCTCCCAGGCTGCACCTCGGGCAAGGTTATCTCCCCCAGTCCCGCCCTGGGGCCGGAAGCGATGAAGCGGATGTCGTTGGCAATCTTGTGCAGGCTGACGGCAACGGTCTTGAGGATTCCGCTGGCCTCGACCACGGCGTCCAGCGTCGACTGCGCCTGGAAGTGGTTTTCGGTTTCCCTTATGCTGACGCCGGCTATTCCGCAAAGGATCTCGCACGTAATCGACGCGAACTCGGGATGGGTATTCACGCCGGTGCCCACCGCGGTGCCGCCCAGGGCCACCTCGGCCAGAGCCTCCTGCAGCCGTTCCAGGCGCAGCAGGCTGTACTCCACCTGCCCGGCGTAACCCTGGAATTCCTGACCCAGGCGGACGGGCGTCGCGTCCTGCAGGTGAGTGCGGCCCGTCTTGACTATGGGCCAGAATTCATTGGACTTGCGTTCCAGCTCGGCCTTGAGTTCCTGCAGCGCCGGGACCAGGTCTTCGCGGACCGCCATCAACGCCGCCAGGTGAATCGCCGTGGGAATCACGTCGTTGGACGATTGGCCCATGTTCACGTGGTCGTTGGGGTGCACTAGCCGGGACCCCGGCTCGGCCCCCATTATCTGCGATGCCCGGTTGGCGATGACCTCGTTGGCGTTGGTGTTGGTTGACGTGCCTGAACCGGTCTGGAAGATATCAAGGACAAAGTGCTCGTCTAGGCGACCTTCGGCAACATCTCCGGCGGCCGACACGATTGCTTCAGCTATGTTCTGGTCCAGCAGTCCCAGGGACGCGTTGGTCCTGGCGGCGGCGAGCTTGATCAGTCCCAGGGCGCGGAGAAAGGTCCTGGGAAATCGGAGGTCGCTGATGGGGAAATTGAGCACGGCCCGCATGGTAGATGCGCCGTACAAGGCGTCCTGGGGGACTTCCATGGACCCCATGGAATCGCGCTCTATTCTCACGTTGTTCTTGGAAGCGGACATCGAATCACAATCCTGGTTATGAATTGGCCCCGGCTATTCCTTAGTCTGTCCCCGTGGCCGGGAACCTATGTTGCCACCCCCTTGGCGTTTTGGCAACTTGAAACTCGTTGCCGGACTTTTATAGACCGGGCCGTCCAGCAAGTGAGCAACTAGACTACAACATGCTGCTCGACGCCGCAGCAAACGGGCAGCCTCTGCCCTGCTGTGAACAGACCAGCCCTTCGCCCTCTCCGCTATTCTGCCCCAAGCTGCAATTTTTCTTGAATCGGTCTTGGGGCAAGGGATTGCGGGATTACTGTTGTGGCAGGCCAGACGCCCGCGTGGGCCTCAAAGTTCTCGCTGGCTATTGCCTGATTACCAGCACAGGAACACCGGGGTGGCGCACGACCCGGTCTGTGATGCTGCCTAACGCCAACCGCCCCAAGCCGCTGCGGCCATGGGTGGCCATGACCACCATTGAGGCTTGTTCCTTGGCCTTGTCGATGATGGCCTGCGCAACATTCTGATTGCTCCGATGGTCTGTCTCCACTACGTGAACACCGTCGTCCGCCAGCCGGCCTTTCAAATCAGACAGGTACGCGGCCACTTCCTCAGAATCGGATGCGCCCAAATCTTCAGCGGACAGAGACCGAGCCCCTGCAGTCGAGCTCATTAGGGTTTCCGCCCTGCTCAAATGAGCTCGATATTGGGCCACGGTTGGGGTTACTCTCAGCAGCGAGACTCCGGCCCCGAGAGCAGACCCCATTTGAGAGGCATGGGGCAGGGCCAGTTCCGCCAGAGCGGACCCGTCCAGCGGAACCAGCACCGGCTTAAGCGATGGGTCTGGGGCGGCAGGGCCCGTCGTCCCGGCACTCACTATGAGAGTGGGATTGGATGCGGTACGGAGCACTGTATCGGCAACACTGCCCAGCGCCCAACGAGCAACCCCGGAGCGCCCGTGGGTTGACATCACAATCAGGGCATCAGGCGCGGCGCCGGCCAGAGCTACGATGGCGTCAGCCGGCTTACCCGGCAGGGTGGAAACCGCCACCGAGTGATCTGCCGCCTCCAATTGCTTTCGAATGGCCGAAAGATATTTCTCTGAACGCTTCTGCTCATCCCCCAGCATCATCCCCAAGCTGTTCGCCGGGTAACGATCGCGCAATGTTTGGGGAATGATATCGAAAGCCTCAACTAGATGGATGGGGATGGACATCGCCTTGGCGACGACCCGGGCATGGGGCAACGCCTGTTCTGAAAGGTTCGACCCATCCAGAGGAACGATAATCTTCGTATACATCCTTACCGAGCCTCCGCGCATACGATTTGGAATATAAGCTTTTGCCAACCCAATATTATCATGGGCGGCCGAGGCCAGCTTTCACCCACGCCAGAAGCAGTCATGATTCTACTGACCTGCCCCGGACTTCTATTTCTCCAGATCTAGCCCGGGGGCAATTCTACAAAGAATTGGGGAAAGACCAACGACAGACCGTTCCCCAGCCGTTGCACCAGCCTGAGCGAAGGTTCTTCGAGTCAGTTGAGCCTGCGCGCCGGCCATCCAAACCACCAGCAATTATTCTAGGCGCACCATCCTTGAAAATGCTCAAGAGGCGGGAGTTGGCGAGCGCGCACCTCCCCGGTGATGCGGTTGATTCCCTGGTAGGAGCACCCCTCCCGCGGGTCAGTCTACCGCTGTCGCGATGGAACGGAGAACGCGAATCCAGGTTCGCCAATCATTCCCGCAGCCACGGTGGCGTTGGTTGCTTCGTCTATGAGAATGAAGCTGCCTGTGACGCGGTTGGCCGTGTAGTCGTCGACGGCCAACGGCGAACTGACCTTGACCCGGACGCGGCCGATTTCGTTTAGCCGCAGCGAGTCCGCATCGGTTTCGCCGGTCAGTGACGTGACGTTGAACAACGACGCCAGGTCTATGACCACCGCCCTTGCCGTTCGCGCGGCGTGCTTGATTCGATATACTTGACCGGGGTGAAGCTCGGTGTGTTCGTCCATCCAGCAAACGACCGCTTCGAACTCCTGGACCGCCTCTGGACTATCGTCCGCTCCGCAGATGATTTCTCCGCGGGCAACGTCCAGATCGTCGGCAATCTGGACGGTGACGGCGTCGGGGGAGCGCGCCTCTTCCACCGCGCCCCAAGGCGTTTCGATGGCGGTGATAGAACTCTCCATGCCGGAGGGCGCAATGCGCACGCGCTGGCCCACCCGCAGCACACCCGACGCAACACTCCCAGCATAGCCCCGGTAGTCGTGGTATTCCTCGCGGTGGGGGCGGACTACGTACTGAACGGGCATTCTCAACGGCAGGGTGTCCAGCCCCCCGCGCACCGGTAGGCTTTCCAGGTGGGCCATCAAAGTGTAACCCTGGTACCAGGGCATGTTCGCCGAAGGCTCGACTACGTTGTCGCCGTTGAGGGCCGACACCGGAATGAATGTCGCGTCGTCCACGCCGAGACGTTCTATAAGCGGAGCGAATTCGGAACGTACCGCCTCGTAGGCCTGTTCATCATAGCCGACGAGGTCCATCTTGTTGACGCAAACCACGATTTGGGCTATGCCCAACAACGAGGAGATAACGGCGTGGCGGCGTGATTGCTCCACTACGCCGTTGCGCACGTCGACCATGATGAGCGCCGCCTCGGCGGTGGACGCCCCGGTGACCATGTTGCGCGTGTACTGCACGTGGCCCGGCGTGTCCGCCAGGATGAACTTGCGCGTTGGAGTGGAGAAATAGCGGTAGGCAACGTCGATGGTGATGCCCTGCTCCCGTTCGGCGCGCAGGCCGTCGGTGACCAGTGCAAGGTTCACGTAGTCGCTGCGGCGCCGGCTGGCGCTCTCCACAGCGGCGAGTACGTCATCGTCCAGGGCCTTCGAGTCATAAAGCAGGCGACCAATGAGCGTGCTCTTGCCGTCGTCCACTGACCCGGCCGTGGCGATGCGGAGGAGGTCCACTTTTAGAAGTAGCCCTCCCTCTTGCGGTCTTCCATAGCCGCCTCTGCCGTCCGGTCATCAGCCCGCGTCGCGCCGCGCTCGGAGATGCGGGTCGCTATTGTTTCGGCGATGACTGCTTCGGGCGTGGCAGCGGTCGACGGCACGGCCGCCGTGGAGGTCATATCGCCGACGGTGCGGAACCGCACGCTGCGTACAACCACCGGCTCGTCACGCCGGGGCTGCATCACCGGCGACAGCGCCATCAGCATCCCGTCGCGTTCAAATACCTCCCTTTGGTGCGCATAGTAGATTTCCGGCAGGTCGATGTGGGCTTCGGCTATGTAGCGCCAGATGTCCAACTCCGTCCAGTTCGAGAGCGGGAAGACCCGCATGTGCTGCCCCAAGCCGATGCTGCCGTTGTAAATGTCCCAGACCTCCGGGCGCTGGTTCCTCGGGTCCCACTGGCCGAATTCGTCGCGCACGGAATACACGCGTTCCTTGGCCCGTGATCGCTCCTCATCGCGCCGCGCGCCGCCGAAGACCGCAGTAAACTTCCCGCGGCGCAGTGTTTCCAGCAGCACCGGCGTCTGCATGCGGTTGCGCGGGTAATCGGGGCTGGGCGGCGTCGGAATAAGCCCCGACGCAATTGCTTCGTCAACCGAGCCAACGACCAGGTCCACGCCAAGCTCCTCTACGGCCCGGTCGCGAAAAGCGATGACCTCGGGAAAGTTGTGGCCGGTGTCAATGTGGATTACCGGGAACGGCATGTGGGCCGGTTGCAGCGCCTTGGCCGCCAGATGAAGCAGCACGGCCGAGTCCTTGCCGCCGGAGAACAGCAGCCCCGGCCGGTCGAATTCCGCCACCACTTCCCGGATGATGTGGACTGCTTCCGACTCAAGGGCATGCAGATGCTTGGACTCGGAGTACAAGTCCTCCCCAGGAGTTCTAGTCGCCGTTGTCAGTGTGCTGGTTGCAATCATGAACGACCCCCCATCGCCGCCAGGTGCAGCCCACATTCCTTGGCGTTAGGGTCCGACTCCCACCACCAGCGTCCGGCGCGTGGGTCCTCTCCCGGCTCTACGGCCCGCGTACAAGGCGCGCACCCGATCGATGGGTAGTGCATGTCGTGCAGTTCGTTGTAGGGAACGGAGTGCTCGTCCACGTACTGTCTTACCTCCTCGAAGCTCCAGTTTGCCAGGGGGTTGATTTTGTAGTTGCCGTGGGGTGCATCCCACTCGACTATTGCAATGTTGCCCCGCTCCATCCCTTGGCCGCGTCGCAGGCCCGTAATCCATGCGTCGACGCCGGCCAGGGCGCGCTCCAAAGGCTCCACCTTCCGCACCCGGCAACAGGCCAGGCGATGCTCCCGGCCCCGGTAGAACAAATTAAACCCGTGCTCCCCGACCATTCTCGCCACCGTTTCGGGATCGGGTTGGAACACCTCGATGCGTGCGTTGTAGCGCAGCCGGGTCTGGTCCATGACCGTGTAGGTTTCCGTGGGCAAACGCCATGTGTCCAGCGTCACCAACCGCGCCTGCGGGTTCACTCGCCAGAACATGTCGAACAGCGCGACGTCCTCCAGTCCAAAGCTGGAAACCTGCACCGCGCCGGCGCCGAAACGCTCATCGGCCCATGCAAGCACGTCCCTTGGATGGGCGGCCTCGAAGCGCTCGTTCAACTCCGCGATCTCTTGTAGACCCAATCCAGTTGTCTCCGGCGCCGGCATCGTTGCTCCTGTTCAGGATATTCGGGCACAAAAAAACCCCCTCCGCACGTGGAGGGGGCCAGAGATTTTCTCTTCTGTTCTGTCTGCGCTAGGTCCTCACCGGGCGCATGTCGAACCAGAAGGCCCTCTGGCCTCCAGTCGACAGATACACAAGCACATAGCCGTGGACATCACCGGGAATACTACCAGCCCCAACCAACATTGTCAAGGTAACCCCTCATCGGGATTGTCAAGGTAACCAATGAATATCCGCTCACCCAACCCTTCATATCCGCTCGCCTGGTTCGAGGGCCCCTTCGACAGGCTCAGGACAGGCTCACCACGAACGGGCTACCACTCCCCCCGTTCGCCCAACCTCTCATACCCGCTCACCCTGAGCCGAGTCGAAGGGCCGGTTGCCCCCAACCATGTCATTCCGAGCGTAGCGCAGCGGAGAGAGGAATCTTGGGATCCTGGGACGATGCCTGCGCCGAGGATTTTTAGATTCTTCGTCGCAAGCTCCTCAGAATGACAGGTTGGGCTTGTCGCGCCGCCACCCCGCCGCCCGGTCGTGTCCTTCGAGAGCCTCAGGACGAACGGGCTACCACTCCCCCCGCTCACCCTGAGCTTGTCGAAGGGGCCCTCGAACCAAACGGACGGAGGGGGAAATTTTAGATTCACTCCCATTTCCTCCCATTTTGCCCCATTTGGGCGGGACTGCCGGGGTTGGGCCTTGTTCTGACATGGTATGCCTGGGGCCTCAGTGGCCGGACTGGGTTTTGGGCGCGGCGGCTGGGCCGCGGTTGCCTGCTGTTATGGTAGGGCAGCGGGAGGGGGTTTGGGAAGGGGCAAGTTGTCAGTAGTTGGGGGCGTCCTGAGCTTGTCAAAGGGCCGCCCCGCCCCCAACCATGTCATTCCGAGCGTAGCCGAGGAATCTCAAGCTCCCCGGACTTTCCATATGTCCAGGGCCGTAGATTCTTCGTCGCAAGCTCCTCAGAATGACAGGAGGGGCGGGCCGCCCCTGCCCCCAACTCGTCATTCCAGCGCAGGGAGACCTTTGCGCAACAGTCATTCCGGCCCCCGAGCCGGAATCCAAAGGGTGGGGACCAGGTTGGAAAAGACCGTCCGTTCTCCACAAGTTATGCTCTTTGGGGAATGATGCAAAGGTCCCCGCAGGCGGGAACCCCGGACATACCCTCGCCCCCCCGTCGTGCTATTATTCGTTCAAATCTTGTGATAGGAGCTTCCGATGGACGTTTACTACGTCAACGACGCGGCCCAACCCAACGGTGATCACGAGATACATAACCCCAATTGCCCATACTTGCCGGACATCCGGAACAGGACCTATGTCGGTGTCTTCCCCACCTGTCACGAGGCCCTGGACGCCGCCAAAGAACACTATGACCAGGTCAATGGCTGTCCCCACTGTTGCCCCGATTGCCGTATCGGCTAGTCCAGCCTGACGCCCCGCCCCCAACCATGTCATTCCGAGCGTAGCCGAGGAATCTCCCCCCCGGACGCGCAACCATCCCCGGGGGCCAAGATTCTTCGTCGCAAGCTCCTCAGAATGACAAGGGGGGGCAGGCTCCTCAGGATGACAGGGCCGCGGGCTGTCATGCCGCGGGAACGACCAGGCGGGGGCGGGCCGTCATCCCGCCCCCAACCCGTCATTCCCGCGCAGGGAGACCTTTGCGTAACTCCCTCTCCCTTGATGGGAGAGGGTTGGGGTGAGGGAGAGCTAAGAAACCAGTCCACCGATGCGGAGCGACTTCTCTGGTCAAGACTTCGCGATCGGAGGCTGTTGGGCCTTAAGTTCAGGAGGCAATCCCCTATCGGAAGATACATCGTCGATTTCGTTTGTCCGGAGAGGAGACTCGTCATAGAGATCGGTGGGGGCCACCGCTAGGAACAACGAACGTCCGACGCATCCAGGACGGCATGGCTAAGCTCCCTTGGATTCAGAGTGATTCGGTATTGGAACAATGAAGTACTGGAGGATATCGACTCGGTACTGGAGTCGATTCGGATGACGTTGGACGGCGAAACGGCACCCTCACCCCAGCCCTCTCCCTTGAAGGGAGAGGGAGTTTTGCAAAGGTCTCCGCAGGCGGGAATCTCGCGCACCGGGGCCGCCGCCCGCTAGACCCCCGCCTCCGCGGGGGTGACGGTGGTAATGTGCGGGGGTGACGGTAGGGTGCGTGGGGGTGACGGTGGTAATGTGCGGGGGTGACGGGTAATGACGGGTGGTAGCTTATGCCGATCCCCGTTTACGTGGGCGGCGCGGGCTACCCCTGGGCCAGACGCTCAGCGTCCCGGATGTAGTCCGCGGTCTCGCTGACCAGTGGTTCGATCTCCTCTGGGTTGAAGTAGTCATGGTAGAAGCATTCGCCGTGCAGCACTTCTTGACGAACGGCGTAGCTGCGGCGTAGTTCCCACAGCGATTGGTCGCTCATGGAAATGGCCCGCAGCCTGCGGCCCGCGGCGGTGGATGTGCCCGGTTCCTGCCCCGTGCGAACAAGCACCAACGCCTCTGTGGCGCGCAGCGTTGCACACCACGCCTTCTCCGCGGCGTCCCGCACGTCACCGGCCGCCATGCGCTCCACGGCAGCGTTCCGCATACGGTGCGCGTCCTGGAATATTCGGGCGGCGCTGGCTTCAACTGTAGTCATCGACTTCTCCTAAAGGCATTCTACCACAATGGGGCTTGCCCGGCGCGCCGCCAACCCGCCGCCCGCTAGACCCCCGCCTCCGCGGGGGTGACGGTAGGGTGCGCGGGGGTGACGTGTAACAATCAACCCCCGCTCACCCTGAGCCTGTCGAAGGGCCGCCCCGCCGCCCGTTCGTTTTGGTTCGACAAGCTCACCACGAACGGGCTACCAGGCCCACTGTCATTCCGAGCGTAGCCGAGGAATCTCCCCCCGGACGCGCAACCATCCCCGGCGGCCGAGATTCTTCGTCGCAAGCTCCTCAGAATGACAAGGGGGGCGGGCTCCTCAGAATGATAGGGGGGGCAGGCTCCTCAGAATGACAAGGGGGGCAAGCTCCTCAGAATGACAGGGGGGCAAGCTCCTCAGGATGACAAGGGGCCGCTGGCTGTCATGCCGCGGGAACGACCAGGCGGGGGCGGGCCGTCATCCCGCCCCCAACCTGTCATTCCCGCGCAGGCGGGAATCTCGCGCCTTGCGTTGCCGCGCCGCCCCCGCTACGACACGTGCTCCGCCCACGCGCTCTTCACGCCGTTGACCACGGCGCGGACGCGGAACTTGACGGTCAGCGTGTTGTTGAAGGTGTGCGTCACTGTCGACGCGCTGGTGGCGGCGATGGTCGTGGTGCCGCCGTAGGCGTTGTTGCGGTCGCTGTCCGCGTGCTGCACCTCGTAGCTCACCGCGCCGGTCACGCCCGACGGCTTGCTCCACGTGGCCTGCATCTTAAGGAGGCCGCTGTTGAAGCTCAGGTTCAGCCCCGACGGCGCGTTCGGCGGCGGCTGCGTGGTGGTGAAGGCCGACGCCGCGGCCAGTTCGTTGGCGGTGGTGCACGTGCTGTCGCTGTAGGCGGTGTAGGTGTACGTGGTGCCGCCGGTCAGGCCGGAGAGCGTGACGCTGCTGCCGGAGACCGGGCCCTGGCAGCTTGTGTGCGGGCCGGTGTCCGCCTTGTAGTACCACGCGCCGGAGTGCTCCGACGAAATGGTCAGCGTCGCGCCCGTGCTCGACACGCTGGAACTGGTCAGCGACGGGCGGACCAGCGCCTCGAACTCTACTTTCATGGACACGCCGCTGGAATGCAGCGCCCAGTTGCCTCCCGCGTAGCGCACCCCGTCGGCGATGCTCCAGCCGTTGTTCGACGGCTGCAGCGTCTGGTTGTTGCTGGTGGTGCTCCTCATATTGCTCGTGGGGTCGCTTACGTTCCCGTCAGCGAAGACGAAGTACGTCGTGCTGGCGTCCAGGTTGCAGCCCGCGCCCGAGCAGTTGAACGTCACCTGGCCGGCCGCCGGAGTCCCGGTGAGCGTGGCGAGGGCCGTCGTAGCGGGGTGGTTGTTCGACTGCCGCTCGCGGATGGACACGGTGATGTTGCTGGCGTTGGCCACAGCTCCGAAGTCCAGCGTGACGCTCTGCAGCTTGTAGCCGCCGGCCGCGCTGCCCGTGGTGAACTCCTGGCCCCAATCGGTGCCGAAGTTGAGCGCCGTGCTGGCGTTTGTCTCGCTCATGTTGCTTGCGCTGACGCCCGTCCTGAACGACGCCGCCGTGGCCAGCAGGTTCGCGCTGGCGCAGCCGCTCGCGCCGTACGCCTTGTAGGTGTACGACGTGTTGCCGGTCAGGCCGGAGATGACCTTGGTGGCCGTGTTGGCCGCGACCGGGCCCTGGCAGGTGGTGTGCGGCGCAACGTTGGCCTTGTACCACCACTGCGCCGTGTGGTTGCCGATGGTCAGGGCGGCGTTGGTGACGCCGACACTGCCCGCGGTCAGCGTGGGCGGATACTGCGGCGTGAACTCCGACGCCGTGGCCAGCAGGTTGGCCGTGGTGCATCCGCTGTCGCTGTAGGCCTTGTAGGTGTACGCCGTGCCCGTGGTCAGGCCGGTGAGCGTCTTGCTTGCGCCGCTGACCGGGCCCTGGCAGGTGTTGTGCGGCGCGGCGTTGGCCTTGTAGTACCAGTTGCCGCTGTGACTGCCGATGGTCAGCGTCGCGCCCGTAGTCGTGACGTTGGAGGCGGTCAGGCTGGCCTTGTACTGGAAGACCAGTTCCGCCACGTTGAACTCGGTGCTGGTGGACGACCAGAGATTGGCGCTGCCGATGTAGTCATGCGCGAACCGGATGTTCCAGCCGTTGTCGGACGGCGACCGCGTCTCGGTCTCCGGCCTCGCGTAGTTCCAGGCGTAGTTGGCGCTTCCCGTCCTGTTCGCCACGATGAAGTAGGTGGTGTTGGGCGAGAGATCGCAGCCGCTCCCGGAGCAGGTCCAGGTCGTGTTGGTGTACGAACTGCCGGTCGGGGCGGTCCCGGAGAGGGTCGCCAGGGTCGTCGTGGATGGGCGGCTGGTGGTACCGTAGTTAGTCCCCTGCATCGCGTGGAGTGTCACCGTCAGGCCGCCGGACCCGCTCGTGTTCTTCAGCGGGATGGTGGCGGTCTTCAGGGTGTAGCCGCCCGCGTTGGAGCCGGTGGTGAAGGCCGTCGCCTGCTTGGTAAGAGTGCCGCTGATGAACGAGTCTCCGACCCTCGAACTGCCCAGGTTGGAGGTGGAGGCGAACGTGGTGAACGCCGACGCCGTGGCGATCTCGTTCGCGCTGGCGCAGCCCGTCGCGCTGTACGCCTTGTAGGTGTACGTTGTGTTGGCGGAGAGGCCGGTCAGGTCCTCGGTGGCGGTGTTGGCCGCGACCGGGCCTTGGCAGGTGGTGTGCGGGGCGACGTTGGCCTTGTACCACCATTGCGCCGTGTGGTTGCCCACGGTCAGCCGCGCTGTCGTCGCGCCGACGTTAGAGGCGGCCAGCGTCTTGGCGAGCGGCGTGGTGAACGCCGACGCCGTGGCCAGCAGCGTGGCGCAACCGCTGTCGCTGTACGCGCTGTAGGTGTAGGCCGTGCCGCCTGTGAGGCCGGTGAGCGTCGCGGTGGTTCCGCTCTGGGCCGACGAGCAGGACGTGTGCGGGCCGCTCGTCGCCTTGTAGTACCAGTCGCCGTCGTGGTTGGCGATGGTGAGCGTCGCGCCCGACGACGTGAGGTTGGAGGAGGTCAGGGATGGGTCGGTCGCGAAGACGAACCCCGCCCGGCTCCAGTCGGCGGGATCATAGGTGGTCCAGCTACTGCCTGACGTGTAATGACCGTACCCGATGCTCCAACCGTTGTTGGACGGCAGGGCGACTTCGGTCTCTGAATTCGAGACGGCCCACCTGTAACCGTTGCTGTTACTGTCGGCGTTGGTTGCCACCACGAAGTAAGTCGTATCGGGCGAAAGCTTGCAGCCGCTTCCGGAGCAGGTGTAGGTCGTGTCGGTGTACGAACTGGTCGTCGGGTCGGTCCCGGAGAAGGTGACGCCCGCGATACTGGTGCTGGCCGGCTGGCTGGTGGTCGAGTAATCGCCGGTGCCCTGCATTGCGCGGAGCGCCAGACCCAGGCCGGTTCTGGCGGTAATGCTGCTCAGCGGCAGCGTGATGCTCTTCAGCGTGTAGCCGCCGGCGTTGGAGCCGGTGGTGAAGGCGACCGCCTGAGAAATCGTGGAGTTGATACTCCCGTAATAATTCGATGTTGGGCTGGTCAGGTTGGAGACCGATGAGAGCGTGGTGAAGGCCGTCGCCGTCGCAATCTCGTCCGCGCTGGCGCAGTTCCTCGCGCTGTACGCTTTGTACGTGTACGACGTATTGGCGGAGAGGCCGGTCAGGTCCTTGGCGGCGGTGTTGGCCGCCACCGGGCCCTGGCAGGAGGTGTGCGGCGACGCGTTGGCCTTGTACCACCACTGCGCAGTGTGGTTGCCCACGGTCAGGGTAGCCGTCGTCGCGCCGACGTTGGAGGCGGTCAGGGCGGCGTTGGGGTAGATCAACGGCGCCAGGGCAAAGGACGAACTGCCCCAGGCGTTGGTCGTCCTGACCCGGATGTCGTACGTCGTGGCATCGTCGATGGAGTAGTCCGTGCCGCCCGCCGTCCAAGACGATATGGTCACGTTGATCTTGCCGTTGGTGACGGTCGCGGTTTCAACGTCGGCGCAGCGTGTGTAGGACGGTTGGTACGTCGACGGGGTGTGCGGCTGGCTCGGCGTGGCGTACGTGGCGCAATCGATCTCGTAGCCCTGGGCGTAAGGGGGCGGAGTCCACGACAGCGAGACGGAGCCGGCCGCGCGAGAGACCGAGATTGGGTCGTATGCTAAGGCGGGAGGAAAGGCGGGACGCGCGTCTTCGGTGTCGGTCCAGTCGCCGCGCACGTTGTTCTTCACCGCCTGCACGGCGACCCTGTACGATCGACGCCACTTCAGATCATTATTTATGTCGTCGTGTATCTGGCGGTCAACGGTGTAAGTAGTGGTTGAGCCGGAACTTACCGTACCGCATGCCCACCACTTCCAGCCGCCCTTGTCGCTGCAGACCACGTTGTAGCCGGTCGCTCCGGTCACCGCGGACCAGTTCACAAACAACTTTTCGTCGTAATAGTAGTTTTCGCGCGTGATAGTAACGGAGGTGGGCTTGGCGGGTTTGCTGCTGGCAATCTGTCCGCCGGATTGCGCGCTTGCCATGCTGAGGCTGACCACGTTGTTGTTGGCTACGAAGTCGACGTCCGGCAGCCGCGAGATTTCGGTCCAGGCGCTCTCTCCGGCGGCGTTCCGCGCCCGCACTCCGACGTGGTCCAGGGTCTGGCTCGTGGTGTAGCGGTACGACGTTCCGGTCGCGTTGCTCGTCACGTCGTGCCAGGTGGAACTGCCCTGGGTCTTGGCGCGCACGTCGTAGCCGGTCGCGCCGGTCACCGCGTTCCATGCGACGTCGTAGTAGCCGTCGCCGGGCGTGACGCTGAGGCCGGTCGGCGCGGCGGGCGGGTTGAAGGGGCCCGCGGCGTCCGAGTTGGTCCAGGGGCCGCCGACCTCGCCGTTCAAGGCGCGCACCGCGACGTAGTAGGTCTTGGCGTTGTCCACGCCGCTTATGGTGATGCCGGTCCCGGCGTGGTTGCCAGATGCCGCCGTCCAACTCTGCTTGCCGTTGGAACTGTAGGTGACGTGATAGCCGGTCGCGCCGGAGACGGCGTCCCAACTGGCGGTCAGAGTCCCGTCGGCGCGGGTCACGGAGACCGACGAGGGCGCGGCGGGCGGAGGCGTCATGGGAGCGGATGCCGGGGAGTTGGTCCAGCCGCTCCAGCCGGCGGCGTTGCCGGCGCGCACGGAGACGTAGTAGGTCTTGCCGTTGTTGGCGTCGATGGCGATGGTGGTCCCGGTGTGGTTGTCCGACGCCGCGGTCCAGGTCCGCTTGCCGTCGGCGGAGTAGGTGACGTGGTACTTGCTCGCCCCAGCGACGGCGTCCCAGGAAGCATTGAGCGCGCCGTCGCTGCGGGTCACGATGACGGACGACGGCGCCCCTGGAGGAGGGGGAGTCGGGGCAGGCGTCGCCGTAGGTTGAGGCGTGGGCGTGGGATCAGGCGTGGGCGGCGTGTACGGCCCGGTGGCGGCGGAGTCCGTCCAGCCGCCGTTGCCGTTGGAGTTCACCGCCTGCACGGCGACGTAGTAGGTCTTGCTGTTGGTCACGCCGGTGATGGCCGCGCTCGTACCGGTGACGCCGGACTTGGCGCGGGACCAACTGGCCTTGCCGTTGTCGGTGGTGTTGACGTTATAGCTCGTCGCGCCGTCCACGGCGGCCCATGACACGTTGAGCGTCCCGTCGCCGCGGGTCACGGTGACGGAGGATGTGGTGGGCGGGGACGACGTGGCCGCGGCCGGCGCGGCGAGAAACACGGCCCCCGCCGCCAGCAGGGCCAGCGCCAGGAGCGTGACCAGCACCCAAGCCGGACGAATCATCACCGGACCAACCATTGCCGGACGAACTATTGAAATCGGATCCCTGGCGCCCATGTCAGCCTCCTGACCCTATACATATCCAACCCAAGCCGCAGCTTATGCAAGATTATATAACGTCTCGCTGATATTTGAAAGCAAATCACGGATTTTAAAAGTTAAATGACCGTGACGGAGATGGGCAAGGCCCCGCCCCCCTGTCATTCTGAGGAGCCTGCGACGAAGAATCTCGGCCGCCGGGGCTGGTTGCACGTCCGGGGGAGATTCCTCGGCTCCGCTGCGCTCCGCTCGGAACGACAATACTCCCCCACCAGTCACCCCCGCACACTCCCTACCGTCACCCCCGCGGAGGCGGGGGTCTAACATCCATCACCCCCAACCCGCGAGATTCCCGCCTGCGGAGACCTTTGCAAAACTCCCTCTCCCTTGAAGGGAGAGGGTTGGGGTGAGGGTGCCGTGATGGGAGAGGGCTGGGGTGAGGGTGCCGTTTCGCCGTCCAACGTCATCCGAATCGACTCCAGTACTGAGTCGATATCCTCCAGCACTTCATTGTTCCAATACCGAATCACTCTGAATCCACGGGAGCTTAGCCATGCCGTCCTCGATGCGTCGGACGTTCGTTGTTCCTGGTGGTGGCCCCCATCGATCTCTATGACGAGTCTCCTCTCTGGACAAACGAAATCGACGATGTATCTTCCGATAGGGGATTGCCTCCTGAACTTAAGGCCCAACAGCCTCCGATCGCGAAGTCTCGACCAGAGAAGTCGCTCCGCATCGGTGCACTGGTTTCTTAGCTCTCCCTCACCCCAACCCTCTCCCATCAAGGGAGAGGGAGTTACGCAAAGGTCTCCCTCCGCTGGAATGACGAGCCGGGGGCGTGAAGGGCCCCGCCAGCCCGTTCGCGGTAAGGCCCAGCCTCCCAGCCCGTTCGTGGTGAGCTTGTCGAACCAAACCGACCGTGCGACGGCTTGGACGCGCAACAGCCCTTCGACAAGCTCAGGCCGAACGGGGGGATGTTGTGGGTGCTGCCCCCCGCACTGTCATTCTGAGGAGCCTGCGACGAAGAATCTCGGCCGCCAGGGATGATTGCGCGTCCGGGGGGGATTCCTCGGCTCCGCTGCGCTCCGCTCGGAACGACAATACTCCCCCACCAGTCACCCCCGCACACCCCACCGTCACCCCCGCGAAGGCGGGGGTCTAACACCCGGCGGGCGGGTTGGATGCGCGGCGGACCTGCTTGCCAACCCCAACCGCCATCGCCTACACTACCATCAAGAGAGACACCCCATGTCCACCAACAACGACCACAACGCCCGCCACGACCGCCTGGAAGACGCCATCCTAAGGATGGAGGCAACCCAGCGTCTGCTGGTCGAAGGCCAACAGGAACAGCGCGAAACCCAACGGATACTGAGTGAAACTCAACAAAGGCAAGATGAAACCCAGCGGATACTGAGTGAAACCCAACAAAGGCAAGATGAAACCCAGCGGATACTGAGTGAAACTCAACAAAGGCAAGGTGACACCCAACAAAGGCAAGATGAAACCCTACGGGAACTGAAAGCCGCCGCCCTGAAGCACGACATGATGCTGGAGATGCTTCAGGCGATGCAACGGGACCAAGCCGCCGACATCCAAGAGAACAAAGAGGCCATCAACCGGCTGGTCGATATACAGGACCGGATGTTCACCGTCGTGGAACGTCTGGCCGAAATCCAACAGGCGCACACGACCGACCTCCAGCGCCACGAAGAAGCCCAACAGCGTCACGAAGAGTCCCTCCAGCGCCACCAAGAGTCCCTGCAGCGCCACGAAGAAGCCCAGCAGGCCATGCAGGTCGCCATGCAAACCCTCTCCACAATCCTGCGGCGCCTGATGGAAAACGGGAACAACGCCCCGTAGGCTCCGGGCGGCAGCGCGTCCTTGCCAGTACTCGCTCAACAGCACCGTCACCCCCGCACACTCCCTACCGTCACCTCCGCGCAGGCGGGGGTCTAACGCCCATCACCCCCAACCCGCGAGATTCCCGCCTGCGGAGGCCTTTGCAAAACTCCCTCTCCCTTGATGGGAGAGGGCTGGGGTGAGGGTGCCGTTTCGCCGTCCAACGTCATCCGAATCGACTCCAGTACTGAGTCGATACCCTCCAGCACTTCATTGTTCCAATACCGAATCACCCTGAATCCACGGGAGCTTAGCCATGCCGTCCTCGATGCGTCGGACGTTCGTTGTTCCTGGTGGTGGCCCCCATCGATCTCTATGACGAGTCTCCTCTCTGGACAAACGAAATCGACGATGTATCTTCCGATAGGGGATTGCCTCCTGAACTTAAGGCCCAACAGCCTCCGATCGCGAAGTCTCGACCAGAGAAGTCGCTCCGCATCGGTGGACTGGTTTCTTAGCTCTCCCTCACCCCAACCCTCTCCCATCAAGGGAGAGGGAGTTGCGCAAAGGTCTCCCTCCGCGGGAATGACGAGCCGGGGGCGTGGTAAGGCCCAGCGCGCCAGCCCGTTCGTGGTGAGCCTGTCGAACCAAACCGAACGTGCGACGAGTTGGAGACGCGGCACCCCTTCGACAAGCTCAGGCCGAACGGGGGATGTTGTGGGTGCTGCCCCCCTGTCATTCTGAGGAGCCTGCGACGAAGAATCTCGGCCGCCGGGGATGGTTGCACGTCCGGGGGGGATTCCTCGGCTCCGCTGCGCTACGCTCGGAATGACAATACTCCCCCACCAGTCACCCCCAGCGCACCCCCCGTCACCCCCGGCGCGCCACCGCCACCCCCGCCTTCGCGGGGGTCTAACACCCGTCACCCCCAACCCGCGAGATTCCCGCCTGCGGAGACCTTTGCAAAACTCCCTCTCCCTTCAAGGGAGAGGGTTGGGGTGAGGGTGCCTTGATGGGAGAGGGCTGGGGTGAGGGCGCCGTTTCGCCGTCCAACGTCATCCGAATCGACTCCAGTACTTCATTGTTCCAATACCGAATCACTCTGAATCCAAGGGAGCTTAGCCATGCCGTCCTGGATGCGTCGGACGTTCGTTGTCCCTGGTGGTGGCCCCCATCGATCTCTATGACGAGTCTCCTCTCCGGACAAACGAAATCGACGATGTATCTTCCGATAGGGGATTGCCTCCTGAACTTAAGGCCCAACAGCCTCCGATCGCGAAGTCTCGACCAGAGAAGTCGCTCCGCATCGGTGGACTGGTTTCTTAGCTCTCCCTCACCCCAACCCTCTCCCATCAAGGGAGAGGGAGTTACGCAAAGGTCTCCCTCCGCGGGAATGACGAGCCGGGGGCGTGAAGGACCCCGCCCGCCAGCCCGTTCGTGGTAAGGCCCATCGCGCCAGCCCGTTCGTGGTGAGCTTGTCGAACCAAACTGACCGGGCGACGGCTCAGACGCCCCCCAACTACTGACAACTTGCCCCTTCCCAACCCCCCACCCGCTGCCCTACCATAACAGCAGGCAACCACGGCCCATCCGCCGCCCCCAAAACCCAGTCCGGCCACTGAGGCCCCAGGCATACCATGTCGAAGCACGGCCCAACCCCGGCAGTCCCGCCCAAATGGGGCAAAATGGGAGGAAATGGGAGTGAATCTAAAATTTCCCCCTCCGTCCGTTTGGTTCGAGGGCCCCTTCGACAAGCTCAGGCCGAACGGGGGTTGTTGGAGGCGCACCCACCACCGTCACCCCCGCTCACCCCACCGTCACCCCCGCGAAGGCGGGGGTCCATATCCCCCATGCTAAAATACTCACCACCCGCCCCTCGCGGACCATCGAATGCAACTCGAACGCCCGAAAATCCTCCGCTACCGCAGCCAGAGCATGCGCTTTCTGGAAGACGCGGTCGCCCAGGTCCGCAGCGGTCGCTGGTCCCGCGCCGAAGACCTGTTATGGGGCAGCCTCACGCTGGCGGTGAAAGGCGTCGCCCTTAGCCGCGGGCTGGAGTTGGACGGCGACGAGGAGGTCCAGGACTACGCCGGCTATCTGGGCAGGGAGCGGCGCGACCGGCGGATGCGCGAAGCCTTCGTCCGGATAGCGGACTTTACCCAGACGGCGCAGCACGTTCGCCAGTCCCGCTACGGAGCAGACCGGGTTGCGTCGATGCTGGAAGACGTAAGCGCCGTGGTAAATCGCCTCTGGGATTTGGCGTCGCCCGACGACCCCGAGGAAGACCCTTCCTGACCGCGGCAAAGGCATCTCTCACGATTACCCGGCGGCCAAGCAAACTATGAAATCCGAGAAATCCGACGCCATGCACAAACCGCCAACCAGGACCGTGGCCATCCAGACCCACGGCTGCAAGCTGAACCAGGCCGACAGCGAAGCCCTGTCCCAGAGCTTCATCAGGGCCGGTTATAGGCTGGTGGACAACACTGACGGCGCCGACGTGGTGGTGGTGAATAGCTGCACCGTGACCGCCGCCGCCGATGCCAAGGCTCGGCAGGCCCTGCGAGCAGCCCGTCGTTCCAGCAACGATGCTCTGGTGGTGGCCACCGGTTGCTACGCCCAGAGGGCCGCCGGAGACCTAGCCATGATGAAAGAAGTCTCGCTGGTGCTGGGCAACACGGAGAAAGGAGACCTGGTGGAGCAGGTCTCCCAGGCCCTGGCGGCTAGCCGGCCGGAACAGTCCTCCCCGCCGGGCGCCGCGTCTTACCCCGCCGACGGCCTGGACGACATAGCAGGGCCAACTCCGGCCCGGGGCCGCAACCGTTCGATGGTCAAGATACAGGAGGGCTGCAACCAGGTATGCGCCTATTGCATCGTCCCCAAGGTCAGGGGGCGGGAACGCAGCATCCCAGCGGCCGCGGTGGTGGAACGGGTTAATCAGGCGGTAGACCGGGGCTGCCGGGAAGTAGTGCTTACCGGCACCCAGTTGGGGTCTTATGGGTTCGACCTGGATGGGGCTACTTTGCTCACGCTGATACAAATGGTCCTGGAGGAAACCGGCGTGCCCCGCCTGAGGGTCTCCTCGCTCCAACCCCAGGAAATCAGCGAAGAGTTATTGGACCTTTGGGCCAACCCGCGGCTGATGCCCCACTTCCACATACCGCTGCAGAGCGGCAGCGACCGGATTTTACGGCTGATGCGCCGGCGTTACGACTCGGCCCGGTTCGCCCAGGCCGTCGAGCTTGTCCGCCGTCAAGTCCCCGACGCCGGGATTACCACCGACGTGATTGTCGGCTTCCCCGGCGAGGGAGACGCTGAGTTTCGCCAGAGCCGCGACTTCGCCCGGCGCATGGCCTTCAGCGACATGCATATCTTCCCTTACTCCTCCAGGCCAGGCACCAGCGCCGCCTACTTGAGCGAACAGGTACAGGCGCCGCTGAAGAAGTTCAGGGTCAACGAGATGGCCCAGGTATCCCTGGAAGGCTTCGAGGCTTTTCGCCTGCGGCAACTGGGGAACACCAGGACCGTGCTATGGGAATCGGCCCGCGGCATAGATGAACAGCCGGTGTGGACGGGCCTGACCGACAACTACCTGAGGGTAGCCGCCCGGGACCGCAGGGACCTGGGCAACCGGATTACCCCAGCCAAACTCCAGGAACTGTCAGGCTTACAGGTGACTTGCAGCGTCCCTTAAGGCGGCTCTCGCTGAAAGAAACATCCCGGCAGAGACGGCCGACGGCCGGGAACCTCTACAGTTCCACCGGTCGCAGATAACCCATGTCGCCCCGGCGTTCCAAGTAGCCCGCCCTGGTGTCGTGGCCGTGGGAGAACACCAGCAGCCAGCCCTGTTGCTCGGCCTCGGTGAGCATGTCGCGCTTCTGCTCCAGTGTTTCCTGGGGAGCGCTATCGAAGGCTGAGATTACGGCCAGGTTCAAATGGTGCGGAGTGGGCACCACGTCGCCCATGAACACCACCCTCTCGCCGCCATGGTTGAACATCACCGCCTGGTGGCCCTTGGCGTGGCCGTCGGTCACGATTACGTTGAGGCCCGGGAAGACCTCCGCGTCCCCGTCCAATAGCTCGAGCTGGCCCCGCTCTTCGATGGGCAGGAAATTGTCCGCCCTGTGCGTGCCGGAGCAAAGCTCGTTGGGATTGCAGGCCTCTTCCCAGCAGGTCCGCTGGACGTAATACCGGGCCTTGGGGAACGTAGGAGTGAGGTTGCCCGCCCGGTCCAGCCGGGTGCAGCCGCCGCTGTGGTCGAAATGAAGATGAGAAAGAACTACCGCGTGAACGTCCTTGGGAGAGAGTCCTATGCCCTTTAGCCCCTTTAACAGCCGGCTGGGGACCAGACCCAGATTTTCCTTGTCGTTTTCCGCATCCTTGGAGCCTACGCCCGTGTCAATCAGGACGTTGCGGCCGCAAACCTGGAGCAGCAGGCAGTTCAGGCCCAAGGTCATCCGGTTCTTCCGGTCGGTAACGACACTGTTTTCCCATGCCATCTTCGGCACCTGGCCGAACATGGATCCGCCATCGAATTTGATGACCCCGTCGCTAATGAGCTTTACAGCTGTCGACATCATCTCTACACCCAATCCCTCTTGCAAAATTTAGTGATTTTGCGCCCGTCGGAGCAGCTTACCTTGCTTGGCGAATGTTAAACAAATATAAGAAAAGGAATATTCCACTGGGGTTAGTCTAACGTACAGCGAATCCGAGCATCTGAAGCGTCAACCGGCGGCGCTCCCGCCCTGGCGGGGGTCCCGGAATGCGGCTCTAGTACAGAGCCAAAACGTTTAGATATCACCTCCCCTTCAGAACCCAGGATATTTAGGGGATCCAGGCTTGGATCGAGGCAGCGCCAAGCGTGGAAACGGCCTTGCCTCGACGGGACTTTTCCCACTCCCCCCTTAGACCTGAAAAATATAATAGTAGGACCCAGCCTGTTGTCAAGGCATTTTAAGCCGAATTTTAGAAAATATTTAATATTATTCCAGTAAATAATTTAATAATAAGTTTATGGTTTGTAAAAGGCCCTACAAGGGGTCAGCTGGGAATGAAGGTGGAAGAGGCCTAGCCCCGGGATCTTTCAGTCCTGGCCCAGGAGTCCCGCAGCGACACTGTCCGGTTGAATACCAGCCTGCCTGGGCCAGAGTCCACCGAGTCCAGGCAGAAGTAGCCCTGCCTCAGGAATTGATAGGAGGTCCCCGGCTTTCCCTGCGCCAGCCCCGGCTCCACCCGGCAGCCGGTGAGTGTCTGCAACGAATTGGGATTCAGGTGGTTCCGGTAGTCCTCTCCCTCCACCTCGGCGCCGGGATCGGCCTTGGAGAAAAGATGGTCATATAGGCGCACTTCGGCTTCCAGCGAGTGAGCGGCGGACACCCAGTGAGAAGTGCCTCTCACCTTTCGCCCATCGGCAGACCGGCCGCCCCGGCTTTCCGGGTCATAGGTGCAGTGAAGTTCCACTACCTCACCCGTCTCGGGGTCCTTGGTCACTTCTACGCAGGTGACGTAGTAGGCGTCTTTCAACCTTATTTCCCGGCCTGGAGACAGGCGGAAGAACCCCTTGGGAGGGTCCTCCCTGAAGTCCTCCTGCTCGATGTACAAGACCTTGGAGAATGGGACTTTGCGGGACCCCATGGCAGGGTCCTCTGGGTTGTTGACCGTCTCTATGTCCTCCACCCGGTCGTCCGGGTAGTTGTCGATCACCACCTTCAGGGGCCGCAGCACTGCCATCACCCTGGGAGCGCGGCGGTTCAGGTCTTCCCGGATGCTGTGCTCCAGTAGGGCCGCGTCGGTCAGAGAGTCCCGCTTGGCCACCCCCACGCGTTCACAGAAGTTGCGAATGGCCTCGGGAGTGTAGCCGCGCCTGCGCAGACCGGCGATTGTCGGCATCCTGGGGTCGTTCCAGCCCGTTACGTGGCCTTCCTCCACCAATTCGACCAGCTTGCGCTTGCTCAGTATGGTATGGCTCAGGTTGAGGCGGGCGAACTCGATTTGCTGCGGATGATAGATGTCCAACGCGTCCAACAGCCAGTCGTAAAGCGGACGATGGTCCTCGAACTCCAGTGTGCAAATGGAATGGGTAATCCCTTCTATGGAGTCCGATTGGCCGTGAGCAAAGTCGTAGGTGGGATAGATGCACCATCTGTCGCCCGTCCGGTAGTGAGGGACCTTTAGGATCCGGTATATGACCGGGTCGCGCATGTTCAAGTTGGGAGATGACATGTCGATCTTGGCCCGCAGCACGTGGTCGCCCTCATCGAATTTCCCCTCCCGCATGTCTTCGAATAACGCCAGGTTCTCTTCCACTAACCGGCCCCGGTAGGGGCTGTTCCGGCCCGGCTCGGTGAGCGTGCCCCGGTGTTCCCTGATTTCCTGGGGGCTCAGGCTGCAGACGTAGGCTTTGCCTGCCTTTATCAACTGCACCGCGTACTCGTAGAGCTGGTCAAAGTAGTCCGATGCGTAGTACAGGTGGTCTCCCCAGTCCCAACCCAGCCAGCGCACGTCCTCTTGGATGGCTTGCACGTACTCCAACTCTTCCGTGGTGGGGTTGGAGTCGTCGAACCTCAGGTGGCAAACGCCGCCGTTTTCCAGGGCAAGGCCGAAATTTAGGCAAGTGGACTTGGCGTGGCCTATATGAAGATAGCCGTTGGGCTCGGGCGGAAAGCGAGTAACGACGCGTCCGCCCCGGGACCCTTTCCGGAGGTCCTCCGCTACAATGCCGCGGACAAAGCCTCCTGCGGGCCTGGAGGCGGGTTCATCCGTATTCGCGGCTCTGTTCGATGTCATTGGTCTTATTTCTGTTCAGGGGCGATCCCGTTAGATGCCGTGGCCTCTGGAGACACCACGGCTGCCACTGGGACTGCCGGTAGTGATGCTTATGGCCTGAGAGTGTGGGCGGTCTACTCCACGGCCCGGCCCGTCGCCTGGAACCGGCCGATGGCGGCGTCAATGCGGAACAACACCCGCTCCTTCCCCAGCGCCTCCATGGTCTCGAACAACGGGGGAGATACATCCCTGCCGGTGACGGCCACACGGAGCAGACCGAAGAACTGGCGGGGCTTCAGCCCGGCGTCAGCGGCAACCGCTCGCAGCGCCTGCTCCAAGGGCTCGTGCTGCAATTCTCCGGCGCGTCCCAACTCATCCCGGGCTGCTTCCAGCGCCGGCGGGACTTCGCGGGCCTCCATCCCCTTTTGCACCAGCGCGCCTGCCTCATAGTCCAATTCTTCCTCGAAGAAATAGGAAGTCAGGTGGGCCGCATCGGCCAGCAGTTTTATCCGCTCGCGAATCAGTGGGACTATCCTCAGCAGGTACTCCTGGTCCACAGGCAGCAAGCTGGGCGGCAGCTCCCGTTCCAGGAACGGCAGAATCCGTTCCGCCAATTCTGACACGGACAGCTGGCGGATATAGACCCCGTTCATCCAGACCAGTTTCTCCAGGTCGAAAATGGCCGCCGATTTATTGATTCGCTCCAGGGAGAAACTCTGGACCAGCGTCCCGCGGTCCATCACCTCCGTCTTGTCGTCTAACGACCATCCCAAGAGGGCCATGAAATTCAGCATAGCCTCGGGCAAGAAGCCGTCGTCCCGGTATTCTTCCGCCGCCGTAGCCCCGTGCCGCTTTGAGAGCTTGGCCCGGTCCGGCCCCAGGATCATCGGCAGGTGGCCGAACTTGGGAGGTTCGAATTGCAACGCCTGGTAGATTTGTAAATGCCGCGGTGTGCTGGGCAGCCACTCTTCCGCTCTCAGGACGTGGGTGACCTTCATGAGGTGGTCATCGGTTACCACGGCTAGGTGGTACGTGGGGAAGCCGTCGGACTTGAGCAGGATAAAATCGTCCAGGAGGTCGTTTTGCCAGACCACCTCGCCATGTATTAAGTCGTTCAGGGCAGTCACGCCGTCCACCGGCATGGCAAACCGGACCACCGACGGCCCTCCCTGGGCCTCCAGGTTCTTGCGTTCTGCGGTGGATAGGCTTCGGCAACGCCGGTCGTAACCTTGCCGGTTCTTGGACCGCAGTTGTTCCTTCCGCAGTTGCTCCAGGCGTTCCTCCGAGCAGAAGCAGCGATAGGCGAAGCCTCCCGCCATGAGCTTCTCCGCCGCCTCTCGGTAGACGTCCAGCCGCTGGGACTGGTAGTAAGGCCCGAGGGGACCCTCGACCCTGGGACCCTCGTCCCACTGGAGGTCGAGCCAGTCCAATGCGTCCAGAACGGCCTCCGACGCACCGGGAACTAAACGCTCCTGGTCGGTGTCCTCGACGCGTACTATGAACTTGCCGCCGTGATGCCTGGCGAAAAGCCAGTTGAACAGGGCCGTGCGTATGTTGCCTATGTGGGGTAACCCGGTGGGGCTGGGGGCAAATCTGACCCGGACTTCGTCGCCCAAACTGCCTCTCCTATTCGTTAGCGAACCATTTTAACACGACCGGTTATGCTGGACTGGAGTACGCAGCCGCGTTTTGGCCCCGCAGCAGGTCCACCACCGACGCCAGGTCCTGGGGCAAGCCCGACCTGAACTCCATCTCCTCACCGGTTGCGGGGTGCTCGAACTTCAGGTGGTGGGCGTGCAGGAAGTGCCGGTCCAACATGGGGCTAGTCCTTCCGTACAATCCGTCGGCCAGCAGCGGGTGACCCAGGTGGGCCAGGTGTACCCGTATCTGGTGGGTGCGGCCGGTCTTCAAATATAGCTCCAGCAGGGTGAAGCAGACGAAAGTTTCCAGCGCCCGGTAGGTTGTCCGCGAGGGGCGGCCGCCCAACACCACTGCCATGCGTTTGCGGTTCCTAGGGTCTCTCGCAATGGGAGCGTCTATCTCGCCCCTGGATTGAACTGGTCGCCCGGCTGCCAGGGCCAAGTACCCTTTCACCACTGACCGTTCCTTGAGTTGGGCGGACAGGCTTTGGTGAACTTGATGGTTCTTGGCGACGACTATCAGCCCCGAAGTGTCTTTGTCCAGTCGGTGCACTATCCCCGGCCTGACCCCGTCCCCTATGGCCTGGATGTCGGGGCACAGCGCCAGCAGCCCGTTGACCAGCGTCTTATCTGGATGTCCCGGCCCGGGGTGCACGGGCAATCCCGGGGGCTTATCTATGACCGCCAGGTCCTGGTCTTGGTACACCACTTCCAGGGGCATCGGTTGGGGCGTCAGGTCCAGCGTTCTCGGCGGCGGTACGGCCACCGAAACCCAGTCTCCGCGTTTTACCCTTTGGGAGGCCTTTGCGGGCCGTCCGTTGAGCAGAATTGATCCGCCGTCAATCAACCTGCGCAACTGGCTGCGCGTTAACCCTGTCGAGCCTCCGGCCAGGAACGAATCCAGTCGGTCACCGCCCGATTCAACGACAAGCTCCTTGGCCGCGGGCTGGTCGGCAGACACGGCTATTCTCCCTTCGGTCGGCCGTCGTCCACGCCATCGATTCCGCTGCCGTCCAAGACCGGAGGCAAGTCATCAGGACGCGGTTCCTGCGAATCCGGGTCCTCTTCTGCCATGCCTCCGCCCGAATCCCTGCCAGCGGGACTCAGGCCGCAAAAGTCTCTTTCCATGGCCGCAGAAGTCCCCATAGGGTTGGACTGCTCCTCCGCCCCGGTGGCTATGCCCAGTTTCCGCTTGGCGGCGTCCGGCATTAAGAACATCCATACCAGCAGTATCAGCCCTGTTACTATGGCGGTGTCGGCCAGGTTGAATATGGGCCAAGGTCCCACGTCAATAAAGTCGGTCACGTGGCCCATCCTCAACCGGTCCAACAGGTTTCCCGCCGCGCCGCCCAGTTGCAGGCCCAGGCTCAGCCTCAATAAATTCGTGGGCCGACGTTGGCTTTGGTATATGAGCGTTAAAACGGTAATCCCCGCCGCTGAGGCCAATATCAGGGCGAAATTCTGGTCTTGGAACAGGCCGAATGCGCTGCCGGTATTGAAGGTATGGGTGAAGCGGACAAAGCCCTGTTCCGGGAACGACTCCCGGAACTCCAGCAACTCCCGGACCAGGAACTTGGTGAACTGGTCCAGCAGAAAGGCTAAGGCGGTAAGTTGCAGCAGGAGAAGGTCTTTGTAGATTGCCGGACGCCGTGGGCCCGTATGTTCCGGTTGCCCCGGTTGCTCAGAGGGGTGGTCCATATTGTTGCTACTTCAACTTCTCGGCGAAAAACTCGACCACCGGCGGCGCCAGCCGGCTTTCGTATCCGGACCAGAAGTGGTCGGCCCCGGTCACAATGTGGCACGCAGGCGGGTTGGCAAACGACTCCAACGCCGTGCCCAGTTGCTCAGACTGTACCAATTGGTCCCTGTCCCCGGCTACAACCAACAAGGGCCGTTTGCCCGCTTTTAGCGCCGTGTTGTCCAGCCCTTCCTGCGGCGGCGATATCAGGGCGATAGCCTTGACCCGGTTTTGCAGGGCCTCATGCCGCAGAATGACTGAGGACCCAAACGAATAGCCGGCCAGTCCCAATCGCTTGCCGTCTACCCCAGGCCAGGCGCCCATGAGGTCCAATGCCCCCAGGACTTCTTGGCGTTCCGACTCTCCCTTGGCGTACGTTCCCTGGCTGTTGCCCACCCCGCGGAAGTTGAACCGCAACGCGGCGAACCCATGCTCGGCCAGCGCGAAGCTCAACGCCAGCACCACGTTGGTGTCCATGCTGCCGCCGTACAGGGGGTGGGGATGACACACGACTACTCCCGGCAACCTTGCTGGCTGACCTTCCGGCTGGGCTATCACACCCTCGAAAGTCAGGCCGTTCACCTGGAACGACACCGCGCTCTGACGCACCATCATACCTCCCGGGTCTTGGCCCCATATTAGGAGACGGTACCGGCTTTGGCAAGAAATCGCCTGGGCCGCCGCTCGCAACGTCGGAAGGCAATCGCCGGTTTCAGGTCAGGGCGCGGCCACAATGCTGGTAGAATACCTGAGAAATTCCAACGCCGGAGGCCCAAATGACAGTCATTGACCTGCGAAGCGACACCGTCAGCCACCCCACCGATGAGATGCGGCGCGCCATGGCCGAGGCTGAGGTTGGCGACGACGACGCTCGAGAAGACCCCACGGTGAACTTGTTGCAGGAACGCTCCGCCGCCCTGATGGGCAAGGAAGCCGGCCTTTTCACCGTCAGCGGCACCATGAGCAACCTGATAGCCACCTTGACCCATTGCCGCCGGGGGGACGAGGTGATAATGGGCGACAAGGCCCACATGTTTTGGAACGAGGCGGCGGGCGGAGCGGCCCTGGCGGGCATTCAACCGCGGCTGGTGCCCAACGGGCCCCAGGGGCGCATGGACCCCGCAGACGTGGAGAACGCCATCCGCCCCAAAGACCCCCGCCGCGGGCCCGTGACGGCGTTGGTATGCCTGGAAAATACCCAAAACCGCTGCGGAGGCGGCGTCCAGACTCCCGAGGATGTCAGCGGGGTGGCCACAGTGGCCCGCGACGCAGGGGCAGCGGTACACCTGGACGGCGCCAGGATATTCAACGCCGCCGTCACCCTGGAAGTCCCGGCCGAGGCCCTGACGAGAGACGTGGACGACGTTACTTTCTGTTTTTCCAAGGGCCTTAGCGCTCCCTTCGGCTCCATGCTCTGCGGCTCGCAAGGGTTCATCGACGAGGCCCGCCGGTGGCGCAAGATGGTCGGTGGAGGAATGCGCCAGGCCGGGGTGCTGGCCGCCGCGGGCCTGGTGGCCCTGGACACTGGCATCGACCGCCTGGCCGACGATCACGCCAACGCCCGCAAGCTGGCCCAGGGGCTGGCCAACATAGACGGCCTGCACCTGGACCCGGAATCCGTTCACACCAACATCGTAATTTTCGGGGTTGACCCCGCCCTGGCCACCGCCGAGGACCTAATCCAGGCCTTGGGCCGCGAAGGAGTCAAAGCAGGCTCGCCTGACAGAGGCTTGGTCAGAATGGTGACCCACCGGGAAATCCTGAGCGAGGACATAGACCTGGCCCTAGACAGGGCCGCGGCGGCGGTGAGGGCTTGCCGGCGCAGCGCATAAATTCGACGGCAAAGACCGCCGTTGTTAGAACGGGGCAACCCTCCCGCACACGTGCGAATAGGACTGTAACGGGCAAACGTCCATGTCTTTACTAAGGCTATCCCCCTTTATCACAAAATCTGCAGGCCCCGTCGTGCGCCTGGTGGTGCTGTGTTGTATGGCGCTTGCTTCGTTGATGGCCTGCACCCCATCGGCGCCGACCGCCACGCCCACGCCTACACCAGGCAACATGGACCGGGCCGCACTGGTCGCTCTTTACCACGCTACAGACGGCCCAAACTGGGCGGACAGCACAAACTGGCTGAGCGATGAGCCCCTCGGAGAATGGCACGGTGTAGCTACAGACGGCAATGGCCAAGTTATACGGCTGGACCTCAACAACAACCAGTTGACCGGAGAGATACTGGCTGAACTGGCTGGCCTCGCCAACCTGGAGGAGCTGGATCTCACCCACAACCGGTTGACCGGAGAGATACCGGTGGAACTGGGCAGCCTTTCCAACCTGGGGTGGCTGGACCTCAGCAACAACGAGTTGAGCGGGGAGATACCGGCTGAACTTGCCGGCCTCGCCAACCTGCAAGAGATGTTCCTCGTCAACAACCAGTTGACCGGGGAGATACCGGCTGAACTGGCTGGCCTCGCCAACCTGGAGGAGTTGTACCTCTACAACAACGAGTTGAGCGGGGAGATACCGGCTGAACTGGCTGGCTTCGCCAACCTGGAGGAGTTGTACCTCAGCAGCAACCAGTTGACCGGGGAGATACCAGCCGAACTGGCCAGCCTCGCCAACCTGTGGGAACTGGATCTTAGCGACAACCAGTTGACCGGGGAGATACCGACTGAACTGGCCAGCCTCGCATACCTGCGAGGACTGGGCCTCAGTGGCAACCGGTTAACCGGGGAGATACCACAGGAACTGGGCAACCTCGCCAACCTGGAGGAGCTGGATCTCACCCACAACCGGTTGACCGGAGAGATACCGGTGGAACTGGGCAGCCTTTCCAACCTGTGGAAACTGGACCTCAGCGACAACGAGTTGAGCGGGGAGATACCGGCTGAACTGGGTAACCTGGTCAATCTGTGGGAACTGGATCTTAGCGACAACGAGTTGAGCGGGGAGATACCGGCTGAACTGGGCTATCTGGATGCTCTAGACCTCAGCGGCAACCAGTTGACCGGGTGCATACCCGATAGCTTACATGGCATACTAAACGACTTTATCACGCTTGGCCTTCCCTTCTGTACGCCGCCGACGCCGGGCGTCGTCTCCGACAGCATGGACAGAGCCGTATTGGTCGCGCTCTACAATGCGACGGACGGCCCAAACTGGGAGAATAACACGAACTGGCTGACCAATTGGCCCATCGGAGAATGGTACGGTGTAATTACGGACGGCAATGGCCAAGTTATACGGCTTGAGCTTTCCGCCAACCGGTTGAGCGGGGAGATACCGGCGGAACTGGGCAACCTCGCCAACCTGGAGTGGCTGCGTCTCAGCTACAACCGGTTGAGCGGGGAAATACCGGTGGAACTGGCAAGCCTTTCCAACCTGGGGCGGCTGGACCTCAGCAACAACGAGTTGACCGGGGAGATACCGGCGGAACTGGGCCGCCTTTCCAACCTGTGGGCACTGGATCTTAGCGACAACGAGTTGAGCGGGGAGATACCGGCTGAACTGGGTCGCCTTTCCAACCTGCGATGGCTGAACCTCTACAACAACGAGTTGAGCGGGGAGATGCCGGCGGAACTGGGAAGCCTCTCGAACCTGGAGGATCTGGACCTCACCCACAACCAGTTGAGCGGGGAGATACCGACTGAACTGGGCCGACTCGCCAACCTGCGATTCCTGTACCTCGGCGGCAACGAGTTGACCGGGTGTATACCCAATAGAATATATGCCATTAGTCATGACATAAGAGACAATGAAGTGAGAGGCAATGGCTCGGCTGAGACTCACCTTCCCGAGGAAGAGAGAGGCAATGACTTGGCTGAGCTTGACCTCCCCTTCTGTACGCCGCCGACGCCCGGCGTTGTCTCCGACAGCATGGACAGAGCCGTATTGGTCGCGCTCTACAACGCAACGGACGGCCCAAACTGGGCGTACAACACGAACTGGCTGACCGATTGGCCCATCGGGGAATGGTACGGTGTGGTTACGGACGGCAATGGCCGCGTTATAGAGCTGAACCTCAGCAACACCCAGTTGACCGGGGAGATCCCACAGGAACTTGCCAGCCTCTCCAAGCTGAGAAGACTGGACCTTAGGGCCAACCTGAGCGGGGAGATACCGGCCGAACTTGCCGATCTTTCCAACCTGGGTTACCTTGACCTCAGCTGCAACGAGTTGACTGGGGAGATACCGGCTGAACTGGGCAACCTCGCCAACTTGGAGTGGCTGTATCTCAACTACAACCTGTTGAGCGGGGAGATACCGACCGAACTGGCCGGCCTCGCCAACCTGGGATACCTTGGCCTCAGCGACAACGCGTTGACCGGAGAGATACCGGCGGAACTGAGCAGCCTCGCCAACCTGCGTTACCTGTACCTCAGCGACAACGCGTTGACCGGAGAGATACCGGCGGAACTGGGCAGCCTCGCCAATCTGCGTTACCTGTACCTCAGTGACAACGCGTTGACCGGAGAGATACCGGCGGAACTGGGCAGCCTCGCCAACCTGCGATTCCTGTACCTCGGCGGCAACGAGTTGACCGGGTGTATACCCAATAGGGTATATGACATCAGTCATGGCATAAGATACAACGACGGGAGAGGCAATGACTTGGCCGAGCTTCGCCTTCTGTTCTGTACGCCCACCAACTGACGCGGCGCGGCAGGAAGTCAAGGCAGGCTCGCCTGACAGGGGCTTGGTTCGCATAGTGACCCACCGGGAAATCCTGAGTGAGGGCATAGACCTGGCCATCGCCAGGACCGCGGCGGCGGTGAAGTAACTGGCTTAGGTTTCCGCCGCCCTCATTCTCCCGAGGACCCGTCGCCCCACCATCGCTTCAGCCGCTCGGCGATTTCCTTTTCCGCGCCCTCTTGGGTAGGCAGATAGTAGCTACGGCCTTTCAGGGACGGCGGCAGGAACTCTTGCTCCACAAAGTTCCCCTCATAGTCGTGAGCGTACTTGTACCCCTGGCCGTAACCCGACTGGCGCATCAGGCCCGTGACCGCATTTCGCAGATGCAAAGGCACCGGGTCGTTGGCCAGTTGCCGGGCATCCTCCAACGCTTGCTCGATGCCGGCGTACGCCGAGTTGCTCTTGGGAGCAGTCGCAAGGTACACCGTGGCCTCCGCCAGCGGTATGCGGCCCTCGGGCATGCCCAGGAAATGCACGGCCTGCTGGGCCGCCACCGCAACCGCCAGGGCCTGCGGCTGGGCCAGGCCGATGTCCTCCGCCGCCGACACCACCAGGCGCCGGGCGATGAACAGGGGGTCCTCGCCGGCATTGATCATCCGGGCCAGCCAGTAGAGGGCCCCGTCGGGCGAGGAGCCGCGGATGGACTTGATGAACGCCGAAATGGTGTCATAGTGGCCCTCCCCGGCCTTGTCGTACAGGGGAGAGCGGCGTTGGAGCGCGTCGGTGACGGTGTCGAGGCTGACCACCCTGCGCCCTTCGGTGTCTGGAGCTGTGGCGTAAGCCGCCGTCTCCAGTCCGTTTAACGCAACCCGGGCGTCGCCGTTGGCGATGTTCACCAGCTGCTCCATGGCCCCCTCTTCCAGTTCGACCTGCATCTCGCCCAGCCCGTTGCAGCTGTCGGTCAGCGCCCGGCTGACGATGGTCTCCACCTGCTCTGCGGTCAGTGCTTCCAGGGTGAACACCCTCGAGCGGGAAAGCAGGGGCCCGATTACCTCGAAGGACGGGTTTTCCGTAGTCGCTCCTATCAGGGTTATCGCGCCGTCCTCCACGTGGGGCAGTATTACGTCCTGCTGGGCCTTGTTGAACCGGTGGATCTCGTCGACAAAGAGGATGGTGCCTTGGTCGTACATCCCCCGGCGTTCCCGCGCCTCGGCGACCGTCCGCCGCAGGTCCGCAACCCCGGAGGTGACCGCGCTGACTGCCTCGAAGTGGGCGTTGGCCTCCCCGGCGACCAGCCGCGCCAGGGTGGTCTTGCCGCTGCCCGGCGGACCCCAGAGAATGAACGACGGCACCCGTTCCGCGGCGATGGCCCGGCGCAGCACCCGGTCCAAGGCAACGATGTGCTCCTGGCCCACGAACTCGTCGAAGGTCTGGGGCCGCATCCGGTCGGACAGGGGGGCCCGCTGCCGGGCTTGCCGGCGGCCCTCATGTTCGAACAACGACTGGGATGGTGCCATCGTCCGGCTCCCGCCGGGAAGCGTTGAAGAAGAGTTACAGGGGAATATTGCCGTGCTTTTTGGGCGGCAGGCTGTCCCGCTTGTTTTGCAGCATGTCCAGGGCCTTGATTATCCGGTTCCGCGTGTCTCCCGGGTCTATCACGTCGTCCAGAAAGCCGCGGTTGGCCGCTGCCAGGGGGTTGGTGAACTTCTCCTGGTAATCGGCGGTAAGCTCTTTCCGGGTCTCGTCCGGGTTCTTCGACTTGGAAATCTGCTCTCTATAAATGATGTTTATCGCGCCGTCCGCCCCCATCACCGCTATCTCGGCCGAGGGCCAGGCCAGGTTGACGTCGGACCGAAGGTGCTTGCTGCTCATCACGATGTAGGCCCCGCCGTACGCCTTGCGGGTAATCACGGCGACCTTGGGCACGGTGGCTTCGGCATAGGCGAATATCAACTTTGCCCCGTGCCGGATGATTCCCCCGTACTCCTGGTCTACGCCCGGCATGAAACCCGGCACGTCCACGAAGGTCACCAGCGGAATGTTGAAGCAGTCGCAGAACCTGACGAACCTTGCAGCCTTTGTCGAGGCGTTGATGTCCAGGGCCCCGGCCAGGTAGGCCGGCTGGTTGCCCACCACGCCCACGACGCGGCCGTTGAGCCGGCCGAACCCCACCAGGATGTTGGGCGCAAAGTTCTGGTGGACTTCCATGAACTCTTCATCGTCCAGCACCCGGTAAATGACGTCCCGCATATCGTAGGAGCGGTTGGCGTCGTCGGGCACCAGGTATCTCAGGCCGGCGTCTGCGCGCGTCGCTGGGTCGGCCGTACCCACCAGGGGCGGGTCTTCCAAGTTGTTGGAAGGCAGGAAGCCAAGCAGTCGCCTGACCTCCTCCAGGCATTCCTTTTCGGTGTCGTAGATGAAGTGGGTCACGCCGCTGCGCGTGGCGTGGGACACCGCGCCGCCAAGCTGCTCGTGGGTCACGTCTTCCCCGGTGACCGCCTTGATCACGTCGGGGCCTGTAATGTACATGTGCCCGATTTCCTTGACCATGAACACGAAATCGGTAATCCCCGGTGAGTAGACTGCGCCGCCTGCGGCCGGTCCGAGAATAACCGATATCTGCGGCACCACCCCTGAGCAGAGAGTGTTGCGCAGGAAGATGTCGCCGTAGGCGGCCAGGCTCGCCGCCCCTTCCTGTATCCGGGCTCCTCCGGAGTCGTTGATTCCGACGATTGGGCAGCCGTTCTTGGCCGCCAGGTCCATGACCTTGCACACTTTCTGGCTTACCGCTTCCGAAAGGGACCCGCCAAACACCGTAAAGTCCTGGGAATAGGCAAACACCTGCCGGCCTTCCACCCGCCCGTACCCCGTCACCACCGCATCTCCCAGCACTTTCTGTTCGGCCAGGCCAAAGTCGGTAGCCCGGTGCGTCACAAAGCTGTCGAGTTCCTCGAAGGTCCCATCATCCATCAACAGCGCCATCCGCTCCCTGGCGGTCAGCTTACCCCGTTCGTGCTGTTGGTCTATGCGCTTGGGGCCGCCCCCCTGGTGAGCCTGCGAGCGCATCTCTTCCAGGGAGTCCAATTTCTGGTCGATTATTCTCTTTTCCGCGGTCACCTTCACTCCAGAAAGGGGTTGCGTTTAGGTCTGTTGCCGTTCCGCCCTTCTCGGCAGCGCCAGATATACCCGATTACGGGTGACACATGGGCAACATCCTAGCAGACGGCTATTTGCCGCGCAACACAAACGACGCCGCGGCTTCTACGTCAGCCCAGCATTGAGAAACATGCCTCGGCGTCCAGGGTGCGGCTGGGAATAAAGCGAAATGCCGCCGTGATAGAATGGAGCGCCCGGCATCGGGTTCAGCGGGTCTGCCATGTCCACCACTCCTTCATCCAGTGCAAAATCCCCGTCTTCCACCACGTTGGCCTTGGCCGGCGGGCGGGAGTTGGTATGGGGCCGCCGCACCTACGTGATGGGGATCATCAACGTCACTCCCGACTCCTTTTCCGGCGACGGCCTGGCCTGCGACGTCCCCGCCATTGTCGACCGCGCCAAGGCCATGGAAGCCGCCGGCGCGGACATGCTTGACCTCGGCGCTGAGTCCACCCGCCCCGGCTCAGAGCCGGTCTCGGCCGATGAGGAACTGCGGCGGCTGTTGCCGGCCCTTGACGCCGTCGCCGCCAACGTCGGCATACCAATCAGCGTTGACACCTATAAGGCCCAGGTTGCCCGCCGGGCGGTGGAATGCGGCGCCGCGATAATCAACGATGTATGGGGCCTCAAGGCCGACCCGGAACTGGCGCAAGTGGCTGCCGAAACCGGCGCGGCGCTGATTCTCATGCACAATCAGGCCAACCGGAGCTACGTGGACCTGCTTGCGGAGGTCTCCGACAGCCTTGTTGGCAGCGCCGCCGCCGCCCAGGCAGCCGGCGTAGCCCGGGACCAGATCATCCTGGACCCCGGCATCGGATTCGGTAAGACGGCCGACCACAACCTTGAGCTCCTGGGCCGGTTGAGCGAGTTTTGCTCCTTGGGCCATCCGTTGCTGGTGGGAACTTCCCGCAAGTCCACCATCGGCCTGGTGCTGGACCTTCCCTCCGACCAGCGTATGGAGGGCACCGCCGCTACGGTTGCCCTGGCAATCCGGGAGGGAGCCGATATTGTGCGGGTGCACGACGTCAAGGAAATGGTGCGCGTTTGCCGCATGAGCGACGCCATAGTCCGCGGCTGGAGGCCCGAGGGTTGGATCGGGTAACGGTTTACCTGGGCTTGGGCTCCAACCTGGGCGACCGGGAGGACAACCTTGCCCAGGCGATTCACTTGCTGGCGGTGCCTGAGCGTTCCGCTCCCAGTATTCCTGATGGTGGAATAGCTCCGCAGGAACTCCGAATCCTACGCGTGTCGTCGATATACGAAACCGCCCCCTGGGGGTACGCCGACCAACCCCACTTCCTGAACTGCGTTGTGGAGGCTCAAACCAGCGTCGCCCCCGGTGAACTGTTGCTCCGGACCCAGGCGGTCGAGCAGTCCCTGGGCCGGCAACCCAGCGTCCGCTACGGGCCCCGCCGCATCGACGTGGACATCTTGCTGTACGACGAACGCATCGTCGACCAGCCGGAATTGCAGATACCCCATCCCCGCCTCCACCAGCGGGCCTTTGTCCTGGTCCCGCTGGCGGAGTTGTGCCCGCACTTGCAGCACCCCGTATTGAAGACCAGCGTCGAAGCGCTGGCATCGCAAGTCGAAGGCCGGGAAGGGGTCAATTTGTGGTGCCCCTCCCCTTCTGCACAGGTTGACAATCATTAAGGTCTGTCGCATTCTTTATGGTGGAAAAAACGGGCGCGGGCTGCCCGCAGTTTAGGCTGACCGGCCCGCCGCAGATGCCAAGGCCCCCGGCGAATGCCAAGGACCCCGGCGAATGCCAAGGAGACAGAGATGGCGGACAAGCAGGTAACTTTCGAGATTCCGGCCCGCAGCAGCTTGATGCGGGGAGTCGATGAGCTGACCAAGGTCGTTGGGCTGACGTTGGGCCCCAGCGGCCGCAATGTACTGCTAAACCGGATGTTCAGCGCGCCCGTCGTGTGCAGCGACGGCGTCACCATCGCCAAAGAGGTGGAGCTTCCCGACCCTTACGAAAACATGGGAGCCCAGTTGGTCAAGGAGGCCGCCTCCAAGACTAACGACAATGTGGGCGATGGCACCACCACGTCGATAGTCCTAGCCCAGAGCCTGGTGCGCAACGGGTTTATGAACGTGGCCGCCGGGGCCAACGGCTTGGCCCTGAAAGAGGGGATGGCCAAGGCGGTGGAAGCCGTCACCGGAGAGTTGCAGAAGATGGCTATCCCGGTTAAGGACCGGGACCAGATTCAGCGAATAGCCGCCTTGTCGGCCCACGAAGAGGCCATCGCCAGCCTCTTGGCGGAAGCCATGGACAAGGTGGGCCGCGATGGCGTCATTACCATCGAAGAGTCCAAGACCTTGGTCGACGAATTGGATATAGTCGAGGGGGTCAAGGTGGACCGGGGTTATATCTCCCCCCACTTCATCAACGACTCCCAGCGCATGGAAGTAGCCCTCGACGAACCCCTCTTCCTGTTGACCGACCAGAAGCTTTCCGCCTCCAACGACATCGTACCCCTCATGGAAAAGGTGATTGAGGCTGGCCGACGGCCGCTGGTGATAATCGCCGAGGACGTGGAGGGAGAAGCCCTGGCGACTCTGGTGGTGAACAAGATGCGGGGCAACCTTAGCTGCGTGGCCGTCAAGGCCCCCGGCTTCGGCGACCGGCGCAAGGCCCTGTTGGAAGACATGTCCATCGTGACGGGAGCCACCGTGATCTCCCCCGACTCCGGCCTGCGCCTGGACGCTACGGAGTTGGCCCACCTGGGCAACGCCCGCCGGTTCGTGGCCCTCAAGGACGACTCCACCATCGTCGAGGGCAGGGGATCCCAGGAGGCCATCAAGGACAGGGTCGACCAGCTCAGGGTCCAAATCGACGGCACCACTTCTGACTATGACCGGGAGAAACTGGAAGAGCGCCGGGCCGCCCTGGTTGGCGGAGTGGCTGTGCTGAAAGTTGGCGGCGCCACCGAACCCGAGGTGAAAGAACGCAAGTCCCGCACCGAGGACGCTCTATCCGCCACCCGGGCCGCTGTGGAAGAGGGCATCGTCCCCGGGGGCGGCGTCGCCGTCGTCCGGACTGAGGCCGTACTGGAAGAGCTGGAAAAGCAGCACGACGGCGCCGAGGCGCTGGGCATACGCCTGGTCAGAGAGTCGCTGTGCGCCCCACTGCTGCGAATCTCCGCGAATGCGGGCCACTCGGCGGAAGTTGTGCTGGACAAGGTCCGCACGTCGGAAGGCGATTGGGGCTTTGACGCCGAAAAGGGAGACTATTGCCACCTGATCGAACGGGGCATCGTCGACCCGGTGAAGGTGACCCGTTCGGCATTGGAAAACGCCTGCAGCGTGGCGGGGATGATGCTTACCACCCAGGCCATCATTACCGAGATCCCCGAGGAAAAACCGCTGCCGGCCGACATGCAGGACTTCATGAACGACTAGCGGCCCTAATCCGGTTGGGCGGGAGATTCCCGTTCAGCCGGGGCAACGGGCCCGGAGAATAGGCCGATGAATGGCAACCCCTTGGACCGGGACTCCATAGGGGCGCTGATTCAAGCCTCTCCGCCCCTCATCCAACATCACCTCTCTTTGGAAGACCAACTCCAGCCCAACGGCTTCGACGTTACCCTCCGTGACGTATCCCGGCTGGTGTCGCCCGGCACCATGGACGCCGGCAATGGGCAACGAGAGATCGCAGAAGCCGAAGACTTGCCCTTCGGCCCCGGCGATTGGCTACACTTGGACCCCGGCCCCTACCGCGTGACCTTCAATGAAGTGGTAAACCTTCCCTTGGACGTCATGGCCCTGGGCCGCACCCGGTCCAGCTTGCTCAGGAGCGGGGTGAGCATTCACACCGCGGTGTGGGATGCAGGCTACCAGGGACGGTCGCAGGCCCTCCTCGTCGTGCACCATCCCCTGGGTTACCGGGTGCAGAGAGACGCCAGGTTGATGCAGCTTATCTTCTTTAAGCTCGACCGGCCGGTCAGCCAGGGATACCAGGGACGGTTCCAAGGCGAGAACCTTTAGCCATGCAGTCCAGTCCTCCGACTTCCACGCCTGATTCCAGCCGTGGTCCCACGGCCTCCATGTTGGACGCCAAGGCCATCGCCAAGGACTACGCCCTTGAGTTGGGCTTCGACCTGGTCCGGGTGACTTCCGCCCACCAGTTTGCCCAAGACAGGGAGGTGACGCTGGAGCGCCTGCGGGCCGGTCTCATGGATGGCCTTCCCTGGTTCAACGAAAGCCGCGTGCAGCAGGGGAGCGACCCGTCCGCGCTGCTGCCCGAAGCCCGCTCAGTCATCTGCCTGGGACTGAACTACTACCAACAGTCCGAAGACATCCTGGATGACCAACGCCCGGCAGGCAGGGTGGCCGTATATGCCTGGGGCCGCGACTACCACAAGGTCATGAAGCGGATGATGCGGGACTACGTTGAGGGCATGCGCACCCGCCTGGGCCGGGAATTCGCGGCCCGTTGGTACGTGGACGACGGGCCGATGCTGGACCGGGCGGCGGCCAACCGCTCGGGACTGGGCTGGTTCGGCAAGAACACCAACCTGTTGACCTCCAGCCACGGCTCTTGGGTCTTCTTGGGACAGGTGGTCACCGATTTGTCCCTGGAACCCGACCCGCCGCTGAAGAAGACCTGCGGCGCCTGCGTCCGCTGCATAGACGAGTGTCCCACCGGCGCCATAACCGCGCCATACACCATCGACAACACCCTGTGCATTTCATACCTGACCATAGAGAACCGCGGCGAGATACCCCTGGAATTGCGTCCCCAGATGGGCGATTGGGTGTTTGGCTGCGACATCTGCCAGGAAGTCTGCCCGGTCAACCGCAAGGCGACTCCAACGTCGTCCCCGGAACTGCATGGACACGCCCCATTCCCTGACGACGAGGCCACCGGCCCCAACTACATGGAAGCCCCGGCAACCCTGGACTTGATACAGGTTCTGGAGATGTCAGACGAGGACTTCAACCGCCGCTTCCGTGGCACCGCCATCATGCGGGCCAAGAGGGTAGGCCTGCAGCGCAATGCCTGCGTGGCCCTGGGCAACCTGAAATCCGTCGATGCCGTCCCCGCTCTATCCCGTGTCCTCTCCGAAGGGGAACCCTTGGTGCGCGGCCACGCTGCCTGGGCCCTGGGAAAAATCGGAGGCCCACAAGCCCAGCGAGCCCTCGATACAGCCATGGCTCAAGAAACCGACCAGTGGGTGCTGCAAGAGGTGGCCGGCGCCCATTCCTGCCTACAGCATAGCGATTGACGCTAATAGTGATACGCGCTATTATGGTCGTGTGATACGGAGCTACCGGGACTGGGTCACCCGGGCGGTCGCCGAGCGCCGCCGAGTCAGCAGGTTTCCCCGGGACATTCAACGACGGGCGCAGGTTAAACTGATGCTCCTGAACAACGCCAGGAATATCAACGATCTGAGGGTGCCTCCGGGAAACCGGCTGGAAGCCCTTTTAGGAGACAGGCGGGGACAGCACAGTATACGCATCAATAGCCAATGGCGTATCTGCTTCGTCTGGAGCGAAGGAAACGTCCCCGTTTGCTTTTGGTGTTTCACATGCCTGAGTCAAGACATACCGGACACTATAACCAAACGGATCCCCACCGGTACTCCGGGTGGAGGAGTATGCGGTACCCTTGGGAAGCGAGTTCGAGCCTGAAACCTACATGGTTTGGGTAAACTGTGAGGTGGCGAGCACCATCACATTTCCTGAGCAAGAGCGATGAAGCCCTTAATCTTCCTGCGCCGGGACCTGCTCCCCTGGGCTGTAATCCTGGCCCTCTATCTTCTCATGATCGGGATACTTTGTGGTGTGGTGGCCTTGGTCATGGAGGCGTTCGACGGCCCAAACGGGCCCCTGATCTGGTTCCTAAAGTATTTTATCGCCATGCCGCTTGGAGTAGCAGTAATGCTGTTCCTAGTCTTCTATATGATCGCCATTCCCCTAATAGTTGCCAAGCTGCTTTTCGACTGGGTGGCGGAGAACCTCAAGACCGCAGTGAGATGGCTGGACGAGAATAGCCGACCCCCAGACGTATAATTGAAAGGATATCTACATGAATCAACACCAACGGATGCGATGGACTCAAATGGGCGCTGGGTTCATTCAGACACCAATTGCGGATGCCCTAAGGAAGCGAAGGAAACGGCCTGGGCAGCCTCACGATGCCCTAAATAAGGGAACTGATAGGGTTCACGGACCGGGACGTAAGCGCCCAGCACTGGCCCTTGGTGATTAACGTCCTGAGCCTCATGGAACGGGCTGGGGAAGTGACGAACAACCGCCCTAGGGCAGGCTACTCCGCCTGGCGGCTAACCTAGACATCAATAGGAGTAAGGATGACAAATAGCGGGCAACCCCCTCACGAGTCCGCCTATGGGATTGAGGTCGAGGCGTGGCCCAACCGCCGGTGGCTGAACCTTAGGAACGGGTCCTTTGCTTTGCGGCAAAAGGTCTTTCTGGTGGTGGATGGTGAGAGGACGGACATCACCACAAACTCCCGCCCCCCGGATTCCCCGGCTTTGAATCTCCCGCCCGATACGTCAGACTGAGGCGGATTTCGTTATTCGGTTCCATTTGCTTATAGTGTCCGACATATCTGGGATCAGGGGGTGTCAAACGCCAAAAGCAAACGGAACCGTGGAGATGGCTCAGATATCTGCCCATTGACTAATGCGAGTCTCATAGAGGCCCCCGCACAACTTGGAGGTAGAGTCAGGCCGTAGGGAAACTAGACACGAACTTGGCTACGATCGACTCCAGCATTTGTATGATTGCAGCCGCGATACTTCGTACTATCCTTGGCTTCATGGTAATCACCTCCTGCCCAGATCTGGGCATGTACCCAGTGCGCGCCGAACCCAATGGTGCGAATAACGCTTGGATAGCGAGAGCGATGAAGCCAAGTAAACTCGCGTCGAGGCCTACGTCCCCGTCACCCGACGGCCTGACTCTGCCTCTGTTACTTCATATTATACCATGTCGACACTGAAATCCCATCGTCAAGAAGGGTTCCGTTTGCTTATAGTGTCCGACATATCTAGGCTCAGGAGTGTCAAACACCAAAAGCAAACGGAACCGATCGTGGATTACCACTAGGAACGAAGCTGCGAGGAAAGTTGACAATGACCAAGATCGCCCAGAATGAAGAAAGGCTGACTCCTATTCATCCGGGAGAAATCCTCAACGAGGAGTTCCTGGCGCCGATGAACCTCACTCAGTACCGGCTGGCCAAGGCCATAGGCGTAGATCCGCGTCGGATTCACGCCATTGTCCACGGGGAACGGTCCATCACGGCGGAAACGGCGTTGCTGTTCTCGCGCTTCTTTGGTAACTCGGCCGAGTTCTGGATGGGGTTGCAGAGCCAGTACGACCTGGAGGTCACCTCGGACCGCCTCTCTCGAAGGCTACAGACGGTGGCGGCTCACTCCTTGGAGTAATCCGGGTTTCTCGCCCGAGAACAGAGAAACGCCTGCTTCCCCGATAGCCTAACAACGTGGTTGTGGGCCTAGCCAGCCGGCCCCAAAACCGTCATGCCGGCCCCCGAGCCGGAATCTAGCCTGCAAACCCTTAGACCCTCCGGATATGCACCCTTTTCAGGCCTGCACCAGGGGCTGAGGCTTCAGTGTGGAAGCCCGACAGCGCCCAAGCCTAGCGGTTGATAATGGTCATGCAGATGGGGGCCGGGCTTCGCGAATTGCGTCCCCAATATGCTTCAAGCCATCCACAACGCCGTTGAGCATTTGCGGGTACTCCACATCCCTGATCAGGTTGACGGGATCCCACCAAGTATCATCCTGCATCCCCAATGCGCCTCGTAGACCTCACAAAGGTAGTGACTCTTCCGTTGACTAATCACAAAATCAGTATTTCTCCACACTTGCCTTAGCTACTGGACTGGCGGGAAATGCGAACTCGCCCGCCTTGTACGGTTACTATGGCGCGGTTTTCCAGTGCCTCGCGGTATTGGTCGATTAGCTCCTCGACCAGTTCGATTCGCCGGGATACCCGAACGTCGGGCAGTCGTATCAATCCGGCGTGGGAGACCCGGTGCAGGTAAATTAGCTCCCCAAAGTCCTTGTCTATCGTGATGAGGACCCGATCTTCTGACTCTGCCGCCTTCAGCAAGGCCCTGTCGCCGGGGTCTGGCCTGAAGCTCCGGGCTTCGCGCACGTCATGGTTCTGACCGCGTAGCCACTCCGCCAAACGGCGCCCAGCGCATCGGTCTACCATGAACCTCACGAGTCGGCAACCGACACGGAGGCCAGCGTGTCGCCCGATATGACCGTGTGTGCGTAGGCGATGCAGGCGCGGATATCGTCCGGCTCCAGGTCGGGGTAGTCATCCAGGAGTTCATCCTGAGTGGATCCCTGGCTCAGCAGGCTCAGTACAAGCTCCACCGATATCCGCATGTCGCGGATGATTGGCTTACCACCAAATATATCTGGTCGCGCAGTGATGCGTTTTAGAATCTCGTGATTGCCGGGCATGACTTGTCCTCCCATGTTCTTCGTGGCTGGGCTATCTCGGCACGGCCAACAGCATAGCGGCCTGCAAGCGCTTCTCCCCGTGCCGCGTGGGTGGAGGGCAGTGAGGGCGTTGGAGAGGCCCAGAACTTCACTTCGACTAGCACACGTTCCTCACCGTCTTCGTTGAAACCAACCAAGCCTGGTTTCGCTCCATCCGCATGGACTACTTGGGATTTCACGGTAGTTACGGGGTTCACGCCTCTAACGCCCGACTGCACCACGTCATTCAATGCTTCTATGGAGGCGTCCGAGTGGTCAAAGATGTGGCGCAGAGCCTCAGTAGCAATGTTCTCCGTATTACCGGGGAAGCTGGAGACCAGATAGGCCAGCAAGGTGTCGTTGCCAGGCATGATGAACCTCCGTCAACCCTGAATCGCCGGGTTCGCGGGGTAGTCCTCCGCCATGCCCGAGTCGCCGGGCTGAATCACGAAGTCCCGGCGATCCCTGTATAGGCGCGCTCGGTTTATCACGTAATTGTGTCCCGGTTTCATGTCGTCCCAGTGAGTCATTAGCCAGTACTTGTGTTCGCCGATGAACAGGTAGGTGTTGTTCATGGTGAAGAAGCGGCAGGCCACGCCCTCGCCGGCGCGAAAGCGGGCGCAGATCGCGTCCAGCAGTTCCCTCTGGTCGTCCTTTTCAGTGAGAACGTATTCGTGGGGCCACGTTTCCCGGAATGTGACGGCTTCTCGCCAGGGAGCTTGGGCGATGAGTTCGGTCAACTCTTGGGCCATTCGTTTCCTTTTCCTTCCAGTTGGCGTCGGTGATCACGCGTTGCCTATAGCCTCGGTGAAAGGATTTAACACGCGCAGACCGTCGTAGTCTTGGTCTATGCTCAGGTCTTCGGAGTAGACCGCATCGCAGCCCAAGGCCTGGGCCGCAGCCAGGATGGCGCTATCCCAGTAGGAGAGCCGATGGCGTTGGCTGATAGCCACTGCCTGTTCGAAAATCTCGCGGGTCATTGGCTGAAGGGGTTTGTGCCGAAAGAGCCGCAGAAATGCCATGGCTTGATCATGCGCCAATCGGTCTGTGCGGGCGGGATGAGTAGCTTGCCAATAAAACTCCTGCAAGACCTGCACGGACATCGCCAAGTCAGGGTCCCGCAGCAGTTCTCTTGCTTGCCTCCGCTTTGCCGGGTCCCCGCTCGCGTTCAGCGCTGCATACATAAGCACGTTGGTGTCCAAGAACCTCACGCTTACCTTCTACCGCCTCGCCTTCTTCCCTGTGACCACCGTCTATGCTTGCGGACTTGCATTCTTAGGGCAACCCATTGCTGACTCAAGCTCCTGATTTCTCTCTTCAGCCAATGCCGCTCGTGTATCCAGCATTGCCCTCTGTCGGTCATACAATTCGTCGCGGGTCAGGCGACCATATCCGCGCAGGCCAATGCCATGCGAGTCCCAGTCCGCAAACAGACAGTCAAGGCGTCGCAGATAATCCCCGTGCAACCCCTGGGCTTCCCCTGCAGAAGACCTCGACGAGCGCCCATCTGCCAGGGTTTGAAGGTATTCGCGCACCAAGGCCGACACCGATGTGTCCAACTCCGCCGCACGAATACGGGCGAGTCTATGCGTCTCCTCGTCAACGGATACGGTGATGTTCTTCATGTTCACAGCCTCACATTAATTGTGATGCACACTTGCACTATATGAAATCAGCGGTCATTGGGTCAAGGCTGCCCGCCAATGGCGATCTTATTGCCAGCTGCCCGGTTCGGCCTGAGCTTGTCGAAGGCCTGTTCGTTCATGGTTCGCTAGCCTCACCGCGAACGGACTTCCCGGTTACACATCAATATAATAACGTTGGCCTACTACTCTTCGTCTTCTTCGCTGCTTTCGTTTCCAAAATCGTCCACAATCGGAGTGATTTGCTCGATAAACCCACGCAGAATTTCCGCAATCTTGTTAGCAAAGTTATCGTTTAGAGTATCCGGACTGGTTCTTACGAACGTATAGATGCCATGCGGAGCCACCTCCTGCTGAGCGTTAAGGCCAATACCATCAAGTGCTTGTAGAGGTAGTTTCTGGCGGTTTTCGAACAGCACGACAGCCTGCCATTTGTCTGATTCTTTCTGCGGTCTGAGATCCACGGAATAGTTCACTTTCCAATTGCCCCAAGGAGGGCGTGAATACCACAGGTGGTAATAGCGGCGGTCTCTTCCGTCCCCGGCCCATTTGCCGGTCTTGTCGGGCCTGATTTCATCAGGTAATCCACTTAAGGCCAACTCGCCTACTTTTTTGACGAATGGACTGGTTTCGTGGTTTTTACTACGGGCGAATGTCTCTGCAAGTTTAGCCCTAAAACTACTGCCACTGCCGCTTTCTTTCTGCGAACTCTGTTCTATGCCAACCAGATATTTATCCGCCCCCGGCACCGGAATTATCATTGATGCGTGTACGTATAACGTTTCATGTTGTGTGTCCTGATAGGGAGTCAGTTTGATGCAGGTAAGAAGGTCTTCATTAGATACCTTCTGATTGAGCCATAAAGCGGCAGAAGTGACCTCGGGGGCGAATCGGTGGCTGGCTAGGATAATACGCTGGTCGTTATTTAGTGCGTTCAGGTCGTCTGTTGCTAGGTGCTTTTGTAGCCGATTGACAGCATCTTCCTGGGACTCAGCCCAATATGTTGCAGCCATTCCCACAATTTCGTCAGCAGTAGCCCTCTGGAAATAGCTCGCGTACTTGATGGCTTGCCAATGGGCGTCCGTTCCGCTGTCGTCTCGCTTTACCTCGATTATCACCAGCCTGCCGTCGAGGTCCACCGCCAGCAGGTCAAGCCTTTCGTTGGTGATGTCGAAACCGCTAAACTCCTTGCCGATAATCAGCAAGTCGTCCCCCAGTATGACCGGATTAGCTGCCACCCATTCTTGTATGTCCCGGCGTTCCCGCACCCCCAACTGGGCAAAATCAACTTCCTGGATACTTTCCATCTGGTGATTTTGGGGATTGATTCGGAACAGTTTGGGTTCGCCGCTCATCTCGCTGCTCCCGTTCGTCGTTGACTTGTTGTAGGTGGCCCACATTGTAACGGCGGATTCGACGGCAAGGTATACTTAGGCACGGATTACATCCAGGAGCATGTCTGGGGCATATATTACTTTCCTAGGTGAGCTTTTCCCCTGGATTCTCCACGAGGTGATTCTTGTTCGACAACTGGAATGGATTATCCGCATGATGGGAAGGAAGGATCTGAGGGAGCAGATAGCAGGAGTTTTCCTGGCTTGCGGAGACAGAATTCCGCGTCAAACGTCCCAACCGCGCCCTAACCCGGGCGGCTGGCAGTCTGTTCGGGGCGGGACTGGGGACGGTTCCTGCCGCCTCCCCGCCGCCTCTTCCGCCGGTTGCCGCCGGGCATTTGAGGAGGGGCGCTCCGCTGGTAGCTGCGGCCGAACTTGAGCTTCTTCATCTCCTCCTCTATCAGGAGGAAGTCGCTCTTGGGCAACAGGTGCAGGTTGCCCTGGAAGGCCATGTACCATTCCTCCGGCGGCCAGCGACGGATGTAGTCCAGCCGGGGCGCCAGCAGGTTGGCGTTAATGTACTGGTGTTCTTCCAGGACCACTTCAGGCTTGATATTGATGCGGTAGGGACAGAGCGCCCGGCCTTCCGCCTTCCAGGTGGGGCTGTCGTCCTCGAAATAGGAAGAAGTGGCGGTGGCGGTGGCGGTGAATCTGCGCGTGCCGTACACGTAGAACAGAATGCGGTCGCCCGAACCTATTCTCTGCATCTTGCGCCGGTGTTGGCTCTTCAAGCCCTGGGCGGTGAATCCCAGGTCGCGCGTGATTTCGAAGTTCTCCGGGCTGCTGACTATCATCCAATAATTCTGGGCCATAACATCACTCAAACCTGGCGTTAACCAGGCCCGTCGCTGCCTTAGTACGCGTTGGCGATTATACCATTTGGCCGCCGGTCGCTCCGGTTTTACTGACACTTGCCCCTTCCCAAACTCCTTCCCGCTGTCCTACCATAGTATTCAACAGTACTCAGCCAAGCGCGGCCCGATGCGGCGCCCAAAACCTAAACCGGCCACTGAGGCCCCAGGCATCTCATGTCTAACGACCATTCGACTCCGGCCCTCCAGCCAAAATGGAACGAAATGGGACTAAATGGGACGGTTTCTGAAATTTCCCACGCATCCCCGCCCCTGATCCGCCGACCCCACTCCAGCCTCCTAACCTTCAACCATCCGTTCGCCCCGGAACCCCGTTCGTGCTGAGGCTTTCGAAGCACACGAACAGGGCCTCGTTCCCTCTGTATGTTATTCCCGCACCTATTTCCGTCATTCCCGGCGAAAGCGGGGATCTCACCCTGCGCCACAACACTCAATCCACCCTCTCCTCACCCTATCTAAAGTGCCTCTAAATGTCTCAGATACAAAGAAACCCGTCCGCTCTTGCCTTCCAGCACCCTTGCCGCCTTAGGCCCCAGGCGCCCGGCCTGCTGGACCACTACGCCTCATTGTGCGGCCCCGCTGGTTTGGTGTAACATTGCTCGCGCCCGTCGGCCAGGGTAGGGTCACCGCCTTGGTGTCGGCAGCGCAACCAGTCCCCGGTCTCTTGGAGATTAGAGCATGAGTTCATCGGCATCCAACGACCGTCAAGTCGCCATCGTGGGCGCGGCTGAGTCCGACCAGATGGGCACCGTCCCCAACAAGTCATCCCTGCAGCACCACGCCGAGGCGGCGTACAACGCCTTGGAGGATGCAGGCCTCGATAAGAGCGATGTAAACGGTCTGTTAACCGCCGGTTTCTCTACCCTGACCACCGGCGAGTACCTGGGCATTCATCCGGGATTCACCGACAGCACTTCCGTGGGGGGCGCCTCATTTGTCATTCACGTCGCCCACGCCGTGGCCGCCATCAAGGCCGGGTACTGCGACGTAGCCCTCATCACCCACGGCGAGGCCGGACGCTCGAACCGGGGTAGGGCCGCCCCGGATCCCAGCCAGCCTTCTTTGCAATACGAAGTCCCCTACGGCATCATGGGCCCCCCAATCAGCTATTCCCTGGCTTGCTCGAGGTACATGCACGAGTACGGCGAGGACCGGACCAGGCAGGGTATGGCCGAAATTGCCGTGGCCACTCGCAAGTGGGCCAACCTCAACCCCAAGGCCGTGATGCACGAGACCACCATGTCCTTCGACGAGTACCACGACTCGAGGTGGGTCTCTTGGCCGTTTCACCTGTTTGACTGCTGTCTGGTGACCGACTCAGGCGCTGCCGTCGTGGTCACCACCGCCGAGCGGGCCAAGAGTTGCCGCAAGCAGCCGGTGTGGATATTGGGAGCAGCCGAAGGCCACGACCACAGCATGGTCAGCCAGATGCCGTCGCTCACCTCCCTCATTGCCAGGGAGACCGGCCCCAAGGCCCTGGCCAGGGCTGGTGTTACCCACCAGGACCTGGACTTGGCGATGCTCTACGACTCCTTCACCTACACCGTCATGCTGACCCTGGAAGGCCTGGGATTCTGCAAGCCTGGAGAGGCCGCAGATTTCGTCGCCGGCCAGCGCACCGCTCCCGGCGGGGACTTCCCGCTGAACACCAGCGGCGGCGGGCTCTCCTACACCCATCCCGGCATGTACGGCATATTCCTTTTGGTCGAGGCTGTGCGCCAGCTCCGGGGAGAGTGCGGAGACCGTCAGGTAAGGAGTAAGAGCGACCCCGGCCGGAACGCCAAGACCGCCGTGGTCAATGGCACCGGCGGCTTCCTTTCCTCCACCGGAACGGTCGTCTTAGCCACCGGCTAAGCGGCCGCTCTCCCCTCGCTTCCCTCAAGCCTGCGCACCCCAAAATTGCGCAGAACCAGCCTTTTTTGGTTCGCGCCGCCTAGTAAAAGCCCCGGCGGCGATGTGCTAGAATCCTGAAATTAAGATTGCTGGGATGGCCTTTTAGCCGCCATTCCATCTTGTTACGCCGGTGGCGTTACGCCATGGCGAAAGGATACGGCCCATGGACCGCGATATTACCGCTTTCTTGCAGCACCTTATTGTCGAAAAGGGTTTCTCCCAAAACACGGCTGAGGCTTACCGCAACGACCTGAACCAGTTCTGGGAATTCCTCCAGAAGAGACGCAACGGCAACGGCTCCTCCAGCGGCGACTACCCCTGGTCCTCTGTAGACCTCGACTCCTTCAACGACTACATCGTCGAGCTCCGAGGCCGCAAGGGCTACCGGGACACAACCACTGCAAGAAAGATCGCGGCCATAAGGTCCTTCTTCGGTTTCCTGTTTGAAAACGGGGCGATCTACCAAGACCCCACCGAGTCCCTCGGCTCACCCAGGGTGGGCCGGTCTCTCCCCAAGTGCCTCTCCAAAGAGGACGTGACCAAGCTGCTCGACGCCGCGTGTAAAGACTCCGGCAACGAAGCCCGTCGAGACGCCGCCATCCTGGAGTTGCTCTACGCCACCGGCCTGCGCGTGGGAGAGTTGGTCTCTCTCAACGTGGCGGACATCGACCTACAGGAGTCCTACATCCGGTGCTGGGGCAAGGGATCCAAGGAACGCATAGTCCACCTGTACCCCAAGGCTGTAAAGGAACTGAAGCAGTACCTGACCCGCACCCGGCCGAACCTGCTCAAGAGCCGCAACGGAGAGTCCGCCCTCTTCGTCAACCACCGGGGCGAGCGTTTGACCCGGCAGTGGGTCTGGAACATTCTCAAGAACTACGGAGCCAAGGCGGGCATCCAGCAGCAAATCACCCCGCACACGCTGCGTCACAGCTTCGCGACACATCTGCTGGAAAACGGGGCTTCCCTGCGCCACGTTCAGGAGCTCCTGGGCCACTCCAGCATTTCCACCACCCAGGTCTACACCCACCTTACGGGGCACCAACTCCATAAGGAATACGAGGTAAGCCACCCCAGGGCCTAGGCCCTGGGTAACGGCCTCGCAAGTTCCGCCAAGCTCCGGCAGGCGTTAGTGGCCCGCTCAAACCCAGGTCTGACCGGCAAAACTGGGCCGGCCCCTTTAGACGGCTGCCCAATTTTGCAATTTGCTGCTATAGTATTGGTGTCGGGCCACGAACGCAGGGTTAACACACTCCCGCGCTCTGAGGCCCTCGGCGAAACAGGAGGTAGGCCCCTATGCCTGGTAAAGCGCGGCGGGTAGCCTCACGTCAGGCGCAACTCAGCCGCAGAAGAAGAAAACAGCAACGAGGCGGCCCAGTTCCAGAACCGGCTGTACAGGCGCCGGTGAACGTGGACGCCGGCCAGGCCGAAACAGCCTCCGCTCCTACTGCGGCGCCTCCGCACGACGCTGCTGTTCCCGCTCCTGCGCCCAGGCCTGCACCTGCGGTGGCCGCTGCTGCAACCCAGCCGGCTGCTCCAGTCAGAAGGCCCGGTACGTACCGGGGAGAGCGGTTGGCCGCTTCCAACTACGTCGGCCGCGAGCTACGGCGCATACTGCTGTTGGGTTCAGTCGTCCTGGCCGCAATCATCGTCCTCGGAATATTACTCTAGGGAGCGATGCCCCTACCCCTCATCGAGCAGAGGTTGCGGGTCACCCCGGAACGGCCTGGGGTGTACCTGATGAAAGACGCCAACGGCAGTGTCCTGTACGTGGGCAAAGCCAGCGTCCTGAGCAACCGCCTGCGCACTTACTTCGGCGCCCCTTCCGGCCAGTCCTCCAAGACCCGCCGCATGATGGGGCATGTCCACGACTTCGAGTACATCGTCACCGATAGCGACGCGGAAGCCCTTATCTTGGAAAACACCCTGATCAAACGCTACCGCCCCCGATACAACGCCCGCCTCAAGGACGACAAGACCTACCCCTATCTGAAGATAGACCTCGCCGAGGAATTCCCCAGGGTATACATCACCCGGAGGGTAAGCCGGGACGGGGCGCGCTATTTCGGTCCCTTCGCCACCGCCGGTACAGTCCGCCGGACAATGGACTTGGTCAAGAGGCTGTTTCCGTACCGGTCATGCACCAAGACTATCACCGGGACCGATCCCCGGCCCTGCTTGGAGTACTACATCAACCGCTGCGTCGCGCCGTGCACCGGCTACGCCGGCCGGGACGAATACGCCAAGGTAATCGAACAGGTCATCCAGTTCATGGAGGGAGACGCTGAGGCTGTTACCGATGACCTGAGGACAAACATGGACCGGGCGGCCGAGCGGCTTGAGTTCGAGCGGGCAGCCGTGTTGCGGGACCGCATACGCAGCGTCGAGAAGGTGGCGGAGGAGCAACGGATCAAGGTAGATTCCAATCCCATCAGCGACATGGACCTGCTGGCCGTGGCCCAGGGGACCAATGAAGCATGGGTCGAGGTGTTCTTCATCCGGCACAACAAGCTCATCGGCCGGGACCACTTCATTATGGAGGGCACCCAGGACGAATCGCCCGGCTTGGTGCTTGGCCAGTTCATCAAGCAGTTCTACCAGTCGGCGGCCAACATACCCCAGCGGGTGTTGGTGCAGCATCCCCTGGACGACGCAGAGGTCATCCAGGAATGGCTCCGGGGACTCCGCAAGAAGCCGGTGCGCTTGCTGCGCCCGCAACGGGGCGTGCATAAGCAGCTGATCGACACCGTCGCCGAGAACGCTGCCCAGGGCCTGGCCCAGCACAGAGTAAAGTGGTTGGATAACTCCGACCTCACCCAGCAGGCAATGGCGGAGCTCCAGGAAGAGCTGAGCCTGCCAGCCCTGCCTCACCGGATGGAGTGTTACGACATCTCCCACATTCAAGGCAGCAATTCCGTCGGCAGCATGGTGGTATTCGAAAACGGCCGGCCCAAGCCGGCCCACTACCGCCGTTTCCAGGTCAAGTCGGTGGAGGGGGTTGACGACTACGAGAGCATGCGGGAGGTGTTGCGCCGCCGCTTCAAGCGTCTCGGCCAGGCCCGTACGGCGGAGCGGACGGCAGACGATGCTCCTTTGGCTGGCGGAGGGGAAGCGTGGGGAATCCTGCCCGACTTGGTGTTGATCGATGGCGGAAAAGGGCAGCTTTCCGCGGCCTTGGGTGTTTTGCTGGAGTTGGGACTGGACGACATTCCATTGGCCTCTCTGGCCAAGGAAAACGAATGGCTCTTCGTTCCCCACACTCAGGAGCCCATCCAATTGCCCCGGGATTCGCAGGCCCTGTACTTGGCGCAACGATCCGCGACGAGGCTCACCGCTTCGCCATCACCTATCACCGGAACCGCCGCAGCAAGAACACCCTTCGCTCCCCCATCGACATGGTGAGCGGCATCGGGCCCAAGCGCAAGCGCATGTTGATGCGGCGTTTCGGCAGCCTGCAGGGCATCAAAGAGGCGTCGATTGAGGACATTGCATCCGTGCCGGGCCTGACCCGCTCGCTGGCCCTGCTCCTCAAGCAGAGCATCTAAGGCCGGCAGGGTGCAGGTGGATTTCCCGAACTCCCTATGGACTTCGGCCCGTCGCCGGGGCTTGCCTAAGGAGTACCCATCCAGTACCATTCCGGTAAAGCTGGCCTGGTTCTCCGTCGCGCATGGTCAAAGTATCAATCAACCTGCCCAATTCGACGCAAATCAGCTTTGAGGCTGACGCAGAGGAGATTGCCCACGGCGTGGTGGGCGCCGTGTTGCGAGACCTGCCCCGCGACCTGATGGACCACGTTCAGCCCCCGGACGGCCAGTCGGCAAACGGTTCGCCTCCGTTGGCTGCGAAGGAAGTGCCAGACGAGGGGTCCCAAGTTGATGAGGTCGCTTCACAGACGGACGCGGTCGCGCCGGAGGCAGTCAGCGACGAGATAGCGACCGAAACCGATGATATCCAGCCTCCTCCGCCAACGAGGACTGCCGATAGCCCAATAGCCGCGGAGCGGGCTCCGCTGTCCCCCCGGACCCAGGACCACGGTAGAAGACCTCCGGTCCCATGGAGAAGAGAGCTCCTTCGCCGAGTTCTGCCGCTCGGCCAGTCCCATGGGAGACATGCGGCGCGTTGTCGTAGCCGCCGAGGGAGCCAACCGGATTTTGGGGATGCCCAGCGTCGATGCCGAAGACCTGGCCGGCCTGTTCGACCTGGCCGGCTGGCGGAGGGCCCACAATTTTACCCAGACCCTGCGCAACGCCGCCCGGGACAGGTTCCGCTGGCTGGAAAGAGTTCCGGGCCGCGCCGGGCGGTACGCCGTTACCGACCTTGGCAGGTCGGCCACTTTGGGCCGATAGCTATCTGTTCAGCACAATTAGTTGAGTAACCTTAGGAGAGCACGCCATGAAAATGTACATCAACGGCAAGTGGACGGAGGGGGAGCAATCCACTCCTGTATTCAACCCATACGATCAATCGGTGGTCGACACCGTACCCAGGGCCTCGGCATCCGAGGTCGCTGAGGCCATCACCAGCGCGGAGCGCGGCGCCAAGGTGATGGCCGCAACGTCCGCCTACGAACGCTATGCCATCTTGCGCCGGGCCGCCGACCTAATGGAGGAACGGATCGATGACCTGGCCCGGACAATCACCCTGGAAGAGGGCAAGATAATCTTCGAGGCGCGGACCGAGGTGCAGCGAGCGATTCAGACCATGACCCTGTCGGCGGAAGAGGCCAAGCGCCTCTACGGCGAGACGCTGCCGTTGGATGCCGCTCCAAGCGCCCAGGGCCAGTTCGGGTTCACCATCAGGGTGCCCGTGGGCGTGGTGGCGGCCATAGCCCCCTTCAACTTCCCCCTCAACCTGGTCTGCCACAAGATCGGGCCGGCCTTGGCCGCCGGCAACTCGGTAGTCCTCAAACCGGCTGGTGACACCCCTCTCTCGGCTTTGAAAATGACTGAGATACTGCTGGACGCCGGCCTGCCGGAAGAGGGCATCCAGTGCATCACCGGCTCCGGGGCGGAGATTGGCGACATCCTAACGGGCGACCCCAGGGTCAGAAAGATAAC
>CAXXWY010000032.1:0-19091 GCA_963668505.2 Dehalococcoidia bacterium | reverse complement strand
CACGGGCTCAATGACGTGGTTGTCGGATGAAATGATTCTGCGCTCAACCATACCTAATCAGCCTCCTTGCGGTTGCGGCGGCAAGCTACGAGCACCGCTCGTCTAAACCAAGCTCCGCCTGTGGCTAATTATCACTCTGTAATGCGGCCCAAGTCAATACTTTGCGGCCTAGAGGAGTAGGCCTGACCTGCCCATGCGGATGTCAATTGGCGCAGTGGTGGCGCAATAGGCCCAGCTTTGTCCCAGTGGTGTCCCAATCTGCCCAGTATTGGCGCAGTATTGTCCCAGGCAAGTCAGATGAGGTTATGCCTGGACGCCCAGCCACCTTAGTGTGCGCGCCGGATTTTTTGAGCCATTCCGAGACACTTTGGGCCACTCAGATGTTGCCGGGTGGGTGGTCCAGGCAGCCGTCAACGCGGGCCCTGGCGCTCTACTTGGCGGCGCGGCGTTCCATCGGGGGTTCACCGGCCGCTCATTACAAGTGTATGGAAGGAGCTTTGGGGCCGTCAACGGCCTCGTGACAGCGCCGGTGTGGTCGCTTCGACCTTCGTCGGCGCTGGAACCGGCCTTAGGAACTTTAGACGGCGTTAGAGGCAGACGCTGACGTCGTAGCGGTCCACGTTGGGAGCGCCGTCCAGGATGGGCGCCATTGCAACGAGCAACTGCCTGTATCGGCAACCCGTTTCCCAGGCCGCCGCGTGGGCTTCACTCTCCCAAATTGTGACGGCCAGGAAATCGCCGTTATCGGGTTGGGTGAGCGCCAGGAAATACCGGAACCCGGGCTGCTGACCGACGGCGACAGGAGCCACGTCGCGGGCGATATCCGCGGCCCGGCCCACAGCGCCGGGCGCGATCCGGGCTGTGAGCACCCTGGCTCGGGCTGGAACGGTCTGCTGAGGCGCGGCGAGCCGGGCGGATAGCCGGTAGACCTCACGGTCCGGCTGGCCGGCAAGGGGGATGGTTGCCAACCGTTCCAGAGGCGGGGCCTCGAAGAACCTCCGGGTAGCGCGGCCGGCGGGCCCGGCAGCTGCTTGAGTGACCCGGGGCACGAGGTCTTCTGATTCCCACAAGGTCACGCCACAGACCTTTTCCGCGGCGGGATCGGCCAACAGGAAAGCGCCCCCGAAGCCCGGCATCCGCTGGAACGCCGGGTACAACGTATCCCGGAGCAGGCCCATAGTCTTCTTCAACTCGCCGGGGCGGACCTGGGCCAAGGTTACTCGGGCGTACATCGGCTGCTTCATGGATATAGCGGGGAAATAACTTGGTGGGTCTTGGAATCTTTATCTTAGCAGAGTTGCCTGGGCCAAAGCCGGTGACCCCTACTCCTGTTGGCTCAAGGGCCAGCGGAAAATTCGATTGGGAGCGTCCCTTGCATAACTCGGGCTATCCGTTCGCCCTTCGATTTCCCTCAGGACGAACGGATAGCCCAGGCCACACCTATGCAATGGCCTTCGTGCGCAGGAGCGACGGTTGCCCAAAAGGCTCGATGGGGCGAGGGGCGTTGCCTACTTTCGCCGGGCATGGGTATACTGTGCCACGGAGCGTCGGCGACCAGACCATGGCCGCCCAATCGGCTCGGAATACTGTAAGATAAGGAAGGCCTTGTGTTCACTGAAACCGATCTACCCAATAAGCTCAACCGCGGCAAAGTTCGGGACACATATCGCCTGGACAAGGGGCGGCTGTTGATGGTGGCCACCGACCGCATCTCCGCATTCGACGTGGTGCTCCCAACCGGAATCCCCAGTAAAGGTTTGGTGCTGAACCGGATGTCGGCCTTCTGGTTTGACCAGACGCGCGACCTGGTGGGCAACCACTTGATTGCTCTTGCCGACTCCCCGGAAGCAGAGCCCATGATCAAGGCAAGCCCGTCGTTGGCGGACGTGCCGCGGGAAGTGGCCCAACAGGCCATGGTGGTCACGGAGGCGGAACGGATAGACATTGAATGTATAGTCCGCGGGTATATCACCGGCTCGGCGTGGTCGGAGTACCGGAAGCAAGGCACCGTATCGGGCCAGGCGATGCCGGCCGGGTTAAGGGAGGGCGAGCCATTCCCGGAGCCCCTGTTTACACCAACCACCAAGGCCGACGTAGGCCACGATGAAAACATGTCGGACCAGGAAGTGCTCGACATGGTCGGGCAAGACCTGGCGCAGCGGCTGGCCGACGTGAGCAAGGCCGTCTACCAGTTCGCCCGGGACTACACATTGGAGAAGGGCATTATATTGGCCGACACCAAGATGGAGTTCGGGCTTCTGGACGGGGAGTTGATCCTCATCGACGAGTTGCTCACGCCAGATTCCAGCCGGTTCTGGGACCTGGGAGGGTACCAAGTGGGCCAGTCGCAGCCCAACTTTGACAAGCAGTTCGTGCGCGACTGGCTGGTGGACCAGGACTGGGACCGGGAGCCGCCGGCACCAGAATTGCCCGGCGATATCGTGGCCAAGACATCGGAACGGTATGCGGAAGCCTATCACCGCATAACCGGGCAGCGGCTGGATATAGCCGGTTGAAGATAGCGGGCGACAAGCTGAATTGAGAACCTCACCCGGACTGATTTCCACGCTATGAATACCGGATGGTTGACCGCCCCGGCTGGCGGCCCCAGACGCGTCGAACTCGTTCAGCCGAACCACAGGCGAAAGAGGAGCATCACTTCTCCTCAAGGCAATCCGGCGAAATTGCTTGTCAAAATGGTTGCTATTTGACGGTTCCTCCATTTATTATGTCTACCGACTGTTACAGCAAACACCAACGTGAAATGCCTTATGCACTTGGATGGCAGGATTTTGAAAGGCACCTTGCTATTTAGCGCATCTTGTATTATTCTACGCTGGGTTTTAGCCTAAACCCGAATATCTTAATCCTAATCAGGTGGTCAGATGATGAAGTTGAGTCAAAGCAGGGTGGTGCCACTGGCATTATTCACGGCGATAACCGCGGCCGTCATGGCTATCTTGTTGCTCCAGGGCCAACTTGTATTTGGCCACGAAGACCCAGAGGGATGTGACGTCAACATCAGCAGCCTGGGTATAAGCACGCTCGACGCAGCCGGAGCCGACGTGGCCGACGTTTACCACGGGATGGAAGTCAGTTACCAAGCTGTCCTGTCAATCGCAGAGGTGCCACAAGGGAGAACCGCTTGTAACTTCGGCGGAGGGACTCTCTCTATAACAACGCCTGACGGCCAGACCCAGGAGGTAGCCGGAGGCGAGACCGGTATCGAGATTCCGCTGGTACAGACCGGGTCGGTTTATGAGGCCCCCGCTGTGGCGTACAAGGTAGACCAAACCCACGCCGAAAACGGAGCATTGACAGTCACCGCCGCCTATAAAGATGGCGTATCTCACACCAGCGCCGGCGAGGATGCTGCATCAGCAGGGCCGGTCGGAAAGACAATTCAACTGCAAGCCCCTTCCATTTCAATAGAAGTCACCCCCGATACCCAGACGCAGTACGAGGGTGGGAACGCCGAATTCCGGATCACGGTCCAGAATACCGGAGGCTTCGAACTGTCCGACGTTCAGGTAGGAGACTCATTGGACACCGACTGCGGGCGGAATATCGGTACGCTGGGGGTGGGAGACCCCTACACCATCGACTGCACGATGAGCCCCGCTCAGGCAGGCCAGAACAATGTGACTGTGACCGCCCAAGTCGTTGGCGGAGTGCCTGAGGGACAGGAAACGGTAAGCGCCACCGCCACCGCGTCCATCGAGATAGAGGCGCTATCAATAACCGTAGAACTAACGCCTGCTTCGCAAAACGTGAGGGATGGCGACGCGGCCAGCTTCGTAATCACGGTCACGAACCCCAACACAGCGGACATCGTCGAGGCTTCGCTCAGCGTACCCGAGGTGCCCAACTGCGACCACACCATCGGGGCTATGGAGCCCGGCGCCGCGCAGACGTATGAGTGCAGCAACACCTTCGCACCGGGGATCACGATGGTGACGGCCACGGCCACCGGTACAGTGTCGGTAGTGGGGAAGGTGGTGACAGCTTCGGCCACAGCCGAAGTCGACGTATTCGAAGCGGATCTGGGAATCAATATAGCCGCAAGCCAAGATACCATCAGGTCAGGAGACTCCGTCGAGCTTAACGTCACAGTCACCAATCACGGCGGCGCCCCGCTTACGGAGGTGATGGTAACCGCGGGCGGATCGGCGGCCGGTTGCTCCAAGTCCCTGGGAACAATGACAGCGGGGCAAGAAATAGTGTATAGCTGCACGTCAGCGGCTTTGACCGAAAACACGGAGATAACCGTGGACGTGACCGGCACCGCACCTGACGGTGGGCCTGTCACTAACAGCGGCATGGTCAGCATCAGGGTAATCCACCCCAACAGCGCCGTTGACGTATCCGAGGTCGAATCCATGTCGTTCAGGGTGGTGGTCCACGTACTCACCATCACGGAAACCAACACGGGCGACTCTCCTCTCACCGACGTTTACGTTGACGTGGAACCCGTAGGCGTCCGCCTCACCAAAGACTCCGCGAAGCACTTCATCGGCGGTGACACAGGCGACGACGGTGTTCTGGGGCCAGGAGAGACTTGGGAATGGCGGTTGGTAACCGTATCGTTGCAGGGGCCCGGCGTGGTCCTGGATGACGACGCCCAAGCGGCACAGTTCACGGCTACAGGCCACGGGACCGACCCACTGGGAGGGGACATAACCCACCCGGCCTTCGCCGCGGAGCTTGACACCCTGGAAGTGCCGATTTCGTAAGCACCGGCGGGTAAGGGTCTTACCCGTACACCCAGCACCATCAGCGCCCCCCTCAGGTTAAACCTGAGGGGGCGCTTACTGCATGAGCAACGGCAGCGACATAGTGCGCAGGTCCTAAAGTCGTCGAAAGTCCTATCCGACCAAAGAGTTGACAAATGCGTGGCCGGCAGCATTGGACTGACTGTGGTCCTGTGGCCTCATGCGGGATGTCAACCTGCCTTACCTTACCGCCAGCGAGTTCGCTGTCGCCCGTCATCCCGGACCGGCGGGCTGTCTTGGGCTAGTCTATAACGACCGATTGGTTGTGGCCTCGGACGCAGGAGTCAGTTGGGGTCTTTTGAATCGTCCAGCAGCCGTTTTTCCAACCGCTGGAGCGCGGACTGGGTGGCCTGAATCTCCCGCAGAAGCTCTTCTCTGGACACCGGCCCCTCCAACTCCCGGAGCCGCTCCTTCTTGGCCTCGTCCAGGTTGTTGATGATTATGGCGATAAACATGTTTATCACCACAAGGTCCCCACCACCACGAAGCTCACGAAGTATATCCAGGCAAGGGAATTCAGCTCCATGGCGGTGTACATCACCTCAACCCAACCTTCCAACGTGATGATGTTGAACAGGGTCAAGACCGATATGCCGAGGCTGCGCCAGTGCTCCGGGTCGTGCTCGTGAAAAAAGTAGTACCCCAGGATGGCATATATGTAGACCACAATGCTCATCAGCATAATTACGTGGCCCACGCTGGGGATAGACCTCACCAAGGCGGCGACAATCAACCGCAGGTCCCTGATTGCCGTAATCAGCCTCAGCACTCGCAGCAGCCGGGCCAGGCGGGCGACCATCGCCAACTGGCCGGCTGCCGGGACCAAGGCCAGGGCTATCACCAGAAAGTCAAAGACGTTCCATCCGTCCAGGAAGTACCTCTGAGGCCGGGGCGCCAGGGCCAGCATTTTCAGCAACGCCTCGACGATGAATACGCCAAGGGCCGCCTGGTACCCCAGGTTCAACCAGTCACCGAAATCACGGTCCACCCGGGACGAGGTGCCCAACCCCAGCATCACCGCGTTAGCCAGGATGACCGCGATGATGAATTGTTCGAACCAGCGCGCCTCAACCACGCGTTGAGACCAGCGTATTGTTCGGCTCATTGTGCTGTGTATTAGCCTAATATGCAGCGAAATCGACCACGGGACTTGTCAGCGTGCCGCCGTACCGAGGTTTCTTGGGAAGAAGTCTACGGCAATGCGCCAAACCCCGGCTGAGTCCCTTGGCCGGGAAACAGTTTAGCATATCGGCGTATTTCCGACTTAGCCTACGACAGTTGCTCAAGAGGGACGGGGACGGTAGAGGACGGCCCTATCAGCCAGCCGGCGCGCCGGCGCCGGCAGCGTGCAGGTCTTTAACGGTCCTTCCGAGGCGGCGCCGGATAGATTAGCTCGGCGACGGCGTAGTCGGACGGCGCAACCACTCGGGCGCTGCCGTTCTGTATCTGGATTGCCCCCATGGGCCTGGCGGCGTTCTTACCGGTCGCATCGAATATGATCCGGCCGAAGAAAGTGTCCGCGTCCAAGTTGCGGAGGGCGTCCCGAACGGTGCCGGAGTCAAGGGAGCCGGCGGCCTCCACGGCCAGGTGCAGCGCAAGGGCGGCGGCGGTGGCGGAAGCTGACTGATAAGGAGGAACACTTCCAAACATTGCCTCGTAGCGCTCGGAGTAATCAGACGCCGAGCCGAAGTAGGCGCCTTCGTAGCTCATAGACGGCTCCCATTGAGTGGGGCCAACCAGGTAGTCGGCGTCTTGGCCTACCTCATCGATAAAATTCGAGTCCGTAGGGCCTACAGTGAGGACCATCGCCTTTGGATTGAAGTCCAACTCCTTGGCGGTGCGGACAAAGAGGAGTGCGTCGTTGTAGTAACCGGCTCCTAAGAACACGTCCGGCTCCAGGGCCTTGAAGTTAGACAACATGCCTGCGACGTCGGCAACGTCCTGAGGATATTTCTCCATCGCCAGCACCTCCAAGCCATACTCTCCGGCCCAATGCACGGCCCCCTCAGCCACGCTCGCCGGGAAGACAACGTCGGTGTGGGCGATGACGACGGACTTGGCGCCCTTCTCGGCCAGCGCCTGAAGCGCGGACTGCGCGTAGTTTCCGGCGGGAGTATGCACGGCGAACAGGTTTTGGAAGGACTGCCGGAAAAGGGTTTCGGAGGAGCCGGTGCCCTGGACCACGATCATGCCCCTGGGGTCGGCGACCTCGATAGCCCGCTGGTTGAGGGTGGAACTGTAAGGACCCAACAGGAAGTCAACCTTGTCCTCGTCGATGAGTCGCTCGACCAAGGCGGCGGTAGTGTCCGGGTCGCTTTGGTCGTCGTACATAACCAATTCGACGCGGTAGCGGTCGCCGCCTATATCGACGCCGCCGTACTCGTCATTGACCCACTCTTCCCAAACAAGGTAGCCCCGCCGGGTGTTATTGCCTTCCTCGGCATATCTGCCCGTTTCGCTCACCGCGGCCCCGATTTTGATGACCTTTTCTCCGTCATCAGAAGAGCAGGCTGTCAAAGCGAGAGACGCCGCTAACAAGAGTGCGAGAATCAGAATGATGCGGTTCATGGTTCCTCTTCCTAAATTATCGCTGCGGGAGTAGCGTCAGTTCAAATTATAAGGCTTTCCGGCTCTTGAGAGTATCCGTTCAAGGCGTCCAGACGTTGAAGTTCTCGAAGCTGGGCGAACCTTGGTGTTTCAGGAAATAATCACCCATCGCGCTGACCCAGCCTGAATCCAGGTTGTGGCCCAAGTCCAGCTTGGCCACTAATTGACCGTTGACGAAGAACCAGCCGGACTCCTGGATGGCAATCAATAGAAGGTGGTTCTTACTCAGCAAGTTTATTCCTGCGGAGGAGAGCCAGCCGGATGCCTTGTCGGTATATTCATCATCACCCACGTCTCGGGTGTCGTGGAACCACCAGGCATCTCCGGTTAGGCCGATGACTTCCAGCCGATTATGCTTTGGATTGCGAATTAGGAATCCATAGTCCCATTCACTGCCTGGGGGGTTGACAAACTCCGACTCCACCACCAAGTCCCGCGCCCTCACCCCACTATTGTCCGTGGCAATAAATCCAAGCTCCTTTTCCAGCCTCCCGGCGGCGGGGCCGTAACTTAGGCTTAGGAGTTCACCGCGGAAATTCTCGAACCGGGTGACTGCGCCTGCAACCTCGTTGCCGGTAAAGGCTCCGGTCATAACAGCTACATCCCCTGAGCCGGTGAACCTTACCATGAACAAAGAGGACACGAACTCGCCGTTAACGAAGAGCCACCCTCTCCCTTCGATGGCAACTACTATAAGGTAGTTCCGCTCCCCTGCGCCCGTGTTGAAGTTTCCGAGTGTCCCCCAGTCCAGTCGTAGGTTTTCGGCACTGGGAGTCTCCCGATAATTAAGGGCCCATCGCCTATCGCTGTCCAGAACCAGATGGATAGCTTGACCGTCAGGTTCATGCCGCAAGATGAAGCCATAGTCCCAGTCGTTAGAGGACGCCGAATATGGATTCACAAAGGTGGCCGAGACAATCATATCGGCCATTTCGACGCCGGCATACTCGGTCTTGATAAACCCATCAGTGGGGTCGTGCTGCAATTCGCCGCTGGTGGGGCCGAAGGCATCATACCCCTCCGGACTTGGCGTGGGCGTCGGGGTTGGGGTGGGAGCGGGCGGAGCAGCCTTCAATGCGGGTACCAGCGATTGCACGGTAGTCCCGGAGATAGCGAACCCCAGCCCCTCAACCGGCCTGCCACCCCCCGTTTCTTCGTGACGGAACGTATTTATGCCCAGTATCTGGCCTGACATGGACAACAGGGGTCCGCCACTGTTGCCGGGATTGATGGCCGCGTCCGTCTGGATCACGTTACTGCTGTAGGCTGATTCGTACCGAATCGCTGATACAATGCCCCGGGTCACAGTGGCCTGACCTTGCAGTCCCAAAGCGTAGCCGATAGCCACCACTGCATCGCCCGGTCGGAGGGCTGCGGCATCGCCAAAGGGCAGGGCTTTGAAGCTGTCGCAGCAGATGCTGACCACCGCCAGGTCGCGGACTGCGTTGGTACCCAGGACAGTGCCCGAATAGACGGCGGAGTCGTTCACGGTGACGCTTACCAGAGCCTCGCCTTCTACAACGTGATGGTTGGTGACAATGTAGCCTGTTTGGCCTTGCGTTTCGAAGATGACTCCTGAGCCTGACCCGGAACCGGTGTCAATCCTCACCACCGCGGGCCTGACCTCGCCAACCATCGCGCTCAAATCTGTCGCTGGGTCTTTGGTCGGAGTGGGTATCGGAGTTGGCGTTGGCGTAGGGGTTGGTGCGAGTGTCGGAGTAGGCGTAGGGGTCGGGGTTGGGGTGGGCGTCGGAGTAGGGGTTGGGGTTGGTGCGGGAGTGGCAATCAGAGTTGGTGTGGGCGCCGGCGTCGACGTTAAAGTTGGGGTGAGTGTTGGTACTGGTACCGGCGTTGATGTTGGCGTTGGTGTTGGTGTCGCCGTGGGTAAGGCGGCATCCACAGCGGCCTGTACCATAGCTTCAAGGTCCGGCGTGGCCGTTGGAACCGGCGTTGGACTATCGGCGGCGCAACCAACCGCCAGAAACAGGGCGCCAACCAAGACTAACAGACGGCAAATGTTCATGGGCAGGAGCATTATGCTAGAGCGAACGTAAGGGCGTGTGCAGCTAAGGGCATTTGGCTGCACACGTTGGCTATTCCGATTATACTACTCCGCCCGTCGGCGTTGGGAACGTCGTGATCAAGGACGAGTAGGGCGAAACCTGGGCGATTGCTACCGGCTCAGCAGGCTGGGATATAATGACTGGGTCATGCTGAGAGTGTTGTTGGCGGGGATGGTGGTCTTGGGCTTAGGGGCTGCCTGCGGCGGGGTGGCTGCCACAGTGCCCGCCGTTCCCCCGGACATCCCGACTATGGGCGTGGAGACATCCACGGCTCGGCCGGATGTCACCAACGCACAGGCCCGGGCCTCCGCAACGCCGCAGACCACCGGAACAGCACCGGAGTCGCAGCCTGCCGAACCTCCCACGACCGCTCCGGAACCCACTGAGGCCGCGCCTGAGCCGCGGCCTACCGCAACCTCCCGGCCCACACCCTCTCCTACCGCTGCGGCACAGGAGCAACAACCCACCGCAACTTCTGCGCCTACCCAAGAACCACCCGCGGCAACACCTGAGCCGCAGCCCACAGCAACCTCTGCGCCTACCCTGGAACCTACGGAAACTCCTGAGCCACAGCCCGCCGCAACGCCCACGCCTACCCCGGAACCTACCCCGACACTCGAGCCTACGCCAACTCCAAGGCCGAAGCCGGCGGCTGGGTCCAACGTTGGGAACCTGGCACCAGCATTTACCCTGCCTTCCGCCACAGGTGGGGAAGTATCGATAGAGTCCTACAGGGGAGAAAAGAACCTTGTCGTGGTGTTTTACCGGGCGTTCTGGTGAACCTACTGCCGTCAACAGCTGGTCAAGCTGTCACAGAGTTACGAGGAAATTGCAGAACTGGACGCCGAGGTGCTGGCGATCAGCGTCGACGACCTCGAGGACGCCGCCTGGGTTGTCACCGAAGTCGGTATCCCCTTCCCAATCCTGTACGACCCGTCTACCAAAATCCCCCAGGCCTACGAGGTGTTCAACCGCCTGGGAGACGGCCTCGCTGCTCCCGCGACGTTCATCGTGGACCAGGAGGGAGTCATCAGGTGGAAAAAAGTCGGTGCGGCTAAAGGGGACCGGGCCAGCATCTCCACCATCATAAACCAGCTATCCAAAATCGCCGGTTAGGGCCGCATAGGCTATATCCCGCGTACTGGCAACCAAGTCCATCAGGCGGTCCACCTCGGTACACTCTCCGACGCCGCGGACAATGCTTATTGTCAAGAAGCGTGTTGCTGGCCGAGAGACTAACCGTCTCGCCAGCACTGCCCGCTGCTAGCCCTCGGACGACGCCCCAACCACCCGGTACAGCCTGTCCTCGGTGCGCTGGGATACCGGGAGCACCTCAACGGCCGTTCTGGAGAGGCCCACTACTTCGCCGTCGGAGTCGAAGCTGTAGCCGTTGCCGATGGCGCCGCTCCAGGTGATTTCATACAAACAGTCTCGAAAGCCGTCGGCGTATTGGTCGTCGTTGGTCCGCCTTAGGCACTCGGCGGCGATGTAGACGTCGTCGTAGGCTGACCCCAGGTGCCACGGCAACGTCACGTAGTTATAGCGGTCCCTGAAGTTGTCCAGCACCTCTCTTGCTTTGGGGATATCCAGGTCGAGGACGTTGGCGAAGGCTTTCATGCCGGTGGCTGCGTCGCCGGCGATTTCCAGGGCGGTCGTGCCTACGGAGACCGTCTCGGCGTAGATCGGGCCTTGGTACCCCAGTTCTCGCGCCTGTTTGACAATAGTGCCCGCGGCAAATTCAGACTGGGGAGCAACGTGCAGGGCATCCGGGTTTTCTGCAAACAGCTTGGTCAACTGGGGTCTGAAGTCGGCGGTGTCCGAGGTGTACCGCTCAGCGACCGCTATTCTGCCACCGAGTTTCTCGAACTGGGCGACCGTCGTGCGCCTGATACCCTCAGCGTAATCGGTTTGCTCGCTAATCGTAGCCAGAGCGCGAATACCATCTGCCCACAGCAGGTTACCGGTATCTATACCCACCTGCAGATCGCTGATCTGGGTGCGGAAGATGTAGTCTCCTGCCTTGGCTATGTCCGGGTTGCTGGCTAGGCCGGAGAATAGGATCACCCCATCCGCCTCCGCCAACGGAGCGGCCCCCAGCATGGCGCTGCTGCAAGAGGTCCCCAATATAATCTTGACGCCGTCAACCTTGGTCAGCTTGTTGTAGGCGGTAACAGCGTCCTTGGCGGTGCATCCTGAATCTTCGACGACCAACTCCAGCCTGCGCCCGTTGATGCCTCCGGCTGAGTTGATCTCGTCAGCGGCCATCAGCTTGGCGTGATTGGCCACTGCGCCATAGGACTCACCGGGGCCGGTGAGGGATTCCATGACGCCGACTCTGAAGGGGTCGCCATCGCCGTCGCCGCAAGCCATGACGGCCATGACCGCGACGAGAGCAAAGCCCAAAGCAAGGGACCGAGTTCGAGGCAACAAACCCATGATCTCTCTCCAGTTACCACGGAAAACCGGTTGGCGAGACGATAGGGCAACCCGCGGAAGCGCTTCTCCCGTCAATTCAGGGCGGCTGCTATATTGGAGAGCACTCCGGTCAGCCCGACCACCTGCCGGAGACTGGTCTACGGGTCAGCGTTGCGCCACATCCGACATCCGGTGACACCCAACACTATGGGCATGAGGGCATCGATGACGGCCCAGAATTGTCCGTCGGCCATGTTGTTGTTATCCTCCAGATGCTTACCGGACAATAGGCTGAACCAGTTCCAGAAGTACAGGAGGAACACGGCGACAGTTCCATAGAAAGCCGCGTTGGCGCCCAGGTAACTCTTCACGTCCGCCGATGCGTCGCCGTCGACGCGTCGTTTCTCCAAGTAGCTCCCGCCCAGGCCCAACAGCATTCCCGCCGCCATGAAGTAGTTGAGAATCTCCCATACTTCGAAGGGCTCGTCCCCGCCAGGGTGATACCAAGGCGTAACGATGAAATTCACCGCCACCGCTGCCGCCACCAACAAAAGATAGGCCGCCACTAAACGATTCATCATGGGCATATCCGTACCTCACCTTAAACTACTGTAGCCTCGGTGCATTGCTCCCTGTCCCCAAAAGCCGGACCAAGAGCAATTTTTCTTCGTTCTTGTCCAGCGACAGGGCCGGGAAAGACACGCCGTCAACAACTCCGAGCCGCAAACGTAGGCCCTATCCTTGGTCAATTCACTCTGGCCGGTATTACTGTCAATCCCTTCTCGGTGAAATCCGAGTCGAAAGCGAATATCGTTGACCGGCTCTCTTCGGCACTTACTATGACCGACCAATCCACCAAACTCAAGCCTCCATCGCTCTCTGCTTTCATCCTGTCCCAGATTCGTTCATGGGCGCCTTGGTAGATCCACATTATTTCCCAGACACCTCGAATCGAGTCCATAAACTCCCTGAGGGTTTCAAAGCCCAACCGCCGGTGGATTAACGCCGCGGATTCCACCAAGACATAGGAGGTAACATACAGCCGGTCTCCGCGTTCAAGAAGTTCAGAGTACACCTCTCTGGGCTGCGCGTGGAATCGATCTTTGGATGATACGACACCGTAAATGGCAGAGGTGTCAATCAAGACGTTTCTAGCCATTCTGGATTGCGTCCACCAAGTAGTCGTCGTGGCGCCCGGCAACATCATCGGCAGTATCAACCCCCATGCCCATGATACTAAAAGCCTGATCCCTTAATCGCCATTGGTCGGGGTCCATAGTAACCTTTGCCAGTTTGAACTCCCACGTCAGGTGCAGGTCCACTCCCCTGACAACCGGGACAGTACGGCTCGACTCCCCTTCTGTCAAGATTTTCTCTACAGGTTTCCCCGTCTTCCGGGGCTGAATTCCTGTCGCCTTACGCACCAGCCTCAGGAGTTCATGCCGAGGCGGATATCCCGGCGTAAAATCATCCGTCAGCAGACTTGCGCCGTGTTCAAGTCCCTCTACCGCCTCTGTATGGGTCAACGATTTGAACCGCCGCAGGATATCTTCAAAGGCTTGCACGTGGAAATTACGCTCCCGTTCGGTTAGACCGAAGGGGCTCTCATTCCATCGCCGGGCTACCTCGGCGCCTATCGTTCGGTCAAGTAAATCGGCGACTTCTGGCAATGCGCTTCTCAAACAGGCCGGGGCGCTTTGATAAACTTCCAAGACCTTTTGAGCCAACGCCTCTTTGTCTTCTACAGTGAGTTCTCGGACCATGTTCGCTCAGGTTCTTTTAGCCGGCTATATCGGTAGGCCAATACGCTCTTGCCGAGCCGAAAGAACAGATACTCGGCCACCAGCATAGAAATAGTGTTTTCCCTACGCCGCCCTTAAGGTTTATCATCGAAACCACTTTGGCCGACATCTTGTACTCCAGGCGTTAAAGAAAGTTCCGTGGATGAATATACTTTCCAGCCGCGCCCGTGTAAAGAAGGCCTTTGCCTTGCCCGGCGGACGCCCCCCGGTTACCGGCTCCACTCGGCGATGTTCCACATCTCGCTATCCCAGCCGTTAATCCGGACGCCTTGCAGCGTGTTCGAGTAGGCCGAAACGTTGCCCCGGTTCACCAGTGGAATCTCGTAGTAGCTCTGAACCAGGATGTCGTTCATCCGTTTGACCAATGCGGCGCGGTCGGCGCCTATGGGAGTGTGGGACAACTCTTCCACCAACTCATCGAAATCGGCATTGCAGCCCCGGGGAACATTGCCGCCGCTCCAGTGGTTGTCCCGGTCGGGGACTTCGACGCAGGTCAAGCCTGCTAGGTACTGCTGAGGGTCTATGTCGGGGCCTGTTGTATACATCTGGACGTCGGCGAAAAAGCGGACGAAGACTCGTTCCTTGTCGGCCACCGGGTCGCCGCCAAAGAAAACGGCGGCGTCGTGGTCCACCAGTTCGGCCTCTACGCCGACCTCGCTCCACCAGCCCTTTACAAGGGCCTGAGTCTCCTGGCGGACGTCGTTAGTCGTAGTCTGGTAGGTCAATCTGAGGGGGACGCCGTTGTATTCACGTACGCCGTCGCCGTCGGTATCCAAGACCCCGTTGTCGTCCAGGAGCTTGTTGGCCCCCTCTATATCCTGGGCCAAGCAGCCGTCGTTGGCTGCGGAAACGTACCGTGGCGGCCCTACGATGAGATTGCAGGCGGGTCTGCCGGCGGACCCGTATAGCCGCTGGGCTATAGTCGAACGGTCTACGGCCATGGACATGGCGCGGGCGATGGGGGTGAAGGTAAGGAAAGGATGGGGATTGGCGCCGTCCAAGTACTCGGACCGGTCATCGCCCAAGGAGAGGTCTGGATTGGTCTGGTTCAATACAATGCGCTCCACCGAGCTGGAGAAGGCCGTTACTACCTTGCCATTGCCTGCGGCTTCCAAGTCGGCAAGGGTCTGTGGGTCTATCTGCAAATTCCAGGCGTAGTCGGCTTCTCCGGACTCCAAAACGGCCTCCGCCGTGGACAAGGCGTCTCCGCCGCCCACCAAGACGACGCGGTCGAAATAGGCCATGTCTCCGCGGTAGTGCGGGTTGCGCTCGTAAATGGCCCGATCGTCCGGCCTAAACTCGACGATGCGATATGGCCCTGAACCCAGGGGCGCATAGTTCTCCACACAACCCGCGGCGGCGGCGCCAACGCAATCGGCAAACTGGGCCCGGCTGAGGATAGGGATCCCCGCGCTCACAAACGCGGTAAACGGATAGGGAGTCGGGGCATGGAAGCTGATCAGGACGGTCAAGTCGTCCAACGCTTCCACTGAATTCACGTCGGTGAAGGCGCTGCTGGCGGTGCAGCCGGTGGCTCCGTCGGTGCAGTAGCGCCAAGTAAAGGCCACGTCATGGGCGGTGAGGCTGCTGCCATCGGACCACTTGAGGTTATTCTTGAGCTTCCAGGTAATAGTCGTCAGATCCGACGAAATGCCGCCGTTGTCAAGGGTGGGGATTTGGGCGGCGAGGGCTGGGACGAGAGCGCCGTCGGGATCGTATTTGGCCAGGGGTTCCAAGGTGATCGCCCCGGCATCCCGGTCTTTGTATCCGCCGGAAAGATATGGGTTGAGTGTGGAAGGCGCCTGCCAGTACAGTATGGTCAGGACTTCCTCTTCGTCCGTCGTCCCAGTGGGGTCCGGTGAAGGGCTTGCCGCCGGCGTGGGATCTGCGATGGGCGTGGGGGTCGCTGTTGCTGAGCCATTGCAAGCAACAAGTAGGAATAGAGAAGCCAGACCAATAACGAGTTTCATAAACTTGTACATGAAGTAATATCGGCGGTCCTTTCTAATGATTTGCTAGCGCCGCGTTCTGCCTGAGCGGCAGCACACGGCCATATTACCAGATTCGCAACCTGCTTCCCCAAGAGACCACAAGACGTTTGGAGGCCACTACTTGCTGCGCAGCACTGACCGGTAGAAGGCCAGGCTTATAGCGAAGGGCGCCATGTAATAGACAGCCCGGAACAGGACTGAAGCCAGGACGGCCTCTTCCAAGGGTACTCCCAGCAAGTGGTAGGTGCCGGCCATAGACCCTTCTTGAATGCCCAGGCCGCCGGGGACCATGGACATCACTCCCGCAACTACTCCAACGGCGAACCCGGTGGCTATCACTCCCAGTCCGGCGTCGCTGCCCAATGCTTGGAAACACACCCAGGCCAGCGCAACCCTTACGAGGCGATCAACCACTATCAGGGCCGCCGGGTACACCAGAGCAAGGGGACGGCCACTCAGGACGGCCAAGCCCCCGGTCAACGTATCCTCGAAGTCCCCTAAGGACGAGCCAATGTCTCGCCTGGTCACCCATCTCCAGACCGACCGGACCAGCCAAATGGCGAATGACCGGACCGGACGGTAAAAGAAGACCACCGCAGTCGCCGCGAAGGCAATGCCAAGGAGTATTGTCCCCACGCTCAACCACAGGGCAGTCGATGGCGGCAGAGGATGAGTCAGCAACAGGTAGCCAAGGCCGATGGGGATAAGTCCAAAGAACGCCAAGCTCTCCAAGTAGGAATGGAACAGCGACGGGGCCAGGACATCGCCGGTGGCGAGGCCGCGGCGCGCCATCAGCAGCAGTCGGAGCGCATGGCCCGCCAGTCCCCCGCCGGCGGCAATCATGGCCGATGATACGAAGCCCACGTACAACAGGCCGCGCCACTCCATCCGGATGTGGAAAATCTGGTTAATTGAAGCGAAACTGTAGCTGAGGCACAGATAGGAGACGACGGTAATAGCCAGCGCCAGGGGGATCCAGCGCCAGTCCGCCTGGGTCAGGACGTCCAAGACCTCCTGCCAGTCCAATAGCACCAGCAGGGCGCCGACCAAGGCCAGCAACGCCACCAGAGCCGCGGTTATGCGGCGGCGAACCGGGGCTACCCCGGCGGGAGAGTCCATAAGCGTTCTACGGTCCTGGTACGGGATGGTTTAACTCTGTCACTGTTTGGTGCGCGGGGCGGCACACTCCCGGATTGTGAGGGGGGTCTTATCGATGCCGCCTGTGCTAGGATTATAGGCTCTGAGCCGGGATTAAGACAGGCGGCTTTCAGGGGCAGACCGTTGGAACAAAGGACCCATACCATGATCAGGACCAGACTGCAAAGTGAAACGGCCACCGGGGTCTCCGGACCGGACTTGCTGTTCGTAAACGCCAGGGTGCTCACCTTGGAGCCGCAGCAACCGCGCGCGGAAGCGGTGGCGGTGAGGGGCGAGACCATAGTCGCCGTCGGCAGCCGCGACGAGGCGACTCGCCTGGCGGGACCGGGAGCGGAAGTCATAGACTGCCAGGGAAAGTGCCTCGTCCCCGGTTTCATCGACGCCCACTGCCACCTCTTTGCTACGGCTTCCTCGCTACAGGGTCTGCCGTGCGGGCCGGACGACGTCGCCAATATCCAATGCCTGCAGGCCGCCATACGGCGGCGGGCCGCCACGACGCCCCAAGGACATTGGATTCGAGGATTCGGATATGACGACCTGGCCCTGGAGGAAGGGCGCCACCCCAACCGTTGGGACCTTGACCTGGCCGCGCCGTGGAATCCGGTACGGCTGGACCACCGCAGCGGCCACGCCGCGGTACTGAACAGTGCTGGGCTGGAGCTGGCAGGGATTCACCGCGACACCCCAGATCCGGTGGACGGCGTTATCCACCGGGAGGCGGGGTCGGGAGAGCCCACCGGGCTGCTCTTTGAGATGGGCCCGTTCCTGCGGCAACGGCTGGGCCGCCTTAGAGACGGCAAAAACACCGAAGAGGGCATCGCCCGGCTGGGCCGGCTGCTGCTCAGCTACGGCATCACGTCTGTCCAAGACGCCGGCGCCAACAACAGCCCCGCCCGTTGGGACGCCATGGCCGGCCTGCAGGCATCTGGGCTGCTGTCCTGCCGGATTAACATGATGGCGGGCGCAGGACACCTTGGCGACTTCCTGGAACAAGGCCGGAGATGGGGTGACGGCGACCATTGGCTGCGGCTGGGACACGTCAAGATCATGCTGACCTTCACCACCGGAGCGATGCAACCCGACGTTGCGGAGCTGGCCCGGATAGTAGAGACAGCCCACCAGGCCGGCTTCCCGGCAGCCGTACACGCCGTGGAACAAGAGGCTGTGGCCGCCGCGGTCCAAGTGTTCACAGAGAGCCGCTCAACCGGCGCGCCGCTGCCGGCCAGGGACCGCATCGAGCACTGCGCCGAATGCCCGCCTGAACTGGCGGCCGAAGCAGCCCGCAGCGGCGCCATGGTGGTGACCCAGCCGGGGTTCATCTTCCATCACGGCCACAACTACCGGCGGCGAGTGGCGTCCGAACTGTTAAGCAGCCTGTACCCCATTGGCAGCCTGCACCGCGACGGTGCGCCCGTGGCCTTCGGGACCGACGCTCCGGCAATCGACCTCAATCCCTGGCCGGGCGTGTACAGTGCAGTGACCGGACTATGCGGGGATGGCCTGCCCCTGTCCGGGGCCGGCAACCGTTCGGTGCGCTCATCCGACCGGGTGTCCATTGAAACGGCGCTCCGCATGTACACCGTCGCCGGGGCATTGGCCGAGGGCGCCCAGGACGTGAAGGGAACCATCAGGCCCGGCAAGCTGGCCGACCTGGTGTTGCTGGACCAAGACCCCACCGCCGTCGTACAAGAAGCGCTGGAGGACCTGCGGGCGATCATGACCATAGTGGGGGGGAGGGTGGCCTGGGAAGCCGGTCACTAGCCGCTGGGCATCAATCGCTACCTGGCACATCCCAGGCGCGGCTGCGGGGCCAGGGCTAGTGAGTGCGGTCTGAGATGTAGCCGGCCAGCTCCAGCAGGGAACGCCGGGCGGCACGATCGGGGAGGACGTCCAGGGCTGCGGAGGCAGTGTCGCAATACCCGCGGATCACGGCGTTGCAGTCGTCGATAATCGGCGCGTCGTTAATCATTTCCAGGGCCCGCTGCAACTGGCCGTCGTTGCCGGGATCCTTGAACAGCTTTTCCACCGGGTTGTCGCCGGGATAACGCTCCAGCAGCTTTATGGCAGGCAGGGTCAGCACGCCTTGCAAGAGGTCGTGGCCCACCGGCTTCCCCAGCTTTGAGGGGTCTCCCTGCACGTCCAGGAGGTCGTCCACTATCTGGAACGCCATGCCTATGTGGTGGCCGTAGGTCCTAAGGGCATCCACCTGCAGCTCTGGAGCGCCGCCCAGGATGGCGCCGGTCTCAGCAGCGGTCTGGAACAGGGAAGCGGTCTTGCGATAGA
>CAXXWY010000031.1:0-44302 GCA_963668505.2 Dehalococcoidia bacterium | reverse complement strand
AAAACACAATCGGTGACATGTACCTATGTGTTCGCGATTTCGTTCGTTGTCAACTTCGCCCAGAGCCGTTGGAGCGGTCAGAGCACTAAAGACGCTACGAGGACGGCGTTTGGCTCTGCCATTGCGACTGGTGGAACGACGTTGATCATAGGAGTCGTGAGCGCGCAATTGCTCCGTACAAGGGCTGCCGCCATTGGAACCGTACCAGTACGTAATGGCATGAAGGCCGCAGCACATACGAATGTTGGCCGTCAAGTAATCGATCGCATTGCTGCTGGCTCACTGAGGAGACCGATCTACGGTGCCGCGGCAACCAACCATGTAGCCAAGCTCCTTCGCAGCAACGCGATCACATCAATAGCAGCAACAGTAGTGCTCACGGCACCGGACTTCTACAGGGCAGCGTTCGACAGTTCGATTTCATGGCGGCAATTTGCCAAGAATCTCTCAGTGAACGCCGCTGGGGTTGCGGGTGGCGTCGGGGGGTGGATGGGAGGAGCGGCAGTAGGCGCGACAGCCGGGAGTGCAGTTCCCATCGTCGGCACAGTTGTGGGTGCAATTGTCGGCGGGATCATAGGCGCCGTGGGAGGTGGCGTTGTAGGTTCTCGTGCAGCTAAGGCCGCGGCTGACGGGATAGTTAACGATGACTCTAAGCGTTTGGTCACTGCTGTAGAGGACGAGATTCAAGAACTTGCGTTAGAGTACATGCTTACTAAGGATGAGGTCGAACAAATCGCTTTAACAGCCGGAAAGACAGTGAATCAGAAGTGGTTGCTGAGAATGTTCAAAGAGACGAGGAATACGCCTGATGCAGGCCTCCGCAAGTTCGTCCGCCTTGAGTTCGAGTCTAAGTTCCAGGCATTGATTCAGAAGCGGCCGAATATCGCTCTCCCCACAGTTGAGCAACTCGAGGAGGAAACGCTGAGCCTAGTCGAGGCGTTGACGGCCGATACTGACGGTCACGATGCTGACTGATACGGTTCCAGCCAATTGTGGCGTGAGCCCTGACGAAAGGAGACCACGGAAACGCTGGACAGATTCTGTTTGAGAATAGGGGTTTGCTCCGATGCGATCACCATAGCCAACCCCAAAAGGCACCCGGAACCGCGGATTGAAGATGTTATCGGGGTTGCTTCCGCCCCCGCAACCCCCACCCCAACCGCCCCAGCCGCGCCAGCGGCCTGAACCTGGGCCGTATGTTCTCGGCGATCAACGGCGCCACCTGCGCGCCCCCAGCCACCAGCGGTGCCCGCCAGTTTCTGAGGTCCTTCATGGTTGGCCGTTTTTCGCCCCAGTCCGGCGTCAGCGACTCCAGCGGATGCCACCGCTTTTCCTTCCCCAGCGTGGTCATAACCGTTCCCTGGGCCTCCATCACCGCCAGCGCTCCCGCCAGCATGTCCCACATGTGGCAAGCCCCGATGATCGAATATTGGAGTGCCCCCCGGGCCGTCATCGCCAGTTCGTAGGCGATGCTGCCCGTCACCCGCATGTCTCCCGTCTTGCCCCGCAGCCGCGAGCTGAACTTGGCGTTGTGGGCAAAGTAACCGGGCAGCCCCCGCCAGCCGGTTGTTCGCTGGCTCCTCGGCCTGGTACACCGACACCGGTTCTCCGTCGGCAAAGCACCCGTGCCCCCTCTGGCAGTGCAGCACGAACCCGCCCCTTGAGTTGGGCCACGGGATGAACAACGCCCCCGCAATGGGAACTCCGCGGTGCATCACGCCTATCGACGACGCATACAGCGGCAGGCCGTTCAGAAAGTTGGTCGTGCCGTCCAGCGGGTCCAATGCCCATATAAAGTCCGGGGCCCGCGTCTCCGCCTCCGCCTCGTCCGCCCCTTCCTCGCCAAGGATGCCGTGGCTGGGAAACCGCTTGGCGATCTCCGACGCCAGGAACTCCTGGCTGGCCTTGTCCACGGATGTCACCGGGTCCCGCTCCGCCTCGTCTTTGTATTCGACGGTTATGCTGCGTCCGAAATGCCCCAGTAGTATGTCGCCCGCTCCCCGGGCCATTTCCTCCGCTGCGGCGGCTATATCCCCCGCCAGCTTGTCGTCGACCGCCGCTGGGGAGTCCTGGGCCATACTCCTACCGTTCACAGACGTTCCGCCAGCCGTTGCCAATCAGGAACCTCCCGCTACCCCCGCCGTGGTAAACCGCTCCGACTCCGGCGGGCGGCTCCACAATTCCTCGGCTCCTGTCATGGCCGCAGCGCGCTCCGGGCTGGCCCGCCAGTCGTCATAGGTTTCGTTGCTTTCCCAGGTCACCAAGGTAGTGATTTTGGTTGGGTCGGCCAGCGAGTAAAGGGTCTGCCGGCTGCCAAAGCCTTGGGCCTTGCTTTGGGCCAGCCCGTTCCGGTTCAGTAACTCACGAGCTTCCCGCACCTTGTCCGGCTTGGCCCAGTGATGGGTCAGGACTCCTATCATCGCCCTACATTCCTCCGTCCGGACATTGAGGCCAAATATCCGCAAGTTTCCAATGGCATCGTCTTTACAGGCATGCGCCAGGGGCTGTGCGCCTGCGGCAGTATACCACCAGCCGGCTGGGATAACGGTTACTTGTACTGCCCAGACGAGCCGCGCAGCTTGAGCGCTCGCCCGATGGCAATGGCGAGAAAGGCCACACCCCCGCTCAACACAGCTCCCATCTTGGCGGGGTCCTGGAAGCTGGACTCTGCGGCAAAGGCCTTTCCGGCGACGAACAACGCCACCGTCAGTCCAATTCCGGCGATTAACCCCGTTACAACCAAGTGCTTCAGGCCCATGTCTGGAGGCAAAGGAAATCCGAAGCGGGAAGCAATCCAAGAGCACAGAGAAATACCAATGGTCTTGCCCACCACCAGCGAAAGCAGGATTATCAATGTTACAGAGTTGATGCTTCCGAACGCGACCCCTGCGTTGGCAAAGGCGAAGAAGAACAGACCCATATCGACGAATAGCTTCAACTGGTGCTCGAACTGGTCCAGAGGGCTGATAGCATGAGCCGGGTGGCGGTCCGTTGCGTCTGCCGACTCAGGCTCAAGAACGTCTTGAGCATGTGATCGCATCAAGACCGGATCCAGGCGAGGGGCGGGCAGGAAGGGTACGATGACCACCAAGGCCAAAGCCGGTTCCACGCCTGATAGGGCCAGGCCCGACCAACTTAACCCGCCGCCAATCAGGACATACAAAGGCCATAGACCCACGTGCATGCGCCTAAGCAGGTACGCTGCCGCCATTCCCCCCAATGTAAGCAGTAGCCATACCGGCTCTACCGGGTGGCTCGGGTCGGGATAGAACACCGCTATGATTCCCAGGCCGATTGCGTCGTCGGCCACCGCCAGCAGCAGCAGGAAGTTGACCGCTGAATGGTGGCTGCCGAACACCACCCTTGCCACCAGCCACGCCAGCGCAATGTCCGTCGCCGTTGGGATGCCCCAGCCGTTGGCTACTTCGGAGAAATTATCCGTCCCTCCGTAGAATAGCGTCGTAAGCAGGAAGTAGACCCCCACCGGGCCCAGGATTCCGCCAATAGTTGCCATGAGGGGGTTGATGGCCTTATTGGGCGGGTTGAGCGCTCCGCCCGGCAGAACCGAGTCGGTGATTTCCTTGGCGGCGATGCCAAAGAACAAGACCATGAACATTTCGTTGATAAGGAAATGGACCGTTAGGTCCTTGCCCAGGACCTTGGCGTTTTCGCCGAACAGGTGATAATCGACCAGCTTTTCATAAAAGCTATGGTCAATGTTTGCAGTCGCCAACCCCGCCAGGACGCCAAGGATGAGGGGAATGGAAAATTCCTGAAAGATATTGGTCAGGCGGGCTGGATGGAACAAGATTCTCTTACCGGAATTCTTGAACTAGCGCCCCGACCCAGCCACGACGCCGGGTCGAGCGCCCATTTGACGAAATAACTACGCCAACGAATTTAGCGCGCCGGCGGCATCCGTATGGCTGCCCGCCGGACGCCACGGCATTATATCACCACGCCGCATCCGTCTCACACTGCCCAGCTTGACAACCCATAGGCCCTTTGATACCATCGTCACCGCTCGGGCCGCTACCTGGGCTTCGTGGCGGGCCGTTATTTTTTTATTTGGGAGCAACCCCCCTTGGCCTTCGTCGTCGGAATGAAGTGCCGTGAGTGCGGCCGGGAATACCCCGCCGACCCCTTGAACGTCTGCGACTTCTGCTTCGGCCCCCTGGAAGTGGTCTACGACTACGCGACCATTTCCGAGGTCACCAGCCGCGACCGCATCAGCCGGGGTCCCCTCAGCATCTGGCGTTACAGCGACTTGCTTCCAGCCAACAACTGCGACCCCGTGGACATAGAGGCCGGGTTTACCCCACTCATCAAGGCCCGCAACCTGGGCAAGAAGCTTGGCCTGAACAACCTCTACATCAAGAACGACAGCGTAAACCCGTCCTTCTCCTTCAAGGACAGGGTGGTCTCGGTGGCCGCCACCAAGGCCGTGGAGTTCGGCTTCGACACCCTCGCCTGCGCATCCACCGGCAACCTGGCTTGCAGCGTCGCCGCCCACGCCGCCCGCGCCGGCATCCGCGCCGTGGTCTTCATCCCCTCCGATTTGGAGCAGGGCAAGATCACTGGCGCAGCCGTCTATGGACCCACTGTCGTCGCAGTGGACGGCACCTACGACGAGGTCAACCGCCTCTGCAGCGAGATAGCCGACAACTACCCCTGGGCTTTCGTCAACATCAACATGAGGCCCTACTACGCCGAGGGCAGCAAGACCCTTGGCTACGAGGTGGCCGAGCAGCTTGACTGGCGCCTCCCAGACCACGTGGTCGTCCCCACCGCCTCCGGCGCCATGTTCACCAAGATTTGGAAGGGATTCAACGAGCTGGCCTGCCTGGGCATGCTCGATGGAGTCGAACCCGCTCCTTTCGGCCAGGACCAAACCGCCGTGCATCACCCCGCCGTATCCACCAGGATGCACATGACCCAGGCCGCAGGCTGCGCCCCCATCGTCAACGCCTGGGAGACGGGACAGACCCACGTGCGCCCCGTGCGGCCCGACAGCATCGCCAAGTCCCTCGCCATCGGTAATCCCGCCGACGGCATCTACGCCGTAAAAGTGATTCAGAGGTCCGAAGGCACTGCATCCGCCGTGCCTGAGTCTGAGATCGTCGACGGCATCCGGCTTCTGGCCGAGACTGAGGGAATCTTCACCGAGACCGCCGGCGGTGTCGTCGTGTCCGGTCTCAAGACCCTGGCCGAGAGCGGCGTCATAAAGTCCGACGAACTGACCGTGATTTACATTACCGGCAACGGCCTCAAGACCCAGGAAGCCGTCGAATCGGCGGTGAACCCCTTGGCCGTGAAGCCGACCATGGGCTCTTTTGAAACAGCATTCAATCACGTATGATTCCGCCAATCTTGATTCCATGAAAGGGCGCGAGGACATGGTCAAGCAGCGGGTGAAGTTCACCTTTCCCACTGCCCTAGTGAAGGACCCGATAATTTATCGCTTGGGCCGGGACTACAACGTCGTTACCAATATCCGCCGTGCTGAGGTGCAGGAGGAGTTTGGCTGGGTGGTCCTGGAGTTGGACGGCGACGAAGCCGAGATCCAGCGCGGCCTGGACTGGGTCGGCTCCACCGGAGTCCGCGTCGACCCCGTGGCCGGCGACGTAATCGAAGGTTAATCCTAATGCCCGATAGGTTCCAGAAGGCGAACTTCCGGGCTGTCAAATAGCGGAGGATGTCCCAGATGAGCGTCTTGGTTCGCATCCCAACGCCAATGCGGCGTATCACCGGCGGCAAGGGCCAGGTTGAAATGGAGCCTGGCGCCTTGAGCCAGTTAGTGGACCGTTTGGAAGAGTCCTACCCAGGCTTCAAGGCCCGCTTGTTGGACGAAAGCGGAGATCTGCACTACTTCGTCAACATCTACGTCAACGGCGAAGACGTCCATTTCTTAGAAGGCCTGGAGACTGCGACCAAGTCGGGCGACGAGGTGAGCATCGTCCCTGCCGTGGCCGGCGGCTCCCCTATCTAGCCCCCCGGGCTTCCAGCCATCGGGTCTTCTGCTCCTGTCTGGCCGCTTCGTCAGTGGGCCTGTAATCCCTGTGGAATTCCGTCCTGAACCGGTTGAACCGGTCTTCGCTGATGGCCTGTCGCATCTCTTCCATGATCCGCAGGATAAAACGCAGGTTGTGGATGCTGGCCAGCCTGGCCCCCAGCAGTTCCTTGGCCTTGAACAGGTGCCACAGGTAACCCACTGAAAACCGCTGGCAGGTGTAGCAGTCGCAGCTTTCGTCCACCGGCCCCCCTGCCTCCATGTGCTGGCGCTTTGTAATGTCCAGCCTCCCCTGCCGGGTGAAGACGGCCCCGTTCCTGCCCACCCTCGTCGGCAATACACAGTCGAACATGTCCACCCCTTGGGCCACGCACTCCACCAGGTCCTCGGGCGACCCCACGCCCATCAGGTACCGCGGCTTGTCCTCCGGCAGCAGCGCCGCCGTCTGGCCAGTGGTCGCGTACATCTGTGCCTTTGACTCCCCAACCGCCAGCCCGCCGATGGCGTAGCCGTCGAAGGGTATCCCGCCGATATACCGGCCCGATTCCTCCCGCAGGTCTTCGAATACTCCCCCCTGCACTATGCCGAACAGAGCCTGCTCTTGAACGTATTGAGACGATGCATGGCTTTCGTGGCAGATTTCCGCCCAGCGGTGGGTGCGCTCCATGGCCTCGCGTACCTCCGCCTTGGACGCCCCGTAGTGTATGCACTGGTCCAGGCACATGATGATGTCGGCCCCCAGGCGCTGCTGGTTGAACGTCGCCAGCTCCGGGGTCAGGAAATGCTCGCTGCCGTCCAGGTGCGAGCGGAACCGTATCCCCTCGTCGTCCATCCGGCGCAGTGAACCCATGCTGAAGGCTTGAAAGCCGCCGCTGTCGGTGAGCACTGGGCCGTTCCACTCCATGAACCGCTGCAGGCCTCCCATGCGCTGCACCGTGTCCACGCCGGGCCTCAGGTACAGGTGATAGGCGTTGGACAGCACGATGCTCGCCCCGACATCTCTCACCTCGTCGGGCGACAGCCCCTTGACCGATGCTTGGGTCGCCACCGGCATGAAGGCGGGGGTGGATACCGTGCCGTGGGGAGTCCGCAACTCGCCGGTACGCGCCCCGGCGTCGCTGTGTTTCAACGTGAAGGAAAATCGGCCGCTGGACATGCTCGCGGGTCGCCTCCCTGTCCCGGCGGTCCGGCCTTGGGTCAGGCGGTCAGTTCCTGCAGGGTCGCTTCCACCAGTTCCTGGGGAACGTCGCCCCGCACCACGGCCTTGCCTGCGCCTTCCAGCAATACAAAGCGCTTCTTGCCGCCCACCGTCTTCTTGTCCAACGACATTGCCTGCAGCAGGTCGTCCACTGCCACTCCCGGGGCGCGAATGGGCAGGTTGAACCCCTCCAGCAACCGCTTCTGCCGGGCCACCAGGCCCCCCGGAATCATGCCTAGTTCCTGCGCGATTCTCGCGGCCCCCATCATTCCCACTGAAACACCCTCGCCGTGCAGGAACTGCCCGTAGCCCGTCGATGCTTCGAGGGCGTGCCCTATAGTATGTCCGTAGTTCAGCAATATCCTGATGCCCAGCGTCTCTCGCTCGTCCTGGCTCACCACGTCCGCCTTTATCGCCGCGCTGCGCCGGATGACCTGCGTGGATATTTCAGGCTCCACGGCCATCAACGCCTCGGCGTGCTCCTCGAACAGGTCCACCAGGTCGGCGTCCAATATGAACCCGTGCTTTATCGCCTCGGCCCAGCCCTCTGCCAACTCACGCTTGCCCAGGGTCGACAGGGCCTGCACGTCGCAGAACACACCCCTGGGCTGGTAGAAGGCCCCCACCATGTTCTTGGCTTGGGGCAGGTTCACCGCCGTCTTGCCGCCTATGGACGCGTCCACCATTGCGGCCATGCTGGTCGGCGCTTGCACGAACGGCACGCCCCGCAGGTACGTCGCCGCTACGAACCCCGCCAGGTCCCCCACCACTCCGCCGCCCACGGCGACGATGGCGTGGCCCCGCTCCGCCCGCATGCCCGCCAGCCAGTCGTAGATGGCCTGGGCCGCCGCGAAACTCTTGCTGTTCTCTCCCGGCGGCATTATGAACACGTGGGCAGCAATCCCCGCCTTCTCCAGCGACCGCTGCGCCTGCCGCCCGTAGGGATTCATCACGTTGCTGTCGGTAATGATGTAGGCAGTCCCTTGGATCCCCAACTCAGACAGCCGCTCTCCCAGGCCCTCCAGGACGCGCCAGCCTACTACCACCGGGTAGCTCCCGCCCGAGTGGTGCACCGTTGCGGCCAGGTTCGCGTCCGCCATGAACTAGTCCCCCTTCACCGCCGTCATCGCCGGGCAAAGCTCCAAGATGCGCCGCGCCGCCTGCTCCGGCGTCAACCCGTCCGTTTCTATCGTGTGGTGGGCCTGGGCGTAGGCGGCGGCCCGTTGCTCCAGCAGCGATTCCACCCGTGACTTCACGTCGTCCCCCGCCAGCATCGGCCGCCCGTCGGCCCCCGTTGCCGCAGCGCCGTCCCCGTGTTCCTGCGACAGCCGCTCCAGTATCGTCTCCGGCCGCGCGCTCAGGCAGAACACCATCCCGCCGGCCAGCATCGCGTCCCGGTTGCCCGCGTCCACGAAGGCGCCCCCGCCTGCGGCGATGACCTGCCCATTTCCGGCGCACAATTCGGCGATAACCGCACGCTCCAACTCCCGGAACGCCGCCTCGCCGTCCTCCTGGAAAATCCGCGGGATGGGCTTGCCGCCCCGGCGCGCGACCTCCTCGTCGGCGTCCAGCAAAGGCATACCCGCCAGCCGGCTCAGGGCCTCTCCTACCACGCTTTTCCCCGAGGCCATAAAGCCCACAAGGATAATGTTTTGCTGCGTCATATCGGGATTCAACGTACACCCTGGCTATAAGGGTGTCAACGACGGCCCGTGACCAATGGGTTGGCGAGAGAGCTTTGTTGCTGCGGCTCGCTAGGCGAGTAAGCGGTGAAACGGCCCCGTCCCCCCTACGGCTGCCGGACCCCGCAGGCGTCGATGATCGACTGGAAAATCAGGTTGCCGTCGGTGCTGCCGAGAATATCCTCGCAGCTACGCTCCGGGTGCGGCATCATCCCCAGCACGTTCCCCGCCTCGTTCATGATCCCGGCGATGTTCCGCGCCGAGCCGTTGGGATTGGCCGCTTCCGTAACTTCCCCCTGGGGATCGCAATACCGAAACAGTACCCTTTCCTGCCGCTCCAGCATGTCCAAGGTCGCCCGGTCGGCGAAGTAGTTGCCTTCCCCGTGGGACACCGGCACATGCAACACCCGGGCCTGGCTGCATCTGGAAGTGAAGCACGTATCCGCCCGCTCCGCCCTCAGGTTGGTCCACTGGCAGCGGTATTCCAAATGCTGGTTGGTCAGCAGCGCGCCGGGAAGCAGACCTGCCTCGCAGAGTATTTGAAACCCGTTGCAAATGCCAATCACCGGCCTGCCCGAGTCGGCAAATCGGTTCAGCGATTCCATCACCGGCGAAAACCGGGCCATGGCTCCCGCCCTCAGGTAGTCGCCGTAAGAAAACCCGCCGGGCAGTATCACGCAGTCGTACCCAGCCAGGCTGTCCTCCTTATGCCACACGTACTCCGCTTCCTGCCCCAGCACACCCTTGACCACGTGGTAGCAGTCCGTATCGCTCCAAGTCCCCGGAAACACCAAAATCCCAAACCGCATTTCGGAGACCTTCCTCCATCATTTATTGATCCAACACTAATGTATTGACGGGCAAACGGATCATCCGTTTTTGGTGAGGCGCTCGAATTATGGATCGTTCTTTAACAGGCTTGCCTAATGGCTCGATAGAAACGGTTGGAAGGTAGGGACGCCGGTTGACGAATTAGGGAATCCGGTCACGCGTCGTCGCCCTCACTTTCAACGCGTTTGCGACGGTCAGCCAGAGTCTCTTCCTCGTACATCCAGTACATTGGTCCTGCCACGCTCCACTCGCTTCCTAGAATTTCTTGTGCGGCCGCAGAGAGACTCGTCTCATGGCCGTTATAGGATACTCTCTTATCGCTGACGACCTTACACGTAATGTCGCGGTTGTTATACCAATGGATTTCCGCATCAATTGGGATATGAGCCAGGGAAAACCTGAACGGTGTCAGCCGTGGTGACTTTTCCTCCACCACTTTGCCGTTCTCCGTTTCTTGGTGCCGTGTCTCCGGTGTGACCTCTGCAATTGCGACCATTTTGAGGGCCGCTATGGCACTTGCGAGCGGTACGCCCTCAAAGAACTCTCGGTTGCTTCGGACACGGCTGGCTGCGAAGATTTCATGAAGGGACCGCTCGCGCTCCTTGTAATTGTCGACGGTGCTGGCGTAAAGGCAGTCGAAGGGACGGGGTAGGTTGGTCCAGTCAAGCTGTTTCATGCGCTCAACGAAATCTCCGGATGTCTCGCCAGCCGTGCAGCCAATTTTGATGTAGCCTTCCATGGCCGCGTTGGTGAGGATGTAAACAATGCCCCGCTTGGACTGGTCATCCATGTTAATGGCCTCCATGCAAATATCTTTTAGACAACCAACAGTGCACTCAGCAATCGGGTACTAGCCAAGGGACGCGAGGACCTGGTCCACCAGGGCGTTCACCTGCGCCCCATCTGCTTTGCCCCGCACCTGCGGCATCAACTTCCCCATCACCCGCCCCTTGTCCCTGACCGATGCCGCTCCCACTTCTTCGATCACCTGCCGCACCAGTTGTTCCAATTCCTCCTCGCCCAACTGCGGAGGCAAGTAGTTCTGAAGTACCGCCAGCGCCTCCGACTCCTTGGCCACCAGGTCGTCCCGGTTCCCCTGCTGGAACATCTGGATGCTCTCCCGGCGGTCGTTCACCTGCTTGGCGACAATCTGTATCAGCCCCGCGTCGTCCAATTCGGACCCCTTGGTCTTCTCCTGGGCCTGGATTGCGCTCTTCAAGAACCGCAACGCGTCCAGCCGCCCTTGGTCCCGGCTGCGCATCGCCGCTACAATGTCGCTTTCTATCTGTTCCCGCAGCTTCATAAACAGCCTTCCTCGGCCTCAGGCAAAGCCCTCGCCGCGCTCTAGCGCCTGCAGTTTCTAGAGACAGTTTGCGTCGGCCAGGATTTGGCGGGTCTCTGAAGAGAGGTCTTCCAAGGCGCGTTCGACGTCATCTTCCAGCGCAGACATCTGGTCGTCGAACCGGGCCATCTCGTCTTCGAGTTCCGCCATCTGGTCCAGCAGTTCCAACGCCTTGTCCGTGTCTTCTTCTTCGGCGGCCTCTTCAAATTCCCGTATGAGGTCCAGGGCGCCGGTCTCTTCCAAGGCGTCTATTGCGGCCTCCATGCTCCTCAGTCTAACGCCGTGAAACTCCTGTAACTCCTCCGGCGGGTTCCACCGTCCTATCTCCTCGAGGGCGTCCTCCATGGCGTCGAATCCGGAAGTGAAGCCTTCATCCAAGTTGCCTGACTCTTCCAAAGTGTCGCCAACTGCTTCACAGGCGGACGCGTACTCCTCGACAGTCATGCGAGGGCCACCTCCACACGCTGCCGCGGTTGCGATGATTGCCAGGGACAAAGCTATCAAGAGTTTGAACACTACTTCCCCCTTAGTTGGGTGAACTTTGCAAATACCGCCGGCGACGCAGGCTCTTTAGCTGCCGGGTCTTCCCGGTTCCACTGCGGGAACATCTGGATGTTCTCTCGGCGGTCGTAGACCTGCTTGGCGATAGACTGTATCGGCCCCGCATCATCTAACTCCGACCCCTTGGTCTTTTTCTGGGACTGGATGGCGCTCTTCAAGAACCGCAACGCATGCAGCCGCCCCTGGTCCCGGCTGCGCATAGCCGTCACAATGTAGTTTTCTATCTGTTCCCTAGTCTTCATCGACAACCTTACTCGATTTCTGGATATCCCCTCCGCCCGCCGGCTACCCGTCTATTATAGGCGTGGCCGACGCTTCAGGAACTTCTTGCTAGCACAAGAAGTACGCTCATGCCAACTCGTAGTATAGGGCGTAAGAGTGATGACCTTCATTGTTGTCGATCTCTAACGAACCCGATATGCCAGCCAGTTCTCCAGCACCAGAGTCAGGCACGATTGTGATCGTAAGCTGGGCGTCGCCCTTGTTCATCACCCCGCTGTGCTGGAGCACGAACGAGCCTGACTTCCCGGCCACCGAGCCATCGAAATACTCTATGGCTACATAGCCCGCCGAACCGGGAATGTCGGTAAAGACTGCAATCATCTGCGCCTCCGAAGTGCCGACCATGTCGCCGGAGAACTCCTTGCGCACGATGTTGCGATTTAGCTTCACTCCGCCCTGCTCCAAGAACGGCGGCTCTGCTTCGGTTTTGACAATTAAGGGTCCACGGGCACTGAGCATGAAGTCTCCCCTATTCCGGGCTGGCAAGCTCTCGGTGGGGATTATAGGCGTGCCCGGAAAATAGTGTCAATTTGAACGTCATTCATATTTCTCCTTGACCCACTCCCCGCAGAAAACTATATTCCCCCCGTTGTGGTTGATACGTTTGTCCGCCGGGCACGGAGTCTGTGGGAGAAGGAGTACGTCCAGTTCCTCGCCCCAATGGCGCGGCAACTTCTGGATTCGCTGCGGGACCTCGCCCCTATCGTCCTCGTCATCGCCTTCTTCCAGATCGTCGTGCTGCGGCATCCGTTCCCCGACATCGGCGGCGTCGCCATCGGACTGCTCTGCGTACTGGCGGGGCTGGCCCTTTTCATCAAGGGCCTCGACAGCGGCCTATTCCCCTTGGGCGAGTCCTTGGCCCGGGGCTTTGCCAGCAAGGGCAACCTGCTGGCGTTGCTGGCCTTCTCCTTTTGCCTGGGCTTCGGGACCACCGTGGCCGAGCCCGCGCTCATAGCCATCGCCGGCGAGGCGGCCGATGTCGCGGCCGAAGCGGGCACCATCGACGACACCGATTCGGCCCGCGGCTCCTACACGCTGACTCTCCGCCTTGTCGTGGCCGCCGCCGTGGGCATCGCCATCGTCCTGGGCGTCCTGCGCATCCTCAAGGGCTGGCCGGTCCACCGGCTCATCATCAGCGGCTATCTGCTGGTGACGATAATGACCATTTTCGCCCCGGCGGAAATCATCGGTGTCGCCTACGATTCGGGAGGAGTAACCACCAGCACCATCACGGTGCCCCTGGTTACGGCCCTGGGAGTGGGACTGGCCATGTCCATCAGGAGCCGCAACCCCATGGTCGACGGCTTCGGCCTCATCGCCTTTGCCAGCCTTACCCCCATGATTTGCGTCCTCGGCTACGGAATGGTGGCCTGACCATGGAGTTGCTGAACACGCTGGGCTCGACCTTCCGGGACGTGCTCCCCATCGCCGCCATCCTGATTTTCTTCCAGGTGGTCGTGCTGCGCCGCCGTCCCCCCAACCTCCGGCGGATTCTTGGCGGGTTCGCCCTGGTGCTGGTGGGCCTGGCCCTGTTCCTCATCGGATTGGAGCAGGCCCTCTTCCCCATCGGCGAGACCATGGCCCAGCAGCTGACCGCTCCCGAAAGGGTTGGGCTTGGCGGCGCCGGCGGCGAGGTCGACTGGCGCAACTATTGGCTCGTCTACCTCTTCGCCGCCGCCATCGGCTTTGCCACCACGGTGGCCGAGCCCGCCCTGATTGCCGTGGCCCTGAAGGCCGAGGAGGTTTCCGGCGGGTCTATCAAGTCCTGGGGACTGCGGCTGGCCGTCGCGGTTGGAGTGGCCGTCGGCGTGTCCCTGGGATGTTTCCGCATTGTCACCGGCACCCCGTTACCCTGGTACATCATCGGCGCCTACGTCATCGTCATTGTCCAGACCTTCCGCTCCGCCAAGACCATCGTCCCTCTGGCCTACGACAGCGGAGGAGTCACCACATCCACGGTGACGGTCCCCGTCGTGGCGGCGCTGGGACTGGGCTTGGCTGGCAGCATCCCGGGACGCAGCCCCCTGATTGACGGGTTCGGGCTGATTGCTTTCGCCAGCGTCTTTCCTATAATGTCAGTACTGGCCTACGCCATGGCGGCGTCGTGGTGGGTTGAGCGGCGTGGGCAGGCGCCTTCCTCCAGGAACACATCACGAGGAGGCTAGAGTCATGCGACTGAAGCTGATTATCGCCCTGGTTAACGACGACAAGACCGAGGCTGTGATTGACGCTGCGCGGGCCGGAGGGGCCACCGGCGCCACCATAGTCAACAGCGTCCGTGGCGAGGGCCTGCTGCCTGAGAGGACCTTCTTCGGCTTGGGCCTCGAACACAAGCGAGCCATAATCCTGTTTCTGGTCGTCGAGCAGCGGGCCCGAAGCATCCTGGAACGCATCGGCGAAGCCGCACGATTCGACGCCGAACACGGCGCCGGCATAGCCTTCCAGCTGGACATAGAAGACGCCGTAGGCCTCTTCACCCAACTACCCACCCTCCAAGAAGAAGCCGACGAAATACCCTAGCGCAAGCAAGGGCGGCTGGGTGAAGACGTTGCCATGGTCAACGCTAGTTCCGTGGCCAGTAGACCTTCCAGGCTGCCCTGCCGGGACATCTGGATGTTGTCTCGGCGGTTGTTTACTTGCTTGGTGATTGCCTGGACCAGCCCTGGTCGCCCAGTTCGAGGCTTCAATCCATTAGCCCGAGCCACCGGCTTCCACGCCAATTAAGGGCGTGTCCAAGAGTGGAGCATCAATTTGGGGGTTATGCGTGTTTCGGGGGATAGGCCAGCAAAGCTCCAAGAGTTTCTACTACTTGACATGCCATGACCTTAGGGGTTCTACGGCTAGGCGTCCCCCTCAATGATCGACCAAACCTTGTGGAAACTACTCCCCCGTTCACCCAGAGCGTCATTCCAGGCCTTTTCATCGGCTTCCCTGACTTTGGCCCTGACTTCGTGCAAGGCATCTGTGGGCCCAATGCCAAGCTGTTGCGCTAACGGCGGGGCTGCAGTTCTGGGGACTCCAGAGAGCCGCAGTGCTACGGCTTCATCTGAATTCACACCATAATATACTCGGGCGGGTAGGTTGCGGAGAGCCAGCCGTTCCCCTTCCGATAAGTTCTCAAAGTTACTACCGATAGTTAATGATTGAAGCGCAGCTAGGCCCCAAGCTGCAGTTTGAGTCAAATTCCCGAAGATGCGCTGACAGCAACGGGTCATCGCTGCGGTGGCGGCGCGCTCTTCGGAGTGTTGGGTTTCTCCGAAATAATCCATTGCCATTTCGGAAAGGGGGCGGCCTTGAACCCAATCGCAAATGATGTGGGAAAGAATGCTGCCATTAGGGTTAGGGCCGCCTGTAACATCGCGCAGCTGGCTCCTTAGTTCTGGCACTTCGAGCATCACGCCAACTAACTTTTGGAGGTCACTCCGCCGCGACCCGAAGATTTCAGGAGACCAAATATCGCTGGTCAGTCTAGCGGCATTCAGCCGTTGTAACGTGCCGCTAACTGTTTCCCAAGAGAATCCTGTCGCGTCAACAAGAGCCAATGGGCGGCCTCTAATCTTCTCTGCATAGTTATGGACGCCTCTTACCAATTGATCGGACCAACTTCGATTACTTCTTCGCAACGCTTGGAATCCGAGGGTTCCCCTGAGCACTTGTTCTATCTCAGCTGCAAAACGGTCGTGGTCGCCGATTTGTCTATAGGTGTGAGCCAGATACTGCAAGAACGCGGACCACTCGGGGCGCCAAGACAGTGTTTCTAACTGGAGTAGATTTCCTTCGGCCACAACTCTTTGAATCATATTTACTAATGTGGAGTTGAGAGCACTAACCGACCGGCTGACAAATTCTTCAAGTTGCTTTACTCTCGTAGGGTTGTTGCCAGCCAAAGCGATGATCCCGATGTCACCTTGATCGACCCGGCCAGCTCGTCCAGCAATGTTCCAGAAGTCCTCAGGGGGCATGTCTCCCCCGTAGGGGTATTGATGGCTTGCGAATACCACCCCAGACACTGGAAAGTTGACACCTTGAGCGATTGTAGTAGTGGCTACTAGGGCGTTGAGCTTACCTCGCTCAACCAACCATTCGACAACGGCCCTTGTATCCTCTGAGAGGCCCGAGTGGTGTACACCTACCCCGTAATCCAGAAGTGACACAAGCGGAAAGTCCGCCCCCATCTCATCGCTAAGGAATCTTTGAATGTGTGCGAGGTCCTCTTCCTCGCCTTCAACCCGGTTGGCGGCGGCCTTTAACGCATCGGCCACCCCCCAACTATACCGAGGCTGACCTACAAGGACTATTACCGTGCCACGGGTTTGGAGAATTTGCGCAGTGGCTGCTGCCAGCCTATTGGGGGACCCTGACACCTCAGACCAGGACAACCCGAGAGGGCGTTGGCCGCCAATCGGAATGGATTCAGGCAACGCAATCGTGTCACGATTGGTGTGAAGGGTTGTTAACGTCACACCAAACTCGCCCCGAGCTTCTCCTTTTTGTGGCGTCGCCAACGCTATCAACCGGTCGTTGGGAACCCAGTCAACCCCCAATTCAATGCTTTTGCTGCTGTCTGGTGCAAGCCATCTCGCGATCTCTTTGGCATTGGGAACGAAAGGCGTTAACAACAAGAATTGCGCGTACTGGCATTCCCTGTTGATGGTGGCGAGAAGCAATTCTAACCTCATGCCTCTGACATTAGCTGCTATGCCGTGCGCTTCATCGACAACGACTAATGTAAGCGGGCGTCCAATCTTGCGTTCCCAATCGCCTCGCAGCATCATGTCGAGTTTCTCTGGAGTTGTAACCAGAACTCTGAATTGCCGATCTTCTTTAGCCTCAGACAATATTTCGGCTTCTAGGCCGTCTACTTCCAATGCTGGGCTGACTTTTTCTACTACGACGCCGAGAATCCCAAAGTCCCTGCGTAAACGAAGAGTCACTTGATTGACTAGAGCCCGAGTTGGTGCGATGTAAGCCACCCAACCCCGCTCAATGTCGAATTGATTCAACGCCTGCAAAATTCTGAACTGGGCGATGAGCATCTTTCCACTGGAAGTAGGAAGGCTTACTACAACTGAACGTTGGCCTGAGCCAAGAAGGCCCTCTTCCCGCAAGGCCTTTCGTTGTGGGGGTAGCATCTCGAATATTGGTGCCTGGCGGTCGCGGGAGACCATCGAACTAACAAACGTAGTCACGCGGCTGTTCACAGCACGCGTAACGGTCCAAATGCTGTTGTCTACCAAAGTATGGGCGGTGCGAGCGAGTAACCTTACAAAGGCCTCTTGCTCCATGGGTAAGCCGCGTCCGGTCGCAGCTAGAGCGCGGTCAAATTGAGCGTCAAGTTGTTCGCGAACATCAAACCGCCCTTCCACCGAGCCTTGGGACATATACATGCCGAGGATTTCGGCTGCTTTCGCCAAATGGTATGCTGCTATGAGACCCCAAGCGGGCGTAGGGTCTTGTCGATCTTCTGCCTCACCTAAGAACACGGGTTCGTAGTCGCTTTGATCAGATCGCAGCCTCGCCACCTGAGCTTGTACGGCATCTAAGTCATCCCAACCGCTTTTGCGCAACAGCCGCAACCATATGTCCAAGATAGTGGCGTGTACTCGTATCCCCCAATCCTCGGAATCAACCGGCAGGTTAGGAAGGTCTTCTTCTGTAAGAATCCGTTTTACATCAGCTCCCCTTTCACCTAGGACCCCGAGACATCCTAACCGCACCAAGAAAAGGGCGGCTTCATTGGGGCTTGTCGGCCGCGGCAAGACCCGCCCAACTCGAAACGCCTCTGCTGCCGCAAAGTGTAGGCTAGTGGAACTGTCGTCCTCCATCAATTCAAACACGCGTAGCTCGAGGGTGTGGGCGATGAACCTGAGGCGGTCATCATCCACTAGCTCGGCTCTCTCAGTGCCAAAAGTGCTCCGGAGTCGTATTCGCCCCGCTTCTATGGTCGCGCTGCGAACATTCTCAGCACCGAGAGAATCAATGATCCATGAAGCAGAACTCACGGCAGGTCCTCGTGTAGGAGTGGAATCCAGTCAGCTATGAGGATTGGCAGATACCATGCCATTAGTTGGACGCGTTTCAGATCTTTCAGCCGAGTCGAAAGCATAACTCCACGCGTCTTCAAGTCTAGCTCGCTAGGTGGTGTGTCGCGGATTAATATGCCAATGAGTAAGAAGTCTTTCCCTTCAGATTCCAGATACCGCTCGACAGCCTTTTTGAACAGGTCCCGGAATGGCTGCGATTTACATCTCGAATGGAGCCAGATCAGCAATGAGTGCTGAACGTCTATGCGTGTAGCGTTCTCTTCAAGCTGCCACGTCATGCCACCGCCGCCACCCATTACCCCAGGAGGTGTATTGGAATCAGAAGAGGTCTTGACCTCTCCTAACAGCAGAAAAACGGTCTCGTCCTCGGTGTAGAAGCCTACCAAGTCGGCACCTGGTAAGCTCGCTCTCGGGGTTCGGCGATCACGCACGAGGTTCCAAGGCCAGCAAATTCGCCGTCCTGAGTCGTCTCGTAACGCGCATTCGGCCAAGGCTTCGCCCACTTCCCAATCCTTTGGAACCGGAACTGAACTCAGCAATTTCTCAAGGAACTGGGAAGTCATTCCCGTTGTAGAAATACTCCTGATTTCTGAGGCGAAATCGGAGTCTTCGTCAGCAATTCGTGCTTGTACCACCTCGCGCAAATACCTGGTGAACTGGCCTTTACCTTCGACCAGTCGCCCCTCCCAATGGACAGGCTCGGCGTTTCCTGAATACGCGACTGTGGAATTAAGGTTTACGGGGTTCGCCACCAGGCTCTCTCAAAAATAGGTCCCCTTCGGCCTATGTGGTGTAGCGAATTCTTGACCATTTGCCGACATCCGATCCGACAGCTTCGACGATACCAGGAACGGGGCCCACGGTGATGCTAATGGACAACCTCTGATGCAGCCGAACTGGCCTTAGCGAACCGCCCACCTCGACAATGCCATATTGCGGTCATTATCCCGTTTGGCGCTATCCCGAGGCAATTAAGAGGTTGCATCAAGCAAATGGCCGCATCACCGCCAAACGGGTATGCGGTTAAATGCCCTAACAAAATTGTTATAGCCGCCTCTGGGGGATTCACAGGATCTGGGCGGCCGGATCAAACAGCATACACCATTCTACGCCTTTTTGTAACTCCAGCCCACCGCTGACGGTATTGGTTCAACAAGGCGGATAGGCGTTTTCAGGGGGCTCGAGGGTTAATTTTACTATCCACGTAGCTAATGAGCAATGAGCTAGTCGTCAGGTTTCGGCGAGGAGTATGTATGTTACTGAAGGTTTCTGTGTGGCAGCCCGCGATGCTTCTAACCGAATCACCTTCGCCAAAGCTTGGTAGTCTTACCCCTATGTGCCGCCCTTGCCACCAATCTCCCAACCGTAACCCCACCCCGCGTGACACCCCCGCTCCCACCCGCTATAATCGCCGGTGGCTGTAACCTGCCCCATCCGTCCCAGCCGACGCCGCACCCACAGGAGGCTCCGGGGATGCAACAAGGGACCATTGTCAACCTGCACCTCGCTGAGAAACCCCGCTCGCCGGCTACGCCGGTTCAGAACGCCAACGTCATCTCCGGCCAGGGACTGGAAGGCGATAGGTTCTGCCGCGAGGGCCACCTCCGGCAGGTCCTCCTCATGGACAAGGAGACCCTCGACGAGCTGGAGCTGAGCCCGGGGCAGATCAAAGAGAACGTCACCACCTCGGGCCTGGATCTTTCCCAGACCAAGGCTGGTCAGGTGGTCTTTATTGGCGACGACGTAACGTTGGAAATCGTGGGCGAGTGCATGCCCTGCGAACGCATGAACGCCATCCGCCCCGGCCTGCGGCAGACCCTGGACCACCGCCGGGGGATGCTGGCCCTGGTCCTCAACGGCGGCCCCATCAAGGTGGGCGACCCCATCCGCGTCGAGCCCTAAGCGCCCTCTCTAAGCCTCTCGTCAGCCTCAGCCCTTCACCAGGGTCCGGCGGATGGTCCCCGCCACGTCGGTCACCTGGGGGATGTCCGACCACGCCGCTATCGCTTCCTCCGCCTCTGCATCGGCCAGCGCCATCCGCGCATTGGCCTGGAACTTGTTCTTGATGTTCTCGAACCCCCACGGGTTGTTCTGGCCTCCCAGCACCTGCGTCCTGTGGGTGGCGTGCTGCAGCACCCGGCCGTCCTTCAGGGTGATCTTCACCGGCATCTCCGCCAGCAGGTCGTCCGAGGCCGTCTGCGACCTCGCCAGCACCCGGGGATGCACCTTCTCCATAGTTTCCAGGATCTCTTTCTGGGAGATTTTCTCGTCCCGGAAGGTCTCCACCCCCACCTCGCCGTCCACCAGCCCCGCGGCCACGTTGTAGGCGACGCTGAACTTCCCGTGCAGCGGCGTGTCCGGCTCCTGCATCACCACCGAGGTGTAGTGCTGGTCGAAATCGGCGCTGGCCACGTCCTGGTAGCCGAAGTTGTGCTCCCGCATAAGGCTGAACAGGCTGTCCAGGATGGCGTGGTTGCCCCCGCACGACGGGTACTTCTTGATGATCAGGGCGTCCTGCACCCGGTAGGGATTGCCCAGTCCCTCCGCCATCGCGTTGGCCGCTTCGCCGTCACCCCGCAGCACCGTGGCGATGAACCCGTAGGGGTCCTCGATTATCCGTTCGCCCGAGGTCAGGCCCTGTTGCGCCAGTTGCGCCGCCATCACCCCGTCCCGGCAGGTCAGGCCCGCGTGCAGCGGCTTGGCCATGGTCCCGAAGTTGTGGATTAGCCCGCTGGCCATCGACCCGGCGATTCCCAGCGCGGCCACGGTCTGTTGTTCGTCCAGCTTCAGCAGCTTGGCGCAGGCCGCCGCCCCGGCCATGCGGCCGATGACCGCCGTGCCGTGGAAGCCGTTCTGCATCTGCTTGTACTTGGTGGCGTGCTGCAGCGCCAGGCCAACCTCGCAGCCGACGACGTAGGCCTCCAGCAGGTCCCGGCCCGTCGCTCCGATGCCTTCTCCCAGGGCCAGCAGACCCGGAAAGATGGCCACCGTGGGATGGCCGAACCCGCCGAAGTCGTCGTAGTCCAGCGCATGGCCCATCGTGCCGTTGACCAGCGCCGCGTTGGCCAGCGACGTCCTCTGCCCCGAAGCCAGGACCGTCGCCTCGGGATTGCCCCCCTGGTCCGCCGCGTACTGCCGGATAATCTCCCCCACCGGCTCCGTAGACCCGGCCAGGATCACTCCCAGCAGGTCGAAGCACGACTCGTTGGCCACCGAAATAGCGTCCGGCGGAATATCCTCATAGCTCGTGTTGACTATCCACCTGGCAACGGTCTCTGTCGCTCCCATGATTCGACCTCCGGCGCCCGAATTTGCAATTCCCTGCATCCGCAATTTCAGTCAGCGGACTACAGGCCCATTATATACACCATTCAACCCCAGGCAACAACACACCGCCTCCGTCATCCCCCGCCCGTTCGTCTGGTTCGAGAGCCTCACCACGAACGGGCTACCGCTCTTATCCGCTCACCCTGAGCCTGTCGAAGGGCCTCACCACGAACGGGCTACCGCACCCAACCAGTCATTCCAGCGGAGGCGGGAATCTCGCGCCTGCGGCCTAGATTCCGGCTCGGGGGCCGGAATGACGGAGGTAGGCCTGTCCTGAGCCGTGTCGAAGGGCCGTACCGCCAGCCACCGCCGCATCCCCAGATTCCTCTCTCCGCTGCGCTACGCTCGGAATGACATAGAGGCGGAGCGAGATTCCCGCCTGCGCGGGAATGACGTGCTTCCTGGGACCAACCCGCGGTATTGCCCGCTTTATGTCTCTGCGCGGAGGGACATGGACATGGGCGGTGGGTCGGCGGATGGAACGACAAGGCCGCGGACTACGGCCCAGGGAAGCAGGGCGGCCAAGAGATGCTGGACACCGGGAACGACGTTGTCCTTGATGCACTTCTCCAGGTACTTGTGGGCTGCCACGCGGGTGGGGAGCCGATATCCGGCTTGACCTACTTTTCGGATGAAGGAATGCCAATGCGGGGCGGGCCGGCCTTCGGCGCGGGCGCGGTCCCATTGGAAGCAAAATTCGTCGGCCACGGGTTCGAGGCGGGCAACGGAGATTTCCACGGCGAACTTGCGGCGTAGGGCGTTGATGCGAGACCTTATCTGGCTTAGTCCGTACATTGGTTTGTTTCTCCTTTAGGCGAAAATTTTAGATTCCCTCTCATTTGCTCCCATTTCCTCCCATTCTTGCCGGGGGCATTGGCGCCCGTCCCGGATGGGGGGTTGAGGTGCTTCTGACATATTCCATGTTAGGGGGTTAGGGGGCTGGTGCGGAAGGGGCAAACTGTCAGTAATTTGGGGAGTGTGGAGGGACAGGAGGGCCGGCTGGCCTTACCCCGGAATTAGCATCAATGGCTGGTAGAGTACGGTCAATGATTCGGCAAACTCTTTGGGCGTTTTGCCGTTCAGTCAGCTTGTGGGTGGTATAAGACTGAACCCCCAACTTTTCGGTGGGAGGTTCCTACATGAAATGCTACTACGGCAGACGTGCAGGCTTGGACTAGGTGGAGCTGACCCTAACAGTAATGGCTGGTACCCGGCTTACCACTGTAGCCAACGCCTTGGCGTGAAATTGGCGACCTGCGTCAATCTCTGGCGCAAGCCATTGAGCAAGGTCCCTTGGCATGAATCCTATTTGGCCAGATTGGTGAAATATGGCGATCGCGTTAGAATCCACGGGATTTTCGTAGTCCCTGCGCAGTTCTAAGGCATTGCCTTTTTCGACTCGCATAGCGGCAATACGACGGTTTTCATAGGAGATACCGACTACTTGGCTGTCCACGGGAAGAATTTCTTGCACGGGCCTTATGGGGGTAAGAAAAGGGTTGACGACCATCCTGCCGAGCTTGTAGCGCAAATCATCAAGGACGTATCCAGCAACTCCATAGTCATGCCGCAACGAATCATCTGAGAGGCTAGACAACCAGTTCACGAATTCCTCATGCTTTGACGAGGCCATCACTCTACCCCCGAATCCTTCAGCCAATCTCATTGCCACTTTTCTGGTAGGGATGCCCGCTGACATGGCCCAAGAAGCTACTGGGTCAGGAAGGCCATGTTTTACCATCGATGGATAACAGCGAATGTATTCCGACACGTCTTGGTCGGTGATGCCCAACAGTGTCTTAGAAATCCGGAATAGCCCGGAAACTATCCACGGAAGTCGGTAGCCAAACAATTCTTCGATGTAACGAGACAACTGCTCCACTGGATCGTCATCGTCGAGGACGCTTGAAGCAATCTCGAATATCTCGGTGCCCTGCAACCACATTCGCAGCAGCATATCTATGTCGCCAGCAAACCCGGTAGTAGTTTGCGCTTCAGGCAAGTGAAGACTGGAATCAATGGCCAACCGATTCACAAGCTCCAGATCATCGTAACCGGCGTTTAGGATGACGGACTGCAGCTCACCTCGGTGAGCTTCTGCAAACTTGCCCAAAGAATCGCAGGAATAACTACTTAATCCGGTCCGAGCGTATAATTGGCGCCTAGAAGGATCTGGCGCTATGTCGAACACGTTCACTGCGGCCAAGCGTGCAGACCTGACCAGCGGATCAATGTCCACCTTGTTCTCACGTGCTTGCCAAGATACGAATGACCTATCCAAGCTGGCGATCAACTTCTCAGAGTCTGCGGTTTCGACTTCCTCCTCTGCGGCTATCGCCAGTATTTCGGGGTCAAGGGCGACCGCAGCATTTTCGATTGACTCAGGGGAAATACGAGACGCAACTATTTGCTGCAAGAGCCTGTACAGCGCTCCGGTCACAGGCTCAAGATTCTGCAGCGAACCGAAGTGCAAATAATCCCTCATATCCTGCCGATTGAGAGTAATGTGAACAATCAAACCCTCGGTTTCCATGCCCGCCCTTCCTGCCCGCCCGGCTATATTCCAATAGTCGCGGACCGGGATTCTGGAGCGTTCCCCTTCTTCGTCTGAACGCCATGTACTGTGCATGATTACGGTCTTGACGGGCAGGTTCACACCCTGTGCAAGGGTATTGGTTGCGACGATAACCCTGTAGCGGCCGGCACGGCAGTCAAGTTCAATGGCTTCTCGAACCACATTTGGAATCCGCCCATGATGCGGCGCTATGCCTTGAGACAAGGCTTGGGTGATGGTGTGCTGTTCCCCCAACCACTCTCTTGAGAGTTCCAATGAACGCGTTGATACAGTGCCAGCAAAATGCGGGTGAACTGGTTCTCCGACCAGTTGTCGATAGAGAATCGACTTGTTAACGATTGCCTTACATACACCCTCTACCCAATTTGGTTGCGTGCAAAAGACAAGAACCGGTCCCTGTTCGGAAAATACGTAGGCAAGTTCAGCGGCAGTATCCCCCTTTTCCGCTTGAGGAAAGTGCCTGGTGTTTCGGCGGCGTGTTTCGGGATTCTCAAACGTGAAATCCCTCTGCTGCAAAATCCCAGGGACGAAGGAATCCAAATCAGGAATCTCTGGATCACGGTCAAACCGAATAACGCCAGTCGGCCCGAGCCACTCAAATCTGCTTCTGCGCTGTATGGTCGGTCGCCACTCTGAAGTAACGGAACGGTCGGTAGAGTCCGCGAGCCAAGCGGCAAATCCTTCCAACGTTGAATCAGGTATCACAGCGGAAGTTACCAGAAACCGGCTATTTGGGATCTTGTGCTTAAGCCGACTCAATAGGAGTTCAAACTTAATGCCTCGACGTGCGTCGTCCATTACATGGACTTCATCGAGCACTATGAGCTTAATCTTTTCGGCAATCTCAGGGCGTACTCTCAGTACCAGATCTAGTTTTTCGGGAGTGACGATGATCAGGTCGGCAGTGCGCAGCAAAAAGTCTTCGAACTCGTCCGTCTCATATGACCCCACGACTGATGAAACGCGATAGCCCAAGTCGTTCAGCACTGACCCTAATGTCCTTTCTATCTCGAATGCTAGTGCGCGATAAGGAGCCACAAACACACATTTGCTACCTTGATGCCGTTGGAAGGTGTCGAGGATTGCCATCTCTGCAATCCTCGTCTTACCACCACTGGTAGGTAAACGTACGACTGCGCTACGGTCCGAATCCAACAACCCAGACTCGATCACCTTTATTTGTGAAGGCCAAAGCTCTGTTACGCCGCGATTTAATGGCCTCGCAAGCAAAGTCAAGTATCGCCTCCAAACCTCCGAATCCCGCCAGCGGTCGTCGAGTTGTACCCAGGTACTTCGCCCCACCATCTGCGGCAAAACCGATTCAAGACCATATGCCGCGTTGGCATGTAGTGGAGCTCCCAAACTATCGAAAATTGCCCTAGATTCATTCAATAACTCGGCGGCTTCCCGATAAGCCGAGTGGTCTCCCCTGAGAAAAAAGCGGCACACTTTGGATAACGCGTCGGCGAGCACCACTTCCCCAAGTTCTAGCGACAGATCCTCCAGCGGCTGATTAGGGTCTGGGGGCTCGTGCAAAAGGCGGTCGGCAAGCCACGTTGTCGCGATTAGCCTACGCTGAATGAACATTCCGGCCAGGGATTGCACATCGGCCCTTGAATCCGAGTCGGTCGCCGGTGATAATTCTCGTGCTAGATAGGCTGCGTTCGCTTGATAGCCTGCGAGTTCATAGGCAAGCGCAGCGTTTAACAACGCAACTGGCTTTGTTGCGCCTTCACCTAATCGAGCCAAACTTTCCCATGCCAGCGCCAGTTGACGCGCTCGCTCACGGTTGGTCTCTGGCCCATCACCAGAAGCGGAAAGCGAACTCGCTTCAAGAGCATAGAGCGCCGCCGCCGAATTCCTTGAGAAGCGGTTGGCAACGTATGTCCAGCGTTGTGACCTATCCTTGTCGCCAACGGCGTGTAGTGTCGCTTTCGACCGCACCTGGGCCAGTTCGGTTTGAAATCCTGGGTCCGCCAGTACAGTCTGCATTCGGGATTGCAGGTTGATGTGCTCGCTAGTATTCATCTTCGATCACCGCCGCTCCCATAGCTGAGAAAGCTCCGTCAGACAAACTCCTCAAGTCTGAAATCTGCGCCACGTACACGTGAAAAGGTTCGAGACCCACTTCCTCGTCTTCGAGGTTCTTCAAGATCCGCTCGTCCCAAGCGGCTTTCTCATGTAGGATCACCAGAAGGTACTTGTCTAAATCAGTATTTCGTTCGAATACGTAACCTTCTACCAAATCCGTCAGCGGGTGATCTATATCCCGCAGCCGTCGGGCAATAAAAGTCAATATTTCAGGGACATCGCTTTCGGCGTCCTTCTTCAGTTGACTACAACCCGCCACGGCTACTGACAGATCCAATGATGTACGCAATTTCGACTCTACAAACGCTACCTCTGCGAGAGACTGCCCGGACAACTTTATCGACACGCAGTCGGTACCCGGCAATGTTTGGTTTGACCCGATCTTGAATCTCAACTTCGATATGGGAACTGTATAACCTTCTACCTCTTTCAGGTAGGCTACGGTTACCGCCTCCCCAAAGTCACCGCGCCTGACTGCCAAGTTGGGGCCTGAGCGCGCTGCCCAAGAACCGTTGTTGAACCTCATCGAACCCATATCTGGAGGCCAAGCCTTCCAAGTATTCGTTGCCCCAATAGCTGTCTGCCAATAATTCGGCTAAATCGGCGGCTTGCGGTACAGCTGGGGTCTCCTCGATATCGGTGACCTCGAACGAAAAATCGTTCTCAAGCCTTTGAGCAGGCACAAGCCATTCGGTGATGTTCATTTCACTATCTCTTTGCCGCTCTGGAAGAACCGGTGCCACACAGATTCCTCTTCCATTTAGGGCTTATATTCAGCGAGTTCCCTCCTGTCGCCCTTAGAGCAATGGAACCAGGTTTATAAGGAAAGCGTTCGACATGCCACCCAAACCGAACGTACGCGGGACCCAATCGGCGGCCATTCTTGGTTCGATTACTGTTGTTGGAGCATATGGTATGCCGGGACTATCCTAATGACAAGCCCGGAATCTCGCTGATGTGGGAGATGCCCGGCCTGGCATGAACCGCCCGCCTGTCCGCGCGTATCACTATCTCACGGTCGGTTTCGCCCCAGCGAGTTAGCCTACCTTGGGTCAGTTATATCAATTATAGTAGTAAGGTGGCGGTACAGGCGTCGTGCCACAGGCCACTCGTAAGTAGCGGGATTCCAAACCTTGTGGCTCCCAGGTTGCCCATCGCTTGGCATGATCCAACTATACTTCAGGAGGTAGCAATAGTTTCTGGGGAGCGGTTCTAGTTCCGAACGAGCCTCCACCCTAACGGCGATTTGGCGATCAGGCTACACCTGGATCTGGCGGACTTTCGGCACTGCCGTCCTCGGCGGCAACAGACTGCTCAATGGGCAATCTAGAATGCGAGAAGTTCTGAGTCCAACTTCCTTAAGGCCAGTAAAAGTGGGCCATGCTGGATTCGAAAACGCTCCTTCAGTCTTCACGTTCTGCTATCACATACTGCAACAGACCGTCGTAAAGCCACAGTTCGGGCCTAGTGCTGGAGAAGGCCCGGCATAGCGTTGCGCCCTTCCCTGGGTTACTGACAACTTGCCCCTTCCCAAACCCGGAGCCGCGCCCTACCATGTAGGCAGCGGTAATCGCCCCCGACAGGCATCACCGCCCAAATGGGAGGAAATGGGAGAGAATGGGAGGGGATCTAAAATATTTGAGCCCCGCCCTGGATAGGAAGCAACCATGAAGGTCACCGGAAGCTACCAGTTCGACGCCCCCGCGCCCCAGGTCTGGCGTACGCTGACCGACACCACGGCCCTGGCCGGGTGCATCCCCGGTTGCGAGGGACTGGAGTCCATCGGCGGCGACCAGTACAAGGCCGTCATCGTCGCCGGCATCGGCCCCGTCAGGGGCCGCTTCAACGCCAAGATTTCAATGCTGGACCAGGCGCCCAACCGGTCCTACCGCCTGGTCATCGAAGGCTCCGGCGGCGGCGGCTTCATCAACGGCGAAGCCAACGTCACCCTGGTCGAGGAGGACGGCAAGACTACCGTGCAGGTGGACGGGGACTCCCACGTGGGCGGTCCGGTGGCCAGGGTCGGGCAGCGCATGATGGACAGCGTCGCCAAGACCATGATGGACCGCTTCTTTGGTTGTCTTCAGGAGGCCGTGAAGTAGGCTGTCCCGGGGCGGTTGCCCTCGGGGCCAGACCCTTGCCTCACTCCGGTTGGTCGGGCTGGACTCTCCCCAGGAACACCTCGGTCCAGCACGTCGGTCTCCCGCACCGATTGGGGAGTGCCGTCGTGGGCGACCCGCCCCTTGTCCAGCACGTAGGCCCGGTCGGCGATGTCCAGCACGCCCTTGATGTTGTGCTCCACCACCATGATGGCCGTCCCCAGCCGGTCGTGTATCTCCGACACCTTCTGGAACACCTCTTTGACGATGATGGGCGCGAGCCCCAGGGTGGGCTCGTCCAGCAGCAACACCTCCGGGTTGGCCATCAAGCCCCGGCCCAGCGCCAGCATCTGCTGCTGCCCTCCCGACATCTGGCTGGCGTAGTCTCGCCGCTTCTCGTGCAGAATGGGGAACAGCTCCATCACCGAGTCCAGCCGCCGCTCCTTCTCCACCCGGTCGTCCAGGTACAGGCACCCCATCTCCAGGTTCTCCTCGATGGACAGGTGGGTGAACACCCTCCGGCCCTGGGGCACGAAGGCGATGCCTTCCTTCACGATCTCGTGGGTGGCCGCCGCCAGTTCTTCCTGCCGCCACAGCACCGTCCCGGCGGTGACCGGAGCCAGCCCCATGATGGCCTTGAGCACCGTGGACTTGCCCGCCCCGTTGGGCCCCATCAGGGCAGCGATCTCGCCCCGGTCGACTCCCAGGGATACCTCGTCCAGGGCTCGCACCGCCCCGTAGCGAACCGATATGCCGGTCAACTCCAGCAGCATCGTCCCCTTAGCCCTCGCACCTGCCTTGCTTCCCTGTGTTGCCATCCATGCTCATGCGCCCAGGTAGGCGTCTATCACTTCCGGACTGCTCAGCACCGCCTCCACTTGCCCCTCGGCCAGCAGCGTGCCGCTGTCCAGGACGATCAGGTAGTCGGGCACCTCTCTCACGATGTCCCATGTTGTGGGAGATGAAGATGAGCGTGCGCCCCCTCGTCCCGCATCCGGTTTACTATGGCCTTCACCCGCTCGATCATCTGGGGAAACAGCCCGGCGAAAGGCTCGTCGAACAGGTAGGTCTTGACGTCCAGCGCCAGCGCGCGGCCTATCTCCAGCAGCTTCCGCTGGCCGTATGACAGGTTCATGGCCAGGGCCCGGCGGTGCTCCCACATGCCCACTTCTTCCAGGATGCGCCTGGGCCTTTTCCCGGTAGGCGGGCTTCGACCGCTCCGCCAGCGCGGACAGCAGCGGCCGCTTGGTCAGCACCACCATGATGTTGTCCCACACAGTGATCTGGTCGAACAGCCGCACCTCTTGGAACGTCCGGGTCAGCCCGTGGGACGGGGCCTCATGCGCCTTCACCACCCTGAGTCCCACGCCGTCGAGGATGACCATTCCCCCGTCCAGCGGCAGCGTCCCGCTCAGCAGGTTGACCAAGGTTGACTTCCCCGAGCCGTTGGGCCCGACGATGCTGGTGATTCCCTTCCTGGGAATGGAAAGGCTCAGTTCGTCCACCGCCTTGACCGCGCCAAAGTGTTTCGAGGCCCTTGTCCGTCTCCACCGCGAACGGCCCTTGCGACTTGGTTGGGCCTGCGCTCATAGCCTGTACCTCCCCACCAGTCCTTGAGGCCGGAACAGCATCAACACTACCAACATGATGCCCAGCACCACCTGCCGGGCCTGGCCGACGTACTCCGTGGGCAGGTACGGCACAAACCGCATCCCCTCTTCCAGCAGCACGAACGCCATCGCTCCCAGCAGCGACCCCCAGATGGACGCCAGTCCTCCAAGGATCTACTATTGAGACCAGGAGCACCGACTCCAGCAGGATGAACGAATTGGGGTCGATGAAGCTGGTCCAACTGCTGAACAGCCCTCCGGCAAGACCAGCCATCATGGCCGACATCACCCAGATTGCAGACTTGTAATGCGTCGTCTGATAGCCGAATACCTGGATGGCTTGCTCGTCCTCCCTGATGGCCGTCAGCACCCGCCCGAACGACGATGTCACTATCAACCATGAGACCAGCACCACCACGGCCAGCAACACCAGGCACAGCAGCAGGAACTCCAGTTCGCCGTCGAACACCCAACCGCCTATGGCCGGCCGGGCCACGTCGTGAATCCCGAAAGCGCCCCTGGTAAGGTCTCCCCAGTTCAAGAACACGTTGAAGGCTATTGATGGTGAAGCCAAAGGACACCAGCACGAAGATGTCGTCCCTGAACCGGTTGAACACGACTCCCACAACGACGGCCACCAGGCCGGCTAACGCCATGCCCACGGGCAGCGCCGCGAAGAACGGCCAGCCGAAAGTTTGGATTGCTTCCGTGCGCAGCAGTCCGTAGTCGGTGCCCGACGTGAGGATGGCCACGGCATAGGCTCCTATGCCGAAGAAGCCGATGTGCCCTATAGACAGCAGTCCCTGTGAAACCCACCACCAGGTTGAGGCTCACCGCCAGTATCGCCCAGATGGCGAACACCGTCCCCACCGTGATGGCAAATCCCACCCCTTGCCACAGCATGAAGCCCACGGCCCAGGAGATGATGATGAGGTTCGCCCAAAGCTCCAGGTTGAACTTGCCCGACGGCGCAAGCCCCCGGGGGATGCCCGCCAGTCTCCGCAAGTAGCTGTTGGCCGGTGCGCCTCTCAACATGCCGTCACTTCCGGGGCAAAAAGGCCCTTCGGCCAGAAAGACAGGAACAGGATCAGGAGTACGAAAGATATAACGTCTCTCCACTCGCCGGCCAAGTCCCAGATGCCGAACTGTTCCACCAACCCCAGGGCAAAGCCGCCGACGATGGCCCCCCTGGAGGTTTCCTATTCCCCCCACCACGGATGCTATCCAGCCCTTCAGCAGCAGCAGGAGCCCCATCCGCGGCTGGATGGCGGTGTCGTGGCCGCTCAGCACCCCGGCCAATGCGGCGTAGACCGCCCCGATAAAGAACACGATGGCGATGACCACGGTGGTGTTTATTCCGACCACCTTGGCCACCTCTTCGTCGTCGCCTATGGCCCGTATCGCCCTGCCCAGGGAGGTGTACTTGAGCAGCGCCAGCAAGCCCGCGAAACCGGCTATGGCAACGCCGATGGCGAAAAGGTTGAACCCTTTGATGTTGGCCCCTCCAATGGTCCAGGGACTGCTGCCGAATGCCTCCGGAAGTGGACGTGGAGCGCTCTCGAACACTATCGAGATAAAGGCGCTGATAGCCAGCAGGATGCCCAACGACGCTACCAGCATCACCAGCGGAGACTTGGCCCGCTCCCGCATGTTGATGTACAAACCCCTGTACAGGGCCAGTCCCACCGTTCCCGCCAGCAGGCACGACACCCCCCAGCTTAGGTAGAGGCCGGAGCCGGGCTCGTTGACCACCAGGTATCCGCAGTACGCTCCCAGGACCGAGGCCGCCGAGGCAATGGCCAATACAAACACCGGCGCCGCTGCCGCCGCGGAAATGCGCCGGCAACCCTTATACAACGCCCAGCCGGCGGCGATTGCCGCCAGCGCTCCCACGGCCGGGCCCAGTATCACGTGCAGCTTGTCGGTGAAAGTGAGTATGAAGCCGGTGTAGACTCCCGCCAGCGTCGCCGCCAGGATTCCGCTCGAAGCCAGGGCCGCCCGGCTGAATCGGGCCCGCAGCTTGGAGTGCAGTCCGGTGTGCAACGCCCAGCCGACCACGCCGGCTACGACTATGGCGAAGACGACGTTGACGTAGAGGTTGCCGACGTCATATTGCCCGTGGAGGGACTGTTCAGACCGCAGGTAGAACACGCCGTAGGCGCCCCAGCGCGGCCGCGGCCCCCATAGAAGAGGTCAAAGAACCAGACGGTGCTGTTAGACCAGCGTGAAGCCGATGGCCAGCAGGGCGTAAATGGCGCCGACCGAGAGGCCGTTGAAGGTGAACTGCAGCGCCTGGTTTGGCGACTCGCCGATCTTCCAGGCGACGTAGCCAATGACCACGACCGCCAAGGCCGCCGCGATGATGCTGCCCTGGCTTTCTAGGCGCACACGCATGGGGCTACTCGATGGGCGCAGCTCCTAACACCTTGCAGCCATGGTTGTCTACGGTCCTGTCCGCCAGTGGCGGAATCTCCGCCACCATACCGGAAAGCCCAACGACCTCGCCGTTGTCGTCGAAGCTATGGTTATCCCCAATGCTTACGCACCGGGCCACCTGTAGTTGCAGTTAGCAATATCGCTGTCGTCGGCCAGTATACCAACAGGTTTCCCATAGTGTAAAGCAAAGCTACGGCCCATCTGTGGACGCTCCATCCGCCTGACTGGCCCCTTGTTCACGCCAGGATCTGGGACAGGAACAGCTTGGTACGCTCTTGTTGCGGTGAAATGAAGAAATCGACTGGTGGGGCCTCTTCGATGATCCTTCCGCCATCGAACATAATCATGCGGTCGGCGACCTCCCTGGCGAACCCGACCTCGTGGGTAACTACTATCATGGTCATGCCAGATGTGGCCAGTTCCCGCATCACGTCCAGCACTTCTTTGATCATCTCCGGGTCCAAGGCCGACGTGGGTTCGTCGAACAGCATTATCTTGGGCTGCATGGCCAATGCCCGCGCGATGGCGACCCGCTGCTGCTGGCCGCCGGATAGCTCGGCGGGATACTTTTCCGACTGCTCAGGAATGCCCACCCGTTCCAGCAACTCGTCGGCTATTTCGTCCGCCTGGTTTCGGGGCCACTTTCTCACCTTCATGGGCCCCAGGGTGATGTTCTGCCGTACCGTCAAATGCGGAAAGAGGTTGAACTGCTGAAACACCATGCCCACTTCACGGCGAATGGCGTCGATGTTGCGCACGTCGTTGGTCATGGGCACCCCATCGACGATTATGTCGCCGGTCTGGTGCTCCTCCAGCCGGTTTATGACGCGAATAAAAGTCGACTTGCCCGATCCCGACGGGCCCAGCACCACCACCTTTTCACCCCGCTTCACCGAAGTGGTCACCCCGGTCAGCACGTGGAATTCTCCGAACCACTTGTTCACGTCGCGGCATATAATGATGTCGTCGGGGGCCCCAGCGTCATCGTTCGTTGTAACCATCTTGCACCTCGCGTTGCTGGTGTCTAACGTCGTCCCACGCCCATGTTGTGCTCGATTCGCCTGCTCACGTATGACATGGTATAGCAGAAAATCCAGAATACCAGCGCCAAGAATACGAATAATTCCTTGGCGTCCGGCAGGTACTCAGGATTGCCTTGAATAAACGCCCTGCCGAACTCCACGATGTCTAACATGCCGATGATGTACACTAGGCTGGTGTCCTTGAACAAGGCGATGAACTGGCCCACTATGGCAGGAATGACGTTGCGGATGGCTTGGGGCAGGGAAATGAACAGGGTGGCCTGCCAACTCGCCAAGCCCAACGCCCTCGCTCCCTCGGCTTGGCCGGGGTGAAGCGACTGCAGGCCGCCGCGAACGTTTTCCGCCATGTAGGCCGAGCTAAACAGGGTGATAACGATCGCAGCGCGCATCAGGGAGTTCAACGGGAAGTTCTCGGGAAAGGCAAGCGGCACCAGCACCTGGGACATGAACAGGAGCGTTATCAACGGCATGCCCCGGAACACTTCGATGAATACGATGCACAGCAGCTTCACCACTGGCAAATTGCTTCGCCGACCCAGGGCCAGCGCGATGCCTATGGGCAGACTGACTGCGATGCCGCCTACAGCCAGCAGCAGGTTCAGCATCATTCCGCCCCAGTAGATTACTGAGACCGGCTTCAGGCCGGGAACTCCCTCGATTCCCCGCAGCAGCAGGATAACCGCCACGAATACAACAACTCCGGTTACTGCCATCCACCTTGTGGTGCGTAAGGGGGTGTATTTGGGTATGAGCCAGCCCAGCCCCACTGCGGGTAGGTTGGCGGCCAGCATCAACCGCACGTCCCAGCCCATCTTGTCCAGGCTGTAGGGAAGCATGGCGAACGCGGCGGCGATAATAGCCGTCGCTAAGGCCAGGCGCTTGGCCAGGCCGCCTCCCGCCATTCCCCAGCCCATCCCCATCAAAATGGTTACCAAGAGCAGGCCGGCCTGGGGCCTCCAGACGCAGTCATTTCCGGGACAGGCGGCGTCGGTGTTGTACGGGCCGATGGCCAACTTTCCGCCCAGCACCGTAATCACTTCCCAGTCGGCGTCGAAGAATATCCACTTCAGGCCGAACCACAGCACCAATATCACCAGGGCGCCGCCTATGACTGTCAGCCCGCTGTTGAACTTAGAACTGAACAGGTTGGCGTGCAACCACCCCAATACACCCCTCTCCAGCCTGGGCGGGGGCAGCGCTATCCTCTGTTCCGCACTAACGTTGGTCGACATTTCAGACGCGTAGCCGCCGGTTGTACAGGTTTCCTATCAGCGAGTAGGTCAGGCTCATCGCCAGGTAGGCCGCCATGATTAGGATGAATATGGACACCGCCGGAGCCGTTTGGGTCATGGTTTTAGCCACGTTGGTAAGGTCGGAGTAGCCGATTGCCCCAGCCAGGCTGCTGTTCTTGGTCAGATTGAGGAACTGGCTGATAAGCGGGGGTACTATCACCCGCAAGGCCTGGGGAAAAGTCACGTTGCGCAGCACCCCGCTCCAAGGCAGTCCCAGGGCCCGCCCGGCCTCGGTCTGCCCACGGCCCACCGACTGTATTCCGGCGCGGACTATCTCGGCAATAAAGGACGACGTATAAATCACCAGTCCTATCAACAGGGCTATCAATCCGCCGGGCAGCGTGAACCCGCCTGCTATGCGCCCGAAAGCGCCTTCCGGCGCCGGCGCCGAAATCACCAGGGGAGCTTCACCGAACCCTCCGCCCACTGCCAACCAGCACACGGCGCCTATCACCACGGCGACCGCCGTTCCTCCCACCAGCGGATAGGACGACGACCCTGTTTGGATCTCCCGCCAGCTAAGCCAGCGGTGGGCGGCGACTCCTGCCAGTACGGAGCCCAAGGCCAGCACAATCCATATCCCGGCGGCGGCGGCGGAGCTGGGCACGGACATAGGTATGGATATGCCGGCGTTGTTGATGAACAGCCCGTTGAGGATGACATAACCTTCCCGGACTTGCGGCAACGCCAGCACGATGTAAAACCAGAAGAACAACTGGACCAGCAGTGGCACGTTGCGGAAGAATTCCACGTACACCAACGCGGTCTTGGACACGATCCAGTTGTTGGACATCCGGGCGACGCCTACGAAGATACCCAATATAGTCGCCAGTATTACGCCGATGATTGAGACGAACAGCGTGTTGGTTATCGCTACTAAGAAGGCGTGAAGAAAGGTGTCCGAGGGATCATAAGGCAGAAAGTGGTGCCCTATGGGCGTCTGGTATTCCCGGTCCAGGAATCCGAACCCGTGGGGGATATTCCGGTCCTGGACCGCGTTGGCGATGTTGCCGAAGAACCAAACGACCAGGACGACCACCAGTATCCCCGACACGATCTGGGTGGTCCACTGGATGATCTGGACGTGTCTCCAGATCGGTATTCCCTGGTAGGTTAGTCTCCGAGGCACTGACGCCATAGGCGCTTACTCACCGACCGCATCCAACTGCGACAGATTGTACTCTATCCCCACAGGTTTGGCGATTTCCTTAGTATGCACGTTCAACCCCACGCACGGGGGCCCCGGAGCGAGCCAAGACCCCCGTCCATCCCCCCAGTTCGCCCAACACCTCATACCGCTCGCACTGAGCTTGTCCAAGGGCCTCCGCATTTTGATCCCTCGCGGCAGATAAAGAAAAGGGCGGCCAGCATTATGCTGACCGCCCTCCAGTTCCTTCGTCGGACACCAAATTGTTCCAGTGGCGTCCCAGGCTCCCGGGTTACCGCAAAGGCGCGGCGTAAATCTGTCCGCCCTTGGGGCAGTCGCCGCAGGGTGCGTCAGCCCATAGGGCGTTCCGACCACCCTCCCGCGGCAATCCTATACCGTCGGGGCCAAGGTTGCGTTCGTAGATTTCACCGTAGTTTCCGACGGCCCTGATGACCGTCCGCGCTACGTCTGCCTCCAAGCCCAGGCTGTCCTGGCCGAACGAACCCTCCAAGCCGAGCAGGCGGTCCACCTTGGCGTCGCCGGTAACGGCGCTGGGCACGTTGCCCGAATTGACGCCATAGGCTTCGGCATAGATGAGGATGCCCATCACGGTCTTGACTATGTCGAACCACTGGTCGTCGCCATGCGGCACCACGGGACCCAGGGGCTCTTCGGAGATGGTCTCCGGCAATATAACGTGGTCGTCCCGGTTTTGGAACGCGCTTCCGATGGCCGCCAACTGTGACCGGTCGTTGGTGAACGCATCACACTGGCCTTCCTCGTAAGCCGCTACCACCGCGTCCGTGTCCTCGAAAGTCCTGGCGGTGATGTTCAGGCCGTTCTGCCTGGAAAAGTCCGATAGGTTCAACTCTGTGGTGGTGCCTAATGTGACGCACACGTCCGCGCCTTGTAACTCCAAGGCGCTGGAAATGCCCAGCTCCTTCCTGACCATGAATCCCTGCCCGTCGTAGAACATCGTCTGGGCGTAGTTCCCCCACTGGGCATCCCGGGAGGTTGTCCAGGTGACCGTGCGCACCAGCATGTCAACCTCGCCCGACTGGATCGTCGGTCCTCGCTCGGCGGCGGTGATCAACCGAATCTCGATGGCATCCCTGTCTCCCAGGACGGCGGCGGCAAGCGCCCGGCACAGGTCTATGTCGAAGCCCACGTTGTTGCCTGCGTCGTCGAGCGAGCCATAACCGGGCACATCATTGCGGCTGGCGCATATCACCTGCCCGCGCTCTTTGACTGTGTCCAGTCGGCTCTCCGTGGCTTCACCGTCACCGCCACCGTCGCCATTGCCACCACAAGCGGCAATAGCCAGAAGCGCGGCGACTGCTGCTATTGCGACTAATAGAATCCTAAATCGGTTCATATCTCCTCCATGACCGGCCCGTCCGGGCACCACGGCTATAATTTCCTGATACATATTACACCAGAAGGTACTCTAAAAGTAAATAGGATGTCATAGTTCGCCCCCCGCAGCCTTCGTCAGGATCGAGGTGAACAGGATCTCGCCCTGAGCTTGACGAAGGTCCCAGAGTTTCTTATCCCCCCAACGGCCTGAACTTCAGGGGAAGCCCTGGACTTCTTCGGTGTTTTCTACCCGCATCAGCAACGCCGGCAGGATGGCGACCAGCGACAGGAACCCCGCAATTGTAAAGAGGTTCTGGAAAACCGTTACCCCCGCCTCTATCAAAGGGGCCTCGGTTTCCGCGAAGCTCTCCCCAATAGTTACGTGGGAAGTCAGGCTGTAGAAACGTTCGATCCCCCAGGCGGCCAGCGCAGACAATCCCAACGCCATTCCCACCATTCGCGATGCGGTGATCAACGAGGCCGCGGTGCCCCAATAATTGCTGGGCGCCGCGCTCAGCGCAGCGACGCTGATAGGAGGGATGACCAGCCCAAACCCCAGGCCCGCGGCCGCCAGCGGCACCGACAGCATGATTTCCCCGACCTCAGTCTCCCAGTTACTCATGAATAGCAATCCCACCCCCATGAGGCCAAGACCGGTTATGCATACCGGCCTTACTCCGGTCCACCGCAAGATATAGCCACCCACAATCGCTCCCACAGGTATGGCGGCGGTAAGGCGGACCAGGTGCAAGGCGCTTTCCCATGCCTTTTTCTCCATCACGGTGCTCGCCATGAGGGGCACGCAGACCAGGGACATGATTAGTGCAACGCCCACCAAGAACTGGGCAACGCTGGACGACACGAATACCCTGGAACTGTAGAGGAAGGACGCCAGCAACGGCTGCGCCACCCTTCTTTGCACCAGTATCAGTACGATGACCAGGAATATCCCAACGACTATCATCAAGTATGGGACGATAGAGTCCATTGCAAAGAGACTCCGCTGGGAAAGGGCCATGGTCAACACGGTCAGGGCAGCCACCAGGGTCACTGCTCCGAAGTAGTCCATCTTGACCCCTGGGTTCACCCGGTTGGGCAAAAGGGCCAGGAGCGCTATCAGCACGAGGCTCTGCGGGATGTCCAGCCAGAATATCCACCGCCAGCCGATCCATTCGATGATGGCGCCCCCGTAAAGGGGACCCAGCACCGACCCGGCCTCGGCCGACGCCGCCACCAGGCCCAGGGCCACTCCCCTCTTCTCCGGGGCCACCGCTCCCGCGGCCAATGCCAGCCCAATGGGCACAGTTGCGCCGCCTCCAATGGCCTGCAACACCCTGGCCGACACCACCCACGAAAAGTCCGGGGCGACCGCCACCAGCCCCGACCCTATGGAGAACAGCACCAATGCCCATTGGAACATCCGGATTCGGCCGTGTACGTCCGACAGCCGACCCGCCAGGGGCATCGCCACGGTATAGGCGACTAGGTAACCCGTTACGATCCACGAGGCCCGGTCCAGGTCGGTGAGTGGTATCTCCAGGTCGACCATTACGCTGGGCAGCGCAGCGACTACCACCGTCTGATCCAAGGCGGTGGAGAATACACCCAAGCATATAATGCTCAGGACTACTGTCTGGGAGGAACCCAGCGAGGAGAGGCGCGCCCTAACGCCGCTCCCGGTCACGGACTGGATGCAACGTCTGGAAGTTGAATATCGATCGGCACATTGATGTCCATGATGTTAAGCAGACGACTGGTTTCAGGTCCATCGTCATCGTATATCTGCCCGTCGATCCTCAGCCGCCTTAGATTAAGCTCGTTTTCATCAATCCAGAACGTCAATGTCACCTCATGCCCAGCGTCAACAGAAGTGATAAGGTTTGACAGGTCCTCTGATTGGACGTTGCCATCGACGCGAATGGTCTGGTCGCCTTCTATTGACTCCCGTCCGGTGATAACCGTCCCCTTGACGACGGGAAGCAAATCGCTCAGAGTGAGGCCCAATCCGGCGAAGTTGAACGGCACCTGCTCCAAAGGCAAAGGAGCCCACGGGGCATCTTCCGAGAACTTCATGAACGCCTCGTCCCCGACCGCCAGCATGCTGATTTCCGCAAACGCGACGCCCGCAGTCTTTACCTTCACCACCATCCTGAAGCTGGCTGGAGACTTGATCTCCCCTTCCAAGCTCTTGAGAGCCATACCGAAAAACAGGGACCCTGATTCATGCTCGTCCACAAGGTCGAACTTCACCGTATCCATGCCCGCCAGATTTTCCCCCAAGGTGGAAAGCAATTCACCCAGCGACAACTCCGGGGTTGGGGTGGGAACATCTGCATCATCGGAAGCCGAAGACCCACCGCAGGCAGTAGCAGCGAACACGAAGCCGGTCAACAAAACGGCGATCAACAAACCGTTGCGAATTGCCTTGGATAAGCTCATTACCGCGTCTCCTTTACTACGGAACAAGTAGCGCCCATCCCACTACTGTATCGTGGTCGCCTCGGCGCATTAGTCCCAAGAAGACTTAAAAAATGCCCCAAGCCGTTCGTTCAAGCCGTCCTACGCTCCGAACGGAAACATTTTAGCAGATTCTCCGCCGTTGTTCCCCGCTGGTTGCAAGGCCCCGGCCGGGGCGAACTGCCCGCGGGCGCCTGAGCGCGTCGAAGGCCCGTCATTGTCCGGCAGGTTACACCGGACGAAATCACACATCCCATTCGTTGCATAGCTTTGCCTTGGAATGGTACATTTAGCGACATAACAAGCTGCCTCATCCAGCACCGCTACACACCGGATCAAGCGTGTACAACTACGGACTGATTGGCAATATGTCCTCGGCGGCGCTTGTCGGGACCGACGGCTCTATTGACTGGTGCTGCTTTCCGCGCTTCGACTCTCCCAGCGTGTTCGCCGCCATCCTCGACCCTGACGCGGGCGGGCACTTTCGCATCGGCCCCACCGAAGCCGTCATCGAGACCGACCAAGAGTACGTGCCTGACACCAACGTCCTGCAGACCACCTTCCGCACCCCCTCCGGGGTCGCGTCGCTTACCGATTTCATGCCAGTTCCCGCCGACCACGACAACAATCCCGATACCCCTCCGGTCACTCCCAATGAAATCCATCGGATAGTCACTTGCCGGTCTGGCAAGGTTGCCCTGCGCTGCGATTTCCAACCCAGGCACGACTACGCCCGTATCGCCCCCGATTTTCGTTCGGTGGGCGGCAACTCGGGGAGAGGAGCGGTCCAAGCCAGGGGCGGGCGTCAGACCATGACGTTGATGTCCAACATCGCTCTACCCTTTGACGACCGAGGCGTGGTCCACGACTTTCAGCTTTCAGAAGGACAAACCGTCACCTTCGTGCTTGCCTATGGTCACGGCGGCCCTACTAGCCTGGAAGGTAGCCGCACGGAGGAGAAACTGGAGCACACCCGGCATTACTGGCGCGGCCTGGTGGCCAGGATGAACTACGAGGGCCTGTGGCGAGACTCAGTCGTGCGTTCCTTCCTAGCCCTGCATCTCATGATGTACCAGCGCACCGGGGCCATAGTCGCTGCTCCCACTACCAGCCTGCCCGAAACCTTGGGCGGCTCACGCAACTGGGACTACCGGTTCTCCTGGCTGAGGGACACTGCCTTCACCGTAGACATTCTCTACCGCTTGGGTGACGCCTACGGCGCTGACCGCTACATGCACTGGCTTCTACAGCAGTGCCAGTTGGGGCGGCGCAAGACCCGCATCGTGTACGGGATAACCCCCAGTTCTTCCCTGCAGGAATACACCCTCGACCATCTCAGCGGCTACGAGAACTCCGTCCCCGTCCGCATCGGCAACGCCGCCGCCGACCATCTTCAGATGGACGTCTTCGGCGAGGTCATCTTGTCCATTCATTCTCTGCTGACTCTCCATGGGGAAATACCGGACGCCGCCTGGGACCTGGTCCGCTCCCTGTCTGAAACCGTTATGGACAATTGGCGTCGCAAAGACCGGGGTGTCTGGGAGGTGAGAGGCGATCAGCAGCACTTCGTCTACTCCAAGGTCATGTGCTGGGCTGCTCTGGACCAGGCTTCCTATATAGCCGCCACCCGCGGGGATAGGCGGTTGTTCAGGCGCTGGTCGTTGGCCGCCGACACCATCAAGACCCAGATTCTTGACTTGGGATGGAGCGCGGGCAAGCAGGCTTTTCGGCAACGGTACGGCTCCCATGCGTTGGACGCTTCCAACCTGGCCATACCCTTCCTGGGGCTGATACCTCGCGAAGACCCACGCGTCCGGCAAAACGTAGACGCCATCGAGCGCGAACTGACCGACGGGCCCCTGGTCTGGCGCTATCTGCCTGAAGAGACCGACGACGGCTTGGATGGCCAACGCGAAGGCGCATTCACCCTCCTAAGTTTCTGGCTGATTGGAAACCTCATCTACACCGGGCAGAACGACCGGGCGATGGACTACTTCCACGAGATGATTACCAAGAGGGCCAACCACCTGGGCCTCTTTGCCGAGATGTTCGACCCGGACCTGGGCCGCCAATTGGGCAACTTTCCCCAGGCCTACTCCCACACCGGCCTGATTCACACCGCCCTGAACTTGTCCGGCTACATCGCCGATACCCCTACCCGCCGCACCGCATCCGCCGAATAGCCTTCCGGCGGTCTGGCAGGGACCTGCGGCATGGTCCGGGCCAAGCATCCATAACCCAGCATAGCGAGGTGAGCAATGGGCAGACTCGACGGCCAGGCAGCCATCGTTACCGGCGGGGCCCAGGGCATCGGCGGTAGCTGCGCCCGTCGGCTGGCGGAAGAGGGCGCCAGGGTGCTGATAGCCGACATAGACGCTGCTGCTGCCCAGGCCAACGTCGCCGGCATCCGCGCCCGGGGCGGGACGGCCGAGAGTATAAATGCTGACTTGTCTCAGCATCAGGAGATTAAGGCCATGGTCGACCGTGCCGTTGAGCTGTGGGGCAGGTTGGACATCCTGGTCAACAACGCCTATACCCCCAAGCACGGCAGCAGAGCGGAGGGCGCCCTGGAGGTCACCGAAGAGGGACTGGGACTCAGGTATGTCATTGCTGGTCAAGGCCATCTTCCTGGCTGTCAAGTACACAGTACCTGAAATGCGCAAGAGCGGCGCCGGCAGCATAATTAACGTCTCCTCAGTCCATGGGCTGCTTGCCGCGCCTGGCAAGATGGTCTACGAGGCAGGCAAGGCTGCGGTCATTGGCATGACCCGGCAGATGGCTACCGACTTCGGACCCCTGGGCATCAGGGTCAACGCCGTCTGCCCGGGGCATATCGTGACAGAGCGCATCAGGGCCGGTTGGGATGAGAACCCGTCGGGAGAACTATTCTTCCAAGACCAATACCCCTTGCGCAAGCTGGGCGAACCCGAAGACATAGCTAACGCCGTGGTGTTTCTCAGTTCCGATGAAGCCGCGTTCATCACCGGCCACTCCCTGGTGGTCGACGGTGGTCTGACAATACAGCTACAAGAGGACTTCGGCGTCCGGCAGGCCCGGTACATTCTCGACCACCCCGACACCCGGTTGCCCTAGTCCAGGTGGGCGTCCCGTCCGCCTGCTTGCGCGGTCCCTGCGTCCGGCATTGCTAAAACCGCCGGGGCCAGGCAAACGTACAGCAATTGCAACCCTCCCGAGGCCAGCTACATGGCGTATCCCTGGGCCAACGTCTTCATCCTGATAGCGGGCGGTCTTTCCTTGGTCACCGGGTTCCTGGGACTCATCGGGGGCTCGTCCGACTGGGCCCTTGCGCTCCAAGTGCATCGAGTCTCCGGCTTTGCCCTGATCGCTCTGCTGCTTTGGAAGGGCCGCAACATCCTGATGTCGCTGACCAGCATGGCCCATTGGCGGCAAAGACCTGCCCTGATGCTCGGCTCCCTGGCCATATTCGGGTTGCTGCTGGTGGCTCTTGGCCTCGGAGTAGCATGGAGCTACGGCGGCTACTTCACCTACCTGGGCTTTAGCGGCGTCAGTTGGCACATATACTTGTCCTTGGCGCTTGCCCCCCTCGTAGCCTGGCACACCTTCACCCATTCCTGGACCCTGCGGCCCCGTTTCTGGGTGCAGCGTCGCTCCTTTTTGCGGCTGGCCGGGCTCGGCGTCGCCGGCCTCGCGTTGTGGCGCGTCGGCGAGTTTACCGCCGACGCCTTGGAGCTTCCGGGAGGAGGCCGGCGGTTCACGGGATCCCACGAGCGCGCCAGTTTTGCCGGCAACGCCTTCCCCACAACCTCGTGGTTGAACGACGACCCCGACCCGGTAAACAGGGACTCGTGGAGCCTGAGTGTTTCCGGGCTGGTTCGACGTGACCTAGTGCTCACGCTGGAAGACCTGACCTCCCGGCGGGAGAAGCTCACCGCACTGCTGGACTGCACCGGCGGCTGGTATTCCACCCAGGAATGGGAAGGAACGCCCTTGCGGGACGTGCTGCAAGCCGCAGGCGTCGAGCCCGGAGCGGGCAGCATCACCGTACGCTCGGTGACCGGGTACCAGCGCCGTTTCTCCCTGAAAGAAGCCGACAATTACCTGTTGGCCACCCACGTGGGCGGAGACCCCATATCCCACGGACACGGCTTTCCCCTGCGGCTGGCGGCCCCCGGCAAGCGCGGTTTCGAGTGGGTCAAGTGGGTGGAGTCCATTAACGTCAACGACACCGGAAAATGGTGGCAGTCGCCCTTTCCCCTTACCTGACCGGGCCGCATGGCAAGCGCTGCCGCACGCCGCGCTTGGGGACTTGCTAACCGGAGCGTTTTTGTGTACTCTTGTGCCTGCGCAAAATCTTACAAGCGAGGACATGAAGAGGAAATGAAGATGTTTAACCCACTGGGGCTGTTGAAGGCGCAGGTAGCCGAGGCCCACTGTGATATTCCCTGCGGGATTTACGACCCGGTATCAGCGAAAATCGCCGCCCAGACGGTTCAGAAGATGGTGCTGCGAATGGAGGCATTGGAGGAAGGCGACGACCACGTGGCCTACGCCAATACCATGTCCCGCTACATAGCGGCCAAGGAGGAGCACGCCGAGCTCTGCAAGCGCGAGCTGCGAATCCTCTGGGCCGACTATGCCTGGCCCAACACCGACGCCAACGACCTGGCCGCCAAGTTCAACTCCGCCCTCAAGTTGGCCGGCCGCTGCCGCCAGACCGTGGACATGGCCGCCTGCGAGGAACTGGTAGCCGCGGTGGATGATATAGCGACTGCTTTTTGGGCCACCAAGAACGTGGAATACAGCGACCCCAACGCCGCAGCGCGCTACGGCTCCTAGAACAGCCGACGTTTGGTGACGCACAACGGCCCGCCGATAATCAGGCGGGCCGTTTAGGTTTAACGCATTACCCTCTGTGTTCTATTCCTGCCCTGTCTTAT
>CAXXWY010000030.1:0-50988 GCA_963668505.2 Dehalococcoidia bacterium | reverse complement strand
GGCCATCAACGCTATCGCTCCCATGGGGTAGCAGCCTGGGTTGGAGACCCTATCCGCTGAAGCGATGACCTCCGGCCGGGACTCGTCGTACTCCGGCATCCCGTAGACCCATCCCGGGGTCACCCGGTGGGCGGTGCTGGCATCGATGATGCGGACCCTTTCGTTCTTCACGAAGGTCACGGCCTCCACCGCGGCCTCGTCGGGAAGGCACAAGACCGACACGTCGGCTTCGTTCAGACGCTCTATGCGGGCCGGGACGTCCCGTCTCCTGTCCGCGCCCAGGGACAGCAGTTCTATGTCGTCCCGCAGGCTAAGGCGTTGGACGATCTGCAGCCCGGTGGTCCCCGAGTCCCCGTCTATGTAGACTGTCGGCTTGTTTCTTTCAGGCATGAGCGCCTTCCAAAGAACGGTGTCAAACCGTAGTTGGGCGGTTATCGAGTGTACAACGTACTACATTTGAGTTGGCCGTACAATACGCGGGCGTGGCTCAAGAGTGCTATTTCCCTTGCTTGGCCCTCGCCTTCCCCCGCTTCTTGACCTCCGCCGCCGTCACGCTGTGCGGCATCGGGGACTTGCCGCGCCGCCGTGGCCCAGCGGCGGCGGTATCTGCGCTATCGCCGCCGGCACCGTCCACAAACAGGTCCCGTGCGGGGCACCGGTCGGCAATGACACACTCGGCGCACCGGGGCCTCGGCGCTTTGCAGACCTGCCGGCCGTGGGTGATGAAACCCACGTGAAACTGAAAGACCTGCTCCGGCGCCACCATGGCCTCCATGATGTCGTGGGCCTTGTCGGCGTTCACCTTGGGGCCGATAAGCCCCAGCCGCTGGCAGACCCGGTAGATGTGGGTGTCGATGGCCATGGCCGGCATGCCCAGGGAGAAGCAGAGGATGATCCCCGCAGACTTGGGGCCGATTCCGGGGAGTTGCTTCAGCCACTCCCTGGCATCGTTCAGCGGCATCTCCCTCAGAAAAGACAGGTCCAGTGAGCCGTTCAGCTCCAGGATCAGGTTCAAGACCTCTTTGATGCGGGGCGCCTTTATGCGGGCCAGCCCCCCGGGGCTGATGGCGTCTTCGATGTCGGCGGTGTCGCCCTCTGCCACTGCCTCCAGGCTTCCGAAACGGTCCATCAAGAGCTTGAAGGCCCTGGACGAGTTGATATCGGAGGTGTGCTGGGACAGGATGGTGAGGACTACTTCGTGGGCCGGGTCCAGCCGGGGCTCGTCGTCGAATGGCCCGTACTCGGCCGCCAGCAGCTCGACGGTCGCGGCGACGTCGAATGCCGGCCCGGCGGTTTTTCCAGCGCCTGAGTTTCTCTTGGAGACCGAGGTTGACGGCACGGCTTACCTGCGGCGGCGGCGGAAGGCGAGATCGGACGGCCGTACGCTCAGGATGCGTGGTCTTCCGGACGGCGGCGCTGCTCCGATCTCAGGAACTGCTCCAGGTCTTGCAGCATATCCGCAGGGTCCGGAATTCCGGTGTCGGTGGCCGACTCGTCGTACTGGCCCTCCAGTTTCTCCACGTAGGAGCTTAGTTGGTCGTCCTTGGCCACGGCGGCTACCACCTGTTCGTCGAAAGTTTCCGCAGCGGTATGCAATTCGCTCATGTCCAGCGACAGGTCCAGCAAAGTAGCCAGCTTCCTGGCCAGGGTGTATCCCACCCGGTAGTTGGGCGCAGCCTGAAGGTAGTGGGGCGTGTGCCCCCACAACGACATGTATTCCAGCCCCTGCTTGTTGCAGGCTTCCAGGACGGCGGAGCTTATGCCCGTGGGTCCCTGGTAGTTGGACGAACGGACACCGAGGGCTTCCAGCGTTTCCTGGAGGCCGCCGTTGGTGGAGCCGCCGGTGAGCTTGACGTCCCTGGTATGGGGGACCGAGTCCAGCAAGGCCCCGATGTGGAGCACAGTTTTGACCCCGTGTTCCAGGGCCAGGTCGACAATCGCCTTTGAATACGTGCGCCAGCGCAGGCCGGGCTCCACCCCCACAAACGTCATGGCGCTCCGGCTGCCGTTGACCCCGGCCCAATAGGAAAACTTGTTGGACGGCCAGTGAATTCTGCGGTGCCCATCCCGGTTGCGTGTGGTGTAAGGCCTGGTGTGGCTGAAGTCGTAAAACTCCTCGGGGTCTATCTCGGCAAACTTTTTTGCATCGAGATTGCGTTGCAGGTACTTGATGGCCGCCGTGGCGCTTTCGCCGGCGTCGGCCCACCCCCCGAAGGCCATGACCAGATATTCGGTCTTGACTTCGGGCTGCTGGAATATTGTCACATAGCTCATTTCGGAGGCACGTTCCGGCGGGGGAATTCTGAATCTCTAGGGCGGCGGACTGCCATACGCGGCGGGCCCGTCTCATTGGCTCCTAGTGTAGCACCGGCGCCGCGGGCCTACAAGCGAGAGCCGTTCCTTCTTGGGACTTCATCATCGCGGCTCAAGCGCCCTAGGCCGGAAGGTGATGCAGGTATTGCGCCGCGTAGTCCATGCCCACCAGATCGTTGAAGGCCGACATCAACCTTTGGGTAATGGGACCCGGAGTGCGGCCGCCTCCGATGCCCGCCCCGTTGATCGAGGACACCGGGCATACGCAGAGGCTGGTGGAAGTGAGAAACGCCTCGTCGGCGACGTAGGCATCGAACAGGTCCAGGTCTTTCCCCTGCGTGGGCAGTCCAAGCCCTGCCGCCAGTTCCAATACGGCAGCCCTGGTAATGCCTGCCAGCACGAATTGGGCCTGCGGAGTCGACACCACCCCGTCCTTTACCAGGAATATATTGGAGCCCCGACCCTCCGACAGGTTCCCGTATTCGTCCAGGAGCACCGCCCACGAGTCGGGGTCGGCGGCCTGCGCTTCCAGTTCCCCCAACACCATGTTCAGGTAGTTGTGGGTCTTGGCCCGGGGGCTGATGAACCGCGGCGGCACCCGGGGCACCGACGGCGTAATCACCCTGGCACCGTCCCGGTACAGCTTGGCCCGTCTGGCAAAGGGGATGGCATGGCTCTCGATGAGCACCGTAGGAGTAGACCTCTCCCCCGGCTGCGACGGCTCCACGCCGCGGCTGATCCGCTGCATCACCCACATGTCCTGGTTGTCCGGCAGCAGGGGGTAGTTGTGGTTGACCACCTCCATCGACCACCGCTCCATCTCGTCCTTATCCATCCCCGGATCGATCCTGAGATAGCGCAGGGAGTCGTACAACCGGTGGACGTGCTCCCTCAACCTAAAGGGAACGCCGTTGAATGTCCGGGTGGCGTCGAATGCCGCGTCGCCGTGGATGAAGCCCGAGTCCCTGATGGGAATTCCCACCTGGCTTTCCGGACGCAGCCGGCCGTTGAAGAACACGATATTTTCGTTCACATCGATGTTGCTTAGGCTCGTGAAGCTCTTTTGACGGTAGTTAGATTTGCCGCATCCATGACCTGTTGGATGCTGGCCTCAAAATCCTGATTCAAATCATGTTGCCACAAACGTATCACCTTCCAGCCCATCCCGTTGAGCAGTTCGTGGTTCCTGGCGTCCCTCTTTATGGTGGTGGATATCTTGGTTCTCCAGAAATCCGAAACCTTGTGCTCCCAAGACGGGAAATCGTAGCCGTGCCAGAAGTCACCGTCAATGAAAACCGCTACCTTGGCCGCGGTGAAAACAACATCCGGTTTGCCCGGTAACGCCGATACATGCTTCCGAAACCTGAATCCTCTCTTGTGAAGCTCCGACCTCACACGAGTTTCTAGTGTCGTGTCCCGGCCTTTTACGCGGGACATGCAGTAGCTTCTCTGTTCAGGTGTGAGATTGTCAGGCACGGTCTTAAGGCCCTTCGTACAGGCTGAAGGAGCGGGCCATTTCCCTGCGATCAGGCAAATGGAGCTCGGGAGGCACACCGGACGAACCGTTGAAGCTCTGAGGCCTGCTAGGACAGATCGATCTAAAGTCGCACTTCTTGCATTTGTCCGGATGCGGTCGCATAGGGAAGTCTGATTGCAAAATGCCTGTCACTGCCCATTCTACATTGGCGAGAGCTGCGTCGATTGCCTGCTTTGTAATCGGGACCGCTATTCGCTGATTGTCCTTTAGCAGATGCACACTGCCAGTCCTGGCATTCTGTCCCAGTACCTGATCAGCCGCCATCGCGTAGAGCTGAACCTGCAAGGCGAGTTCAGTCCAGTCCAGTTTTTCGTTCTCAGCAGGCTGATCTTCTCCCTCCATCGTCTTGAAGTCTATGATCTCCGCCTTCAGAATATTCCCTTCCGCATCTTCATGAAGCAAAAGGTCAATGGATCCCGAAATCACGCAGTTCTGCGATGGGATCTCAAAGAAGGCCTCAACTTGCCGTTCCCGTTCAAAGTCACTCCCGAAATGCGACACATAGTCTTGGGCGATTTCGACTGCTCGCTTCTGAGCGTTTTTCGTAAGCACCCGGGCGATTCACAGGATCACCGCTTGGAGGCACATGTTTCAAATGAAATGTGTCTGTAATCACCGGCTCGATCTGGGCCTGCGGCGGTGGCGCCGTGGGGTAGAGTTCGTGAAGCTTCTGGATCGATGTGTGGACAGTTCTCCCGTAGCCGAACATTTCCGGGACCACAGGATTCAGCCCGTACCTTTCTCGGAACTGATAGCTCTTGGGGGCAGTGCAGGTAGTACCTGATCTCAGTGAAACTTGTGGGGTAGTCGGTATCTTCCACTCTTCTACGCGGCTGGGTCTGCGTCAGGGCCATTTGGCAAAACTGCCCGGGTCTTCGACAACAGCCTGATGTGATGCCAGCTGCAAAGAGTAGGGTGACGGTTTTCTGGATCTCTTTGCCTGAGGTAGGTTCTCCGCGCCGCTTATGTACAGATATCTCTCAGCTCGTGTGGCTGCGGTGTAGAAGAGCCTGATTTCCTCATCTGGCGTGCTTTGATAGCCACCGCGTGCATTGGGCTGCCTGCCATCACGCTAGCTGGCAACCAACCGCTGTAGCCGCTTCGCCTCTTTGGGAATCTACTCGCCTCGACATCCACCACGAACACGCAAGGAAATTCAAGCCCCTTCATCTTGTGCACGGTGGAGACTGTGACTGCGTCGGGGCGCTGCACAACATCGTCCGTAGAGACGTCGTACCCGGTGTCGGCCGCGTTTTGCAAGAAATTCAGCACTTCGGAAAACCGTTGCCTCGAGTCTACGCTCATGTAAACCGTTTCGACATCCAGAATCATTCGGCTGAAGAGCCCTATGTCCCGCATGATATCGTCGCTGAAGTTCATTTGGGCGACATTGAAGGCCTCCAGGAGGTCGTACACAAGCTGCTGCGGGTATAGTCGTATCCTTGTCGAACCCTGGGGCCGGTGTACCCTACGATGCCAATCGGTGAGCACCCTGACCAGCGCGTTAAAGTCGGCTCTGGGATACGCGGTAACGACCTCGTCATTGAAGTGTTGCAACAGCGCATTTCGGTCAAGCGGAGCGTTTCGCAACAGTTCGAAAGTGCTGCGCAAAACTTGAGTCTGCGGCCTATCGAACGGCCCGCCTCCCGCTTCTAGGCTGAAGGGAATCGGCAAATCATCCAGTGCAGTTGTGAAGGCGGCGTGCCTCGGTACACCGTCTTGTTCCGGCTGTCGGGTAGATCGCATCAGCACCGCGAAATCGGCTGGGGTTAGTCCCCGAAGGGTTCCGTTGTCATCAAATTCGGTACCAAGAAGATCACTGATTCGTCCTGCGACCCACTGGGCCTCCTTCACCCGGTCCGGAAACCAAAGTACGCTTAATTGTTGAGGCGACCGGTTTGCAGATGCCGAGGGTGACTTGGGGATTCTGCTAGGACCAAGGAAGTGAGCGGCGAAATCATCTGACGCTTCGACAATCGGCTCGGTGCTCCGAAAGTTCTGTGACAATGTGTGAGTACTGCAGGATGGATAGCGTTGCTGGAAGTCGATAATGTTGCTGACGTCGGCTCCCCTCCATGCGTATATGGCCTGATCGTCGTCTCCGACTGCAAAAAGCGTGGCCGAACGCTGGTGAAGCAGCCTGATCAGTTCTTCTTGGCAGGGATTGACGTCCTGATACTCGTCCACCATTAAGTGGCGCAACAGCACTAAAGCGTTGTCAACTCCCGATACGTTCCCACGTATGGCTTCGACAACATTTCGGATCATCAATGAGAAGTCAATATACTGATCTTGGCGAAGCCTATCCTGAATCCTCTGCAATAAGTCTCCGAGGTCTGAATCCTCAGCGGAGACAGCAGCAAAGTCCAAGAGCTCGTCGTTGGCCGTCTTCCAGGCATCGGAGGTTTGCTTGATGGTGTCGAAATAGCTGTTGCTGCTCGCGCGGTCCCGAAAGCCCTGAAGTCCTAACTGGGGATAGCGCGAAATCAGATAGAGTTTGAGTCGGTTCTCATCAAGCACATCGTATTGTCTGTATGTGGGGTCTATATCCCCTAGGATCCGTTGACAATACGCATGGATTGTTCCGATATACATCGCTCCAATGACGGTAGGGTCAAGTCCTGCTGCCCAGAGTGCTTCGGAGACGCGTCTCTTGATTGACTCGGCCGCCTTATCCGTAAATGTAAACGCAACGATTCCTTCAGGCCGTTCACCCTCGGCAAGGAGTCTCGCGATTCTATACGCCAGTGTCCTTGACTTTCCTGAGCCAGCGCATGCCAAGCACAGAACTTCCGCCGCGGGGTCTACTGCTGCATTGTACTGTTCAGCAGTCAGTTCACTTCGCAATATTTGGTCGATGCTCATTAACTAAATGTTCTCCTAGCCTTCACTAGGCCTTCCGCTGTTGTGTTGCAGGGTTTCGCGTATGATCTTGGCATGGGCTGCGATGAAGGGCGGGGGTAAGGCGTTTCCGATCATCATCGCTAATGAGGACTTGCTGGTCGCCTTTGGAAACTTGTAATCGTCTGGAAACCCTTGGAGTAGGGCGGCCTCTCGCATAGTAATCGCACGATGCTCCTCGGGGTGAAGAAACCGACCCTTGGAAGGATTGAAGCATCCACTAGTGATAGTTGGGGAAACGTCGCTCCAAGCCATCCGACCATACACGTCCTTGAAGCCGTTGCAGCGCTTATGGCATTCGAGTTGATCTTCTACCGGAAGTGCTGTACGACTGCCACCGTCCTGAGGAATGCGTTGAATTAATCGCATAACCCGCGGCGTTCTTCTCTCTGGCAGGTCATGGACCGGGTCGCCGCTTTCTCCAGATTTCGGTAGTCCTCCGATAGCGTCCTTGACGGTCAAAGTCCCTTGGTCAGGTTCAGCGAATGGTATTTGGGTCTGCAAACCGGCGACATAGATGAGCCTCTTCCTACGTTGCGGGACACCATATTCAGCTGCATTAAGGACATCTTGACCACCGCAGTATCCGGCCTGCTGCATCCGACCGCAGAACACTTGGAAACTCGCGTCGCCTGCCAGTCCAGGCACATTTTCAATCATCACGGCCTTGGGGCGTAGGGCGTCGACGAACCGTAGAAACTCAAGCAATAGATCGTTGCGCGGGTCATCGATCTGCAAGGACCCGTTCAAAGTTCTCGTAGTTGAGAACCCTTGACATGGGGGACAGCCAGCCATGAGATCAAGCTCGCCGGGCTCTAGGTTTAAGGTGGTTTGAATCTCGGCTGGTTCTAGGTCCCTAATGTCCGCCTCCCAGACGGTGACGTCTTCGTGATTCGCCTGGTAGGTTTCAATTGAGAGCGGGTCGATGTCCACGGCGCCAATCACCTTGAACCCGCCTAGCTTCAATCCGAGGGTCAACCCTCCGCATCCGGAGAATAGGTCAATTGCGGTCGGTTGACTGTCGAACGGCACTTTACCCGAGTGCTTCATCGCGTCCGCTTTACTCACACATCACCACAGTCCATGTCTAGCACCGGGGACCGGACCGTGTGTCCTATCGCGTCGACCGTCAGTCGACAAATTTTATCGCCATGCCCCAGCATCGAGCAACCAGACCTACGAACAGGCAAAGAAGAACCGGCCGATCCCCGAATTGGGGTCAGCCGGCCAAGTTAAGGGACCTGGAACAAATGCAGTCCGGCGCGCCGGCGGAATGATCCGCCAAAACTACAAACACAAACCCACCGCAACCCTTGGTAAAGGGTAAGCCTAACTCCCGCCGACGCACCTTAGAGGCCAGCGACTTGAATCCAAGTCCGCTCAGTAGGGGTTAATTCGTCTGGATGTCGGGGAACTTAGGGAGTGGCGCCGATACGGAAGACCTTGGTGCCGCAGACGGGGCAAACCCCCTGGGTGGCGGGCTTGCCGTTCTTCATGGTAATACCCTGGGCGTCCTTGATCTCAGTCTTGCTTCGGCATTTGACGCAATAGGCTTCCATCACACACCTCACGGCTGTAAGTCGATATATTGTATAGACCGTACACTACCCTGTCAACATCTGGTATGCTCAGTTTGCGAATTTGATGCTCCAGGCGTGAAAATGGGCAAAATAGCGGTCTATTTACCCGGTTTGCCGGACGCTGAACCCCTTAGCCTGGCCCTCGGATGCCATGTTACCGAGGCCCACCGGAGGCTCTGCTAGAATAGTGCTCGGAAGCAGACCGGCCTTGTCGAGTAGTTCATAGTAGTGAGGCATCGGTCCAAATGGGCAGTTGGCTGATCGTACGCCACGGGGAAACTGAATGGAACGTCGGCGGCCGCATCCAGGGCCATACCGACATACCCCTTTCCAAGACCGGAGAGCGGCAGTCCCAAGTGTTGGCCCGGCGGCTGTCCCGCTTTCCCATAGACGCAGCCTACTCCAGCGACCTGCAGCGCTGCGTCGGCACCGCCAAAGAGATCCTCAAGGACAGGCCGGCGCCCCTGCACGCCACCCCCCAGCTTCGGGAATGCAACAAAGGGGCCTTCGAGGGCCTTACCGTCGAGGAAACTAAGCGGCGGTACCCGGAGCACTACGCCGCTTCCCTGGTCAAAGACCTGGATTTCGCTCCCCCAGGCGGGGAGAGCGCCCGCCAGACCAGCGCCCGCATCAGCCAATTCCTGGCCTGCGTGAGTCGCCGCCACGCCGACGACAACCTCCTCATCGTTGGACACGGCGGGACCCTCCGTGCAGTGTTCACAACCCTGCTTGAACTTCCCCTGGAAGCCAATTGGCGGTTCTTTCTGTCCAATTGCGGCCTATCGATAGTTGACATCTACCCCGACAACGCCGTACTGCGCCTGTACAACGATACGTCCCACCTGGGCGGCCTCCCGTCTTGAGCGGCCCATCTCCGGCAAGATTAAAGAAGGTCCTGATGGTCCAGGGCACCGCTTCCCACGTTGGGAAGAGCGTGCTGGTATCCGCCCTCTGCCGCATCTTCCGCCAGGACGGATTCAGAGCGGCGCCGTTCAAGGCCCAGAACATGTCCAACAATTCCTACGTCACCCCGGATGGCGGGGAAATCGGCAGGGCCCAGGCGGTGCAGGCCCAAGCCGCCGGCGTGGAAGCCCGGGTGGAGATGAACCCCGTGCTGCTGAAGCCGGAGGCGGACCACCTCTCCCAGGTGGTGCTGATGGGCCGTCGCCTGGGGTCGGCCGGAGCCGGAGAGTATTTCAGCCGCATAAAACCCCGGCTCTGGCGGGCGGTGCGGCAGTCGCTGGACCTCCTGAGGGAGGAGTTCGACGTCGTCGTGATCGAGGGGGCGGGCAGCCCGGCCGAGATTAACCTTAAAGCCACCGAAATTGTCAACATGGCCGTCGCCCGCTACGCCGACGCTCCGGTGCTCTTGTGCGGCGACATAGACCGCGGCGGCGTGTTCGCTTCCCTGGTCGGCACAATGGAGCTGATCGAGCCCGCCGAACGTGACCTGGTCAAAGCCTTCGTCATCAACAAATTCCGCGGTGACCCATCGCTGCTGTCCGGCGGCCTGACCTGGCTCGAGCAACGCACCGGAGTTCCCATAGCCGGGGTGGTCCCCTACTACCGCGATATCCACATTCCCGAAGAGGACTCGGTGCCCCTGGCGTACGCTACCCCTGCTTCCCATGCGGCCTCTGTGGCCTCTCAAGCGTTGCTCGACGTCGCAGTCGTCTACCTGCCGCATATCTCCAACTTCGACGACTTTGATCCCCTGGCCAGGGAAAACGGAGTATCCGTGCGTTATGTCGCTTCGTCCGCCCAACTGGGCCGGCCCGACCTGATTATTTTGCCAGGAACCAAGACGACAATTCCCGATTTGTCCTGGATGCAGCAGCATGGCATCCCTGCCGCTATTCTGGAGGCCCACGACAACGGTTCGGCGGTCATCGGAATTTGCGGCGGGTACCAGATGTTGGGGGCCAGGATTTCCGACCCAGACAACGTCGAGTCTTCCCAGCCCGAAAGTGCAGGGCTGGGCCTGTTGCCTTCAACCACTGTTTTTGCCGGGTCCAAGGAGACCCACCGGGTCCGGGGGCGAGTGCTTTCGGCCGGCGGGTCTCCTCGCAGGGGCCCAGGGACTTCCGGTCCAAGGATATGAGATTCACATGGGAAGGACACAGGGAGAAGGCATTATCCCACCCTTCCGCATCGAGGACCGTTCCGATGTGCCGGTCGATGAAGCTACAAGCTTCGACGGGGCGATAGATGCCAGCGGTTGGGTCCTTGGCACCTACATACACGGCCTGTTCCACAACGTTGGGTTGCGCCGCGCCATCCTGCACTCGCTGGCCCGCCGCAAGGGGGTACGCCTCTCCCTGGCTGACGAGGACATGGAGTTGGACCAGGAGTATGACAAGCTGGCCGACTGGGTCAGGAACAGCCTGGATATGGGACTGGTGTACAACATAGCCGGCTTGGACCGGCCGTAGACGGCCTGGCCTGCGCCATCCCAGCTCCAAATTGACTTCAGGCCGATTCCCCGTATACTGAGAACACCAACCCCTAAGACAACCTGCTGGGAGGCCCCACATGGAAGGTAAAGTCCAGATAGAAATTACCTACTGCGTCTCTTGACAGTACCTGGGCACCGCCACGTGGTTGGCGAATGAGTTTTTCAGGCACTTTGGCCCCGACGCCGCAGTCACCCTCTCGCCGCGAGGACAGGGAATCCTGGAAGTCTACGCGGATGGCGAGAGAATTTACGACCGGGCTGCCGAGGGAGGCCAATATCCAGACCTGCCCAGGGTCCACGCTATGGTCCGCCACGTCCGGGCCAAAATCGGCGAATCAGAACCTGGCTACAGCACTCCGGGCGGACCGCGGGTCGTTGCCCCGGCTCCGGAGCCCACTGCCGGCGACTAGCTGACTCCGGCCTTCTTACTCTGCAAACCCGCTGAGCCGTTCGTGGTGTGAACTTCCAGCCATGAACGGCCTCCGCATTCTCGTGCAGCCGCCGCCGGCCTGTTCCCGGCGGCGCTTACCGTCCCCCCAACACCACCCTGACTATCCGCTTTTCCAGGGCCAGCCCCGCCTGCGAGGCGAGTTCCAGCCGCTCATGGTCTCCCAGCGTCCCCACGTATGCTACCCCCAGGATACGCCCAACCCTGAAGTCGATAACCGTCGATGAGACCGGCCCTGAGGGGCTTTCCTGCAGCACCCGTAGGCCCACTGCTTCATCGAAGAAGCCCGTTGGATTCAGCCGTTTTGCGGAAATCAGCCTTCTGCCCTCGTCTATTTCCTTGCCAACGTGGTCTTCAAAGTCCTTCAGGAAGATGTCGTGCATCCACCCGCTCACCGAACTTGGAGCGTCGAACAGGTGGGCCACCGTGGCGGCCACAAAGTCGAACCCGTCGGGGTCCTGCGGTGATGACTGAAGCCCGAATTCCTTGATGAACCCCGTAACCCGGCCAGCTTGTCGAAACCTCTCCGCGTTATTGTTGCCGAAGCCGTGCTCCGCCAGGGTCTGGTTGTCCACCTCGCCCTGCCTGACCAGGTGATGTCCGTGGAATTCCCCGGGCAACTCCTCCTTGTCCAGCACCATGAATTCCAGGTCGGACTCCGTTACCGCGTATGTCGCCCGCTCCATTCCCATCGCTGATTCTGCTTCCTCCTCGACCCGGCGGTGCGGCCCAGGCCCTCGTCCAGGACTCCAGTCGGGCCTCGCTCCCTTGTATTGGACCCTAAAATTCTTTTAGCCTTTGACGCCCGTTGTCAAGTGCCTACCCAACACCCCAGAACCTTCTACTGTACCAATCTCTGGTAAGGACCGGGCGACCTCGCCTGCCCTCCGCCAAGTGGATTCCTGCCACTAACTGCGTTAGTATGTATCCGACATTTTTCCAGAGGCGATCCTCCCAATGAAAAACAAGATGTTCCCAACCTTCCTGGAAGCCGTGGCCGACATTCCCGACGGCTCCGCCATCATGTTCCCCGGATTCGGCAACGTGGGGGTCCCCCGCAATCTCATCCTGGCCCTCAGCCAGCAGGGAGCCAAGAATCTCGTCGCTATCAGCAACGGCCACGGCGTGCTGGACGACCTGGTCGACGTTGGCACCGTAATCGAGACCGGCCAGGTAAGGAAGGTTTGCTGCGCCTTCAGCGCTCCCACCCATCCGTCCCAGGTCACCCCCTTCTACGAGCTATACGACGCTGGGAAGATAGAAGCCGAACTCATGCCCCAGGGCACGCTGGCCGAGCGTATCCGCGCCGCCGCCTCCGGCATAGCCGGCTTCTACACCCCCGCCAGCGTGGGCACCGAACTGGCCGAAGGCAAAGAGCACCGGGAGATTAACGGCAAGACCTTCGTATTGGAATATCCCCTGCATGCCGATTACGCCTTTGTCCGGGCGTGGAAGGCTGATCGGTTGGGCAACCTGCAATTCCGGCTGGCCGGCCGCAGCTTCAACCCCGTGATGGCCATGGCCGCCAGGACCACCATCGTCGAGTTGGAAAACCCCGTTGTAGAACCCGGAGAACTGGACCCCGACCACATCCACGTCCCCAGCATCTACGTGGACCGCATGGTGAGAATACCCCCCGACGGGATTTGGGAGTAGCTCACTAGATTGCACGAGGGTTATGACTTTGTTTAGTAAAGTTCGCATCCAAAACTTTATGAATCTGCACGACGTTACCGTGGAATTGGGACCATTAACGATTTTCGTTGGTCCCAATAGCAGCGGGAAGTCAGCGTTCTTCAAAGCGTTGACCACATTCAGTAGATTGCTCCGCTACCCGGTAAAAGGCGGGCGAACGGGTCCATTCATGCTTGAATCGGGTGGAATTACTCTTGACGATGTGGTCACCGGACAGGATTCGTCGCGACCTATCAGATTCGAGATTTGGACAACCGACCCGCCTGAGAATTCACCAGACTATCTAATCGAACTCACACGAGACCACGCTGGGTGGGGGATTTCGCGAGAAGCCTTTCAAACCCCACAATGCAAAGTTGACACCAAAACCTACGCCTATGAACTGGAAACATCTGCAGGTCTAAGGTCTTGGCAAGCGCCTGCCGACGCCCCTTTGGCATATCTCACATTCCCATTTCGCTCGGACCGGATCGCTAGTGGAACGGTTAAGGACATCCAGGATTTCCGGGATCGGCTTGGTAACGCTAGAAGGTATAGACCCAGCGCGAGTGATATAGCGGACTTCGTCCGGACTCCTGCCTCAGCAAGACCAACGAGCCACCAAATACAGGTAAATGAAGCTGGCCGAGGATTAGCCATCGCATTGCGGGAGCTTTTGTCTACAGACCGCCCTGCTTTTCAAAAAATCGAGAGCGAATTGGGAAAGCTTCATCCGCATATCTTCAGGATTAACTTCAAGTCAGACTTCAGGGGTGTGGGGTTGACCTATTCCACGAACAGGACGCAAGGCGACACACCCGCTGCCCTAGAATCTGACGGCGTGCTTCTCACCACCATGCTTCTATGGCTTATCCACACATCGGGCCCTCACCAGATCCTCTGCTTAGAAGAGCCGGAAAATGGAATCCACTTAGCGGCCATGAGGGAGCGTTACCAACTCCTAAAAAGCTTCGCAAATGTAGAACAATACCAAGATCCCCCGCAAATTCTCTTGTCTACTCATTCCAGAGATTTCCTTAACGCAATAGGAACCGAGCCTAAACAGGCTTCGCACTCTCGTTCAGCGATCGTGAACGAAGTGCGGATTGTAGAATTTGGGGAGGATGCGGGGACACAAGTTCACAGCCTAACCAGTTGGCACAACATCTCCGACCTACTGAATGAGGTCAAAGATCACATGGGAGATTTATGGTGGTCTGAACGTCTTGGCCCTAATAAGCAACAGTGATTATTGACCAAAATAAAAGCTGCCCCGTAGGGCAGCTTCGCGACTCCGCTTGTCTAACGTAATGATAGGCTCGACTTATACAGCCTGCGGAGCCCTTATGCATTACATTGAATATTGTGATACCAGATCACCCGTTTGTCAATATTTGCCGCATTACTTGCAAAAAGAGTTTTACTGGTCAGTTGATCTCAAGACAGGTCGGGCTATGATTCGGAATATCCCAAATCGAATGTTAGTTACCTTTGAGGATCAACCGGCAACCATGTGACCCCTTGCTTTCGCTTATATGCGACGTCCTGGTTTTCTGCATCGGGGAACATCCTCTGGAGTTCTTCGGATGGCAGCGTCAATGATGCCGAATATTAAGAACACGAGGGGTGGCTAGGAAAATGAGAAACATAACGAAAGAGCAGAGAATTGATGCAGATTGGGAAGAAGCCAAACCTCGGTCGCAGCTCTTCTTTCCGCTCGCCGACGGGAAGGCTGGATTTTTTCATTTCGGACATAACGGGGAGAAGCGGCTGTTATACGACATCCTAAGACGAGGAAGAAAGCATCGAATGCTTGATCGGGGGACAGTTCACTCAGTACTACGGGCAAAAAGAATCCAGCGACGTCCTCCAAGGCATAGCAGTAGCAACAGACAAGAGGGTTCTTTTCGTAGACAAGGGCCTGTTTCACACACACGTCGTCGAAATAAGTTACAAGAACATCGAAAGAATCGCACATAGTGCTGGTTTGTTTACTGCTGAGTTACGCATTAGTGGACTGAGTGGTACGACGCTATTTATTAAGCAGGTATTTCCGAAGGATTCAGCCATTCAGTTCGTTGACTATGTAGGCTCTCAGCTAGCCGATAATACACTCTCTGACCAGCGACCTATCCGCCCCATATCTCGACGGAATAGCAGGTAAATTGATTATCCCAGTCCAGCTAGGCTTCTCCGCTCGCCGAACAAGTAGATTCCCTTCTAAGTCCAGGTTAGTATGTATTGACTGGTCAGGAAGCCTTGTCCCTAGGCGGACCTTGAGATGAGAAACAAGGTATTCTCAACGTTTCAGGAAGCCGTAGCCGACATCCCCAACGGCTCCACCATTATGTTCCCCGGATTCGGCTACGTCGGGATTCCCCGCAACCTGATCTACGCCCTCACCCAGCAGGGGGCCAGGGACCTGGTCGCCATCACCAACGACCACGGCGGGCTGGATGAAGACGAGGGTGTGGACGTGGGCACCGTGATAAAGGCGGGCCAGGTGAAAAAGGTCCACTGCTGCTTCAGCGCTCCCACCCATCCGTCCCAGGTGACCGCCTTCTACCGCCTGTACGCCGCCGGTAAAATAGACGCCGAACTCATGCCCCAGGGCACCCTCGCCGAGCGAATTCGCGCGGCCGCTCACGGCATCGGCGCCTTCTACACCCCAGCCAGCGTCGGCACCGAACTGGCCGAGGGCAAAGAGCACCGGGAGATTAACGGGCGGACTTTCGTGCTGGAATACCCCCTCCACGCCGATTACGCCTTTGTCCGGGCCTGGAAAGCCGACCGGCTGGGCAACCTCCAGTTCCGGTTGGCCGGACGCAGCTTCAATCCCGTCATGGCCATGGCCGCCAGGACCACCATAGTAGAACTGGAAAACCCAGTGGTCGAACCCGGCGAGTTGGACCCCGACCAAGTCCACGTCCCCAGCGTTTACGTGGACCGCCTGGTGGAGATACCCGCCGACGGTCTCTGGCACTAACTTCGCCCAACCTGCCACAAGACCTCAGCCTGCCCTGCCGAGGCTCCCGGATTTCTCGGCCCCCAACACAAGAGAGGCGCCATGGTACTAGTCCCCAAAGCGATGAGCACCCAGCACCCGGACAACGCGAAGCCTGCCCCTTTTTCCGACGAGGCGGGAGTGGTGAAGGGCGACGGAGAAGTGGCCGAGGCCGTCCACGTGTTCGGCCTGGGCTGCGACGAACAGATGTGGGACTCCGAGGGTAAAGAAGCGGACACCCAGGTGGTGCGCAAGCTTCTCACCGGTTACCCCCAGGTCTTCCAGGATAAATTTCACCTGGGGAGCGACGTGGCCGTGACTCTGCGCGTGGCCAATCCGCGGGCGGAAAGGGATATGCGGAAGTCCACAGTGGAGACGCTCCATAGCCTGCCCTCTGCCTGGGATACGGCCCAGAGCTTCTACGGCGGGGACACGGTTCCGCCTCTCCAGGAGGTAATCCTTCCCCTCACAACCTCGACTGAAGAGGTCTCCCTCATAGAAGCCTATTACCGGAAGGTGGTAGTCGGCCAGGAAGACCACACTCTGCTCGAGGGCAAGTCGGTCAAGGACTGGGTGGGTGAGTTCTTCCCAAAGCGAGTCCGGGTGATTCCCCTGATAGAGGACATGGGGAGCCTGCTCCGCTGCGATGACATTGTAGAGAACTACGTGCAGGACAGGGGCTTGCCGTTCCAGCGGGTGTTCCTGGCCCGGAGCGATCCAGCCCTCAATTACGGCGTAGTAGCCGCTGAACTGGTCCTTAAGTTGGCCCTGATCCGCCTGCACAACCTAGAAGCACGGCTGGGGATCTCACTATTCCCCATCATCGGGGCGGGCTCCGCGCCGTTTCGCGGCCACCTGAATCCCCTCAACGTCCGGCGGGTGCTGGTCGAGTACCCCAGCGCCTGGACCTTCACCGTCCAGTCCGCCTTCAAGTACGACTACGACGAGGAAAGCGTCCGCGCCGGCATCGCCCAGATTCTGGACCACCAGCGCGGAGAGCCCATACCGGTCGACCCGGCCGCGGCCCGGGAGGTAATAGACAGGAGCGCCGTCGAATACCAGGCCCAGGTGCAGCGCTTGGCCGGCGTGGTCAGGACTGTCTCGGCCCATGTGCCCAAGCGGCGTGAGCGACGGATGCACGTGGGCCTGTTCGGCTACGGCCGCTCCCTCGACGGCGTCGGCGAGGTCACCCTGCCCAGGGCAATAGGCTTCGCCGCTTCCCTGTACTCCATCGGCGTCCCGCCGGAACTCCTGGGGTTGGCCGCCCTTACCGAGTCCGACCTTGATTTCGTGCGGCAAGCCTACCCCAGCATGGACGACGACCTCCGCTCCGCCTTGCGGTTTGCCAACGAGCGCATCGTCAAGGAACTGCTGGGCGACCCGTACCCGGCTTTGTTGGCCCGGTTCGGAGACGAAATCGACAGGGTCCACGAGGGTCTCACCAGCGCCGTCTGGGCCGGCATATCCAGCGATGCCGCATCTCCCAACGTCGTCCACTACGTCGAGGAAGCCGCCCACCTCCGCCGCTTCCTGGGCTAGCTCTCCCGCCTCAACACCGGGCAAGCCCCGGCCTGTGCGAACTAGCCCCCACCATATCATTCCGAGCGCAGTCGAGGAATTTCATATCCTGCGCACCCAACCGTCCTCACCCCACGACCATCCACCCGCGCTCTCCACGTAACCAGCAAGCACTTTCCAGCCCTCTCCGCACCACCTCGACTACCATAGAGCGTCCGGTTTCGTCTCATCCGCCGGCAATCGGCTAGGGACTTTGCGCCAGGAGGCCAAACAGGTCTTGATGCCTGACGGGCCAGTTATTAAGTGCTAACTAATTACTATAATAACTGTTGACACTTATATATATACAGGTTAAACTCTCCCCCGCGTTGTTGCCGTACTAAAGGCCCAACGTGGACGCGCCGGTGCATGGCGAAATAGGTTCCCTCCTTTGGTCACAACGGCCCGCCGTGCACCGGCGTCGCTTCGGCCATGCGGCGGACTAGACCGCACCAACATGACGGTACTCAGAAGGACTCACGAATGAACGGTATAGGTATCAAGAGAAACATCATCTGCCTGCTGGCCGCAGGGCTGATATCTATGGTCGCAGCGGCCGCATGCGGTGAATCAGACTCGCCGACCCCAACTCCACGCAATCCGGCGCAGACTCCTGTATCCGCCCGCGAAACGCCGACCGCTACCCAGCAGTCCACGCCGACAGCTGCTTCCACTCCGACGCATATTCCAACGCAAAGTCCGACCCCAACGGCCATTGCCGCGGCGACACCCTCTCCCGCGCCGGCCGCTACTCCGACGCCAACAGCCGCCCCGTCACCCACGGCGCCGCCGACTTCGGAGCCATGGTCGCCCCAGTTGCCTTCTAGTATCACCGATGCCGAAGGCAACGAAGTCATGGTGACGGATATTAGCCGCATCGTTGTGCTCAACGGAGACTTCGCGGAGGTGGTGTTCGCTCTGGGGCTGGGTGACAACGTGGTTGCAGTCGACGTTAGCGCCACTTACCCTCCCTCGGCCGCCCAGCTCCCCAAGGTCGGATACCAGCGGAGCCTTAGCGCCGAAGGCATCCTGGCGATGGAACCTACAGTGGTTATTGGAAGCACCAGGGCTGGCCCGCCGGAAGTAATAGAGCAGGTCCGGTCTGCAGGCGCCACCGTAGTCATCTTGGAGGCTGCATCGACGCTCGACGGCGCGGTGCGCAAAATTCGCGACATTGCCCATGTCCTGGGAGCGCCTTCCAGTGGAGAGACGATTGCAACGGACTTGGAAGCACAGATTAGCGAGGTCAAGACCCTGGCGGAGCAAGCAGAGGAGCAGCCGACCGCTGTTTTCCTGTACTTGCGCGGCGTCGACCAACTGTTCATGGGCGGACAGGGAGACCTTAGCCATGAGCTTTTCGAGGCTGCCGGCGCCGTCAGCGGAGGCGCCGCGGCAGGCATCAGGGCGCCTTTCGTTCCCCTGACTGCCGAGGCCCTCGTCGCGGCAAACCCCGACTGCCTGGTGGTCTTTACCTCCGGGCTGGAAACGGTGGGGGGCCGCGACGGCCTGACGGAATTGCCAGGCGTCGGGCAGACTATCGCCGCGGAGACGGGATGCATCCTGGACTTCGACGGCCAGTACCTGGTCGGCGGAGGCCCCCGGACTGGTCAGGCGTTAATGGAACTGTTTGCCGCGTTCCATCCCGATTTGGCGCCGGCCCAGCAGTGACCCTGGCCGGAGCGAGTATGCTCACCCGGCTCCGGCGGCTTGGGGGGACGGCAAGCCAAGCCGTCAATCTTCCCAGGCCGGCCGCCGCTCTGTCGGGCGCATTGCTGGCCCTTTTCATAGTGGCCCTGTTTGCCAACGTGGGAATGGGGGCAGTTGACATTCCCCCGCTTGAGGCGCTGGCCATATTGCTGAGCCGCGCCGGTATCGACATCGGCATAGAGGTCGAACAGCGGCTGGATGCGGTCCTCTGGAATATCCGCCTTCCTAGAATCGTGCTGGGTATTCTCGTAGGCGGAGGCTTGGCTGCGGCCGGAGCCGCTCTGCAGGGCGTCTTTCGTAACCCACTTGCCGAACCAGCGGTCATCGGCGTATCCAGCGGCGCCGCTGTTGGCGCCGTAGCGGCCATCGTCTTGGGCATCAGCGTATTTGGCGCCAGCACGATTACCGCCGCCGCATTCCTATGCGGACTTATCGCTACCGCCGTGGTCTACACCGTCGCCAGGACCTATGGACGCACCGAGGTGGTGACGTTGGTCCTGGCGGGCATCGCCGTAAATGCAACGGCGGGCGCCATCACCGGCCTGTTGACCTTCATTGCGGACGACGACCAGCTCAGAAGCATTACCTTTTGGATGCTGGGCAGCGTCGGCGGCGCCACCTGGTCTTCAGTAGGGTCGGTAGCTCCGTTTTTCCTGGTGGGACTGGTCATTCTCCCCTTCTGGGCCCGCTCTCTGAACCTGCTGACTTTAGGAGACCGGGAGGCGCGCCACTTAGGCGTATCCACGGAGCGCGTGCGTCTCGGTGTCATAGTCGTCAGCGCACTGGTGACCGGGGCCGCGGTGTCGGTGGCGGGCGTAGTCGGCTTCGTAGGCCTGGTAGTACCGCATATCGTCAGGCTGATCGCCGGCCCCGACCACCGCTTCCTATTGCCGGCCAGCATCCTCGGCGGCGCCACCGCCGTGCTCCTGGCCGACCTTTTGGCTCGAACTGTGGCGGTGCCTGCCGAGATACCCCTGGGAGTGGTCACTGCATTGGCCGGTGGACCCTTCTTCCTGTGGCTGGTGCATCGCACTCGCTCTACCTGGGGAGGCATGGAATGACCGCTGGTCTTTCGGCGGAGAGAATCTCATACGCGGTTGACGGCAGGTTCCTGGTAAGCAACGTGGACCTGCAGCTCCGTGCGGGAGAGGTGTTGGCCGTCGTGGGCCCCAATGGAGCGGGCAAGTCGACCTTGTGCGGCGTCTTGGCCGGCGACCTGCATCCTGTGGAGGGTCAAGTGCATGTATGTGGAACGCCGTTGCCCGCGGCCAAGCCCCGTGCCCTTGCGTTGCTGCGGTCGATGCTTCCTCAACACACGCCGCTGCGGTTTCCCTTCACGGCCCGGGAAGTCGTCCTCATGGGGCGATACCCCCATATTCCCCGATGGAAGTCTCCCACCGAGACGGACTTTGCCCTCGTGGACAGCGCCATGCAAAGCACCCAGGTGCAGCATCTGGCCGACCGGGTCTATCCCACTTTGTCGGGAGGAGAGCAGCGGAGGGTCTCCCTGGCCCGGGTGCTCGCCCAAGACACGCCGGTGGTCCTGCTTGACGAGCCAACGGCAGCCCTGGACATAGGGCATCAACAATTGATAATGACCTTGTGCCGGCGTCTGGCGAGGGATGGCCGCGCCGTTCTTACAGTGCTCCACGACCTTAACCTGGCCGGCGCTTACGCCGACCGGGTTGTGGTCATGTCCGCGAGCCGGGTTGTCGCAGCAGGTGAACCTGCCGACGTGCTCAACCCCGCGCTGCTGTCCAGGGTGTTCGATCACCCGACAATGGTTGTACCCCACCCTGAGACCGGCAGGCCAGTGGTCCTGGCCTCGTTTCAAGGCGAACGCAGCCGGGCCCTGCATTCACTAGATCTCCAGGTAATTCGGCGGTAAGAATAGCTAGGCAAGGAGGCCAACATGAGCGTCGTCAAGATCAACGCCATCACCGTCCAGGAAGGCAAGGGCCCAGAGTTGGAAGAACGTTTCGCCAAGCGAGCCCGGGGTGTTGAACAAATGGAAGGCTTCGAAGAGTTCCAATTGCTCCGGCCCCTCGCCGGGGAGAATCGCTACTTTGTATACACCAGGTGGGAGTCGGAGGAAGCGTTCCGGCGTTGGGCTGAGGGCAGCGAGACGTTCAGACGATGCCATGCCCAAGCCGCGCAGACCTCGACAGACGGTCCGGTAGCCGTCGGCTCGGATCTGCTGTCGTTCGAAGTCCTGGAGCGCATCGGCCCTTCCTAGGGCGTCTCATTGTCGCTAGGACGCTTCATATTCAAGTAAAACGCCAATCCACTTGCCACGCCCGGCATCCGTCCGTCGTTGGGCGAGGCCTGACTAGGGCCTGCAAAGTTGGCCCTCACCCGTCATTCCGGAGAAAGCCGCAATCCGGTCCCCGTCCGACCGTGATACACTACATCCCGTAGCTGAACTGCCAACCCAATTCAACGGGAGAAATTATGCGCGGCATCAACCTCTTCGCGATTACAGCCGTTTCGTCCCTGGCCGTCCTGGCGCTGCTGGCCTGCGGGCAGGAAGCGGAAACGTCAGCGTCCATGGGGGCCGTGGGAACGGAGGCGACGGCGGCCATAATGGGGAAGGAAGGCGATGACCTTGGCCTGGTCACACTCGTTCAAGGGCCGCAGGGAGTGTTGGTGAGGGCCGACCTGCATGGGCTGCCCCCGGGAGGCCACGGGTTCCACATCCACTCCGTCGGCTCCTGCTCCCCGGACTTTGCCGCGGCCGGCGCCCACTTCGACCCCGGCGGGGAAACCCACGGCTTCCTGCACTCCACTGGCATGCACGCCGGCGACCTGCCCAACGTTTACGCAGGGGCCGACGGCGTGGCGCGGGCGGACATATTCACGGCGGACGTCAACCTCGCGGCGGATGACGAGCGGTCTCTGCTCGACTCTGACGGATCGGCCATCATCGTGCACGAAAAACCCGACCCATACGGCGAGGATTCCGGAGCCGCCGGAGCCAGAATCGCCTGCGGAGTAATCCGCTCCAACTAGGACGCGGCGGTTAACGCCGCTGGCTGCGCCGGCGGGAACCCAGCGCTCGCACTGGCCGACACAAGGCCCCGGCAGGCGTCCGCGGCGCGGCGGCCGTCTCCCCGATGCCGGCCGCGGTGATTTACGGCTTCGGCACCGCAGTAACCTTGAACATGATGACGCTATCGCCAGATCCGGAGTCATAGTCGGACCAGTCGCCGCTACCATCCTTTCTCTTCGTCTCGTTGGCGAGGCTCCAGCCGGCTCCGGTAGGCATGTTGGTTTCGTTATCTGAATCAGTCAACTGGATGTAATAGAAACTTACCGAACTGCTGCCAGTGACTGAGAGTACTAGGTAGTACGTTGTGCTTGGATTCAGGTCGCAAGAGCCGTCGCATGTGTGGGAAGCAGTCTATGGAGCCGCTCCGCTGTCCTGGACCCTTAACTGCCGTAGCTGGTGGGCCGTGTGGGAATCGAACCCACGACACCCGGATTAAAAGTCCGGTGCTCTGCCTAACTGAGCTAACGGCCCGGAGGGCTGAAAGGCGCGCCGGCCGGCGTCAACTTCGCCCGGCCGGCGCTGGACCTGTATTGTACCATCCTGCCGCCGCCGCAAAAACGGCGGCTCCGGTCGGGGCATTTTTTACACGGAGTTTCTTATTGTGATTATGCCCACCGTTATTTGAACGAAATAGCACTTGACAAAAGGGTGGTTAGGTGTATAATGACAGTTTGCTGGCCTATGCCGCAAGTGACGATTTCTAGCCCCCCTTTGACCGACCCCGTACTACTATTGCCTCTTTTCTGCCGTTATCCCGGGTTCCCCGCCCCTTCTGCCAACTTGCCCTAAGGAGCTATCAACATGGTTTTGTCTCCCGCTAGGAAGGGACTCCCCATTGGTTTGCCCGATATCAAGTCCTACTCCCGGATTCTACAGGTCCTAGACGTTCCCAATCTCATCCAGACTCAGCTTAATTCCTATGAATGGCTCAAGACCGAAGCCTTGACGGAGGTCTTTCAGGAAATATCCCCCATCGAGGACTATACCGGCAAAAAGTACGAGCTTCACTTCGAAAAACACCGTTTCCGGGACCCCAAATACTCGCCCCAAGAGAGCAAGGAGCGGGAGACCACCTACTCGATGCCCCTCTACGTGACCACCCAGTTGGTCATGAAGGACACCGGAGAGATCAAAGAGCAGGACATCTTCATGGGCGACATTCCCATGATGACCCCCAACGGCACGTTCATCATAAACGGGGCCGAACGGGTGGTGGTCAGCCAATTGGTCCGCTCCCCCGGCATCTATTTCGTACACGAGAAAAACCTGGTCAGCGACCGCAACCTCTGCTTCGCCAAGTTGATTCCCTCGCGGGGCGCCTGGCTGGAGTTCGAGACCAGCAACAAGGATGTGCTGTCGGTTAAGGTCGACCGGAAGCGCAAGGTATCCGCGACCACCTTCCTACGGGCCTTGGGAGTAGCCTCCGATGAGGAGATATTGGCCCTGTTCAAGGACGTGGACACCGACGACAACCACCTTTACATCCGGTCCACCCTGGAACGGGACCCCGCCCCCGATACGCGGGAACTTACTTACAAGAACGACGACCTGCGGTCGCTCTGGGAGTGGCTGCGGCCCGACGACGAGTACGACTCCGCTTCGGCCAAGCGCATCGCCGACGCCCAGATAGAGTTCTATCGCCGCCTCAGGCCGGGGGAGCCTCCCAGCTTGGAGAACTCCCGCAACTTGATACGGAGCCTGTTCTTCAGCCCGCGTCGCTACGACTTGGGCCGGGTAGGCCGTTACAAGCTTAACCGCCGCCTAGGCCAGGAACACAACGCCGACCTTATGACCCTCAGCCTGGATGACGTGGTCGCGGTTATACGCACCATAATCCGGATTAACCAGGGAGACGGCTCCCCGGACGACATAGACCATCTGGGCAACCGCCGCATCCGGGCGGTCGGGGAGTTGGTGCAAAACCAGGTAAGGGTCGGCCTGCTGCGCATGGAGCGCATGGTCAAAGAGAAGATGACCTTGGTAGACCCGGAAACCGCCGCCCCCCAGGGATTGGTGAACATTCGCCCCGTAGTCGCGGCGGTGAGGGAGTTCTTTGGGGGTTCCCAGTTGTCCCAGTTCATGGACCAGACCAACCCCTTGGCCGAGTTGACCCACAAGCGCCGCCTGTCCGCCCTTGGGCCCGGAGGCCTTTCCAGAGAGCGGGCCGGGTTCGACGTGCGAGATGTCCACTTTTCTCACTATGGCCGCATCTGCCCCATAGAAACGCCGGAAGGCCCCAACATCGGCCTGCTCAGTTCCCTGGCCTCCTATGCACGCATAAACTCCTACGGGTTCATCGAGTCCCCGTACCGGCGCGTCTACAAGACGTTGCCGGCTGACTCCCCGGACCTGGCTGGGCGGACGGTGACCGCCGACGTCAAGGACGAATCGGGCCGGGTATTGGTCCGCAGGGGAAGGGCCATCAGCCGAAAGCGGGCTGCCGAAATCCAGGAGACGGCCAACGGCGCGGCAATCGAGGTCAGGCCCTTCGTCGCCGACGGCGATGACAACGTGGTCTACCTGTCCGCAGACCAGGAAGAAAACCACCGGGTGGCCCAGGCAAACTCTCGCTTGGACCGCCTGAACCAGTTCGTCGACGACCGGGTGGAAATCCGGGTCGGTGAGACCTATACCGAGGCCAGCCCCGACGCGGTCGACTTCATCGACGTGTCGCCGATGCAAATCATGAGCGTCTCCGCGGCCCTCATCCCCTTCCTGGAGCACGACGACGCCAACCGGGCCCTGATGGGTTCCAACATGCAGCGCCAGGCGGTGCCGCTGTTGCGGCCCCAAGCCCCGGTGGTCGGCACCGGTATAGAAAACAGGGTGGCCCGGGACAGCGGCCAAATGGTGCTGTCCGAGGTAGCCGGCTCCGTTACTTCGGTGACCGGCCGCGAAATTGTCGTCACTGACCAAGAGGGCAACGATGTCGTTCACCCGGTGATTAAGTTCGCCCGCACCAACCAGGGCACCTGTTTCGACCAGCGGCCCATCGTGTCTAAAGGCGACGTGGTGCAACAGGGCGACATTTTGGCTGACAGTTCCTCCACCGACCACGGCGAATTGGCCCTGGGCCAGAACGTCCTGGTGGCATTCATGTCATGGGAGGGTTACAACTACGAAGACGCCATCATCGTCAGCGAACGGCTGGTCAAGGACGATTACTTCACTTCCACCCACATCGAAAAGCACGAGATGGAAGCCCGGGAAACCAAGCTGGGCCCGGAGGAGATTACCAGGGACATCCCCAACGTAGGAGAAGGAAGCCTGCGGAACCTGGACGAGTTGGGAATTATCCGGGTCGGAGCCGAGGTCGGACCTGGAGATATTCTGGTGGGCAAAGTCACCCCCAAGGGGGAGACGGAGCTTACCGCCGAAGAGAAGCTCCTTAGGGCAATCTTCGGCGAGAAGTCGCGGGACGTAAAAGACACCTCGTTGCGAGTGCCCCACGGGGAGCGCGGCAAGGTGATAGACGTAAAAGTCTTGAACCGGGAAAACCGGGACGACCTCCCCCCCGGGGTCAACGAGGCCGTCAGGGTGTGGATAGCCCAGACCCGCAAGATTTCGGTGGGCGACAAGATGGCCGGCCGTCACGGCAACAAGGGCGTAGTCGCCCGTATCCTATCTGAAGAAGACATGCCATTTCTCGCCGACGGGACTCCCGTGGACGTCATCCTCAACCCAATCGGCGTGCCGTCCCGCATGAACCTGGGGCAGGTATTGGAGACCCACTTGGGCTGGGCGGCGCATAACCTTGACTTCCGGGCCAATACCCCCGTGTTCGACGGCGCCCGGGATGATTCCATCGAGGACGCCCTAGCCAGGGTGTGGTTCGCCCAGCAGGCTGGCGCCATCAAACCCGGCCCTGATGACGGGTCCCCCCAGCTTGACCACGCTAAGCTGGATGCCTGGATGTCCGAACGGGATTTGGACACCGACCGCCTGTTTGACGATTCCGTGCAGGGAGCGGCGAGGGAAGCGTGTCTCCGAATCTGGCTGAAAGAAGAGGCTGGCAAAGACCCCGAGGGCCTGTCCCCCGAGGAAATCCAGGAACTGGTGTTGGACATCCACAGGGAAGGCAAGATAGCCCCGCCCACCTTTGGAAGGTTCAAGCTGTTCGACGGCCGCAGCGGCGAACCATTTGACCAGTTGGTGACGGTTGGAAGCATCTACATCCTGAAGCTCATTCACCTGGTGGAAGACAAGATTCACGCCCGTTCCACGGGACCGTACTCCATGATTACCCAGCAGCCCTTGGGCGGCAAAGCCCAATTCGGTGGCCAGCGCTTCGGTGAAATGGAGGTCTGGGCCTTGGAAGGCTACAGCGCCGCCTATAACCTGCAAGAAGTGCTGACCGTGAAGTCAGACGACGTGGTGGGCCGGGTAAAGACCTACGAGTCTGTGGTCAAGGGCGAGTCCATCGGCCAACCCAGCCTACCCGAGTCCTTTAACGTGCTCCTTAAAGAACTGCAAAGCCTCGGGTTATCGGTAGAATTGCTTAACGAAGATGACCGGCCCTCTTTGACCCAGGGCATCCCTGATGAAACCGACCTGTACCAACCGCTGGAGGCGCTTTAATGGTCAGATTGGCTGACAGAACGGACACCCAGAGCACTAACTTCAATGCCATTCGAATTTCCGTCGCCTCGCCTGAGCAGATTCTGAACTGGTCCCACGGTGAGGTCACCAAACCGGAGACGATCAACTACCGTACCCTGAGGCCGGAGAAAGACGGCCTTTTCTGCGAGAGGCTGTTCGGTCCCACTAAGGACTGGGAATGCTTCTGCGGTAAGTACAAGCGTATCCGGTACCGGGGCGTTGTCTGTGACCGCTGCGGCGTCGAAGTAACGCGCTCCAAGGTGCGCCGCGAGCGTATGGGGCACATCCGGCTGGCCGCGCCCGTAGCCCATATCTGGTTCAGCAAGACCACTCCCAGCCGCCTGGGGCTGTTGCTGGACCTTTCACCGAGAAACCTGGAAAGGGTGCTCTATTTCGCGCAGCATATCATCGTTTCCGTGGACGAAGAGGCCCGCAAAGAGACCATTGAAGAAGAGCAGGCCACCACCGAGCGAGCGATAGCTAAGCTCCGCGAGGCCGCCGAGGCGCGGATTGAGGAACTCAACCAGAAAGCCGAGGAAGCCAAATCCGGCAGCGGCGAGGACGCTGAAGCCGAAGTCAAGGCTACCGAAGCGGAAATAGAAGCCGTAAACGTCCAACTGGAAACTGAAGAGTCCCAGATGGAAGAACAGCTTCAGGCGACCATTGATGAGTTGGAGGACCTGAGGATACACCAGTTGATCGCTGAATCCCGGTTCCGCGAGCTCAAGGACCGTTACGGCGATGTCTTCCAGGCAGGCATGGGCGCCGAGGCCATCTTGGACATTCTCAAGACCATCGACCTCGATGCGCTGCGCGAGCAACTGATTTACGAGATGCAGTCCACATCGGGGCAACGCCGCAAGAAGGCCATCAAACGCCTGCGTGTGGTTGAGTCATACCGAAACTGCGGCAACCGCGTCGAGAACATGATCCTGTCGGTGTTGCCGGTGCTCCCTCCGGAACTGCGGCCCATGGTCCAGCTTGACGGCGGTCGGTTTGCCACCAGCGACCTGAACGACCTGTACCGCCGCGTGATCAACCGGAACAACAGGTTGAGGGCGGCTGATGGACTTGGGGGCACCCGAGATTATCATCCGCAACGAGAAGAGGATGCTCCAAGAGGCCGTCGATGCCCTGATCGATAACGGCCGCCGCGGCAGGCCAATCCAAGGCAGTCACAACCACAAGCTGAAGTCCCTTTCCGACTTGTTGCGGGGCAAGCAGGGCCGCTTCCGGCAGAATCTGCTGGGCAAACGCGTCGACTACAGCGGTCGCTCCGTCATAGTCGTGGGACCCGAGTTGAAGATGAACGAATGCGGCTTGCCCAAGAGAATGGCCTTGGAACTGTTCAAGCCCTTCGTGATGCACCGTCTGGCCGTGTTGGGCATCGCTCCCAACATCAAGAATGCCAAGCGCATGGTGGAACGCGCCAGGCCTGAGGTCTGGGACATTCTCGAAGATGTCATCAAAAACAGGCCCGTGCTGCTAAACCGAGCCCCCACCTTGCACCGCTTGGGCATCCAGGCCTTCATGCCGGTATTGATCGAAGGCAACGCTATTCAAATTCACCCCCTGGTATGCTCGGCGTTCAACGCCGACTTCGACGGAGACCAAATGGCGGTCCACGTTCCGCTCTCCAAGATGGCCGTCTTAGAGGCCAGTGAGGCGATGCTCAGCACCCATAATATGCTTTCCCCCGCCTCTGGCGACCCCTTGGTCGCTCCGACTTTGGACATGGTCATGGGGTGCTACTACCTCACCCAGGTGCGGGAAGGCGCCCAAGGTGAAGGGTCCCGGTTTTACGACTTTGACGAGGTACGTATAGCTCACGCTTCCGGGCTGGTTGAACTCCAGGCCAAGATATTCGTCGACCACATAGACGGTCACGAGGAAGAAGGCGGCACGGAAACCACCTTGGGGCGTTTGATGTTCAAGGAGATTCTGCCGGAGTCCGTTGGCCCAGAAAATTGGAACCGGGTAATGGACCGGGGCAGCCTCAAAGACCTCACCGCCGAGTTATATCGCGGCCTCAGCAACGAGGAAACGGCCGAGGCTTTGGACAAGATTAAGGACTTGGGCTTCCACTACGCCACGGTTTCGGGAATCACCATCGCCATAAACGACATCCAAGTGTCTTCCGAAAAACCTGACATATTGAATAAGGCCGCCCAGGAGGTCAGCGAACTCGAAAATCAATACGAATCCGGTTTGATCTCCGAGGAAGAACGCTACGACAAAACGGTGGAAGCTTTGGACCAGGGCTTCCGACCAGACCACCGCAGTAGTGGAAAAAGAGTTGACCAACTACGGCGGTATTGCCGTCATGGCCATGTCCGGCACCAAAGGCAATATCTCCCAGATCAAGCAGATGGCTGGAATGCGGGGCCTTATGAGCAACCCTAAGGGCCGCATCATCGACCTGCCCATCAAGTCCAGCTTCCGCGAAGGACTCACGGCGCTGGAGTATTTCATTTCAACCCACGGCGCCCGCAAGGGCCTGGCTGATACTGCCCTGCGGACCGCCGACAGTGGTTACCTCACCCGGAGATTGATTGACATTGCCCAGGAAGTAATCGTACTCGACGAGGACTGCGACACCCTCGACGCCTATTGGATCGCATCCCGATCCGATGACCACCAGGGCACCTCACTGGCTGACCGTATCCTGGGCCGGCTGGCCGCCGCCCCAATTCCTCACCCGGAAACTGGCGAAGTTCTGGTGGACCGCAACGAAGAAATCACCGAAGACCTGGCCAGGCAATTGGTGGAAGCCGGAGTAACGGAGGTCCCAGCGCGGTCTCCTCTTACCTGCGAGGCCAACAGGGGTGTTTGCCGCATGTGTTACGGCAGGTTGCCCGCTACTGGAGACCTGGTGCAAAACGGCCAGGCCGTGGGAATTATCGCCGCCCAGAGCATCGGGGAGCCAGGCACTCAGCTGACTATGAGGACCTTCCATACCGGGGGTGTAGCCGGCTCGGACATTACTACCGGACTGCCCCGTGTAGAAGAGCTCTTTGAGGCCCGTGTCCCCAAGGGTGCTGCCATTCTTGCGGACATCGATGGTGTCGTTGAGATCAATGCCAGCGAGGAAGGCCGCCGGTTGCGCATGGTAAGCCGGGAAGAATTCCGCGAGGACTACCCCCTCCCAGAGAACGCCCAGGTATTGGTGGAACAGGGAGAGACTGTGGAGCCGGGCATGATCTTGGCCGGAAACCCCACACCGCTGACTGGGGACAATGGGTCCGAAGCAGAGGAATCCGAGCCAGGGCAACAGGTCGTAGCCAACATCGGAGGCCAGGTTGAACTAGGACCCGATGCCGTCTCCATAATCTGGGAGGACATAGAAGAACGGGAATACGTTATCCCGGCCCACGCCCACATCTTGGTGTCCGACGGAGACGAGGTGAGAGCGGGAGATGCTCTCACTGGAGGGCCGCTGAATCCCCATGATATCCTGCGCATCCGGGGTAAGGACGATCTTCAGCGCTACCTCGTGAATGAGGTTCAGCAGGTATACCTGTCCCAGGGCGTGACCATTCACGATAAGCACATCGAGATCATCCTCAGGCAGATGTTGCGCCGGGTCCAGGTGGAATCCACCGGGGACTGCGACTTCATCCCGGGACAGATGGTGGACCGGTTTGAGTTCCAAGATAAGAACGCCAAGGTGCTGGCGGAAGGTGGCGAACCCGCAACTGCCAAGCCGGTGTTCCTTGGAGTGACCCGCGCCTCCCTGCTCACCGACAGCTTCCTCTCCGCCGCCTCTTTCCAAGAGACCACGCGGGTGCTAACTCAAGCAGCCATTAGCGGCGCTCACGACTGGTTGCTTGGGCTGAAGGAAAACGTCATCATTGGACGGCTGATCCCCTCACGCGTGGAAATACCGGGAATGGCCCAATTACTGGAACCGGAGATTGCACCGGAGTTGGCTGCCGGTGGCGGCTGGCTTGGAGTGCCAATGGATAGGGATGATGGAGACTTGGACTTTCCCTTCCCAGAGGCGGTCGGCGTCGCCACTGAGCAGGCCTTCCCCAGCGGTGATGGGGAATCTGCCCTTGGTATCCATGACGGGAACGGTGATCTCCCAGCAGACGTGGTTGCCGGAAACGGCGCCCCGGTAACCCCGGCGGTAGAAATGGCGGAAGATGATGCTCCCGCGGGCCCTGGCAGAAATGGGCTCCAATGGGTCTGGCCAAGAAGACAACGAGGACGAAAACACCCTCGATGCTGATTCGGCCCCCTTCGTTGAAGCTGATGATGCCTCCGTTGATGGAGAACCACAAGAGTGAAGGATCAACTGAGCGGTCCGGGCAACCGGGACCCCCAGGACGCCTTGCCACCTCAAACCTTAGACAAACCCGGCCCTTCTCAGCACAGGTCCTTGGGCGCCCAGATAGACTTATCGGTAGATCTGGCGCCCCATAACCCGCTCCGTCTCAGGCTCCGCAATCCTATGATGATTGCCTCCGGCACCTTCGGCTATGACGGCTATGGCCGCGGCATAACGCCGGAAATGGACCTGTCCAGGCTGGGCGCTGTCATACCAAAGACGGTTACACGCCAACCCAGGCAAGGGAACCCCGAGCCTCAATGGCACCCGGTGTCGTTCAGGCAGGCATTGGAAGACGGAGAAACAATCCTCCTCAACTCCATCGGACTCACCAATCCGGGTATCGAGGCGGCCCTCTCCGACTTGACACCAATCTGGAAAGAATACGGCACCACAGTTCTGCTCAGCCTCTCCGCCGACAGCGCCGGTCAATTTGGCGAAATGACTGCCATGACCAGGGACTTCACCGGATTCCAGGCCCTGGAACTTAACCTGAGTTGCCCCAACGTGGAAAACGGGGCCACATTCGGTTGCCGCGCCCGACTCACTGCGGAAGCTGTGGCTGCTGTCAAGGCCAACACCGACCTGCCTGTCATAGCCAAGTTGGCGCCCAACGTGCCCGACATTACCGACATTGCAAAAGCTGCCGAAGCTGCCGGCGCCGACGCGTTGACCATTTCCAATACTCTGCCAGCTATGGCTATAGACGTCGATACCCGCAAGTCGGTTCTCGGTGGAATCACCGGAGGTCTGTCAGGTCCTGGGTTGCGTCCCGTATCCGTTGCCCTTGTGTACCAGGCAGCCCAGGCCGTCAATGTCCCAATCATCGGTGTGGGGGGCATATTCACGGCCAGGCACGCCTTAGAGTACCTCATTGCAGGCGCCTCTGCGGTGCAGGTCGGAAGCGCTAACCTGGCGGGGCTATGGGCCCCCTTCCGCATCGTAGACGAGCTTAGGGAATACCTGCAGGCCGCGGGAGTCCGCCATATAAGCGAGATTGTTGGCAGCGCTCAGCCCATTCCGGCGTAGCTAAGCCTAAGCCTCTGGTCGCTTGGCGCCGCGTACCGGAAGCAATGGACTAGCGACGACCAAGCAAATGAACGGCGGCTAAGCGGGAAAACAGCCGTCGGGGGCCACTGCGTAAGGCGGTGATAAACATGGTTTCCGTTCTAAGCAAGCTGTTAGGCGACCCCAACGAGAAAGCCGTCAAAAAAGTCCTTCCTACCGTCGCCAAAATCAACGGCCTCGAGTCAGGCTTCCAAAAACTGACCGATGAACAGCTTGGAAACAAGACCAGCGAGTTCAAGGCCAGGTTGGGCCGGAGGGAATCTTTGGATGACCTTTTGCCCGAGGCTTTCGCCGTGGCTCGCGAGGCTGCCAAGCGGCGCTTGGGCCAACGCCACTACGACGTACAGCTCATAGGCGGAGCCGTTCTGCACCGCGGCGAGATCGCCGAAATGAAGACCGGCGAAGGCAAGACGTTAGTCGCTACCTTGCCTGTTTACCTCAACGCCCTCTCCGGGCAGGGCGTCCACGTGGTCACTGTCAACGATTACCTGGCCCGCCGCGACCCGGTATGGATGGGCCCAATCTACCATGCGCTGGGACTCACCGTCGGTTGCCTCCAACACGACGCCGCCTACGTGTACGACCCGGAAGCCGCCGGCCCCAACGAAAGCTTGAAATCGCTGCGCCAGGTGTCCAGGGCCGAAGCCTACATGGCCGACATCACTTACGGGACCAATAACGAGTTCGGATTCGACTACCTGCGGGACAACATGGCCATGGACCTCTCCCAGCGGGTGCAGCGGGACCTCAACTATGCCATCGTCGACGAAGTGGACAATATCCTTATCGACGAGGCGCGAACTCCCTTGATTATCAGCGGACCCGCCGAGGAGCCGGTGCAACAGTATTACACCTTTGCCAAGCTGGCGCCCCGTCTTCAGTTCGAAGAAGACTACACCATCGACGAACGTACAAAGAGTATTTCCCTTACCCAGGAAGGCATCTCCAAGATGGAGCGGTGGACCAAGGTTGGCAACCTGTACGAGCCCGAGAACTTCCACTTGGTCCACTACATCGAGAACGCCCTCGACGCCCAGGTGATGAAGCAACGCGACAAGGAATATGTCGTCCGGGATGGGGAAGTGGTCATTGTGGACGAGTTCACCGGCCGGCTCCAGTTTGGCCGGCGTTGGTCCGATGGGTTGCATCAGGCGGTGGAGGCCAAAGAGGGGCTGAAGATTCAGCGGGAGAGCATTACCTACGCCACCATCACCTTGCAAAACTATTTCCGAATGTACGAAAAGCTAGGCGGGATGACCGGCACGGCGGAGACCGAGGCCGACGAGTTCCACAAGATTTACCGTCTTGAGGTGACGGTGATACCCACCAATATGCCGATGGTCCGCCAGAACGCCCCTGATTTGGTGTTCCAGACCGAGGATGCCAAATGGAGACAGGTGTCCGAGAACATCGCCGACTTGCACCAGACGGGACGGCCTGTGTTGGTTGGAACCACGTCCATCGAGGCGTCTGAGGACCTCAGCGGCCGGCTCAAGCGTATAGGAATCCCCCATCAGGTGCTCAACGCCAAGAACCATGAACACGAGGCCGCCATAGTCTCTCAGGCCGGGCGACCCGGAGCGGTCACGGTGTCCACCAACATGGCCGGGCGAGGGACCGACATAGTATTGGGCGGCAGCGATACCGACCGCACCGACTGGCAAGCCGACCACGATAAGGTCGTGCAACTTGGCGGCTTACATGTCATCGGCACAGACCACCACGACTCCCGGCGCATCGACAACCAGCTAAGGGGCCGCTCCGGCCGTCAGGGGGACCCAGGCAGTTCCCAGTTCTACGTGTCGTTGGAGGACGAACTGATGCGCCGCTTTGGGGGCGAGCGCATCAAGAGCGTGATGGGTTGGACTGGCATCGACGAAGACACCCCTATCGAAAACCGGCTGATCACCAAGTCCATCGAAAACGCACAGGTCAAGGTCGAGAGCTACCACTTCGACATCCGGAAGCACCTCCTGGACTTCGACGACGTTCTGAATAATCAGCGGCAAGTGATCTACGACGACAGGCGCCGGACTTTAGCCGGCGACAACCTGAAAGAAAGAATCCTGGAGATGCTGCGGTCTGAGTTCGTGGACCTGATGAACAGGCACCTGGCAGACCAGCATTCCGACGATTGGAACGCACCGGAATTTCTCCATGCCCTCAGCCTCATCTGCACGCTGCCCCCGGACTTGAACGACGAAGACCAGGTTTACCGGCTCAACCGGAACGAGATACGGCAGAAGTTGCTGGATTACGCTGAAACGGTTTACGACAACCGTGAGAATGAAATCGGCGCCGAGCAAATGCGCATCGTCGAAAGGGGCTTGCTGCTCCGGGCCATCGATACCCATTGGGTCAATCATCTGACCTCTATGGAAAACCTGCGCACCGGAATCGGGCTTCAAGCCTATGGCCAGCGGGACCCCCTGGTGGCCTACCGCACCGAGGGTCGAAGGATGTTTCAGGACCTGACCAAGCGTATGCAATCGGACGTGGTGCACACCCTGTTCCACGTGACCGTAACCCAACAGCCAAGGAACGGCAACAGAAGGCAGGCTGCCGCTAAGGAGTCCTCTCCCATGGAGGCGGTGGCGGTAAAGAGCCGGGCAGTTGCGCCGGCTGGGTCTGCCAAAATCGGCCGAAACGCCCCGTGTCCCTGCGGCAGCGGCAAGAAGTACAAGCGTTGCCACGGGGCCAACGTATAGTAGCTTAGCCGGATTCCGGATTCGTCGTTCCCGGCCATCGAACTCCACAGCGCACGTTTATTCCGGCCCGCGCCCAGTCTGATGCCAATAGTCCCAAGGTTGCGCGCGGCGACGCGACTGCCAGAGGGGGCGGCGGGTCGCCAATGCAAAGACTACCGCCAGAATGGCCCCGGTTACGAATCCCCCCACGTGGGCGAAGAAAGCTATGCTCACTTCGCTTGATATAGCCAGCGACTCCAACCCCTGCACCAACTGCCAAACAAACCACAGTCCCAACAGGGCCGCAGCCGGCAAACGGATTACGGTTATGATGAAGAAGATAATGAGCGTGTTTATCCGGTTGAATGGATAAAGCAGCATGTAGGCGCCCATTACCCCGGATATAGCGCCGCTGGCGCCTACCAGCGGCGTTAACGAGGTGGGATCGATGGCCAGGTGGCTAAGTGTGCCCGCTATTCCGGCCAACAGGTAGAACGCCAGGAACTTCAAGTGGCCCAACCAGTCCTCCATGTTGTCGCCGAACACCCAAAGAAACATCATGTTGCCGGCCAAGTGGAAGAAGCCGCCGTGGATGAACATCGAGGAGAACAGGGTTGTCCAAGTGGGCAGCGGAGTATCTACGTTCAGGAGGATTACCCCTCGCCCCAGGTCTACTGCCGGCAGGGCGGCTTGCGGGGACGCCAGGAATTCCGCGGGTAGCTGCGGGCATCTTTCCAGGTTTAACAATTGGTGCGTGCAGGCCACCCCCTGGGTTAGTTCGTTGGGAATGAAGCCCCATTTGGCGAAGAATGCGACGATGTCCAAGTCGCCGCCGCCGCCAAGCACACCCAAGCCGCCCAATTGCAGCTCGTACAAGAAAACGAGAACGTTGACCGCGATGAGCAGCAGGGTTACTACGGGGAAAGACCGGTGCTGGACATCGGAGTCGGAGAAGGGGAACAACTAGAGGCCGTTCAGGGACTAGGGAGCGGGAGTGTCGATGAGCTTGGACCGGCGACGGCGGAACTCGTCGGTCAACAACCCCATCGCAAAGGAGTCATACCACACGTCGTCTTTCCGGTGGCTCTTGCGCATGTGTCCTTCCAGCACGAATTCCAGGTGGCGGAACATCTGCATGGCATGCTCGTTGTACTCCGGAATGTCCGCCCACACCCGGTGCAACTCGTAGGACTCGTAGGCCTGCTCTAACAGTTGAATCAGGGCCACCGTGCCGTAGTGCTGGTGCCAGAGGTCTTTCCTGCCTATCAGGATGAAAATCTGCGCCTGCTCCAGCGCCCACTGGATGTCCAACTGGCCTTCGCCGATGTGTACGCCTTCGCTGGTTTGAACAGTGAATATCTTGCGGTCTTCGTCTTCGAAGACCTGTCTCCACTCCTCTTCAGCGGCTTCGAGGATTTCGTGGGGCGAGTAGCCTATGTGCAGAGGCGCCCCGTCATGGTCGCGTCCGTACCATAAGGAGTTGACCTCGTCGTCGTCCAGCCATTGCACCAACCGCTGGACATCTTCTCGTGTCGGCGGCGTGAGGACTATCTGCGGCAACATGTCCCCTCTCTAACCCACTGAAGACTGACCTGAATTGCGCGGCTTCCGGTCATTACTATCGCAATTTCGGATGTTAAAGATTATACCAGCGGCCTAATACCGGCGCAAACAGGCCGCAGACGGCAACCGTTCCGTGAAGGCCGTCCCACTGGGTTCCATTTCGTTCCATTTCGACTTGCTGGCGGCGTACCGCCCGGGTCGGTCGTTGCTATGTGGGCGACGCGGCTTCAGCTTACTGACTGGGGTTGGGGCGCGTCAATGGGCAAGTGGTGTCTGGACTGGGATTTTGGGGATTGTCGTGATGGGCAGGATGGATAGGATGGGCGGGCAATTGGACGGCGCGGCTTCAGTTGCGGCGGTTTCTGGCCGGTGGGGCATGGGCTATAATTCCCGATGTCAGCCGGCCCTTGACAGGGCTTGCTGCGGGCTTCAGTGTTTGCATGTATAGGCTGTATGCGGGCCTAACGCCTTCATGGCGGGCTGGCCCGGGAAACCGTGGAACAGGGGAGGTAAAGCCGGGATGCAGGAACGCATGAGAAACGTGGAAGAGTTCGCTCAATACGCTACGGACATGATCATTCTAATGGAGCAGGACCAGAGGCGAGTCGATGAATCGGTTCAGCGTATGGGGGAATCAGTTCAGCGTATGGGGGAATCAGTTCGGCGCATGGAGGAATCAGTTCGGCGCATGGAGGAATCAGTTCGGCGCACGAACGAATCGGTCCAGCAACTGCAAGAGTCGGGAACGCGGCGGGACGAGACGCTGCAACGGATGCTCCAGGCCATGGCTGTAATTCAGGCGGACATCGTCCGCATCGACCAGACCCACGGCGGGGAGTGAGGGGCGGCGGGTTAGTCGCCGCTAGGGCCATGCCGAACCAGACGGAGCCGAATGTAAACAACGCCCTGGGCATCCTGCTGCAGGGGATGCTGTCCGGCAGCAAGGTTGTTTCGGAGAACACCCAGGCCATTTCCGGCCATCCGGGGTTGAAGCCTGACATCCTAATCACCGCGCCGGGCCGCTCGCCGGTGGTAATCGAGGCTCAAGTCGGGAATTGACTGTGACAATTGGGGCTGGAGCACTGTTTTGCAATGTAGTAGGATGTGGTGGTGGGTAGGATGTCAGGCTGCGACAGGGATCTGAAACCGTTGGAGGCAACGAGATGACAGATTTGGCTGCGAGGGTGGTCTGGAGGTCGAAGGATAATCTGTCGTACCTTTACCACGGAGATAGCCTGGAAATCATGGCTTCCATGCCAAACGACAGTGTGGACTGTATTTGGACTGATCCGCCCTACTTTCTATCTAACGATGGAATTACCTGTGTGGATGATGGACGAGAGTGATGCCCTAAGATCCAGGCACTACCTTCAGGGGGGCGCTCCCAACGCCGCTCTCCATCAGTAAGCCGCATGTACCTGCAACTTGACCCTAGCCCCAGTTCCTCGTATCGCAGCAAAAGCCAAATCGCCAGGTCCGTTACTGAGGCTTGGGCCGAAACCAACCTCTACTGTCTCGCTTGTATCTCTGACCGCATAGCAGCAGATAAACCGAACACGAAGGTGCGCGACTTCACTTGCCCAAGTTGCTCCGCCACTTACCAACTGAAGAGCAAGAACGGAAAGCACGGCCGAGTAGTGGTGAACTCCGCCTTCAAGCCAAAGATCGCCGCTATCGACGAAGACCGCGCCCCACACTATGTGTTCTTAGAATATCGCCAGGCTGATTGGACCGTAACTGGCTTGTTCGTAGTTCCGGGGCATTTCATTAGCCGTGCTGTGATTCAGCCCAGACCTCCGCTGAGATTAACCGCTAGGAGGGCCGGGTATGTAGGTTCAAATATCCACCTGGCAGCGATTCCTCCAGAAGGGCGCATAAGCATAGTTGCGGACGGTTCCCCGCGTGATACTGCTGCGGTCAGGACTGACTGGAAGCGGGTGGAATTCCTCAGAACAGACCCGAGAGCTAAAGGAGGCTGGGGAGCCGACGTATTCTCTTGCGTTCGCACAATACAACGGGAGACCGGCAGTAGAGAATTCACTCTGCAGGAATTTTACGCCAGGTTCGTCCCAGAGTTGTCTCTGCTTCACCCGAGCAACCAACATGTGAAGGCCAAGATCAGGCAACAACTGCGGGTGCTACGTGATGGCGGGTTAGTGGAATTCTTAGGACTGGGCCGATATCAGGCTTTATCCTAGGCTAGTGTTCTGGCCTCTCTACATGACAACCCCGGCTGTTCCGTAACCGTACTCTCTTGACAGTAACTCCCGTGTGATCAATGATCGCTCATCCCTTCTGGCTAAGGATTATTTCATGCTTGATACGCCTGAATGGACTGAATGTCAGCTCCTTCATGAGGTAATCTCAAACCTGGAAAGCCTACAAGGCTCTTGGGTTGAGTGGAGAACTTTTGAGCAACAAGGGGTTACAGAGTGGCTTATCAGCGTCACTAATTCAGCGGGACAAATCTTCCGGCTACAGGTCGTGCCAGTGAATAACGAAGACTCGGCAGCATTCGACGAATTATTCGCACTTATATGACTGTGTTCCTTCAGAACCTCGGACTTCAATTCATTCGCCGGCAAGTTGGACCTAACGATTCGGACAGCTACCAAAGGGGGCCGGTCACTGCAGCAGGCCCAGGGTGTTCTAGCTCACATCCTCCGCCTAGGTACTCCTGACCGGTAGTTGTCCTTGGCGGCATATGGTGGCCAAGTGGTGCGCGGAGCCTTCGGTGCACGGGGGTAAGGCGCGGCCCAAGGGGGCGGGGTTGGTGGTTTAGGGGGAACAGATATCTTGTTTCAGGAGCACTAGATGGAGGCTGTGATCCCTAATGGGATAGATTTCGGCTCTGGTGCCCGAACGAAGGTTTATGCGAGGGTCTCCTTTTCAGGAAGCCGGGCGGTGCGGGGATTGGCGCCCGTCCCGGATGGGGACTGATATATTCCGTGGTAGGGGATTAGGCCGGGCGTTGGGAAGTGGGAAATATCAGTCGTTTGGGGTTGACGCTGTGACACGTACCCACGTTAAACTGTGAGTGAGGAGTAAAGGAGGGTTTCAAGTTCATGTACACGTATCGATGTGTTTGCTGTCTAGAAGTCTGGGATAGACATTGGCCAACTGACTTCACACTGTGTTGTTTTAGTTGCCAGAGCAGAATCAATCCGTTCTGCGAAAGGTGTCGACTTGGGAGGCGAGAACAATGAGTAGCGATAAGCAACCATCGTCTCCTCCGCCTCCAGCACCTCGCCCGCCAAAAACAGTTCAATTTGACTCACCAGGGGCAAATCCGAAACCAACAGTCATTCCCAAGCCTACCAATCCCAAACAGAGGTTAGGAACAAAGTTCGGATTCTCACCGACTAAGGTACACTACTAGCGCGAGGCTGGCGAGGGCAGTTGACTCTGCAACTAGACCCCAAACTCCAATTTTTAGCCAAGTAGACCTGTTTCGAACTCGCTCGTCGTTACTAGCTATCGACTCTTGATACCTGTCAGAGGTCCACTTGAGCATACCCTCATCGTCGTACACGTCTTCTTCAAGGAACTCTCTGATGTCTTCGGTAGCTGGTCCCGAAACCCAGGCCCTCGGAAGGATAACCAAGAGACAGGAAACCACTACGCTGGCAAACATGCAGAACAACCAACTAAAGAGTCCGATGTTCAGGTAGCTGACACTTCCCTCGCTGAGGTTCAGTACGAGCGTCCCGGCACCCACAAGCGCTCCACCAAACGCCAACAGCGTACTCGCGCGACTGACATAAGCGCTAATGAGTTCGCTCTGGCGGTTGAGCGCATCTCTCGCCTCTTGGTAGTAAAGCTCTCGTTGGCTAATAGCCATCCTGGCCTCTTCGGGCATTGTAGCAGAAGAGACAGTCAAGAAGCTGCCAAGTTTACACTACTCATCAGCATTTACCGAAGCTGGAGATAACTTGGGAAAGTTAACCATGCAACCCCCTAACTCTTCCATTTGATTTCCATCAGGGCGAACGGGGGGATATGGTTGGCTAGTGAGGTGAATTGGAGGCCAGGGGAGACTTCCCCTATGCTAAAATAGGCGGCGAGGGGTGACTTGCTATGGCCACGCCAGTAACCACATACCGAGAAGCGGCGCGCCGGTTTATGTCCCAAGCCTATGCAGAGCTTGAGGCGGGAGACTTGTCCCAAGCGTCGGAGAAGGGTTGGGGAGCCGCGGCGCAGATGGTCGAGGCTGTTGCGCAGCAGCGAGGCTGGAGGCACGATCAGCATGGCTACCTCTTCGAGGTGGTCAACAATCTGTCGGAACAAAAAGGTGACCCGGAGATTCATGGCCTGTTCGCCAACCCCAACCTGCTCCACGTTAACTTTTACGAGGGCAAGCTGGGCGCCTCGGCAGTGGAGTACCATCTGAGCCTCACCGAGCGTTTCATGGGTAAAATCGAGAGCATCCTGGACGAGTGAGGTACTGGAGCGAGCCACATTGCCGGCTGGGGTCAAGATGATTAGGGACAGGAAGATGTCGAACACCAGCGAGAGGTTTAAAACAATATGGTTTGGGTAGACGTCTCCATCACGATCTCAAGCGAAGACCGAGGGGACCATCACGCTGCTTGGATTGACGGCATAGGAACCACCGTATACGCAGAGAATTACCCGGACGCGTTCAAACGCGCTGAGCAGATGATGGACTTTATATTTGGTTGCTTCTACGACAATACCAAGGAATCAATGGAGCAGTTCTGCGCGTTTTTGGACAATCACAATATTAAGTACTCGATAGTCGACGAGGATGATGCTGCAAGCAACTCTCCCAGGCAAGTCCAGAAAGCGTTTGCTTTTGCCTAGAGCATCAATCTCTCTTTCCGCCGCTCACGCAGCCTTGCTTGAAAATGGGGTATACCCCGGAGAACGACCTTTCCGTCGAGCAAGGGGTCTCGTGGCGTCGTTACGTGTTGCGTGGCTTACCTTCGCAATCCCTGTTCCTGGAGTTCAGCGCCAAAACTACTTTGCAAGATATTGAGAGAGCCATAACTGCAGGGGGAGAAAACCCAGAAGCGTTTTTCGCCCTCTACAACTCGCAATGAAGGCCCCGGTTGTTCGAGCCATGAAAGTTAAATACTTCCGCGACACTGACACGCTTCACATAGAGCTTAGCGCCGCCGAAGTAAACGAGGCCAGGGACCTGGACGAAAATACCCTTCTGGATTTGGATGGCGAGGGCCGCCTGTGCGCCATAACCATCGAACATGCCGGCAACCGCATGGATATTCCTCCGTTCTCCTACGATCAAATCCCTACCTGATTCCGGTCCCCTAAACCCAATTAACCCTGCCGCCGGCGCGGTGTAAGGGTGCGGGGTTGGTCATCTAAATCCCCATGCCCCGCCCCCAAACCCGTCATTCCTGCGAAGGCAGGAATCTCACGCTCCATCTCCCCCTGGGACCCATCCCGCCCCCAGACCCACACTCCCCGTTCACCCTTGTATCTTGGCTTTACCCGTTCGTCCTGAGCTTGTCGAAGGGCCTCTCCTGAGCTTGTCGAAGGGCCTCTCCTGAGCTTGTCGAAGGGCCGCCCAAAATTACTGACATTTCCCCCCTTGCCCACCCCCGCAACCTCCCCATATCATAAATACAGGTCAGGCCAGCGCCCGATTTCCGGGACTGAACCAAATCTAGACCAGCCCCTGAGCCGGGGCCCCAGGCCAACGATTGCCACCACCCTACCTTGCTTTGGCCTGGGCTCTGACGTGGCCCGTGACATGTTGTGACCAAAAACCGCTCCAAGCCCGCTGCCCCTCACGCCAACTCCCCCAAACGGTCACCCGCGAACACGGCATACCTCACCTCCGTGAACACGGAATACCTCACCTCCGTTCGTCCTGAGCCTGTCGAAGCACCCCCCAAACGGGAGGAAATGGGAGCGAATGGGAGGGAATCTAAAATTTCCAGCCTCTCCCGCCGCCAACAGTCCGCACTACCCGCCATCGCCGCCCTACCCATCAACGCCGCCATTCCCCCATCATACCCGCGCCCCCACCCATCATTCCTGCACCCCAACCATGTCATTCCGAGCGAAGCCGAGGAATCTCACCCCCCCGGCCCCCAACCAGTCACGCCCACCCCGCCCGTCATTCCTGCGCAGGCAGGAATCTCACCCCCGTTCGCCCTGAGCCTGTCGAAGGGGATCTCGAAGCGCCCCCAAATGGGAGGAAATGGGAACAAATGAGAGGGAATCTAAAAATTTCACATAAACGAGAATCTAAACCATGAACGAACGTAGCCACATAAGGTCTCGCATCAACGACCCCGGCGGTTGACCATTTCCCCGGAGTGTGAAAGAATCCAAGTGCGTCGATCACTTTACGGGCGGCTGTCGCCGTGCCCAGTCCTATATCCCCGACCGCGAGGCAACCTTTTCCCAAGCCGGAACGGCTCGCCGCCGTGGTGACGCCTATTGCCTGCCAAGGCGCGGGGTGCACGTGGCGATAAAGACGCCCATTTGGGGCAAAGAAGAACTGAGGCGGCTGGCCCAGCGAGAGATGGGCGAATACCATCTCGTAGTGGTGTCCAACCGTCAGCCCTACGTCCACGAGCTGGTCGACGGCGAGTTGCGCTACGAAGTCCCGGCGGGCGGGCTAATCACCGCCCTGGACCCCCTGATGCAGGAAAGCGGCGGCACCTGGGTTGCCCACGGGGGCGGCAAAGGCGACTGGTACGCCGTTGACGAGCAGAACAAAGTCATGGTCCCTCCCGACGACCCGGCCTATACCCTGCGGCTTGTCTGGTTGACGGAAGAGCAGGAGCGGGGCTACTACTACGGGTTTTCCAACGAGGCCCTCTGGCCCCTGTGCCACAACGCCTATACCGAGCCCGTGTTCGAAACCGGCGCCTGGGAACGCTATCAAGAGGTCAATGAGGAGTTTGCCAGGCACGTCCTGGACGAAATAGACGGCCGGCCGGCCGCGGTTTTTACCCAGGACTACCACCTGGCATTGCTGCCCAGGCTTTTGCGAGACGCCGACCCCGACGTTATCACCGGCCAGTTTTGGCACATCCCCTGGCCCAGCCCGGAGATTTTCCAGATTTGCCCCTGGCAAGAAGAGCTCATCGACGGCTTGTTGGGGAACGACCTGTTGGGGTTTCACATCGGCGCCCACTGCAACAACTTCCTGAACACCGTGGACCGCTCCGTCGATGCCCGGGTGGACCACGACTACAGCCTGATCAACTACCGAAGCGAGCACACCTTGGTTCGGCCCTTTCCCATCAGCGTTGATTTCGAGCAGATAGGTTACGAAGCTCGCAGCGCCGACGTTGCCGCGGAGATGGAGCGGCTGACCGACGAGCTAGCACTGGGAGGCCAAGTCGTCGGCCTGGGCATCGACCGCATCGACTACACCAAGGGCATACCCCACCGGCTGAGGGCGGTGGGGCGGTTTTTCGAGCAGTTCCCCGATCACGTGGGTAAGGTGGTGTTCATCCAGGCTGGGGTTATGAGCCGGACCAGCATCGGCGCTTACCAGCAGCTTTTCGATCAAATAGACCAGATCGTGGAGGACATCAACGGCCGGTTCAGTCGCGGCGGTTGGCAACCCATAATCTATCTGCCGGACGACCTTCCCAGCGACACCCTGATGGCGCTGCGCAGGCTGGCCCGTTTCTTCGTCGTCAGTTCCCTTCACGACGGGATGAACCTGGTAGCCAAGGAATACGTGGCCAGCAGGGTCGACGAGGACGGTGTGCTCATACTCAGCCCCTTTACGGGGGCGGCGCATGAGTTGACCGACGCCCTCATCGTCAACCCCTACGCCACCGAACGCTTTGCCGGGGCCATTCTGGACGCTGTCCAGATGCCGCCGGAGGAGCGGCGTTACCGCATGGTGAACATGCGGGCCATTGTCCAGGAGAACAACATCTACAAATGGGCCGCCCGGCTGCTGGTCGACCTCATGCAGGGAACACGACGTTCCAAGCGGCCCATCCGAAGTTTTTAGGCTTCCAGGGCCAAGCCGCCTTTTGCCTCGGGAACTTCTCCTTCAATGCCTCACCTTCTAAGCGCATGGACAGAAGCAAGCCGGCCCCTCCGCGAAGCCGGGCAGGCGCTCTTGGGCCTGGACTACGACGGCACGCTGTCGCCCATCGTGGACCGGCCTGACCTAGCTGTGCTGCCAGAGGAAACCAAGCAGTCGCTCATCGACCTCAGCGGCCGGGCGCAGTTCCTGGTTGCAATAATCAGCACCCGGAGCCTGGATGACGTACGGGGCAAGGTTGATATAGATGGCTTGGTCTATGCCGGCAATCGCGGCCTGGAGATCAGCGGCAGGGGCATGGAGTTTGTCCATCCCGAGGCTCTGCGGTTAAGAGAACAGATAAGCCTGGCTGCCCAGCGGTTAGACTCTGCGCTGGAGCGATTCCCCGGGGTGATGTTGGAGCACAAGGGGCTGTCTCTCACCGTGCACTATCGCCTGGCCCCGGAAAGCTCGGTAGCGGACGTCAAACAAACGGTGGACGCCGAGATTGCGCCGTTCCTGGCGTCAGGGGCCTTGAGAATGTCCACCGGCAAAATGGCCCTGGAAGTCCTCCCCAACCTCGCCTGGGGCAAGGGGGACGCGCTCCGCGAAATCCGGGCAACGCTGAATCCCAGTTCTTTTCCGGTGTATTTCGGCGACGATTTAGTAGACGAGGAAGGGTTTGCCTCAGCCCAGGACGCCGGCGGCTTTGGCGTGTTCGTTGGGCCGTCCGGCTCCGCCACGGCAGCACGCTACCGGCTGGAGTCCCCCCAAGAAGTGGCGAGGGTTTTGGAGCTTATGGGCCAGATGTGACCGGCCCCTATCCCAACCCCAATACCCGCGCGGCGTTGCCGCCCAGGATGGCCTCCTGTGCTGATTGATCCAGGCCTGACTCGGTAACTTGCCGCAACATGCGTTTGTGCCGGATGAGGGGGAAATCGGTGGCGAACAGGACTTTCTCGGGGCCTACAAGCTCGGCCGCCGCCGGTACTACTTCCGGGCGGTACAGCAACGGAGATGCGGCCATGTCGAAGTACACGTTTTCCAACAGTTCGGAAACCTCAGGCATCAGCGCGTAGAATGGCAACCCCCCGCCCCAATGGGCGCAGATGACCGTGTTGCCTGGGAAATTTTCGATGAGGCGGCACAATCTGTCTGGGGTAGTGGCGCCCTTACCGGGGTACAGGTGACCCACCGGCTCTGAGCTGTGCACCAACACCGGCAGCCCCAGCCGGCGGGCCGCGTCCATCAACGGAGCCAGGCTCGCCCTGTCGGTTATGTCGAATCCCTGGGTGTCCGGGTGCAGCTCGCCGACGCCTGTCAGGCCCGCGGCGGCGCAGCGTTCCACCTCTTCCAAAGCGGCGTCGCCCCAAGCGGGATTCACCGAGCAAAAACCAGTCAGACGTTCGGGGTATCGCTGCACCGCCTCGATGATGTAGTCGTTGGCTTCCCGGTCCACCGATGGATCTGACCACCCCATCCCCATCACCACGGACCGGGATACCTCGGCAGCGTCCATAGCCTCGACCAACGTCTCAGCAGTAGCCATGGCGGCGTTCTCCCTGGCAAATAGGGCGGCAAAGGTCTTGTCCTGGGCACGCAATTGGGCGCGCCGTTCTTGAAAGCTGGGCGGCAATATGTGGCAGTGGCTGTCTATTATCATCGAATCCGTACTCTGGGCGTGTTTCCCGGCGATTCAGGCCGGGCCGGCGGGGTCTACCCGGCATACATATCACATTTGGGCTTCCGCGGCAATTTGCCTGGTCGTTTAACCGCGGCGCTAACTGACCAAAGGGAAGCCGGCTAGAGACGCCCTCCCCCCTTTTCTTTAGGGAATCGCGGGATTATAATCTTGGCGCCGGATTTCGTCTCGCTATTATCGAGTGACATAGATTGTGCTGTCCAGCCTGCAACCGGCGCTGGTACGGGAGATGACGGTGCCTAAGACCGCCAATGGCAATAGCTCCACCAACTTGAACGGAGCCTGGAAAGCCCCAGGCCGCGTCCAGGAGCTAGAGGCCATGGCCCGGGAATTGCGCCGGGACATACTCCAGACCATCTTCACCGCAGGCAGCGGACACCCCGGAGGGTCCCTGTCGGAGCTGGAGATCCTCATTTCGCTGTATTTCTACGCCCTGCGCCACGATCCTGCGCAGCCAAGCTGGCCGGACCGGGACCGCCTGGTGCTGAGTAAAGGCCATGCCTCCCCCGGACTCTATGCCGTCCTGGCGCGCGCCGGGTACATCGCCCGCGACGAATTGGCCACCTTCCGCAAGTTGGACAGCCGCCTGCAAGGCCACGCTCACCCCATGACGCCCGGAGTGGAGATGAACTCCGGCTCCTTGGGCATGGGACTGTCTTTCGCCTTGGGCTGCGCGCTGGCCGCGCGGTTGGACGCCAAGGACTACCTGGTGTACGCCATACTGGGAGACGGTGAATGCGACGAAGGAGAGGTGTGGGAAGCGGCGATGTCGGCATCGCACCACAAGGCCAGTAACCTGATTGCCATAGTCGACCGCAACCGGATTCAAAACGACCGCTTTACTGACGAGGTAATGTCCCTGGAGCCGCTGCCCCTGAAGTGGCGGTCCTTTGGGTGGCGCGTACTGGAAGTTGATGGCCACGACTTGCCGTCCCTTCTCTCCACCATAGACAAGGCCCGGACTAGGCGCACCCGCCCAACGGTGATCATCGCCCATACGGTCAAAGGCAAGGGCGTCACCTTCATGGAGAACAACCCGGCATTCCACGGGCGCTCCCCCAACCAGGAGGAGTTCGAGCAAGCTATGAAGGAGCTGGCCTGATGGCGGCAACCCAGGCTATGGCATCCACCAGGGAGGCCTACGGCCGCACCCTTCTGGACCTGGCGGACAAGCATCCCGGCATCGTGGTGCTGGGCGGCGACCTGAACGTTTCGGTGTTCACCCACCTTTGGCGGGACAAGTACCCGGAACGGTTCTTCGACTTCGGCCCCGCCGAGCAGAACATGGTTGGCGTGGCTGCCGGGCTGGCTGCGTCGGGAAAGATTCCCTTTGTCAGCACCTTCGCTGTTTTCGGCGTCGAGCGGCCCTTCGACCAGCTACGGGTCCTAGTTTCCCAGCCCCACCTGAACGTCAAGCTGGTGTGTACCCACGCCGGCATACTTACCGGAGAAGACGGCATGTCGGCCCACGGCATCGAGGATCTGGCCCTTGCCTGCTCGCTGGACGGGTTTCACGTGGTGGTGCCATCCGACGCCGAGGAGGCCTCCCAAGCGGTGCAGGCGGCGGCAGAGGCCGACGGGCCGTTCTACATTCGCCTCTCCCGCGCCGCCACCCCGGTGGTTCATGACCAGTCCTACCGTTTCACGCTGGGCCGCTCGGAGACAATAAAGCAGGGAAACGACCTGACGATTATCTCCGCCGGAGCAATGGTCGCCGTCAGCCTGGATGCTGCCGACCTGTTGGGCCAGTCGGGGGTAATCGCCCGGGTGGTCAACATGCACACTCTCAAGCCGGCCGACGAGGACGCTATTCTCGCCGCCGCCCGGGAGACCGGGGCCATAGTCACCGCGGAGGAACACTACGTCCACGGCGGCTTGGGCAGCATAGTGGCCCAGGTGCTGGGCCAGCATCACCCGACGCCCCTGGAAATGGTCGCCCTGCGGGGATACACGGTGTCTGGCCCGGCTGAACAGTTGATGGTCAGGAGCGGACTCAGCGCAGACTCGATAAAGTCCGCGGCGCTAAAGGCGCTGAAGCGCAAGCAAGGCTGAAGCCCAAGCCGCCGGCCGCGGTTGGTCAGCGGTCGTTGCCGTTCTCCGTCATCCCCTCGTCGCTGAAGACGCCGGTCTCTCTGCCTTGGAACACGTGGACCACGAATCCCTCGCGGTAAATGCCCGCGGCGTCCACCATGTCCTCGTCGACGGTGTCGATTATTTCCTGGATGGAGTCCTGCGTGAGGCTCTCGTCAACGGCGACAGAGAGATGGACCAACCCGTCGGCGAAATGGATGTCTACCCGCCCAACGTGACGGTCATTCTCCCGAATGGTATAAGCCTCTGAATATGGAGTCCTCACTTCCCGTTCGAAACTGAAGTCCGACACGCTCCGCCTTCCTCCTGGCCCCTGCCTGCTAGTCCCTTACCTGGCCGTTGCCCATGACCACCCACTTGTACGAAGTGAGCTCCCGCAGGCCCATGGGACCCCTGGCATGGAACTTCTGGGTGCTTATGCCCACCTCTGCCCCCAGTCCAAACTGGCTGCCGTCGTTGAACCGGGTGCTGGCGTTGACGAACACCGCCGACGCGTCCACCTCGTCCAGGAATCTCATGGCGGCGGAATAGTCTTCCGTCACTATGGCCTCGGAATGGCCGGACCCGTAGGTCTCGATGTGCTGCAACGCTTCATCTATGGAGTCGACCACCTTTACCGCGGCGGTCAACGACAGAAACTCCGTGCCCCAGTCTTCTTCGACGGCGGGCGAGACCCGGGCGCCCGGATCGGGGCCCAGCACCGCCAATGCCCGGTGGTCGCAGTGCAATTCCACCCCGGCAGTCGCCAATTCCCGGGCGATGCGGGGAAGGTACGTGGGCGCAACATCGGAGTGTATGAGCACCGTATCCAGGGCATTGCACACGAAGGGCCGCTGGACCTTGGCGTTGTAGACTATGCCGGCAGCCTTTTCCATCTCGGCTCCACGGTCTATGTAGGTATGGCAAACGCCGATGCCACCGGTCACCGCAGGCATTGCGGCGGTCTCCGCCACGAACCGGATTAACTCCGGTCCTCCCCGCGGCACCACCAGGTCTATGTATTCCTTCATGCCCAGCATCACGTTTACCAGCGACCGGTCGGTGTTGTCGATGAACTCCACCGCCTGGGCGGGAATGCCGGCCTCTGTAATGCCTTTCCGTATCAGATCGACCAGAGCCGAGTTGGACTGCAGGCTCTCCTTTCCGCCCCGCAGCAGGCAAGCATTCCCCGACTTGAGGCAAAGGACCGAGATGTCCACGGTCACGTTGGGCCTGCTTTCGTAGATGCTGCCCACAACGCCCAGGGGCACCCGGCGCTTGCCGACCATCAATCCATTGGCTAGCGGGGCCATGTCCCAGGTCTCACCCACGGGGTCGGGCAGGTCGGCCACCTTGCGCACGTCCCTGGCCAAGGCCTGCAGTCTATCCGGGGTCAGCAGCAGCCGGTCCAGCAGGGCCTCGTTCAGGCCGTCGTTCCGGGCCGCCGCGTAGTCCCTCTGGTTGGCTTCGAGGACATTATCCTGTTGCGATTCCAGGGCCTCGGCGATGTTGAGCAACGCCTGGTCCTTGACCTTGCTGGGTGTACGGGCCAACGCCCGGCCGGCGGAGCGCGCCGCGGCTCCCTTGGCCAACAACTGGTCGACTGCCTTGGATTTGAGACTGGTCATGGCGTACCTACTGCCGTCACAGCTTCCACATCCTGTACCTGGCTGACTCGGCCTACAACAGCACCAGGTGGTTGCGGTGCACGGCCTCTTCGCCGTACTGGTAGCCCAGGGTCTCCGCGATTTGCCCGGAGCGCAGACCCATAATGCGTTCCACGTCCGCCGAACTGTAGTTGACGATGCCGCAGGCGATGGCCCTTCCTGCTTCATCGCTTATGTATATTATATCTCCCCGGCCGAATTTCCCGTCCACCTTGGCGATTCCTGCGGGAAGGAGACTCCGGTGGTTTTCCTGCAGGGCCCTGGCCGCCCCGGCATCCACCACCACGCCGCCCTGGTGGGAGACGTTGCCCAGCATCCATCTTTTCCGGGCCTCCAGTTTACTCCCCGCCGGCTTGAACAGGGTGCCGACGGCGTCGCCGTTGACAGCCTTGATTACCGCGTCTTTGGCGAAACCCCGGCACATCACCATCGATATGCCGGAGGTGGTCACCAGCCGCGCCGCTTCCAGCTTGGTGCCCATTCCTCCCCTTGCCCAGGGGTGCCGGTTTCTGCCGGCCATGGCCTCTATCGAGGCGTCCACGTGGTCCACTTCCGCTATGAATTGGGCAGATGGGTCGACGTTGGGATCTGCGGTGTAAAGCCCGTCGATGTCGGTGAGAATCACCAGGAGGTCCGCGTCCATCAGGTTGGCGACCAGGGCGGAGAGGCGGTCGTTGTCCCCGAATACCTCCCCTATCTCGTCTACGGCGACCACGTCGTTCTCGTTGAGAATCGGCACCACGCCCGATTCCAGCAAGCCCCGCAGCGTGGTCCGCAGGTTCAGGTAAGACTGGCGGTCCGACAGGTCCTTGATGGTGAGCAGGGTCTGCGCCACCAGGCCGCCGTGGGCGGCGAACAACTCCTGGTAGGTGTGCATGATGCGGCTTTGGCCCACGGCCGCCATTACCTGCCTGGACGCGATGTCAGGGGTCCCCACAGTTTTGCCCGCGCCCAGGGCCTCACGCCCGGCGGCGATGGCCCCCGAGGATACCAGCAACACCTCGATACCGGAGGCCCCCAGGTCGCAGACCTGGCGCGCCAAGTCGCCCATGACCTCCAGGTTTAGGCCCTGGTGGTCCGGCGGCTTGGT
>CAXXWY010000029.1:0-17663 GCA_963668505.2 Dehalococcoidia bacterium | reverse complement strand
GGCCATATCCTGGCATCTCCAGACCGCCGGCTGACTGGGACGGTTGGTCCGCCCCGCCCAAGAGGGTGGTCTTCCACGAAATTACCAAGGAGGCGGTGGAGGAAGCCTTCCAACACCCCCGGGACATCGACATGCAGCTGGTCAACGCTCAGCAGGCCCGCCGCATTCTCGACCGCCTGGTCGGCTACCAGATTAGCCCCCTGCTTTGGCGCAGGGTCCAGCGCGGCTTGTCCGCCGGCCGGGTGCAGTCCGTGTCCTTGCGCATGGTGGTGGACCGGGAGCGGGAAATCCAGGCGTTCGTTCCCGTCGAGTCCTGGACCCTGGAAGCCCAACTCCGGAAGCAGGCCCAGACAAGCGCCGAAGACTCCTTTACCGCGGTGCTGCATTCCGTCAAGGGACAAAAGGGCCGCCTCGCCATCCTAAACGAGCAAGACGCCCGCTCTCACCAGGAGCAGCTCGACGGAGCAACATACGCAGTCGGCTCGGTCAAGAAGAAAGACGTGCGCCAGAGGCCCGCGCCTCCCTTCATCACCAGCACTATGCAGCAAGACGCCGGCCGCAAGCTCAGGTTTACCGCCCAGAGGACCATGGCCGTCGCCCAGCAGCTTTACGAGGGCCTGCCCGTCGGCAGCGAGGGTTCAGTGGGATTGATTACCTACATGCGTACCGATTCCACCCAGGTAGCCGGGTCGGCCCTGAGCGAAGTCAGGTCCTACATCGGCCGCCGCTACGGCAAGGACTACCTGCCAGGACAAGCCCAGGTTCTTTGCCCGCCGCGCTAAGGGCGCCCAGGAAGCCCACGAGGCCATTCGACCCACTTCTGTCGAGCGCGAACCCCAGGCGCTGAAGCCTCATCTTACAGCCGACCAGTTCAACCTCTACAAGCTGATCTGGGAGCGAATGGTGGCCAGCCAGATGTCCGACGCCCGATCCGAGGCCACTACCGCCGATATAGACGCCGCCTGCCAAGACCGGTCCAAAGACCTATTCGTTCCGGGCCACCGGCTCGGTGCTCAAGTTCCCGGGCTTCAGGATGGTCTACTTGGAAGGCAGGGACGACGGTGCCGGCGACTCCAGCCGCCAGCCCTTGCCCGAGCTAGCCGCCGGAGAATCCCTCGACTGCCTGAAGCTCGACGCTCTGCAGCACTTCACCGAGCCGCCCTCCCCGCTTCACCGAGGCCACGCTGATCAAAGCTATGGAGGACAAAGGCATCGGCCGCCCCAGCACCTATGCCCCAACTATCGGCACATTGCTGGACCGCCACTACGTGAGCAAGGAGCGCAACCGCCTGACGCCCACGCCCTTGGGCTGCGCCGTCACCGACCTCCTGGTCGAATACTTCACCCAGGTCATGGACTTGGAATTCACCGCCCACATGGAAGAGGAACTCGACGACGTGTCCAGGGGAGAGCGGCAGTGGGTCCCCATGCTCACCGAGTTCTACGGTCCCTTCCAGAAAGCCCTGGAAGAGGCCCAGGAGTCCATGCCCCGGCGCAAGGTTGAAGAGGAGACCGACGAGGTCTGCGACGTCTGCGGCAAACCCATGGTCATCAAGACCGGTAGGTTCGGCCGCTTCCTGGCCTGCACCGGCTTTCCGGAATGCCGCACGTCTCGCCCCATACTGAAAAAGACCGGGGCCGCCTGTCCCCGCTGCAGCGGGGACTTGGTCGAGCGCAGGGCCCGGGGCAGGGGCAGGACCTTCTTCGGCTGCTCCAACTACCCTAAATGCGATTTCATCATGAACCAGCGGCCTGTGGCCGAACCCTGCCCCGAGTGTAGCGGCCTCATGGTGCACTCCGGGCGCAACATCGTCGCCTGCACCGTTTGCGACTGGAAAGAACGGCTGCAAGACGCCAAGGAGTTGGCTACCGTTGGCGACTGATTCTCTCACTAGTCCCGCCCCCTCCGCGGACATGGCCCAATTCGACGCCCTGTTGGAGCGGTTTCCCGCGTTCCTCCGGGGCCAAAGGGGCCTCTCTGAAAATACCGTCCGCATCTACCTGGCCGACCTGGCGTCCTTCCACGAATATCTCTACAGGGAGGGCTTCAGTCTCACCGACATGGACCGCCAGTTGCTCCGCGGATATCTGACCTGGCTGGTTACTGAGGCCGGGACCCGCGGCCGCGGCTACTCCCGGGTCAGCGTGGTCCGGAAACTTACCGTCCTCCGGGCGTTCTACCGGTTCCTCGTCCAGGAGGGCCTGTTCACCTCCACCCCGGTGCCCTCGGGACGCAGCATGCGCATCAAGGTAGACCGCCCCCTCCCCGGCTTCCTGGGTCAAAACGAGGTAGAGCGCCTGTTGGAAGCCCCCCGACGATACCACGCCCATCGGCGCCCGCGACCGGGCAATTCTTGAGCTCCTGTACGCCTGCGGGGTCCGACTGGCGGAACTCCACGGTATTGACCTGGACAACGTGGACCTGGACGGGCGGCAGTTGCTGGTAAGAGGCAAGGGTTCCAAGGAACGCTGGGTCGTTTTTGGGAGGCCCGCCCAGGCGGCCCTGGCCCACTACATTCAGCAGGCTCGCCCCCAGTTGATGACCAGGACCGAGACTGCCCTGTTCCTCAACCGCTACGGCCGACGTTTGTCCCGTCGCAGCATCGAGAAGTTGGTGCGGCGCTACGCCGCCCAAGCCGCAACCAGGAGCGGCGTTCACACCCATACCCTCCGCCACACCTTCGCCACCCCATATGCTCGAGGGCGGGGCCGACCTGCGGGTTATCCAAGAGTTGCTGGGTCACTCCAGCCCCACCACCACCCAGATTTACACCCACGTAACCAAGAAAGAGGCCCTGGCCGCCTACCTCAGCCACCACCCCAGGTCCGCCGCGGCTGGACCCGGTTCCGATGTCGGCGACCTGGATGACATTGATGTCGACGGGATGGATGTCGGCGAAGCCGAGCCGTTGCCCCGGGACTTCACTCTTCCATCGCAAGACCGCGGAGGTTAGTCGACCGTGCCCAACGTTCCTGGTCATTAATGGCCCCAACCTGGGTGTCCTCGGCCGACGGGCGACCGGCGTCTACGGCTCCGAGACCCTGGAAGAGATCAACCAGCACGTCAGGGCCCGCGCCGCGGCCCTTGGCGTCCAGGTCGAGTTCTACCAGGCCAACTCCGAGGGGATGTTGATCGACTGCATCCAGCAGCACTGGGGAAGAATTCAGGGTATCGTCATCAATCCCGGCGCCCTCACCCACTATGGATACAGCTTGAGGGACGCCCTGGCTGACGCCGCAGTGCCGGTTGTCGAGGTCCACCTGAGCAACATTCACGCCAGGGAAAAATGGCGCCGCCGGTCGGTCATTGCCCCAGTCGCTCACGGCCAGATTGCGGGCTTCGGTTGGAGAAGCTATACTGCGGCCCTGGAGATTATCACAGGCATATCTGAGGATATGCCCCAAGAGGAGAAACAGTGAGGGAACGCAGGGAACAACTGATATCCAAATTCCCCGAAAAAGACCTCGATGCCATCCTGGTGTCGTCCCCCGAAAACCGCCAGTATCTGTCCGGCTTCACCGGCTCCGCAGGCTATCTGCTCGTGTCCAAGGGCCAGGCGGTGCTGGCCACCGATTCCAGGTATACGGAACAGGCCGCCAATCAGGCCGCCAGCTGGGATGTCCGCCAGGTCCGCGCTGGTTGGGACTGGCTCCTGGACTGGCTGGACGAGACCGGCGCCCGTCGCTTGGGCTTCGAGAGCCAGGAAATGACCGTTGCCGCTTATGAGAGCATTCTAGAAGCCTTGAAGCAGCGGGATTCCCTCTCTCAGGTATCCTTGGTTGCTGCGTCCGGCATGGCCGAAGACCAGCGCACCGTCAAGGACAGCCAGGAACGCGCCATGCTCCAAAAGGCCATCGACGTCTCCGATGCTGCTATGCAAGCCGTGTGCCCCCAAATTCAGGAGGGAATGACAGAACGCGAGGTGGCCCTGGCGCATGGAAGTCGCCATGCGCGACCTGGGCGCCGACAGCATCAGTTTCGACACAATCGTCGCCGCCGGGCCCCAACGGCGCAATGGCCCACCACCATCCCTCAGACCGCCCCATCGGCCTGGGAGAGCCCATCGTCATCGACATGGGCGCCAGGGTCGGCGGCTACTGCTCCGACATTACCCGCACCGTCGTTGTGGGCGAGCCCGACGATACCTTCCGCAAGGTGTACGACACTGTGCTCGGCGCTCAATTGACCGCCATCAACACCGTCCAAAATTGGCATGACCGGCGAGGAATGCGACGCCCTGGCCCGCACCGTCATCGCCGAGGCAGGCTACGGGGACAACTTCGGCCACAGCTTGGGTCACGGCGTTTGGCTTGGCAGTCCACGAATTTCCCCGAGTGAGTCCACGCTCCCCAGACATCCTCCAGAAGGACACGGTGTTCACCGTCGAGCCCGGCATCTATATCTCCGGCTGGGGCGGCGTACGCATCGAAGACATCGTTGCTTTGGGGGACGACGGCGCGGTGGCCCTCAGCAAAGTCTCCAAGTAGTCCCCGGCTGCCCGGACCCCCGGCGGCCCATGCATGACACCGGCAGGTAGTTGTAAATGAGCATCAACTTCGGCGACCTCAGCCGCGGTCTGGTAATCGAGTTGGACGGCCAACCCTGGCAGATCATGGACTACGAGCGTCACAAGATGCAGCAGCGCGCGCCCGTTTACTCGCATCAAGCTCCAAGAACATGATGTCCGGCGCCGTCGTCGAGCGCACATTCCAGCGGTACGATACCCAGTTCTCCCTGGCGGACATGGACAACCGCCAGGCCCAGTACCTCTACAACGACGGCTCCTTCTACTACTTCCTGGACCAGGAGACCTTTGACCAGTACGAATTGACCAAGGAGGCTTCTCGGCAACGCGCTGGACTACCTCAAGGAACAGGCCGTCGTCGAAGTGGTCTTCTACAAAGGGTCCGCCATCAACATCAACCTTCCCCACCCACGTGGAGCTGGAAGTCTCCGAGACCCCTCCGGCTTTCCGCGGCGACACTGCCCAGGGGGGCAACAAGCCAGCCCACATTGGAAACCGGACTCCGCATCAACGTCCCTATGTTCATCACGCCGGGGACTGTGGTCCGCGTCGACACTCGTACCGGGGCATATACCGAACGGGTCAGTTAGCCCCGTGCCCGTCCTTACTCCGTCAGCCAGGTCACCAGCCACCTGCGGCAGGCCCTGGAAAGCGACCCACTGCTGGCAGACCTTTGGGTGATTGGCGAAGTTTCCAACCTCAGGGTTTCCTCCTCCGGCCATTCCTACTACACGCTGAAAGACGAGCAGGGCGTTCTCAACTGCGTCATGTTCCGGGGCCAGCCCGGGTCCGAGCTCCTGGCCAACGGGACTGCTGTCTCCGCCCACGGCCGCATCACTTTCTACGAGCCCCGCGGCTCCACCGACTTCATGGTCGACCTGGCAATGCCCCAGGGAGTCGGCGAGCTTTCCCTGGAACTGGAACGCCTGCGCCTGCGCCTGGAAGCCGAAGGACTCTTCGAGCAGTCCCGCAAGCGGCCCCTGCCTGCCTTCCCTGCCGTCGTCGGCCTGGTCACCTCACCAGCCGGAGCCGTGTTCCACGACATCGAAAACGTGATCAGGCGCCGCTATCCCCTGGCCCAACTCCTCCTCTCACCCACCCCCGGCCTCCAGGGCGAAGGCGCTGGTCCCCAGATTGCCGCAGCCCTCGACCGGCTGGACCGGCGACGGCCGGGCCGACGTGATAATCATCGCCCGCGGAGGCGGGTCTCTCGAAGACCTCTGGCCCTTCAACGAGGAGGTGGTCGCCCGCGCCATCTACGCCAGCAAGACCCCCGTCGTCAGCGCCGTCGGCCACGAGACTGACTTCACCATCGCCGACTATGTTGCCGACGTCAGGGCCCCGACGCCGTCCGCCGCGGCCGAGCTTGTAGTCCCGGGCCAGGATGACCTCCGCCGGCAGCTCGTTGAACTGGCCGACCAGTCTCGCCGGGCCGTTCTTTACCTGCTGGAGGGGAAGCAGACCGGCCTTGCCGGCTTAATGCGCCGCCTGGACGCTGGACTGCCCAACTTTGACATATGGCGGCGGCGGGTCGACGACCTGGGAAGATTAGTCCAGTCCGGGGCTCAGTCCCGGCTCCGGCTGGCAGTCTCTTCAGTAGACGGCTTGGCCCAGCGCATGAGGGCTCTGGACCCGGCGGCCACATTGGCTCGCGGGTTCTCAGTTGTCCAGAACCTCTCCTCCGGCGAGGTGGTCACCGGCGTAGGTCAAGCGGCCCCCAGGCGATCCCCTGTCCATCACCGTGGCCGACGGCGCCATCCCTGCCACCGCCGGCGGAACTGGCGGGCAACGACGCCAACCCAGGCGAGCGACAGGCCAAGAAGAAAAGCAGGCCGCGATACAGGCCCCAACAACCGAATGAGCTTATGGAACGCCTGTTGTAAACAACCACTTGCCTCGTAGCGGCAAATGTCTCAAAATGGCCCTTAGCCCCCCTGCCCGTTCAGTCTCCCCCTCGGGGCGGGCCTGCAAACGAAAATCGGAGATAATCACTTGAGTCAGGATTCAGAAATTCCATCCGCCGACGGCCAGACCCCGCCCGTCGATTCACTGTCCTTCGAGGAAGCGTTTCCGCCAGCTCGGAGAGATGGCAGAGGCGCTGGAACAGGGCGGCCTGACTCTAGTCGATGCCACCGCCCGCTACCAGGAGGGCATGGAACTGGTCCGCCGCTGCAATCAACTGCTCAACGAGGCGGAAACTAAAGATCTCCAGCCTTCAGGACTCCCGCGCCCCTGCCCAGGACGAGGATATCTGGGGCCAAGAGGAATAGCTCGTTGCGGCTGGACCTGCGCGTTCACATACGTGACTCTCAGAGACGCCAGGCTTCGTAGGGTGCCTTGCCCCAGCCATGATCAACGTCGGCTGGCCTGTCCACAGGCAGAGGTGAAGGATCCCTGGGCCTGCTGCGCTTCGTGCACGACCGCATCCTTGACGGCAAGCTCGACGCTCGCATCCAGTTCGTCTTCAGCAACCGGGCTCAGGGAGAGGCCGAAGGCTCCGACCGGTTTTTTGCCCAGGTCGACGAGTACGGGCTCCCCTTGATCAACCTCTCGTCCGCCGCGTTCCGCCGCGCCCGGTCAGGTCCATTCTCGGCCCACAGGGAGGAATACGACCGGCAGGTGATGGACGTCCTCTCGCCGTTCAACCCCGACATCTGCGTCCTGGCCGGCTACATGCTCATCGTCGGCGGCGCCATGTGCCGCTCCTATCCTCTGCTGAACCTACACCCGGCGCTGCCCGACGGCCCCATTGGCACGTGGCAGGAAGTTGTCTGGCGGTTGATCGAGACCCGGGCTGCGCGCACCGGGGCCATGATTCACCTGGCAACGGAGGACGTGGACCGGGGCCCCGTGGTGTCCCACTGCACCGTGCCCATCTCCGGCGGAACTTTTTCGCCGCATTGGGAGGACCTGCAACGCCGCGACCTGGCCGATGTAAAGGCCGGAGAGAGCGAGGATTTTCCCCTCTTCCAACTTATTCGCCAGGCCGAATACCAGCGAGAGCCCTATCTGCTGTTCGAGACCCTGCGCGCTGTCGCCGGCGGACGGGTGAGCCTTGCCGGAGGCAGCGTGCTGGACCAGGACGGGAGGCCGTTGCAATTGATCCAGCCCGCGGGGCTATGCCTGGACCCTGAAATCAGCCTCGCTATGTTGACCGACGGCGTAACGCCCATCCAATGACCAGCCGCGGACACGCTGGCGCGGGCGCTTGCAAAATCAAGAAGAAAGGCCATTGCCTCAGGAAGGGGTTAAGGAAACAACTGCTCCCCGGTCTCCGCGTCCGCCACTGTTATCGCGCCCACCGGGCATGCTCCCGCCGCAGCCAACGCCGTTTCTCCGTGGTCTTCCTGCGGGTCTATAATCTCCGACTTGCGGTCGTCGTCCAGCCGAAACACGTCGGTTGCGATGACGCAGCACATGGCGTTGCCGACGCATAGGTCGCGGTTTACTGTCGCTCTAAACTTGGTCGTTATGATCCCTTCTCCAGGCCTGCCAGGGTCTCGCAGGCGGTGAGCAACAGGGCCTCTCCAAGGTGACGCGTAATGTAATGGCTACTGCTGCGTAAACAACCACATCGGTTGCCCATGCGCTCACAGCATCGGTTTCTGCGATCTTGCTTCCTATCTGCTTTGACAAGCCTTGTTGCCGGTCAGCCGATTTTGTGGGTTAAGTATTGTGCAAATGACTCCACAGCCCAATTGTCTGCCTTGAATATTTCCTCCAGCCCGTTGGCATACACCTTCAACTCTCCCATAAACAGACCCTTTGAACATTCGACATGGTCAATAGTTGAATAGGGAAACTGGTGTACTTCTCTCTTGGCTCCCAGATGTTTGTGAATGAACATCATCTGCCTGTTGGTGCTAACCAGCAGACCGTGCCGGTTCATGGCTCCAGACACCTGTAAGCCGTGCCGGTCGTCATACTCGACACTTAGCATATTCTCCGGTATTTCGTCCGCTTCCAGCACCTCGGGTAGTTCCTTCAACTCCGCTTTGCAGCCAAAAAGAGACAGAGACTTGGAAATATCCTCAATTGCATGGAGCTTAGCAGTCTTCGCGTCTTTTGCTATTGAGGCAGCGCCACCCTTGAGTTTAGAGGACAGGTGTTCGGCCATCTTACGGGCAGGATATGTTCCATCCCTCCACAAGCCATAACATTCTTCCTTCTTCCGACCTATTCGAATAGTAATGCGGTGTCTGAATATACCGGGTGCCCATTCAACACCAGTAATTTTGTCGTAGAAGAAATCCCGAACTTGGACCTTACTGAATGAAAATAACTTGTCCGACAACAGCATCGCTCTGAAGTTGGTGGCGATAAGAAGGCACGCGTCGTCGTGCTGGTATTCCACGACCAGTATCCTTTCCACTAACTCGCCCTCCGTCATAAGTTCGGGTAGTTGCCGTATCCTGTCTTGGAGCGCGAATCGGTTCGTCTCCCCAAATTCAACTAATGCTGCGTTGATGGACTGAACTTGAGCGGCAGATGGTCTATGTGCGTTGTTGGACGCATCAGTAGGCACCTGAGTCACCTGCCTTAGAAGATGGGTGGCTGGAAAATGGGCCGTGAGACGCGTTCACAGCAACGCGCTAGGCGGTCTTCTGCACCGGACCCAGGGCAATGTTCAGCGTCTTACCGGCCTTAGTGACCAGCTTGGGATGGTTCTTTCCTTCGATGGCGGCCCGGTCCACTATGCACCAGGCAACGTCCGGCAGCGACGGCAGATCGTACATCACGTCCAGCAGGGCCTCTTCTATCACGTACCGCAGGCAGCGGCCGCCGGTGGGATGCGCCAATGCCCTCTCCGACGCGGCCTCCAATGCGTCCTGGGTGAACTCGAGATCCACGCCGTCTATGCTGAACAACTGCTGGTATTGCTTGACCAGCGCGTTCTTGGGCTCGGTCAGCACCCGCATCAGAGATTCCTTGTCCAGTGGCTCCAAGGCCACCGTCACCGGCAACCGTCCGACTATCTCCGTTATGAACCCGAAGTCCAGCAGGTCATCTGGGGTCACGTGGTTTAGATAGCTTCCATTGGGTTCGTCCTTGGTCCGACTTTCCGCCAGGAATCCCAACCGGGGATTCCTCGACGCCATCCGGCGAGACACCACCTCTTCCAATCCATCGAAGGCGCCGCCGCAAATGAACAGGATGTTCCGGGTGTTGATTTGCAGGAATTCCTGGTGCGGATGTTTGCGCCCGCCCTGCGGCGGCACGTTGGCCACGCAGCCTTCGATGATCTTCAGCAGCTCCTGCTGCACGCCCTCCCCGGAAACGTCCCGCGTTATGGAGCGGTTGGCCCCCTCTTTGCGGGCCAGCTTGTCCAGTTCGTCAATGTATATGATCCCGTTCTCGGCCCTCGCCACATCCCAGTCCGCCGCTTGGATCAGCCTCAGCAGGATGTTCTCCACGTCTTCGCCGACGTACCCCGACTCGGTCAGCGAGGTGGCGTCGCAGATTGCAAATGGAACGTCCAGGGTGCGGGCCAACGTTTCCGCCAGCAGGGTCTTGCCGCAGCCGCTAGGACCCATCAGCAGGATATTGGTCTTCTGGACTTCCACGTCCTTGCCGTTCAGGTCGGTCCAGACTCTCTTGAAGTGGTTGTAGACCGCCACGCTCAAGATTTTCTTGGCCCGTTCCTGAGATACGACGTAGGTATCCAGGTTGGCGTAGATGTCCCGGGGCACCAGGGGGGCCCGGGGCTGGGGTGACTCGTCCTGCCCGGAGCTTTCCTCGTTTACCAGGTGGGCGAACACCCGCACGCAGTCGTAGCACACCGCGGTCTTGGCCTGGCCCGCTACGATCATCTCCGTACGCGCCCGGGGTTTCTCACAAAACGAACAACGGCTGGGCTTGGATCCCCTGGTTGCGTTAGCCACACTCACCCTCCAATCCGGATAGCTGGGCCGACGAGCTCGCTTAACTCTCGCTCTTGGCCTCTGAGTCTGTCTCCGGTTTTGTTCCCAGTATCTCGTCCACTAGGGAGTATTCCACCCCTTGCTCCGCGGTCAGGTAAAAGTCCCGGTCTGTATCCCGCGCAATCTTGTCGTAGGGTTGCCCGGTGTTCTCGGCTAGTATGTTGCGGATTTTGTCCTGCAGCCGGAGGATTTCCCGGGCTGCTATCTCGATGTCGCTGGCCTGCCCCTGCGCCCCGCCCATCGGCTGGTGCATGTGGATTGTCGAGTTGGGTAGGGCGTATCGCTTGCCCTGCTTTCCGCCCGAAAGCAGCACTGTCGACATGCTGGCCGTCATACCCAGGCAGATGGTCGACACGTCGCAGTTGATAAGCTGCATCGTATCGTATATCGCCAGGCCGGCGCTGATGACCCCGCCGGGGCTGTTGATGTACAGGTTGATTCCCTTGTCCGGGTCTTCCCGCTCAAGGTACAACAGTTGGGCGATGATCGTGTTGGCCACGTGGTCGTTTATCGGCGTGCCCAGAAACACTATCCGTTCTTTTAGCAGCAATGAATAGATGTCAAAGGCTCGCTCACCGCGGGGGCTTGTTTCGATGACCATCGGTATGATGCTTTGCGGTAGGTAAAGCGGTGAATCCTGCGGGGTACTCTGCATTGGGACCTGCTCCTTACTTTGATTCCTCAGATGGTTCTTCCGGTTCTTCGGTTGCTAGTTCCGGTTCCGGCTCCGTGCCCTGTTCAGCGGCTTGGCTGTCGTCGCCGTCCTTGTCAACGTTTTCTCCCTGGATGATTTCCGCCAAGCGCCCCATGACCTTGCGGTTGAGTAGGTTCGACCTGATAGACTCCTGCGCATTCGCCGAACCCAGTATCCGCCGCATCTGATCTTGGGCGTCGCCCGCGTCTTGCAGCATAGAGGCGACTTCCGCCTGTACCTCGTCCGGCTCTATCTCTATGCCCTGGTCACGGGCCAGCCGCCTGATGACCAGGTAACTGTTTAGCTGCCTTTCAGCCTGCGGCTCAAGTTCCTTTCGCCACTCTTCCTTGCTCTTTCCCAGGTGGTTCAAATAGGTGTCCATATCCAGCCGCTGTTGCTGTACGGCCCGCTCCTGCTCCTCGTACAGTCTGTCCGTTTCCCGCTGGTAGATCAGGTCCGACGCCTGGATTGTTGAGATTTTCAACAATTCCTCCAGGCCTTCCTGCTCCAAGCGGCGAACTGCCGCGTTCTCTGCCGCCTCGGTCAACTGTTGCCTAACAAAATCGGTCAACGCCTCCATGCTTTCGTAGCCGTCCCTGATACCTTTGGCGAATTCGTCGTCCAATTCGGGCAGCGTCTTGGCCTTGACAGAAAGAAGCGCCACCTTCAGGTGGCACTCTCTTCCAGCAAATTGCTCCTGGTTGTGGTCTTCTGGGACAGTCAGCGTGAATTCCTTCTCCTGACCCTCCGCCATTCCCTCCAGGTATACCGAAAATCCGGGAATAGGCGTCGGATTGTCCAACTGGGGAATGAAGTCTATGTTCTCGTCCCGGATGACCTGATCGCCTCCGATTGTCCCCGTGACGTCCAGGCTCAAAAGGTCCCCAAACTGCACCGGGCGGTCCGCCGGCTCCCAGGGCGCCGACTCGTATCGCAGTTGCTCGATTACCTCGTCCACCTGCTCGCCGGTTACTTCCACTGGCTCGCGCTCTATTTTAATGGAACGCAGGTCGCCCAGCTCCACCACCGGCTCCAGTGTCACCACCGCTTTGAACGACACCGGCTCGATGTCCAGTACCTCCAGGTCCGGCTCCATGAAAGCTTGGAGGTTTTCCTCTTTTAATATCTGGTCCAGGGTTTCCGGCACCATGAATTCCAGCGCTTCCTGCACAAGCGCGGTCCGGCCTAAGTGGCTTTCTACTATGGACTGGGGGGCCTTGCCGCGGCGGAAACCGGGGATATTGATCCTGGAGACGATGCGCCTATAAGACCTGGTGATGAAAGGTTCCTCGTCCTCCGGCGCCAATTCCACCGTCAGGACGACCTCCGTCGGGCTGTCCGACTCTTTGGTGACGTTCACCGACAACCTTCCGGCAGGGTTTGGACCAGGTGGGCTTGGGCTGGTGGGATTTGGAATAGATGCTGGTTGCTCATTTGGACGGCAGGCTGAATTGCCAAGTGCTCGTTTGGGACGGTTTCAAGTATATCATAGTCGCCAGGCGGTTAAAACAATCCTCCTCTTAGGCCGCTCTACCCCTGCTCGCTCTCCCCGGATAGCATGCCGGCGACCCCGTTGCCGGCGAAAGACAAAACACCGTATTGTTTGCCCGGATTATTTGGTCGGAAAACCGGAATATAACTAAAATTTGATTAAAAAAACGTTGACATTTGTGAGCCGGGATTGGTATTTTGGGGTTCATGGAAGTGTGGAGTGGGCGACGGGCGGAGTCCTCTGGTTCCCCATCGCATCGCTTCTGGGTCATTGCCCAAGCGTTATTGTCCGTTCCACCCTTACTTGGGTGCCTTGCAGGTTGGCGATTACGTCGGCCCGCGGGCTTTCCAGGCAAGGCCGAATTCTAACAAAAAGGGGCTTTGTTCAAGAGTTTTACCAGCGCGGCGCCCGGCAATTCTCCCAATCAATGCCCGGCGCTCCAGCAAAGGTGACTTTAAGGGCCTTACGCATCTATCGAGGAACAGAGTGAGCGGCCACTGCCACAAACGCGACTATCTGGGTGAACGGCGCAGCGAGAGCGCGGCGGTAGGTTGTCATGGCGACAGAGGGCTTATATCCCGACATGGACTCGCCGGCGCTGCACCGGCCGGTACTGGCGGCCGAGGTGCTCCGGCAACTCGACCCGCACCGGGACGGTGTATATCTGGACGCCACCTTGGGGGATGGCGGGCACGCAGCGTCCATTCTCGAATGCACCTCGCCGACCGGCAGGGTCTTCGGCATCGATCTGGACCCTCGAACTCTAACCTATGCCAGGAGCCGTCTCATGGCCTACGGCCGGCGCTTCGATTGTGTGCACGGCAACTACGCCGACATGTTGTCTCTGCTCCAAGCCAGCGGCTTTTCCCGGGTCGACGGCCTGATCATGGACTTGGGATTCTCCGCCCGGCAGGTGCAGCAGCCGGGCTACGGCTTCAGCTTTCGTTTGGACGAACCGTTGGACATGCGTTTCGACCCGGCTTCGTCGTTAACCGCCGGGTATGTGGTCAACACCTTTTCCGAGAAAGACCTGGCTCAGTTGATTTTCAAGTACGGCCAGGAGCCCCGCTCCAGGGCGGTCGCCAGGGCTATCGTTCGCAGCCGGCCCATCGACTCCACTGGCAGATTGGCCGAACTGGTCGCCGCAGCCTTGGGACCCAATCGGGGCCGCAGGTTGCATCCCGCCACTCGCACCTTTCAAGCCTTGCGTATTACCGTGAACGACGAGCTGGGCAACTTGGAATCGGGGCTCGACTCGGCGCTTGCCTTGCTGTCCCCAGGGGCGGCGTTGGTGGTCATCAGTTATCACAGCCTGGAAGACCGACTAGTCAAAAACTTCATATCCAGGGAGCGGTCTGGCTGCACTTGCCCTCCAGGTATCCCGGAGTGCCTCTGCGGTCGTCAACCGACACTGCGCCAGGACAACCGGCGCATCATCAGACCATCCGATGCGGAAATAGCCTCCAATCCCAGGAGCCGCAGCGCCCGCATGCGCGTCGCGCGGCGGTTATGAGTGCGCCGGATGCCAAGCGCGTACCGAGCCAAGAATCCCGGCGACTGCGAATATCAAATTTAATTGAGAGTAGCGTAGCGGCCATCTAAGGGCCTGCCGTGAAGCTAGCATCACGCAAAGTACGATGACACAAAATACAATGAAAGGATGGTGGACCCTTGGCTAGAGACACATTCTATACGGCTGTAGATTTGGGCAACAGCAAGGTTGCTACCATAGTAGCCCGGGTGGGTACCGAAGGAGAGTTGAAGATCGTTGGCACTGGCATTGTCCCCTCCCAGGGTATGCACAAAGGCCGGATCGAGCGGATTGACGAAGTCCAAGTCGCCGTCCGAGCCTCCTTGGAAGAAGCCCAGCGGTATATTGGACGGGGTGTGGCCGGCAACGTTTATGTCGGGGTCAGCGGCAGCCACACCAGCTGCGTCAATACCAAAGATACCGTCAAGAACCCCGGAGAGGCCAAGGATGTCAACAACCACCTGTTGGAACAGTTGATTAAGTCCTCCCTGCCCCGCGTTGACCGTAATAAGCGAATACTCCACGTAATCCCCATTAGCTACAACGTCGATGGGCTGTCAGGCATGCGCAACCCCGTGGGACTGCATGCCGACGAGGTGCAGGTTGAGGCCCACGTGGTCTTGGGTGAGGCCATGGTTTTGAAAAACACTATCAAAGCCGTGCAATCCGCCAAGGTCACTGTTAGAAGCCTGGTCCTCCAGTCCCTGTCCTCGGCCGAGGCCACCCTTACCGGGGATGAACGAGAGATGGGCGCTGTTTTCGTTGACATCGGCAGCGGCACCACCGATTTGATTATCTATCGTGAGGGCAGCCCTTGGTACTCGTCCGTTATCCCGGTGGGCGGCGACCAACTCACCAAAGACCTCTCGGTGGCCCTCCGCGCCCCCGTCTACTTGGCGGAGGAGACTAAGCTCAAGTGGGGCCACGCCATGCCAGACTCTCTGGCCGCGAACGAAGAGGTGGTGATCCCTACCTTCCAAGGACAACCAAAGCGAGTCTTCAAGAGGAAGAAAATCGCCGAGCCATTGAACGCCCGCGTCTTAGAATTGCTCAAGCTGATACTCTTCCAGGTTCGGCAGTCCGGTCTTCGCCAGCTCCCTCCAGGTGGGTTGGTCATCACCGGCGGCTGCGCCGAGCTCCCGGGAATCCAAGAGTTGGCCAAAAAGACCATGGGCGGTCCGGTGCGTATCGCTTATCCCAGCGGCATTGCCGGACTGCCTACACATCTTCGCAAACCCGCTTATTCCGCCGCCGTGGGGTTACTGCTCTGGGGCATCAAGCACCAAGGCGAGAGGCGCCCGTACCGTAACGGTCAGCGGGCTGTCTCTAAGAGCAAGCCCCTATTCGGTAGGTCCAAGCGAGAGGAGTCTCGGGAGCGGACGGAAGTCGAGGTGGGGTGAATGCCTCTCCGCACAGTAACGGGGGGTCTGAGGTCGGCCTGGTTCATGAAATGCGGCCTTCAGGCGCCTGGTATGCATGGAGAGTGGGCGGGCATTGAAAGGAGGGAGAAAAATCCCATCTTTGGGGATAGTTGGGCAGATTAAGTGTCATCAAATACGCCGGCGCGGGCCCTCGGCTCCCGCAACAACCGGCAGGATTACCGCCGTGAGCCGAAAGCTCCGCGGCAGTTACCAGAAGCGGCCATAAGCCACAGGCGGGCCAGACATTGACCGGCCCGCCGTGGCGAAACGGTTGTAAGGCTAGGCCAATCTAGAGATCCAGATGTTCTAAAAGGAGATAACATGGTTTCTGAAAGTTCAGCCTCGTGGGAACCCGGATTTGACGTCAACGACCCTTATAAGGGAGTGCCTGAGATCGGCGCTGCGACCCCGCTCATCAAAGTGCTGGGTATCGGCGGCGGCGGCAGCAACGCCGTAAGCCGTATGTTCAAGGAAAAGCTCCCCGTTGTCGAGTATCACGCAGTGAATACCGACGCCCAGCATTTGTTCAAGTGCGACGTGGCCCATCGTTTGGCCATTGGCCGCAATCTGACCCGAGGCCTCGGGTCCGGCGCCCAGCCTGACCTCGGCAGACAGGCTGCCGAAGAGAGCCGCCAAGATCTCGAAGCTGCTCTCGAAGGGGCCGACATGGTATTCCTGGCCGTGGGCATGGGCGGCGGCACCGGCACCGGCGCTGCCCCTGTGGTCGCGCAGATCGCCAAGGAGGCCGGCGCACTTACCGTAGCGGTGGTCAGCAGACCCTTCTCGTTCGAAGCGGCTACCCGGCGCAAGAACGCCGAGGAGGGTATTAACCGCCTCAAGGACCATGTCGACACGCTCATCGTCATCCCCAATGACCGCCTGCTCCAGATGGACCATCAGGACGATCAGACCTTCACTTGGGAGGACGCTCTGAAGATGGCCGACTCAGTCCTCCACCAGGGCATCCAGGCCATTGCCGAGGTGGTCACCGTCCCCGGCGAGATCAACGTCGACTTCGCCGATGTCAAGACCATCCTCAACAACGCCGGTCCCGCCTGGCTGGCCATCGGCCGCGGCAAGGGCGAGAACCGGGCCATCGAGGCCGCCAAAATGGCTACCAAGAGTCCCCTCTTGGACATCGCCATGGACGGCGCCCGACGCATCCTGTTCGTGGTCAGCGGCGGCGCAACCCTGTCCTTGCAAGAGGTGCAGGACGCAGCCAACATCGTACAGGACATGGCCGACCCCGACGCCAACATTATCTTCGGCACTTGCCGGGACTCCAGGCTGGAAGACGAGCTCAAGATCACCATGGTCGCCGCCGCCTTCCCGGTCCTTTACGAGAGCCTGCAGATGCGCGAGGCCGAGTTGGACCGCTTGTTGCAGGACGTTGTCCCTGAGTCGGAAGAGGAACTGGACGTTCCCAGCTTCCTTCGCCAACAGTCGGGCACCCGCAACCGCGGGCTGTTCCGATAGTCCAATCTACCGGCTCGGCCGGTTCACTAGAGTAATGTTCTCGGTGGCCTAGCAGCACTACTATCCCTTGTCTGGGATCTCAACCCCAGGCGCCGAGAATCGTCTTGAGGTCGTCCTCTTTGCAGAGGACGGCCTCTTCTCTTTGGCCCGTCTACTTTGGTCCCTTCACGACAACGTTTCCCGGGCAGTCGAGACCTCGCCCTCCCAGGCGACTGCTGCGGCCACCCCTGCCATCCATAGCCCTGGTGGTGGAGACAGGAGGCGAGAGGCAGAGAGATCTTAACCCCCGTCCCAACCCCCCTACTGTTAAATAAAAAAGGGGTTGCGCAGAGGTCTCAGCCCATGCAGACGGGCCCCTCGTCTGGGGCACGCGGGCCATTGCATAGCGGCCGTCAGTTTGTCCTGATGGAAATTGCAGGTCGAACGGGCAGCCGTGGAGGCGCGTAAAGGTCTCCGAAAGCGGGAACCTGGCGCCTCATTATCTTAGGCCTGTCTGTCAGACACCCAGCCTATTGACTTTCACGACTGCTCGTTATAGAATCTCCGCCTACTACAAGTAGTGGTTATGGTTAACCATAACACATTATATGGTATCTAAAATT
>CAXXWY010000028.1:0-36737 GCA_963668505.2 Dehalococcoidia bacterium | reverse complement strand
GCCTGCCAACGCGACTCCGATGCTCTTGAGGAACATTATTGCTTCCTCCTTCTCTGCCACTACCCTTCACAAGGTCTGATCTTGATGATCGACAGCCGACGTGTCCAGTGATCCCAAGCGACTCTATTCTCGCAGTCCCATCAGAGAGGTGGTTTCATTCGGAGAACGGTAATCGGCACCGTTAGTGAAGAGGGGATCCTGCAGAATACTCATATGAAAGAGTATATAGAAGCGCCAACAAATCCGGCCGCTGCGACTGCTTGCACAGATCGGAACAATATCTTGTGCTTGATTAAGAAGAAGCTCTCGGAGGGCGGATTCACAGTGAATTATGGCGTATTCGGGGTGGCTCATTAGCTGGTACTGGCAGCGCGGCTGCTAAGTGATCTCGTTCAACCCTCAGGAGTGCGTTCTCTCCGAAATGTACTAGCCGTTGATTCCGAAAGTCTAACCCGATTGAGACCAGGCACACAATGACTCCGATTACCGCTACTCCGCCAGCGGGCCCGTAGAATTGTTCTCGAAGCAATATTCCATACGTACTAGCTAGTAAACCGGACCCTACTAAGAAAAAATGAAACATCGCGACTCGCTACTTCGCGTGTAAAGAGAACCAACGCCAAGCATATTCGAACCTGATCTGGATGAGGGCCTGATCCTCATCATAGGGAAATGCCTGCGACATCGTGTCAACTCCGCGGTTGTCTGGTCGAACGCGGCTTCAACAAGCCCAAGGACCGTTGAATGACGACGCTTATACAACACCCAGGAGGCTCTTTCCTTGGCGGCCTTGTAACAAGCCGCTACTTATTGTCTATAGCGGCAATTGTCGAGCGCCCTAGTAGTGGCGGATGACCTCATACAGGGTGGTCCGCTGGGCGGGGGTGAACCCCGCGTCCCTGATGATGTCGGTCACCTCTTGGACCGTGGTGCGGTTGTAGAATCCCGCTTCCTGCATCACGTTCTCGTCGAACAGGGTCCCGCCGAAGTCGTCGCCGCCGAAGTGGAGTGCCACCTGGCCCGTCTTCTTGCCCTCGGAGAACCAGGACGCCTGCACGTGGGGGAGGTTGTCCAGGTATATGCGGGACACCGCCATGATCCGCAGGTACCGGTTGGGCCCGGCGAGCTTCTTGACCCGCGAGCCCAGGGCCGTGTTGTCGGCCTTGTAGCTCCACGGTATGAAGGCCGTGAACCCGCCGGTGTCGTCCTGGAGGCTCCTGACGTGCTCCAGGTGCTCGATGATGTCCTCGTCCTCTTCCAGGTGGCCGTACATCATCGTGGCCGTGGTCCTGTATCCCAGGTCGTGGGCCTCCCGGTGGACCAGGGTCCAGTCGTCCACCTTGCCCTTGGGGAACAGGCGGCTGATCTTGTGCTTGACCCGGTTGGACAGCACCTCTGAGCCGCCCCCGGGGATGGTGTCCAGCCCCGCCCCCTTCAGCTCTTCCAGCACGGCCCGAACGGGCATCTCGGACACCTGGGATATCTTCATGATCTCGGGCGCGGAGAAGAAGTGCGGATGGATCTGAGGGTATCTCCGCCGCGTCTCCCGCACCAGGTCGGTGTAGTACTCCAGGGGCAGCTTGGGGTTCAGCCCGCCCTGCAGCAGCACGGTCGTCACGCCTTTGGCTGCCGCGTGGCCCACCATCTCCATCACTCTCGTCCACGGAGTGGGTGTAGGCGTCATCGTCCTTCTCCGTGCGATAGAAAAGCGCAGAAGGTGCAGTAGGCGTCGCAGACGTTGGTGTAGTTGAGGTTGGTATCGATCGACGAAGGTCACGATGGGCTTGGGGTTGTGCCTGTACCGTACAGCTCCTGCGGCAAGGCTGGGCCAAGCTCCAGCAGGGGCGCCTCCTTGAGAAGCAGCACGCCCTCGTCCGTAGGTTGATCCGCTCACCGGCAAGTCTACCTTTGCGCGTCACGTCCTGTCACCGATGCCTTGGTGGTCATACTGCTGCCTCACTTCACCGAGGGTGAGAGAGCGATAGGCTCCCTCGAATTCCTGGCGATTGCACGCCTTGAGCTCGTCCAGCGTCCAGAACAGTAGCGAAACGCCCTGGTAGGTAGTCGACGACCTCCTTGCGGCGTCCATGCCCACATCCGCGCGCCGCTTGCCGATCTGCGCCATGTGCGTCCAAGCCGCGGGCTCATGTTGCGCACGCAGGTTTAGCCGCAGCGACGTCCGCCAGCGTACGTCACTTCACGCTCCTGGCGCCAGGTCCTCGCCGCGCCATCCACACGGCGAACACGAACGGCAGGCGCAGTCCACTCCCACCAGACCTCGCGCCAGGTCGTAGCAGTACGGGATAGCCCGTCCACGCGGTTGTGCCGTGACGCAGGGCGTCGTCGCCGATGAGCAGGAAGGCGTCCAGGTCTCGTCAGGCTCCAGGTTGGCGTACTCCCGCGGGCTCGAACCTCGAATCGCTAGCTCCAGCAGAACCTTGCATCAGGCTGCGGGAGGTGCCGGTCGCCCCCGTGACTGCCGATGTTGCGCCCACGACCGCTCCGGACAGCTCGTCGATGGGCGCGCTTGGAGTAGAAGAGGATGCTGCTTGACCGGCCCAGGGTGACGCTGATGCCCAACTGTCGCCCAGGCTGGGTCGAACTCGGTCTTCGCAGGTCGGAAGCAGTCTGCACCATGCGCACGAAGGGCGCGCGTCGATCTCAGTTCGGCCGCGGCGCGCCAGCGGCCCCAGGTCCGAGCTTGGCGGCATGGGGCATTAGCTCCACGCCCTCCCGGACGGCAGGCCTGTGGAAGAACGGCTCCGCAGTTGAGGTACGGGATCTGGCCGACCCTAGTTGACATAGACCCGTGAATCGTCGTTGTAGAGGGCGTCCCGCTCCACGGGCGTCTTGCCGGCGTCGCCGGATGAGGCGCAGCATGCGGTTGCTGCGCCAGCCCCACGGGGCTTGCGGCCTTGGCGGCGTGGGCGATGCGCTCCTCGCCGATGGTGCCGTCCAGGTCGCTTGCGCCGAAGTTGAGGGCGATGGACGCGGTCTGCTCGCCTATCATCACCCAGTAAGCCTTGACGTGCGGGAAAGTTGTCCAGCATGAGCCGGGACGCGGCCACGGTCTTCAGGTCCTCTACGGCCGACGCCTGCCTGGGCACCAGGTTGGTGTCGCCCGTCTGGTATTCCAGGGGTATGAACGCCAGGAAGCCGCCCGTGTCGTCCTGGAGCTCCCGCAGCCGCATCATGTGCTCCACCCGCTCCTGGTAAGTCTCGATGTGGCCGTAGAGCAGGGTGGCGTTGGAGGGGATGCCCATTCTGTGGGCCATGCCGTGGATTTCCAGCCACCGGTTGGCGGTGTTCTTCCCCGGCAGCAGCAGCTTGTGGACGCGGTCGGAGAACACTTCCGCACCCCCGCCGGGCATGGAGCGCAGGCCGGCGTCCTTGAGCATGGCCAGAGACTCTTCCGGGTCGACCTTCCAGCGGCGGTAGAAGTAGTCGATCTCGGCCGCCGTGAAGGCCTTGACCTGGACGTTGGGAAAGTTCTTGTGGATGGTGCTGACGATCTCAACGTACTTCTCGAAGGGCCAATCGGGATGGTGGCCGCCGACCATGTGGACCTCCCGGGTCTCCTCGTCCAGATGGTCCAGGATCTCCTCCATGCTCATCTCGTAGGCGTCGGGGTCGCCCTTCTTCTTGGCGAAGTCGCAGAAGGTGCAGGAGAGGACGCAGATGTTGGTCGGGTTCAGGTGGCGGTTGAGGACAAAGTAGACCCGGTCGGCGTCCCGCTGACGCTTGACGTGGTCGGCCATGCGTCCCACCGCCGGGAAGTCATCGGTCTCGAACAGCCTGACGCCGTCCTCCAGGGGGAGCCTGGCGCCCGAAAGGACCTTCTCCCAGATGGGAACCAGGGAGGTGTCGGCGAAGGCTATGCCTTCGGCTACGAGCAAGGACTTGATTCTCTCTCGTGGATTGGCCGCGCTCAGGGCTTCCGGCCGCCAGGCGAACAGCACGCCATGCCGAGTAGCGCCCGTTGCTACCTGGGCCCGTCGCCACCTCGGATTGTAGGTATTTCGCCGGAGGGTGTCAAGGAGACGGGGCGTAGTCTCCGGGCAACCCGGCGCCGGGGGAGCCTTGACGGTGATAGCGGCGAAACCTAACATCCCCAGGGTGGGCCGTGTTTCCACGGCCTCCCCATGACGACCTCGGGCGCAGCCATGCAGACTCACTCTCCCACGCATACATACCTACCCGTCAGGGACCGTGCGGGGGGCGAGAGCTGCTACAACTGCGTCATCGAGGAGCATCAAGCCAGGGCCCACAACCTGGCCCTCCGCATGATGGGGGACTGGGCGGCCGCGGACGACGCGACCCAGGAGGCCCTTCTGTCCGGGTACAGGGCCTTCGGCAGCTTCCGGGGCGGCAACCCCAGGGCCTGGCTGCTCCGGATCGTCGCCAACAAGTGCCGGGACATGATGCGGGCCCGCAAAGCGCGGCCGGCCCTGTCCCTGGACTTCTCCCTCCTCGGTCCAGAGGACGACGGGTCTCCCACGCCTGAGCCCCCCTCCAGGGAGGAGTCGCCCGAGGAGACGGCCATCCGCAACGAACTGGGACGGGCCATTCAAGAGGGGCTCCAGTCCCTGTCCGAGAAGCGGCGGCTGGCCGTGGTCCTCATCGACGTGCAGGGGTACAGCTACGAGGAGGCCTCCCAGGTCATGGCCTGCTCCCTGGGCACCGTCAAGTCTCGCCTCGCCCGCGCCAGGTCCGACATGCGGGACTTCCTCCAAGGCCAACGGGAACTTTTGCCCACCCGGTTCCGTCGAGAGAGTGAATAGGGTGATGAACATATTCGGGAAGAGGCGGGAACACCCCGGTGGCGAGGCGCTGTCGGAGTACCTGAGCGGCCGTCTGGCGCCCGGCGAGGCCCGCCGCATCGAGACTCACGTGGACGCCTGTGCCGCGTGCCGGGAGGAGTTGGACTCCCTGGGGTATGCCGTCGGTCTCATGCGGCGGGTTCCCATGGTCCGGCCCAGGACGACCTTCGTCCTGTCCCAGGCGCCCACGGAAGGCGCCCCGCGGGGATGGGCTTTACGCCTCCCCGGCTGGGCGTACGGCGCGGCCGCGTCGGTGGCCGCCGTCGTGTTCGTGGTGGTGCTATCAGCGGACATGGGCGGGCTGCTGACCGAGGACGCGGTCACCGGGGCCCAGGACTCCCCGACGGTCGCCGACGCGCCCTCGCCTGTCTCGGAGGCGGCTCTGGCCGGAGCGGCGGTCCCCCAAAGGGCCGGAGAGGGGGCAGGAGACCGGCCCATCGGATTGGAACGCGAGGCGGGGGACGAGGCGCCGGCGATGGTTGCCACAACCGCCCCCACAGCGGCCATGGCGGGAGCTTATGAGAGCACCGTCCACCCGGCGCATGAGCCGCCCACGCTCGCCGCCATGGCGATGGCGTCCGAGGATACACCGGCCATGGCCAAGCCGGAGCCCTCGCCCGGACCCACACGTGCCGCCGCCCTGGAGAAGGCCGTAGAGGAACCGGTGGTCACTCCCGCCCCGGCGGCTACCGTTGCCGTTGCGCCTACGGAGGTCGCGGAGCCGGAGGAGGCGGCCGAGGCCGTCCAGGCCCAGGCTGCTGCTGCGCGGTCGGTCGTGGAGCCCGCCGTAGCCGAGCCGACCGCCGTCCCTGCAGCGGAGGCCGCGGAGCCCCTGGAGTCTCCAGAGGCAGTAGAGGCCGAGGATTTGGTCGAAGTGGCGGAAGTTGACATAACTACTCCGCAACCAGTGGAGGACAGGACGCCAGAGCCGACGCCACGGGATATTGCCGAGCCGGACATCCCGACGTCCAGACCGGTGGCCGCACCCGTCGCTCCGTCAGTGGAGCGAGACGAGACCGCGGGGGCGCCTGTGACAGAGCAAGCGGATGGGTTCGATGGCACAGCGGCCCCCGAGATGGAGGAAGACGAAGCGCCGGCGCCCGTACCCACCGAGCCTACCCATCCAGCCACTCGTGCGCCCTGGCCCACACCCCAGGTTGCCCAGGTCCCGGAGGCCGCTCCATCCATGGCAACGAGAGGAACGACATCGGTCCTGTGGCGCGTCTTGGAAGGGGCCGCGGCGGCCTTGGTGCTGGTGGCCGGGGGCATGTTCCTCTGGGTGAGGAGGCGCCGGGCGGCCTGACCCACTATAGGATCGCCGGCCGGTGACGTAGCTTGACACCCCGGCGGCCCGTGTCCAGAATTATCCTGGAGGGACAGCTGACATGGCCCAGGCTACGAGACCCATGCGCAGGGCCCTGGCCCTGGCCAGGAGGGCCCTGGGGACCACCAGCCCGAACCCGTCGGTGGGCGCTGTGGTGGTGAAGGACGGCGTCAGGCTGGGCGAGGGCCACACCCTGCCGCCGGGCCAGAGCCATGCGGAGGTCGTTGCCCTGCAGCGGGCGGGAAGCCTGGCGGCCGGCGCATCACTCTACACGACCATGGAGCCGTGCTGCGTCCACGGCCGCACGCCTCCGTGCACCCAGGCGATCCTTGCGGCCCGCATAAGCGAGGTCCATGTGGCGGCCAGGGACCCCAATCCCCTGATAGACGGCAGGGGCATCGGCGACCTGATGGCGGCGGGTGTCAGGGTGGTCACGGGAGATGGAGAGCGGGAGGCGGCCGAGCTGTACAGGGCCTTCGCGAAGCATATCAGGACCGGCCTGCCCCACGTCACGGCCAAGTTCGCCATGAGCCTGGACGGAAAGATCGCCACGCACACGGGCGAGTCCAGGTGGATCACCGGACACCGGTCCCGCCGGCATGTGCACGAGATGCGACGCCGCTGCGACGCTATCATGGTGGGAGTGAACACGGTGCTGCGCGACGACCCCCAGCTAACCGCCAGAGACCGCGCGGGGCGAGCCTTGGCACGCCAGCCACTCCGGGTCGTGGTGGACAGCAATGCCCTCACTCCCCCGAGCGCCCGGCTGCTGGAAGAGCCGGGAAGCACCCTGGTCGCCGTGGCCGGCGCTGAGGAGAGCCGGTTGGATGTCCTGCGGGCCGCAGGCGCCGAGGTGCTCCGGCTTCCCGCCGCTGGCGAGGGCGGCATCGACATGGCGGCCCTGTTGGAAGTGTTGGGCAGCCGGGGCGTGGTGGACATGCTGGTGGAGGGAGGCGAGAGGGTCCTGGGCTCCCTGTTCGACGCCGGTCTGGTGGACCGTGTGGCGTCATTCATAGCGCCGAGAATAATCGGCGGGGCGTCCTCTCCAAGCCCCGTGGGAGGAAGGGGAGCGGACTCCATGTCCCGGGTCCTGGGCCTGAGCAACGTGACGGTGAGGCGTTTGGACGAGGATATTCTCGTCGTGGGCTATCCTGCTGCGGGGGGTTGATATGTTCACGGGGATCGTCGAGGAGGCGGCCCAGGTCCGGGCCATGGAGCTGGACGAGGCCGGCAGCGGCCGGCTGTCGGTGGCGGCCGTGCGGGCGCTGGACGGGCTGAAGCTGGGAGACAGCATCTGCGTGAACGGCGCCTGCCTCACGGTGGTCCGGATTCATGGCAATGGCGAGGGCGGCGTGTTCGCAGTGGACCTGGCCCCGGAGACCCTCCGGAAGACGAACCTTGGGGCGCTGAAGGAGGGGGACCTGGTCAACCTGGAGCGGCCCCTGGCCGTCGGCGACCGGCTGGGGGGGCACATCGTCCAGGGCCACGTGGACGCCACCGGCAGGGTACAGTCGGCCAGACCCCAGGCCGACTGCGTACTTATGGGGTTTCGTACTCCCAAGCGGCTGATGCCCTACATCGTCGAAAAAGGGTTCGTGGCGGTTGACGGCATCAGCCTAACGGTGGTAAATAGAAGGGCGTCGTCCTTCACGGTGTCCGTGATACCATATACGCTGGAGCACACGACCCTGAAGCAGAGGCGCGTAGGGGACCCCGTCAATCTGGAAGTGGACGTGCTGGCCAAGTACGTCGAGAGCCTGGTCAAGCCGTGACCCGATAGCTCCGTCCACCTCTCAACCGGGAGAAGGGCAAATGCCCCTGGCAAGCATCGAAGAAGCGATAGAGGACATCAGGGCAGGGAAGCTGCTCATCGTCGTCGACGACGAGAACCGGGAGAACGAGGGCGACCTGGTCATGGCGGCGGAGCTGGTGACCCCCGAGGCCGTGAACTTCATGGTCACCCACGCCAAGGGCCTTCTGTGCATGCCGGTGCTGGGGTCGAGGCTGGACGAGCTGGAGTTGCCGCTGATGGTAAACGGCGACAACACGGCCAAGCACGGCACCGCCTTCACCGTGTCCGTCGACTACCTCAAGGGCACGACCACGGGCATATCCGCCCAGGACCGGGCGGCTACCATCAGGGCCATTGTCGCGGCCGACTCCCGCCCCATGGACTTCGCCCATCCCGGACACCTGTTCCCCCTCCGCTATCACGAAGGGGGCGTCCTGATACGCGCCGGGCACACGGAGGCGGTGGTGGACCTGGTTCAGGCCGCGGGCCTGTATCCGGCGGGGGTCGTGTGCGAGATAATGAACCCCGACGGCACCATGGCCAGGATGCCCGAGCTGGAGCAGTTCGGACGTGAGCACGGACTACGTATAATCAGCATAGCCCAGCTCATAGCCTACCGGAGGCACCACGAGCGGCTGATCGAGAAGGTGGCCGAGGCGCGGCTTCCCACGGGCCGCGGGGAGTTCCAGGCGCTGGCCTACCGCAGCGCCGTGGAGCCGGGCGAGCATATCGCGCTGGTCATGGGCTCCTGGGAGAAGGACGAGCCCGTGCTGGTCCGGGTCCACAGCGAATGCCTGACCGGAGACGTCTTCGGCAGCCTGCGCTGCGACTGCGGCGAGCAGATGGGCGCTGCGCTGGATATGATCGCCGCGGAGGGCAGGGGCGTCTTCCTTTACATGCAGCAGGAGGGCCGGGGGATCGGCCTCCACAACAAGATCAAGGCCTACTCACTCCAGGACCACGGCATGGACACCATCGAAGCCAACGAGTCCCTGGGCTTCGAGCCCGACCTGCGGCACTACGGCACCGGCGCCCAGATACTCACGGAGCTGGGGGTGTCGAAGATGCGCATCATGACCAACAACCCCCGCAAAGTCGTGGGCTTGTCCGGCTACAACCTGGAGATCGTCGACCGGGTGCCCATCGAGATGGAGGCCAACGAGGAAAACCGGGCCTACATGCAGACCAAGCGGGACCGGATGGGCCACATCCTGTGGCAGTGCTAGGGTAGCCCGGCTCCACCCCTGGAAGGCCCGGCGCCCCGGGGCTCGCACCCAGCTATTCGGCGCCGACTGTAGACATAAGATACGCGTCGATGAACTCGTCCAGCGAGCCGTTCAGCACCCCTTCGGCGTCGCTGGTCTGCAGGCCGGTGCGGTGGTCCTTCACCATCTTGTAGGGGTGCAGCACGTAGCTCCGTATCTGGCTGCCCCACTCCGCCGAAACGTGGTCGCCCTTTAGCCGGGCCAGTTCTTTCGCCCTCTCCTGCTCCTCCCTCTCCAGCAGGCGGGCCATCAGTATCTTCATGGCGAACTCCCGGTTCTGGTGCTGCGACCGCTCGTTCTGGCAGGCCACGACGATGCCGGTGGCCAGGTGGGTGATGCGGACCGCCGAGGCGACCTTCTGGACGTTCTGGCCTCCCGGGCCGCTGGAGCGGAAGAACTCCACCTTCAGGTCCTCGTTCCTGACGTTGACCTCGGGGTCCTCGTCTGCGGCGGGCAGCACCTCGACCAGGGCGAAGGAGGTGTGACGCAGGTGATTGGCGTCGAAGGGAGACAGGCGGACAAGCCGGTGGACTCCCCGCTCGGCCCTAAGCAGGCCGTACACGTACTGGCCGTCCAGCTCGACGGTGGCCCCCTTCAGGCCTGCCTCTTCCCCGTAGCTCAGGTCCAGCACCTGGGCGGAGTAGCCCCTATCCTCCGCCCAGCGCAGGTACATGCGGAGCAGCATCTCCGCCCAGTCCTGGGACTCGGTGCCGCCGGCTCCCGAGTGGATGGACAGTATGGCCGGGCGCTCGTCGTAGGGGCCCGAGAGGGTCAGCCGGAGCTCCTCACCCTTCAGGATGGAGGATATCTCCTCCCCCTCGGCCCGCATCTGGTCCTCCAGGGAGTCGTCGCCCTCGGCCATGGCCAGCTCGGTCAGGGATATCAGCGAGGCGGTCCTGGCATCCAGGTCCCGCCACAGGGCCACTTGCTCCTTGAGCCGGGCCAGGTGCCGCATCTTTCGTTGGGCTGCCTGGGGGTCCTCCCAGAACGAGGGGTCGGACGCCTCCTCCTCCAGTTTTTCCGCCTCTTTCTCCTTGCCGGCTATGTCAAAGACGTACCAGGACTCCCTGTATCTTCTCGTCCATCTCCCCTAGCTTCATCCGGAGGTCCTGCATGTACGTCCACCTTTCCTTGGGTCATTGGGTGATTGGGTCATCGGATTCGTCGGGTGCTATGTCCTGGCGGCCGCCAGGCGTCCGGCGGCTGCCTGGTGGGCCAGCCTGGTGGTCTCGGGAATTCGTCTGCCCCGGCAGCAGGCCAGGACCCATTGCACCGCCGAGCTCAGGTCCACCTTGTGTCCCACTGAGACGAAAACGGGGCTCACTCCCGTACGTGTTCGCACCGCCATCCCGACCACCCGGCCCTTGTCCACCAGCTCGGCCCGGGAGCCCGCTGCTTCCGGCAGGGGACCGTGCCTGCCCGTGAGCCTGGACTTGCCGCAGCCGATGGTCGGGGTGTCCGCGATGAGCCCCACGTGGCAGGCTACTCCAAAGGACCTGGGATGGGCCAACCCCTGGCCGTCGACGATTATGAGGTCGGGCGTCCGTCTCAGCGACTCCAGCGCCTTGACGAGTACCGGGGTCTCTCGAAAGGAGAGCAGACCGGGAACGTAGGGCATCCCCGGAGGCCCCTCGGCGAGGCTGACCTCCTCGACCTGCAGGCCGGGGTATTCGAGAACGACTACGGCGGCCCGCACCGTTCCGTCTTTTCCCGGAGGAGAGATGTCCGTCCCGGCGATGTATCTCACGTCGCTGGGAAGAGCGCTCTTGCAGGATACCCTGGGAGCGAGGGTCCTCTGGAGCTCTCTCGCTTCGGCCGGGGTCATGCCCCAGGGATGCAGGTCGAGTAGGCGCACAGGCCCATTATAGCAGGTCTAGGCACGGCTCAGACGGCGCCGGAGGTCCGAAGTCCAGGAACCTTCAGGGCCAGCACCTCGGCGCCGCCGCGCTGCTCGGTGCCTATGTTGTAGACCACGTCCAGCCTGGAAGCGTCGCCGGGCGCCTGGTCCCCCTGGCGGAAGGCGATGGCGTCCCAGACGGCCCCCGCCGTCCCTCAGCTTCATGCGCAGGTGGCGGCCGTTGCTTCCCACCGGCCTGACGTTCAGGGGCTCCATGTCGCGGGTGAGGAACGCCGGGGCCAGGTTGGCCGCTCCGAAAGGCTCCAGTCGCTTGAGCCAGCGGAAGGTGTCCCCGACAAGATGTGAGACGGGCAGCTCCGCGTCGATGCACAGGGGGGGCCGCTCCGGCAGGCCGTCGAGGCGTTCCCCGGCGATGGCGCACAGGCGGGCCTCCAGGTCCGGCAGCTTCCCCGGGTCCATCTCGAACCCCGCCGCGGCCCGGTGCCCGCCGTGCCTGACGAACAGGTCCCCGCAGATTTCCAGCGCGCCTCCGACGTCGAACTCGGGGATGCTGCGGGCGCTGCCCCGCAGCATCCCGTCTACCATCGACATGACCACCGCCGGGCGGTGGTATTCGTCCACCAGCCGGCTGGCCACCAGGCCGGCTATGCCCGGGGTTACCAGGGGGTCCAGGACCACCAGCACCGGGCTCGGTGCGTGGCCGTCCTCCATCCGCTGCCGGACGCGGAGGTCCGCCTCCTCCGTCATCGCTGGCGCTCCCGGTTGAGGGCCTCCAGGCGTGCGGCAAGCCGTCGCCTTCTTCCCGGTCGCCGGTCATCAGGAGCCGGTAGGTGGTGGATGCGTGCTCCAGCCGCCCCGCGGCGTTGAGCCTCGGAGCGATCATGAATGCGATGGTTTCGGCGTCGATGGAGGCCGGGTCCACCCCGGCACGGCGGTACAGGGCTCGGAGGCCCGGCCTGTGGGTCCTCCGGAGCTCCTCGATGCCCTCCCGCACCAGGAGCCGGTTCTCGTCCCTCAGGGGCACCACGTCCGCCACCGTGCTCAGTGCCGGCCAGGGGCCTCAGCAGACCCGAGAGCATGAAGGTAATGCCGAAGGCCAGCGACAGGGGTGCTCCCGGCTCCACCCGAATTCCTCGGTCATGGGCTGCAGGAACACGCCGAAGGAAAACTGGGTGCCGGCCGTTCCCAGGGCCACCAGGGAGCAGCCCATCACCACAAACCAGCCGTAGAACGTGCCGTTGGCCCTATCCGTCATGTTTCCCCTTTTCCCTCGTCGCTGTCAGACCTTGACCGGTTGGGTCGCGCCCCCTAATTTTACCACAAGTGCGACCGGGGGAATGGGAATCCAGCTACCGTCACCTTGTTCGTGTGTCAGCGCATTGTTTACCGCAGAGACGCAGAGGGCGCGGAGATTCGCAGAGATACTCTTGAAACTCTGCAAACCTCTGCGTCTCTGCGGTAAAAGGAATCCTCAACAAGCGATTGCCCTATCCACCGTCATGCAGCTTTATGCTGGACAGCGCCGCCTGCTGGACTGCCGAATACCGGGAATAGGAGTGTTCGCAGATGTGGAAGGATGCCACAAAATTGCCTGCGGATGACCTGTGAAACACCCTCGGTAACCCGCAGCAGGCAGTAACTTCGCGAAATCTGGGCGCGGAATACGATGTGGGCTACCTTGCTGCCCTCACCGCCGTCCGCAATTTTCCGCTCCACCAACTGGAACCGGCCCCGGTAGAAACTGTTGTGCTGGCCCACCACGTCGTCAATCCATTGGGTCCACCGAGTCCACCCGCTTGTCGTAGGGCCATCAAGGCCAAACCGGCGAACCCGTCGGGACTGTCGAAATGTACCCGGTCGCTGTCGCTGTCATCCACAGTCCACTCTTCCGGCACGTCCACGGTGTAGCGGTGGACGGGGCTGGCGTAGGTCTGCCACTCCATTGACGCCCCGGGGCGGCTGGCGCTGTTGGGTTCCGCCGCTGCGAAAACATGCCTGGCCCCCTCCTTCAGGTCGGGCAGCAGGCCGCGGATGCTCCGTTCGGAAACGGCAAAGCCCAAGCCGGCGGTGGGATTGCCCCGGTTGTCCTGGTTCTGCAGAAAGGTGGTAATGCCTATAACCTCGCCAGTGGGCAGCAGCAGCGGGCCGCCGCTATTACCGGGGTTGATGGACGCATCGGTCTGAATAACCCACGCCCTCATGCCGGGGTGATAGCGAACCGCCGAGACAATGCCCCGGGTAACTGTGGCGTCGCCGGTCAGGCCCAGGGCATACCCGATGGCCACCACCTCGCTGCCCGCGCTAATGCCGGCCGACTCGCTCAGTTCCAGGGTGGGAAAGTCGTCGCAGCACATTTCCAGCACCGCCAGGTCGCGCCGCTGGTCAAAGCCCACCAAGCGGGCGCGGAAAGTGCGGCGGGAGCCCACGTTATCTGAACCGGCCACCAGCACGTCGATGCGGTAGGAGTCTTCCACCACGTGGTAGTTGGTCAGCACCAGGCCCGTGCCGCCGTCGAGCTTCTCAAAGATTATGCCACTTCCCACGCCGTCGGCGGTATTCACCCGCACCACGCCCGGCTTAACCTGGTCCACCATCCCGGCCAGGTCAACGGGATTGGGCGCGTGGGCCGCCGCCACTGTAGGCATGGAAATGGGTTCCTCTGACAGGCCGGAGGATGCAGCGGCAACGCCGGCCGGTTCCCGGTCCGCCGGGGGCATGGCAATTGCCGAAAGTGGTGTAGCGGTGGGCGCCGGGGTAACGGTGGGAATGGCGGCCAGAGCCTCCCGCACCCGCTCGGTAACCATAGCTTCCACCGTAGCCTCAAGATTTGGGGGAACCGGCACGCCAGGCAACGGGTCGGGCGGCGCCTGCCTGGGCAAGAGCGGGGGCGCGCAGGCGATGGCAGGAAGCAGCGCTGCGACAAGCAGGGCCAAGATAACGAGCTTTTCGCGAAATCCGGCTGCTGGCATTTCCTTTTTATTCATGCGGATTGCACATAGAGGAGATAAGCAGAATCACCAAGCAGGGGCGGGCAGGACTTCAGGGTGTGAGGCGGAAGACCAGGGTGAGCATCGTGGCGACGAGGCAGGCCACCCAAAAGAAGCCCACGGCGATAACGGCCCAAAAGAGGCGGTCAATGCGGGCGTCCAATGCGTCTAGGCTGGCGTGTATAGCGTCCAAGCGAAGGGCGTCAGTTGCAGTAACCATTTCTTCTCCTCGTCCGTGCCATAGACCGCCAACAGGCGAAAGGTTCACCCATCGGGTGGCTGGAGGTGAGTTAAACCCATGCCCAGAGACATTATAACGCTGATTGCAACCGATGGCGGAGGCATAGCACCTGCCCAAGCTGGGAAACATCCACGAAGGGGCACGAAGAAGCACGTAGGGACAGCGACATTCCCCCTTTTTTCCTTCGGGACACCTTCCAAGACCGGGCCGGCGGTAAGGGTACTGGTCAAACAGGTCTGAATTATTGACTAAACCGCCATACCGACTTTCGTCGGTATCCACGTCAGGTGCTATCGCGATACCTATATTTTCTGGCTTGACCAAGTACTAGTAAGGTTTGAATTTCTCGAACAAAATAGAATTCACCGTTTCCGAGTACTTTTCTATAGAACTGTCACATATCACCCCTGATATTGCGTAGGACCGTGAACGGGTTGTCACCATTAAGACCTTAGCTTGTATATGGCAAGAGAAAAGAGAAGCCCTTCCAAAGATTCTAATGAACCCGACCCCAGACCCGTCAGCCTTCTGTTCAATGTCTCGAATGCCTATCTCGAAAATGCTACCGCTGGACTTTCTATATTTATCGATGAACTGGTCAGCCCAGCTTTCCAGGTCGGCTTGCCAATTGTAGGAACTCACAGTAACAAAAGCTGCACTGTCTTGACTGTCGAAGGATACAAAGCTCTTGTCGCTGTCATCAGTTATCCAGCCTCTTGGCACCCCAATACTGTATCTAAAACTGCGATTAGTATAGGTCCACCACTGGACCGGCACAGGAGTGGGTGTCAACGTAGGTGTCGGGGTGGGTAATTGGTACCGCGCACCTTGTTTCAAGCTGGAAAGTACTTCATCGATGCTCTGCTGCGAAATGGCAAAGCCAAGCCCTTCTGCTTCCATACCATGCTTTCTCCCAATGACAAAGGTGTTTACTCCAATCACCGTGCCGGTCGAGTCTATGAGCGGGCCGCCGCTGCTGCCGGGATTGATGGACGCGTCAGTCTGGACTACCCAGGAATGGTAACTATCGCTATAGCGGTACGCTGATGCAATGCCCTTGGTGACGGTGGATGAACCTTCTATATTGAGAGGGTAGCCGATAGCCATTACTTCGGTTCCAGCCTTGATTTCCGACGGCTCGGACATGGAGAGCGCATGAAAATCGCCACAGCAGATTTCCAGCACTGCCAGATCGCGGTACTCGTCATAGCCCAGCACGGTGGCTTGGTAGGTGTCTGAATCGTTCACCAATACCGTGATTGCCCAGGCATCTGCAATGACGTGGTAGTTAGTAAGTATCAGTGCGCCGCCCTGGTCGGTGGTGTCGAAAATAAACCCGGTGCCGCCGCTATAGAAGGTATCAATGCGCACCACTCCGGCCTTAACCTGCTCCACTATAGTCGCCAAGCTTGGCGTGGGGGTTGGCGTGGGCAAGGGAGTAGCGGTGGGAGTAGGCGTAAGGGTAGGCAACGGAGTAGCAGTAGGCGTAGGGGTGGGAGTAGCCGTAGGGGTAGGCGCGGCCGTGGCCGAAGGTTCAGGTGTAGGCGGGGGAGTCGGTAGCGGCGTTGGCGTGGCCGTGGACATGGCGGCCAACGCCTCCTGAACACCCGCATCCACCATGGCCTGTATATCCGGCGTGGGTGTCGGCATGGCAACTTCCACCGTAGCCGGAATGTCCGGCGTGGCGGTTGGCGGCGCGCTGGTGCAGGCCGCCAACACCGTCATTATCAGCGCCGTGGCTGTCAGGGTCAGGATAGCGAAGGTTCTTTGCAAGGGAATACCCTGTGGGTTCTACCTGCGAATTGCAATATTCTACTACACCAACCCACATTCCTCCCTACAAACACCGCTCCGCCTCCCTCTGTATGTAATCCCTAAACGACTGGGGCAGGTTGGCCGCTTCTGCTGCCTGAGCGTTTTCCTGGACCCGTTCCGGGCGCGAGGTGGTGGGGATGGCCGAGCTTATGCGGGGGTCGGAGATTACCCATGCCAGCAGAGCCTGGGCCCAGGTGTTGATGCCGTAGTCCCGCAGCGGGGTCAGGTCGGGCTGCTGCTTCAAGTCCAGGACGTAGCGGCCCTTCTGCAGCGGTTCCATCACCAGGACGCCCGTGCCCAGTTCCTCGGCCAGGGGCAGCAGTTCGTCCGCCACGCTCCGGTTCAGCACGTTGTAGGGAATCTGCACCGCGTCCACCCGGCCCTGGCGCATCAGGTCCATGATGGTGGGGTAGGCCTCCCGCACCATGGCGGAAACGCCCACCATGCCGACCTTGCCATCGTCCTTCAGCCCTTGCAGGGTGGGCAGGTGGGTCTGCCAGTCAATCATGTTGTGAACCTGGAACAGGTCGATGTAGTCGGTCTTCAGGTTGGCGAAGGACTGGGCAATCTGGGCCTCGCCGGCCTCCTTGCCCTCGTTGCGCACCTTGGTGGCGACGTAGAACTGGTTGCGCCGGTCCCCCAACCCGTCGTTCCTGCGAAGGCAGGAACCCACCACCGCCTCGGCATGGCCGTACCAGGCGGCCGTGTCGATGAGATTCACGTCGCTGCCCAGGCAGTTGTCCACAATTTGCCGACGCACGGCCACTTCGCCGTCGTCGGTAACGTCGAAAGTTCGTAATGTTCCCAGGCCAATGGCCGAAACGTCCAGGTTGCCAAGTTTGCGGTACTCCATTTTCCGTCCTCTCAGAGAATTTATTCAGACATGGATGGACAGGATATACAGGATATGACCAGGGGGTGTCGTCAAATTGAAGGTAGAAGTATCCGAGCGTCCCATTTCGTCGTTCCCGCGAAGGCGGGAACCTCGACCAGGCCGGATGCGAGATTCCTGCCTGCGCAGGAATGACGGTGCATTTGACGACACGCCCTACTGATATACGACCAATATAATCCTGTCCATCCTGTATATCCATGTTTGAATTCGCAGTCTATTCTAGCGCAGGTTCCGCAGCCCCCGCTGGGTTACCAGTATTATAGCGGTCAAGCCGATGAGCAGACCGGCCAGGATGCCCACCGATAGCTGTCCTCCCAGGAACTGGGCCGCCAGGCCGGCCGGCAGCACCCCCAGGGGTATCAGCGCGAAGTTGGTCATAAAGACGCTCATCACCCGGGCGCGGTACTGGTCATCGGACACTTCCATTATCAGCGATTGGTTCAGCGAACGGCGGCCGGCGTCGCCCACCCCCAGCAGGACCATCAGCCCCAGGGCAACGACGTAGAAGGGCAGCGCCGCCACCAGCAGCAGGGCAGCGCCGCTGAGGAAGGAGCTGGCAATGAGAATGCGCCCCCGCTGCCAGTTGCCCATGGCCGCTATGAACAGGGAGCCGCCCAGCGTTCCCAGGCCCATGAAGCTGGTCATCAGCCCCATAGCCTCCGGCCCCAGGTGGTAAATGTCCACGATGAATATGGGCATCAGGAAGCGGAAGGGCATGGCCAGCACCGTTGAAATCAGCCCCATGACCAGCAGCGCCAGCACCAGGGAATTGCCCCGGATGTAGGACAGGCCGGCGCCAATGTCCCGCAATACCCCCGACCTTCCCGTGCCGGTCACGCCGGTGGGACTGCGCATAAAGCCCGTCAGGACGACGCCACCGGCGCACATCGCTGTTACCACGTAATAGACGCCGTCGGGTTGGATGGCATTGTAGAGAAAACCGGCTATGGCGGGAGCCAGCAGGGTGGTGGCGCTCATGCCCATGGCGTCCAGGGCCATGGCGTTGGTCAACTGGTTCTGGCCCACCAGTTGGGGAATGAGGGCCTGGCGCGCGGGCATGAAGAAGGAAAAGACCGCTCCCTGCATCATCGAGGCGGCCAGCAGGTGGTACCAGGTCACCGTGCCGGCGCTGATGGAGACGGCAACGAACAGGGCGATGAGACCGGCGCCGGTCTGGCCCAACTGGATGATTCGCTTCCGCTGCAAGCGGTCGGCGATGGCGCCTCCGAACAGGGCCAGCATCAGCATAGGCAGGGCGAACCCGGCGGAAACGATACCCAGCAACGCCGGCGAGCCGGTCAGGTCATAGGTCAAGTACCCCCGGGCAATCATCTGCATCTGCATGGCGCCCATCAGCAGCAGCATGGCGAACCAGAGGATACGGAAGTCGCGGTTGGACAGGGAACTGAAGGTGTACCGGAAGTTGAACGGGGCGCCGGGGGGACGCCCGCGACTCCTGGGGGGCCTGGCGGCATCCCCCGCCGGAGGGCCCGAGGCCGGTGAGTCCGTTGTGCTAGTTGCGTCGTAGGGGCGGGTTTGAAACCCGCCCCTACACTCTGTGTCAGCAGCCGGGGTGATTGAAGAGGATTCAGAATCGGAGTTGCTCTGCGTGATGGGGCCTCCGGGAGCTGAAAACCAGGATTTCCTACAGTATAGCCCAAAGGGGTGGTTATAGCCACTGGAGAAAGCGGGGAGAACCGGGCTACAACATATCAGACTTTGGGGAAACCCCGTCATTCCGGCGAAAGCCGGAATCCACACCCCCAGCCCAATGGATTCCGGTTGCCACCGGAATGACGAATCAAAGTCCCTTCCCCCCTCCCCCCTGAATCACCTTCTGTCCCTATTCATCCACAAATAGACATGCATTATCACTAATTTATTAGCTTACTGCCATTGATGAATGCTCGTGTTCATTCAAATATAAGGAGACTCTGCCCTTAAGAGTGTTAATAATATGAGCTAGTTATAATTTGGCATTACAATGTATGATAACACGATTGTAATATCATGTGGTACAATAGGTGGCGGTTGTCCGAAAGGTTGAATCACGGGAACTTTTGGCGATTCCGCCGCCTGAAACACCGGAGGCTTAACGATGGCTTCGCTGCATCCTTCACGCCTGAACCGCTTTGCCCTCTTTTCCCTGGCCGCTGCCGGGCTGCTGGCCCTGCTGTTCGTCGCCCTTTCAATTTACCCCCCCCCCCCCCCCCCCCCCCCCCCCCCCGTCTTTTAGAGGCTAATTCCGCCCCGGGCACGCCGTCCTCGGTGTCCCTGACCCGGGCCGACGGCACGGTTACCGCCGACTGGCCGGCGGTCAGCGGGGCCTCCAAATACCATGTTACCTACACCACCGACGGCGGCAGCAGTTGGCACGCCCCGGTGAACGGCCACACCAACATCCAAACCAATACTCTTACCTTCAACGCCGATAATTCCAAGTCCTACATGGTCGGCGTCCGGGCCGGCAACGATTACGGCTGGGGCGGCTGGCGCAATTCCCCGCAGGCCGGGCCTTATACCCCGCCGCAGCCTACCCCAACTCCTACGCCCACCCCGAAACCGGACCCGACCGCTACACCCACTCCGCAACCGGAGCCTACGGCGACACCCACGCCGGAACCTGAGCCTACCGCCACGCCTACGCCGGAACCGGAACCGACCGCTACTCCGGCGCCTACTGCCACCCCGGAACCGGAGCCGACCGCCACGCCTACGCCGCAGCCGGCCAGTGCCCCGTCCGCGCCCACCGGCGTTAGCGCCACCGGCGGAGACCAGACCATTACCCTGGCCTGGAACAATCCCGGCGACGCGTCGGTAACCGGCTACCAGTTCCAGATAAACCACACCAACACCTCTACCGGCAAGCTGTCCGGCTGGGGCCAGTGGTGGGACGTGCCCAACGGCAATGCCAACACCACCTCTTATACCATCGGCGGCGTCGCCAACGGCAAGGAATACCGCTTCAAGCTGCGCGCCGTCAACGCCGCCGGCGAAAGCAAGCCGGCGCCCCGGTCCGCGCCCTGGTACGTTGTAGCTACGCCCAAGGCGCTGGATGCACCGTCCAACCTCAGCGTAACCCCCGGCAGCGGCGTCCTGGTCATATCCTGGGATGCGGTGAGCGGGGCCACGGGCTACGATGTGCGCAGCAGCGAGGATGGCGTCACGTGGACGATGGAGCACTCCAACGTGAGCGCGACGACGGTGAACGTGGCCAATGCGGACGAGGCCATTGAGCAAATCGGGGTGCGCGCCCGCAATGCCCAGAGCCAAAGCGCGTGGACGACGAAGCGGCGGATGCCGCCGGCCGCCTGGCTGACCACCGTCCAGCAAAGCGGCGCATCCGCTCAGTCGGTACAGGGACAGAGCCAACTCGCCGCGCCGGCGACTATCACGGTAACCCGGGACAACGACTCACGCGATGAGAAACTGTACGTCAGCTGGGCCGCCGTAACGGGCGCCAGCGGCTACAACGTGACCTGCTCGCACAGCGGAGGCTGGAGCTGGTGGCAGTGCGGCAGCACGACCTCCGCTACCAGTCTGACCGTTGACCGCCACCCACTCGGAGATTTGTCAAATATCCGGACCTACCTGGTGGCGGTGCGGGCCGTGACCAGTACCCCGGCCGATGCCAGCGATTGGAAGCGGTCAGAGGACATCCGTCCCGTCATGGGATGGCTGTTCAACTTGACGACTGTGCGCACGGACAACCAGATAGCGTTGTCGTGGACGCCCAACATCTGGACCACCGGCTACCAAGTCTATTGCGACACCCACACCGCCGGCGCGACTCCGAGCTACACTCTCTGCGCCACCTTGACGGGCCAGGACGACACCGCCGCCAGCCACAGCGTCACCATCACCAAGTCCGGCGGCACGTACAACTGGTCCTCTCTCGACAATACCAGCATTTTGGACATCAAGATTACCAGCAAGAACCAGTGGGGCGACGCCGACATGTTCGTGCCGCTGGTCTACCCCAAACCCGTTACGCTGACCGTCTCCAACGTCGGCGTAACGACGGCAAGGCTAACCATCGCCAACCACTCCAACGCCTGGTACTACAAGGCCAACGCCGCGCCCGACAACACCTGTAAGGGCCCGGTGAACGCAGGCACCAGCACGAAGGACCTCACCGGCCTCACCGCGAACGTCACATACGACTACGCGGCCTACAGCGACAGCGCGTGCACGACGGCTAATGAGTTGGCGTCGGCGACGGGCTTTACCACGCTCTCCTCCGTCTCCAATCTGGGTAGCACACATAGCGGAGACTCGAACATCAACAACACCCTACCTTCGCAGGCGGTCGCCTTCACCACCGGCACCGCCGCCACAAGCGGATATGTTCTCAAGAGCGTCACTATGCCGATGAGCTTCCGAGGCGGTTCCGGTGGCCTGACGGTAACGCTCCGCGAAATGCACGGCGGAGGCACGTACAATACCAACAAGCGCCCGTCCGATACGGTTGAGGCGACCCTCTCGGGAAACGCCCCGACGAGCGGTTCGTACACCAACACGACCTTCACCTGCTCAGGATCTGACTGCGAACTCGATCCCGGCAAGACCTACTTCATTGTGGCGACCAGGACCGGCACGGCCGGTTACTACTGGTCATGGGCGGGAACAGAGGTCCAGACGCGATTGCCGTCGGACAACGGCTGGGAAGTCGAGTCCGGTCATTACCTCTCAGGCACTAACTGGGCGTCCTGGGGCGACTGGAACAGAGCGGAGATAGTCTTCGCGCCCAAAGTCTCGCTGACCAGTTCGAACATCGGCGCGACGACGGCGACGCTGAACATCGTCAACTACAGCGGAAACTGGTACTACAAGGCCGACGCGGCGCCGGATAACACCTGCCAGGGACCCGTCGACGCGGGCACGAAGACGAAGGACCTCACCGGCCTCAGCCCGAACACGAGCTACACTTACGAGGCGTATAGCGACAGCGCTTGCACGACGGCAAACAAGTTGGCGAAGGCGTCGGCGTTCACCACCTTCTCATCCGTTTCCAACCTGGGCGAAACGGCGGACGATAGTGGAATGGGCATCCGATACGGACGAGCTACCAGCTTCACGACAGGCAGCCACACAGCAGGCTACAGCGTGCCCAGCATCACCATCAATGTAACAACGGTAAGCAACAAGAGGGCCCCGGGAATCACATTGAAGATTCTGGGGAAAGTGCAAGCCGGTGGACCCAACAACAGCAACGAGATTTGCACACTGAGCCTCGTTAAACCCGAAGACCCAGGCGAGGATCACACGGCGACCGCCCCTGATACCGGTTGCGACCTTGCCGCAAGCACGGAATACTACCTGGTCGCGGTGGAAAAGGACTTCAGTGGCGGCAACTCCTCATACTCGATTGGAACGACAGAATCCGACGATGAGACGAATACTCCGTCGGGATTCGGCTGGAGCATCGAAAACACAGCATGGTTTCAGGATTCAAGCAGCGCCTGGAGCGTGAGCGTCTGGCAAAACTCCCCAGCCATAAGGGCGGAGATATTCGCAGCCGAGAAGTAGCCAAGCTACTGCCTTTCGGCAAAGAGCGAAGGGGGCGGCCGGCAGCGGTCGCCCCCGTTCCTTCTTTCTCTCATCCACGAATGTACACGAACGGGCACGAATAATTTCGGCTTATTTCCATTAGTGAACCTTCGTGCCCTTCGTGGAAAAACAACGTCATCCTTGACCGGAAGCACGTTAACCTTGATAATTGGGGACGATCGAAAATCTCAGGAGTACGCCATGGGCCTGGAACTGGCCGCCAATATCGCAGTCCTGATAGCCGTCGTAGGCTTCATGCTTTTCTTCCTGCGCCGAATGGACCGGATGAAGGATGAGTTGAAGGCCGACATAGTGCGGATGGAAACCGGATTGAAAGGTGACATGGTGCGGATGGAAGCCGGCATCAGGGCCGATATGGCAAGCATGGACGCTAGCCACAAAGAGGACATGGCAAAGCTGGAAGCCGGCCTCAAAGAGAACATAGCAAAGCTGGAAGCCAACATAAACCTCAAGCACGCGGAAGTCCGTGAAGACCTGCGAGACGTAAGGAGCGGGCTGGTCCAGGTGCGGGAGCGGCAGGCCCGCCTGGAAGGCATTCTTGAGGCCCTGGGACACGCCCCGGCTCCCGAACCCGCCACCACCGCCGAGTAGACGGGGCAACCCGGGTTGGCAAGAAAGGGGGCGACCGGTTGCGGTCGCCCCCTTTCCTGCCGCTCACCCTGAGCCTGTCGAAGGGCCAACCTCGTCATTCCGGCGAAAGCCGGAACCCACACCCCCAAGCCAATGGATTCCGGTTGCCACCGGAATGACGGGCTATATTCTTCGTGAACCTTCGTTGATAAAGAAACCCTACCCGCCCTGCTCTCGCTGGCGCAGTTGTTCTTCCAGTTGGCGGCGGGCCCGGCGCTCCTCCTCTAATTGGGCTTCCAGGAACTCCCGTTCCCGCAAGCGGGCGTCCCGTTCTGTCTGGAAAGTGTCAATATGCCGGCCGGTTGACGGGTTGCACCAAAACAGTTTTCCAGCTTCCCACCTCAGGTGCACGTCCAAGACCGGGCTGTAGCCCTGCAACGCCCCACCTTCCAGCGTTTCAATGGGAATGGGCTGATATTCCCCGTCCACCAACCTGTCGCCGCCCAGCCGAGCGCCGTGAAAAGCGCCGGTCTCGTCAAAACGCCAGTATTCGGGAATGCCCAGGGCCGCGTACCCCCCTCTCTTCTCCCCAACGTCGTTGCCGGCGGTCTTGCGGGATGCTATCTCCAGCACGAAGTCCGGCGGCTTCCGTTGCTCGGAGATAATGTAGCCGTTGCTGGCGATTAACGCTGCCGGGTCGGTATTGAAGGCAATCATCAGGTCGGGGGCCATGCGCTCCCGGGCCGGGGCGCCGGGCGCGCGAATCAAGAACATTTCGCCGGTGATAATGGTGGTTTCCGGGCTGCCCAGGTGGAGGGCCAGGTAATGGGCATTGCCGCTAAAGGTAAGTTGTCGAAAGCTGGTCATATCCGTGCGTTTCGGCGGGTCAGGCAGTACGAATCGCCGTGGATGCTCCTCTCCGGTTTTCTCCGGTTGTTTCGTGGTCATGTCGGACCTCTGTTGGGCCAGCCGGCCCCTGCTGTGCGTGGCAAGGTTCTGCCGTCATTATACCGCAAAGGAGGTTCACTCACCAAGTGGGAATGATGCCTACCCCGTCATTCCAGCGAAGGCCGGAACCCACACCCCCCAAGCCAATGGATTCCGGTTGCCACCGGAATGACGGTCTATATTCTTCGTGGACCTTCGTGCCCTTCGTGGAAAATCAAACCCCGTTCGCCCTGAGCTTGTCGAAGGGTCATCCTGGGCTTGTCGAAGGAAGAGCCGGTTAGTCCGCCGGGGCCGGTGCGGGGGCCTCCGGTTTTGCGGTTTCCTCTTCTTGGCCCGCTTCCTGGTTCCCTTCACTGGTTTCCTTGTCCGCTTGCGCTGCCTTCTCGCCGTCTTCGTCGGCCCCGGCCTCCTCATCCTCTTGCGCTGCTTCAGCTTCCTCTTCCCGGGGCGCCAGCACACTCCGGCGTCTTGCTATTGCCAGGAAGACGTACCCCAGGACGATGCGGAGGAGGAACTCCAGCGACACCAGGAAGACGAAGTAGTAGAAGATGGTTTCGCTGTTGTTGCGGGCTTCCCGCAGCACCGCCAGCGACTCTTCCACGGTGAAGAAGGAAGCGTCAATGATGAAGATGCCCAGCACGGCGAAGGGCAGAATCTTCGCCAGGTCGCGCGACAGGTCTTCGTGGTAGTAGGCCGTTACCCGTATGGCGCTGACCACGGCCAGGGCAACCAGGAACACTTCCTGGAAGGAGCGGTCCTTGGAGAGGAAGGCCAGGATGGCGGTCAATACGGCCAGCCAGAAGAAGGCAAAGAAGGGGAATACCACGATGTACTTGAAGATGTACAGCACGAAGTGAAGGATTCCCCGGAGCGCCCGGTACCTCGATTCTTCGTAGCGGGAAAGGTCGAAGGTGAACATGTCCCGCGACGCCAGGAAGCGGTAGAAGTGGAAGATAAAGACCGCGTACAGGCAGATTCCGCCAAGGTACACGCCCACGTTGAACAGCAGGTCCAGGGCCCGGTAAAAATCCAGCCCGTTGGGGAACAGCAAGCTGATGTAGGACTCGAAATTCATGCCGCCACCGCAAACCCCATGGAATTATCGGCCCGCACTGCGTCAGGGCGTGTCGTCAAATGCACCGTCATTCCTGCGCAGGCATCCGCCTCAGGCGGATCGACTCCGGCCTGTCGAGGTTCCCGCCTTCGCGGGAACGACGAAATGGGACGCCCGGAGACTTCTACCTTCAATCTGACGACATGCCTGGAATAAATATGGCCTTTGTTGCCATATTATGTTTACTTATTCCCACCGTCAATAGCGGGGCAACGTATCCGCAAGCAGCAATGCCCGGAAGGAAAAGCAGGGCCGCTCATCCTTCGACAAGTTCAGGATGAGCGGCCAGAGGTAGGTCTTCTCGGTTTCTTGGCAGTCCCGGCAGGGCTACGACTCCACCGCCACTTCCCGTTCCTGTTCTTCTTCCAGTTCTTCGGCCTCTTCCTCCATTCCTTCTTCCGCCGTTTCCCCTTCAATATGCTCTGCATCCACTCTCACCACCGGGCGGACCAGGGGAAGCTCGACCAGCATATCGGTGAACTGCCCCGGCTCCGAGTTCACGCGGATAAGCCCGCCGTGGGCACGCACTATGTCGCTGGAAATGGCCAGCCCCAAACCCGTCCCCTGGTCGGTGGGCTTGGTGGTGAAGAAGGGATTGAATATCTTCTCAATCACGTCTTCGGGCATGCCATCGCCGTTATCCCGTATGCTGATTTCTATACTTTCATCCAGGCGGCGGGTGGTGAGGCGAAGCTCCGGCGCATAAGACACCCCATTTTCCAGCAGGTTCACGCGCTTTTCGTTGGTGGCATAGCAGGAGTTGCTGACCATGTTGAGGAACACGCGCCCCAGGTCTTGGGGAATGACTTCCAACTCCCCCACGTTGGGGTCCAGGTCGAACTGCAAGTCCAACTGGAAATCGGCGTCGGTGGCTCGGGCGCTGTGGAAGGCCAGGCGGGAGTTTTCGTCCACCAGGCGGTTGATGTCCGCAGTCTGAAAGTCGCCACCGCCCCGGCTCATCATCAGCATACCGTGGACGATGCTGTTGGCGCGGTCGCCGTGGTTGCGAATGCGTTCCATGTTGTCGTTCAGGTCGTCGGAAATTTCCTGTATCAGCCCCTTCTGCTCCTCCGGCAGGTCATCTCCTATTTCATCCAGCACTTCCTGCAATTCAGTCAGCAGTTCCGCAGAGGATTCGGAGAAGTTCTTGACGAAGTTGAGGGGGTTTCTGATTTCGTGGGCCACGCCGGCGGTCAACTCGCCCAGGCTGGCCAGCTTCTGCTGGGCGGCAATCTGGTCTTGGGCCCGGCGCAGTTCCCCAAAGGCCGCCTGCAACTCGTCGTTCTTTTCCTGAAGGTCGCTGGCCAGCAGTTCCACCAGGTTCAACCGCTGGACCTCCAGGGCGTGCTGCCGGAAAACCTCCACGGCGGCGGCCATGTCGGCCACCTCGTCGTGGCCGCCCACGTCCACCTGGGCTTGCAGGTCGCCGGCGGCCATGCGCCGCATCCACGCCGACACCATGCCAATACGCCGTAGCAGCACCCGGCCCACCAGCAGCCAGGCCACCAGCGCGGCCACAACTACGCTGGCCAAGCTGATGACCAGCAGGATGGTGCGGCCGGTCAATATGGCCTGGAGGGATGCTTCAGTGGCATCCTGCGCGCTGCCCCGGGCGGCGCCCACCAGTTCATCCACATCTCCCACCAGGTTCACGGCGGCCTCCTGATTGCCTTCCAGCAGTTCCGTCTGCCGCTGGGCCAGCCGCAGTTCCTCGGCCAACTGGTGGAAGCCGGTACCCTCGGTGCTGCCCAAGGCTTCCAGCCGCTGAAAAGTTGCGGCCAGGTCCCCATGAATTTCGGCGCCTTCCAGCGAGTCCAGGTTGAACCTGATGCGCTTCATGGCCGCCTCAAACCGTTCCCGCAGCGGTTCCAGCGATGCCGGCTCCGACACGGTGAAGGCGTTGCCCAGAAGCTCCGTGGCGATGTTGGCATCCACTTGCAGTTCGGACAGGATGCGGTACTTGTCAAGCTCCTCGGCGGAAGTGTGGACTGGCCGCGGGTCTGCGGGCACGTCAATTTCCCGGTACCCGGTGGATACGTAGAAAAGCTGGTCGTCCAGCGCTTCCACCAGGCCCACCTCCAGGTTACGGCGAACTTCCGCCAGGTTCTCCCGAAGCCTCTCCCGCTTTTCCGCCTGGACTATCAGTTCGGTGCGCTGGTTGCGTATCGTCTTGATGTTGTCCGTCAGTAAGTGAGCGTCCTGCCGGATATCCATAAAGGAAACACGGGCCGGCTCGGAACCCGATTCTGCGGAAGCGATCTCCAGCGCTGAGAGTTCAGTTTCCAGGGCGTTGCTGGAACCGGCAATGACGTTGGCGTAAACCTCGTCCAGTTCGGGCACCGTCTGGGCGGTAACAATCCTGGGGGCGGCGGTAACTAGGCTGCTGCTGTACTGGGCCACCTCGAAGGCCGCCACCATCTCCGGTATGCTCTCGTCGTTGACGTGCCGCTGGGCCGTGGCCACCCGGTCGAAGGAATACCAGCCCACCAACGTGGCCAGCAGGGTCAGGGCGACGATGACCGCAAAGGCGACGTAAAGCTGGGTGGAAATTTTGCGGTGGCTCCGGCTCAAACGCGGCGCCAGGCCCGCCACAAAGGCCCGTATGGAGGCCAGCACGCCGCCGCCGGCCGCCGGCCGGGTAATCTCCGGTACTTCCGGCGGCGCGCGGTCAACCGGAGTTACCGCAACTTCCTTGTCTTCCGAACCTTCCGGCTCCGCCGTCGTTTTCGATTCATCTATCATGGATAGACTTCTCGCATATTTTCGATTGCCCGGTAATTGCCATCGGGACCAATAACCGTCAGAAATACCTTGTCAGACCCCTGGTTGTCGGCAAAACCGAATTTCAGTTCAAACTCGTCCAACCGCAGGGCCTCGAAACTGTTTATGGAATCGTAAAAGCACTCTCGCGTAACGTTGTCCCGGCCGCAGGCCCGCAGGGCCTCGATGGCCAGCCGGCCGGCCAGGTATCCTTCCAGGGAAACCCAGCCCGGGCTTGCCTCCATTGAGTAGGAATCCAACGCGTTCAGATAGGACTGCACGATGGGAATAGAATCGTCGGTGGGAAAGGGCACCACCTGGGTCACGAAGACATTTTCGCCGTCCTTGCCCAGATGGTTGGCGAGGGCATTGCTGCCCACGAAGGAAATGGTGATGAACACCGCGTCTTCCATGCCAATGCGCCTGGCCCAGTTGATGAAGGTGGCTACCGGCTGGTAGGCCCCCACCATAATCACCGCCTGCGGTTCGGCATCCCGCAGCTTGAGCAGGGCCGACTTCACTGCCAGCGTATTGCGGGGGTAGTATCCCACCGAAATGGGCTCCATATCCCGCCTCTCCAGAGCCCGCGTGGCCCCGTTGAGGCCGGCCAGCCCGAAGGAGTCGTCCTGGTACAGGACGGCGATGCGGTCTATTCCCAGGTCTTCGGTAAGGCGGGCCACCATTTCTTCGGTTTCCTGGTTGTACGATGCCCGGAGGTTTATCACGTTCCGCCATTTGCTCTCTCGGAGGAAGGCGGCGCCGGTGAAGGGAGCGATGTAGGGGGACATCGGCCTCGTGCGCTACCGGTACCGCGGAGCGGGAAGTGGGGGTGCCCACCGCGCCGATTAAGGCGAACACCCGGTCTTTCTCGATAAGTTCAAAAGTATTGGCTATGGCGGCTTCCGGTTCATACCCGTCATCCAGGGCCACCAGTTCCAATCGGCGTCCGTGGACTCCGCCGGCTTCGTTGGCTTCCTTGAAGGCGGACATGATTCCCAACTGCATGTTGGTGCCCAGTTCCCAAGCCGGGCCGCTGAAGACGGCAGATTGGCCGAACAAAATCGCGTTGTCAGTTACGCCGGGGTTAAGGGACAAGCTGCCGCCGCCCGATTCGGGAGCCGTGGGGATGGAAGTCGGAGTGGCGGGCAATTCGTCGGAACTGACGCCGCATGCAACAAGGGCCGGGCCCAGCAACAACGCCAGGGCCAAGAGGAGAAAGACGAGTGGAGCCGGCTTACCTTTCATAGTCTGCCTGGAAAATGGAGGGCGATTCAGTCGGCCTTGCGGATTTTCATGGTGGAGTGGTTTCTGGAGTTTTCCCTCCGATATTGGAAATCTTCCGTCATTTCCATTACGAAGTAAATGCCCAGACCGCCGATGGGCCGATCCTCGGCTTCGCCTTCCAACACGGGGTCCTTGGCGTCTTTCAGGGGATTGAAAGGCTTGCCATCATCCACGAACTCAATGGTAACGGTGTCGGCGCCGGAAGTCAGGCTTATGTCAAAAGTATGGACTCCGGCATCGTAACCGTACTTCATGATGTTGAGGCCAAACTCTTCGAGCACCAGGCTCGTCTTGTAGGTAAGGGCCGGAGGCCAGCCCTCCTCTTCAGCCAGCTTTTCGACCGAATCGAAGATGCGCTGCAATTCCTCGACCCGGTTCTCCACCTTAAGGTCCAGCTTGGCGCTCATTAGGTCTTCTCCCTGCGGCAAAGGGTCAGGCAGGTGATGTCATCCGATTGGGGAGTATCACCGGCAAAGGCCCTGACCGCCTCGAACATGGCCTCGTTGACCACCTTGGGGTCTTGCGTGGCGTTATCTACCAGAACTTGCGCCATCCGCTCCAGGCCGAACTCTTCGCCATCCCGGTTCATAGCCTCGGAGACCCCGTCGGAGTAGAGGAATACCGTATCCCCGGGAAGAAGGTCGAAGGTGTCCTGGGCGTAGTCCAGGTCTTCCATCACTCCCAGGGCCACCCCGCCGGTCAGGGGCAGGGCAATGATTTCCCCGCTGGAGCGCCGGACGTAGGGGGTGGTATGCCCGCCGTTGGCGTAGGTCATCTTCCCCGTGTTGCGGTCATAGACGGCGTAAAGGAGGGTAACGAACATCATGGCCTCGTTGCCCTCGCAAAGCAGGTCGTTGACCTCCTTCAGCACCTCGCCGGGCTCGTACTTGCCGATGGCCGCGCCCTTCAGCAGCGTGCGGCTGGACATCATGAACAGGGCCGCCGCGACACCCTTGTCGGAAACGTCGGCAATGGCGACGCCAACCCTCCCCTGCTCCAGTTGGATTATGTCGTAGAAGTCGCCGCCCACTTCCTTGGCCGGCTCCATGCTGGCGTAGGTCGCGAAGTCGGCTTCTTCGGGGAACTCGGTGGGCAGAATGGACTGCTGTATCTTGCTGGCAACGTTCAGTTCGTTTTCCAGGCTCACCAGGCGGTCCCTGGAGGAGAGGGCTTCCCGCCACTCCACCAAGTGAGCCAGGGTACGGTCTATGGTTATCTGGAGGTCATCAAAGTCCAGCGGCTTGGTAACGAAGTCAAAGGCCCCGCGGTTCATGGCGGTGCGGATGTTCTTCATGTCTCCGTAGGCGGATATGATGATGGAGCGCACGTTGGGGTCAACCTTGGGAATCTGTTCCAGCAGGGTAAGCCCGTCCATCTGCGGCATATTGATGTCGGAGATTACCATGTCTATGTCATCTTCCTGGCGCAGCACGTCCAGCGCTTCCACGCCATTCTGCGCGAAGACAAAGGAATATTGCCCAGACCGAATACGCCGCCTCATGCGCTGCAGGACCAGCGGTTCCAGGTCCGGTTCATCGTCCACCACTAAAATCTTGAATGCCTCGCGCATCACTTCCCTTAGCTCCACAATCTGAATCGCCAAATCCGGCTGAACCTGCGGCTCACATCTGAGCGCTCTCAAGGCCGGCCCCGGTCGCCGGCCTTGCCGCGCCTGCATCCGGCGCCGCAACGTCTCTGAAATGATGGTTGATTCGCTGAATCGCCATTCCAGCGAAGGCAGGGGCCTACACGTCAAGACACGGAAACTTTCCCCAACGCGGCAACGACGGGTTGGGCAAGTCTCCCGTCTGCCCTGAGCCGTTAGAATGGCCGGCCATTCATGGTTCGACAAGCTCACCACGAACGGATGTCCGATGTACCCGCCCGGATATCCGGCGTACCCGTCCGGGTTTCCGGCGCATCCATCATTTCTGTAGCGATGGCTCACTAGTAGTCTAACAGCTTTGAATTGATGGGTAATTTATCCGTTCGCCCTGAGCTTGTCGAAGGGCCGTCCATTCATGGTTCGACAAGCTCACCACGAACGGACTTCCAGTTTACCCATCATTCCAATGTTGTTGGCTAACTAGCTCAGTGCGACGATGGCCGAGTCCAGCGAATCGCGAATCGGGATCATCTTGTCAAAGCCGCTGATGACGAATACTTCCTTGACCTGGTCGCGCAGCGAGCAAACCGCCAATTCACCTCCCTGACGCTTCAGGTCCTTGACGATGAGCAGCACCACCCGGAGGCCCGCGCTGCTCATGTAGGTGACATCTTGCATATCCAGCACGACGACCCGGTCAGTTTCGCTGATTTCGGATTTGACGGCATCCTGAAACTCGCTGGCATTGGTGCCATCCACCCGCACCTCGCCATCGGATTTCAATACCAGGGCAGTTCCTTCCCGGCGAGATTCCAACTTCATTCTGGTAGCCTCCTAGAAAACTGAAAGTCTGGTACGGTTATAAGCAGCGGAGCCGTCCCGCCGTCCGGCAGCGGGAGGGGCATCGAAAACCCGTTTACAATAATACCCTATAGTTTCGGATACAACAAACCCTCCGGGGCTGCTGTTTACGTCTGAAAAAAACTTTTACACAAGAACCGTCGTAGAGAACCGCCATAAAGTACCGTCATACCGGCGAAAGCCGGTATCCACATCCGCGGGCTTGGACTCCGGCTTTTGCCGGACTGACGTCCTCCTCGTACAGTTGCTGCCTAACTCTGAACAGTTACCTTGGGGCGCTGTTCCCGTGTGACGGACATGAAAGGCGGACATGGGCTAAAGCCCCGGCAGGATAGTACGCAGAAGCCCAAAAGCTGCCGGGCGCGCCGGCCTTTCGCTTTTGGTTCCCGGCTACAAATCATATCCTCTTTCGCCGTGAATTGCCACATCCAGGCCCACCGTTTCGTCCAACGGGTCAACCCGCACCTTGCGCAGGGCCAGGTCGAGTACCTTGAGGATGAGATAAGTAAAGATTCCGGCCCAAGCCATGGAGGCCAGCACGCCCAGCGCCTGCACCCCAAGCTGGGTCAACACCGAGCGGCCCGGCACCAAAAGCCCTTCGCCATCCAGAAACGGGTGGGCGAGCAAAGGAATCAGCAAGGTGCCGATGATGCCCCCCAGACCGTGGACGGCAAAAACGTCCAGAGAATCGTCAATCAGCAGCTTCCACTTGACAATGCCGACGGCAAAGAAACAGACGACGCTGGCCGTTATGCCCAGTATCATGCCGCCAATGGGGCCGATGTAGCCGGAAGCCGGGGTAACCGCCGCCAGGCCGGCCACGGCGCCGATTATGGCCCCGATCAGGGTTGGACGGCGGTGCTTTATCCAGTCCAGAAAGGTCCAGGTCAGCAGGCCGGCGCTGGCGGATATGTGGGTTACGGCGATGGCCATGCCCGCCTCGCCGTTGGCGGCCAGTTCACTGCCCCCGTTAAACCCGAACCAGCCCACCCAAAGCATACCCGCGCCGGCCGCCGCCAGGCCGGGGTTGTGCGCCGGAACCAGTTCGTGGGGGAAGGTTAGCCGTTTGCCCACGTACATCGCGGCCACCAGGGCCGCCACCCCCACGTTGGCATGAAGCACCACGCCGCCGGCGAAGTCCATTAACCCCAGTTGGTTCAACCAGCCATCGCCCCAGACCCAGTGGCAGATGGGCGCATAGACCAGCAGGTGCCAGGCGGCGCTGAAAAAGAGAATCGCCGTGAATTTCATCCGCTCGGTGTACGCGCCAACAATGATTGCCGGCGCGATGATAGCGAACGTCATCTGGAAGATGACGAACACTATCTCCGGCATGTCGCCTCTCAGGTGTTCGTGGTCAATGCCATAGAAGAAGGCCTTGTCGGGCATTCCGATGAACCAGCCGACGGTGTCGCCAAAGGCCAGGCTGTAACCGACCACGAACCACAGCAGGCTGGCGATGGCGGATATGGTGAAGCACTGAATCACCACCGACAGCACCGATTGGGCCCGCACCATCCCGCTGTAGAACATCGCCAGGCCCGGGAGGGTCATAAACAAGACAAAAGCGGTGGAGGTCAACATCCACGCAGTAACGCCGGTATCCAAACTAACCCCTGCTCCCTTCCTTGCCAGTCATCGGGGCGCGCCTGGCCAGGTTGCCGGCCAGGCGCGCCCCAATTGGTTCCGGCGATTTACGTTTCCTGGATGAATTTAGTGGCTGTCGTCAAATTGAAGGCGAAAGCGTCCGATTCCCCCATACCGTCGTTCCCGCGCAGGCGGGAACCTCGACAGGCTAGGCCAAAATTCCTGACGGAGCGGTAACTACGCGGTGCATTTGACGACGTGCCCTTAAGGAACCCCTGAACAAGCCACCGTCATTGCGGCGAAAGCCGCAATCCAAGAGGGAAACTCCTTACTTTCAGGTACGATGGGGATGCCTTTACCACCATCCTGGCCTTCCCCCGTCAAGGGCTAACAGGGGTATGTAAACAAGCGAATCCGCTCATCCTGAGCTTGTCGAAGGATTGCCCTGCCCATCGAGGTTCCCGCCTGCGCGGGAACGACGGATTGCGAATACATACCCTTGTCAGCCCGTCAAGGGGGCAGGGATTTATTCAGACTTTCCCTGGGTCCCAATCCAGCCGGAGCCGGACACGTCAATAACCTGTTCGTCGGGGCCCCGGTACTTTTCCTCGTAGTAGCCCTGGCCGGCGCCGGCGTGGCCGCCCACGTTGATGCGCATGTTCATCGCGCGGGCCCCCTCGGCCTCCAGCTTGGCCTGAATGTCTTCCATGTCTTCCACCATGAAGCCGAGATGGTCAATTCCGGCATACCCGGCCACGTCGCGGACGCTCTCGCCGCTGCCCTCGTCAATGGACTTCAGGATGGCCAGGTTTATGTAGCCGTCGGACAGGTACAGGCCGGAACCGGCCTTGCCCACCTCTTCCAGGCCGAAGACGTTGACGTAGAACTGGGCGGTCTTTTCCGGGTCCGGGGTGCGAATGGCAATGTGCTTAATCCTGGGCATAATCTCCCCTCCGTTATTTTGGATATGATTCAACTCTGGTTCGGTTGGATTATAGTTGGCAGCCTTCCCCTTTTCAATCTGGCGCTAGTAGTCCATTGCCACAGGAATGATGGGTAAACAGGAAGTCCGTTCGTGGTGAGCTTGTCGAACCATGGAGGGGCGGCCCTTCGACAAGCTCAGGGCGAACGGGAGACCTGCCCATAAATCCAACAGCGGTGGACTACTAGCGGTGCCAGCCCATGCCTTGGAACAGGCCCCGCAGGTAGGCTATCTGGCCGCCGTGGGCCACGTTGTCCCACACCAGTTGGCCCAGGGCGGTGGCGATGGTGTGGTCTCTGGTTTCGGCTTCGGGCGGAAAGGTCACCTCCCGTTCCATGTCCTCCCACGTCAGCGAGCCGATGTACTCCCTTGCCGCCTGCCGGACTACTTCCTGGTAACCCAGCAGCGCCTCGACGTCGGGGGCAGTCCAGCCGGCCAGTTCCTCGGCCGTCCAGCCCATTCCCCGCACGTTTTCCGCCATCCCGAACTTGTCGCTCCACCCCTGGCTTACCCAGAAGGACTGCTGCTCCTGGAGCCGCTGGTTGATGAAGTTGTCAATGACCCGGTTCATGTGCCACAGCAGCCAGGCTATGGAGTTGCATTCGGGCGCCGGCTGGCGGGCCAGCGTTTCCGCGTCCAGGCCGGCCACCGCCGCGTCCACCATGTTCCAGTTCCGGCCCAAGGCCCAAAGCACCGCGTCGCCAGCAGCCATGAGAAACCTCCTACCTGGTAATTCAACACATTTGTACATTTGTATTGATGGGTAATTTACCCGTTCGCCCTGAGCTTGTCGAAGGGCCGTCCATTCATGGTTCGACAAGCCTGTCCTGAGCTTGCCGAAGGGCTCACCACGAACGGTCTTCCGGTTTGTCCATCAGTCCAATGTTGTTGAACTATTAGGGCGTGTCGTCAAATGAACCGTCATTCCTGCGCAGGCATCCGCCTCCGGCGGATCGACTCCGGCCTGTCGAGGTTCCCGCCTGCGCGGGAACGACGGATTGCGAATACATACTCCTCTCAGCCCGTCATAGGGGGAAGGGACTTTTGAGATAGCCACTAAATCCACGGCCTCCGCTTGGAGCGTTCCTTCTGCGAGGTGTAGGTGGGCAGCCCCTGACGTTCCAGCGTTTCCGCCACCATGTCCCGGAAGAGTTGCCGGTCGCGGCCCGTTACCACCGCCTGCTCGTGGGCCTCGGTGATGACCACCGGGTAGCCCTGCCCCTTGCGGCACTGCTCCGCAATCATGCCGTGGCCCAGGGCCAGCAGGATCTCGTCCTCCGCTACCCACTTTGGAACCTCCACCCGGGCAATTTCCTCGCCGGCGTGCAGGTAGTAGAAATAGACCTGCTGTTCCGGCCCGTAAAGGTCGCGGGGAACCGAGGAATTGGTCTTGTAAACCGGGGAGCGGTGGTACGGCGTCAGCTCCCCGGCGAAAAGCTCCCTATCCAGGAAATCGTTGGCCCGGCTGCATGGTTCCAGCTCCGCCCGGCGGTAACTGCACGACAGCCGGCACCGCTCCAGGTCGTGGTCGCAAAGGCAGCGGCGGATGGCGTTCACCACTTCGGTGGTTCGAGGCAGGGACACGTAGGCCGCCAGGGTAACGGGCCGTTCCCGCGCCAGTTCCCGGAAACCGTCCAGCGCCGGCAGCAGCCCGTCCCTGATGATGAAGTCGCGGACAAACTCCGGGTAGCCTCGTCCGGCCAACCCCCACAGCACCAGGGTACCGTCCACCAGGGCCAGCGCGGGCCGGTCAGCCGGGCACTGCCGCGCCTCCTCCAACAGGGCCGTCAACTCCCTGACCGTGCGGTACAGGCCCAGCAGGTTGCCGGTGATGGCCTCTTCCTGGTTGGCGCTGCCCGGGCCCCGCAGGTATAGCTCTTCCTCCTGGGCCGCCAGATGGGGGCGGCTGAAGAAGCGCGCATCTGCTTCTGCTCCGTAGGTTAGAACGCAACCGCCCAGATTCAGCAGGTAGCAGGCCACGGGAAGGTGCCGGTCCACGTCAATGTGCGAACCGTCCACGGAAAGGGCCGTCCAGTCCAACGGCGGCGGTGGCGGCGCCACGTCCCCCAGCAGCGTGTCCGTAACCTGCGCCGCCAGGAAGGGTATGCCCGGTTCCGAGGTTAGCCGCCGCGCCTCCGCGGGAGATACGCCGGCCGCTGCCTCCCGCAGTTCTTCCAGCCTTGCCTCTCGGTGGCCGTGGCCTCGCCCCAGGGTTTCCGACACCCGGTCCAGCTGAATAATAGTTTCGCCCAGGTCAAGGGACATAAGAACTCGCTCGCAGACTGAGAAAATTGGAGAAAGGAACGAAGTGTGCATTGGTTGGGCCCGGCGCAATTGCCAATTCAGGTTGGCTCTATCAACAATCCTATCAGCGCCCCGGGGCAGCTTCAACAAGGGTGGGTTGCGAAACAGGGCAATCGCGTTTTAATTGAACTCTTGCACCCAAGCCGGAAACCA
>CAXXWY010000027.1:0-54666 GCA_963668505.2 Dehalococcoidia bacterium | reverse complement strand
AGGTGACCGGGTGCGAAGTTTGAGGCTGGGGTTGCGACTCACAGCAAGGCAACTTGGAGGGAGATGTGACCTTAGTGAAAAGAGTGTTGCCAAAATAGAGGCGTCGGTTACACAGCCGCAGGCAGAAGATGTGGTTCGTTTGGCCGAAGCCCTCGGAGTCACAGAGAAGTTTCTCAGGCACGGATCCAGTCATGCTGAGATAGAAACTAACCGTTGGATTGACGATAACGAAACAAGGTTTCAACTCACTCCAGAGTTGAAAGCGAGGTTGAAGGAGTCGGCGTCTCACTTGATTAAACAGCGACAAAACGCTAGGATATTCCGTTAAGTCCCACCGACATTGAGGCTCTGCTGATTATTCTTCGCGGTGAATAAATGAAGCCAACAAGCGAATCGTCGCTAAGAAGTATAGCGGAGCACCTCGTATATCTGAGGTTAAGTGCTGGCGAGTTAAACATTAACATGCCGGCGTGGGAGAGGTTAGGTCGAATCGCCGAGAACTTTGGTGCAAAGACAATCACCAAGCACCGGCTCGATTCGGCAGGAATGTTGGTTCCGAAAGACGATAGTTACATCATCGTCCTAAGGGAGTCGGACCCACCGGCACGTCAGAAATTCTCGTTGGCCCACGAAATCGGTCACATTCTCCTCAAGACAGCGTCGCCCCTAGATATCGGTACGACGCACCTTTCCCACTCTTGGTTGGCCGATAAGGAAGAGCTTCTGTGCGACCAGTTAGCCGCTGAAATTCTGATGCCTCGGCTAACATTTGAAGAAGATGCCTGGGTGAACGGATGGAATCTTACGAGCTTAAAGACGCTTTGCCGAAAATACGAAACCTCAATGCAAGCTACCTGCAGGCGTATGGTTGATCTAATGCCAGAAGCCACCGTAATGGCAGCTTGGAAACCACTACGATATGGAGACAGTACCTATTCCAAACTGGAGTGGTCATACGGACGGTGTACTCGGTATGGTATTCCCAGATCCAGCCCTCGTCACAGACGATGGTTGGTGGGTCGGGCGTTGCAATGCGAGCAAATGCAAGCTGGATTCTCTCCGGTTCTAGATAGGCGGCGAAATTCACGACGGCCTCCGGATGTTCCCGCAGAAGCATTGACATGGGGGAGCGGCGAATATAAACGGGTATTAGTACACTATTTCCCTGAGCGGCCATTAACGCGAAATGAAGAGGTCCTGTCTAATGGTTCTTGGCGCTGGGGCTAGTTGGAGATTTCCGCACGGCCTCAGTGTTTAATGTGCGTGGCCTGCGGCTGGAACAAGTGTGAATGACGTGTGGTGTGTGATCGACGCGTTCAGCCGCTAGCCATTACCCCTCTCGGAAGTCCCCGGCGCAAGCCGGGGGCTTCCATTTCCGGCAATCCCGACCACCTGCCGTGCTACAATCCCCATGCTCCCCAACCGCTCTCTGAGACTTCATTGCTGAAAACCAAGCCATGACTATAGACACACGCCCCGCCGTGGCCGTCACCATGGGCGATCCCTGTGGCATTGGCCCTGAAGTTGTAGCCAGGGCCCTTTCTGATCCCCGGGTCTACGCCGCCTGCCGTCCCCTGGTCGTTGGCAACACTCTCGCCATGCAGCAGGCCGTCGCCCTGACCGGCGCCCGCCTCCGGGTTAATCCCTTAGAAGACCAACGGGACACCGGGCGGGACCCCGCAGCCATTGACCTGTTGGATCCCGGAAACCTGGACCCCGCGCACATCACCCCAGGCCAAATCAGCCCCCAGTGCGGACGCGCCTCTATGGAATGGGTCGCCAAGGCGGCCCGGCTGGCCCTGGACGGCAAGGTCGCGGCCCTGGCCACGGCCCCTCTCAACAAAGAGGCCGCCTCCCTGGCTGGCTATCGGGCCATCGGCCACATGGAGCTCTTGCAGGAACTTAGCGGCGCAGAAACCGTGGCCACCATGCTTATGGCCAAGAACCTGCGGGTAGTCCACCTCACCACCCATCGCTCCCTCCGTCTGGCCTGCGACTACGTCAAGAAAGACCGAATTCTCCAATTCCTGCAGCTCACCCACGACAGCTTTGTCGGCTGGGGCACGGCCAACCCCCGCATCGGCGTAGCCGCCTTGAATCCCCACGGCAGCGACGGCGGCCTGCTGGGTAGCGAAGAAGAAGATGAAATCGCTCCCGCCGTGGAAGCGGCCCGGGACCGGGGAATCGACGCCATCGGCCCGGTGCCTGCCGACGCTATTTTCCACCAGGCCACTGAAGGACTCTACGACGTGGTCCTAGCCATGTTCCATGACCAGGGCCACATCCCGGTAAAGGTCTACGGCTTTGTGGAAAGCGTCACCGTCAACCTGGGCCTGCCCTTCGTCAGGACCTCCGTCGACCACGGCACAGCATTCGACATCGCAGGCCAGGGCGTCGCCGACCCCACCAGCATGCTGCAAGCCATCCGCATTGCCGTAGCCTTGGCCAAAGGAGACGGCCTCCCCGCCGCTTGAGGTTCCTCTCAACCTGCCATGCCCCTCCCCCAACCTGTCATTCCTGTAGATGTCAGGTGGAAGAAGTGCAATGACAGGGATGGATGTGGTGTGGAGAAGGGTAGGCACGAGGCCTACCCCTACGGCGGGCTATTGGCGCCCTTCAACCCGGCTCAGGACAGGCCCTTCGACAAGCTCAGGGCAGGCCGAAGAGCAAGGCAATCAGTAGCAGCAACAGGAGGCTGGGGGCGGCCAGAAGCGCGAAGCAACCCTGGGGCTGGCTCTGTCGTCTTCTTTGGGCGGCGCGGTGGTCCCAGGGGGCGACCTGATGCCTGCTCCGCCAGAAGCCGCGACGGTTGGACCGGGCCTGCTCTTCGGCGTCGGCGAAGCCGAAATTCTCTCCGCCGAACCGGCTGTACCAGCGGGCGTGTCCTTGCTCGATGAGGATGCGGTTGATGGAGCGATGGCGGCCAGCGGACTGCTGGTACAGCAGCACGACGAGCCGGTGGTAGCGGTCGACGTCGACGACCTCCATGCGCAGTCCCCTGGTGCGCCATACCAGCTGCCAGAGCGCTTGCTGTGCCTCGGGTCCGTAGTCCTGATCTCTTTCAGGGGCGTCGATGCCGAACAGCCGGACGGGAATTTCGGAGTCGACGGCGTTGGGGTCGCGGACTATCCAGAGGGAGTCTCCGTCGGGGACGGAGGTTACCCAGACGGGGATGGGCCTGCTGGAGTGGTCGTTGGGGTTATGTGGGGCGGGTTGGTTGGGGGGCATGGGGGTTGTTGGGGGAAAAGGCGTGGAAACCCTGAGGGTCTACTATGCTATTGGGTCACGCGGTATACGCGTTTGTCCAAGTCTCCCATGAGGGCATCAATAACGGGTTGAACGAGGGGTTCAAGTTCAGACAATCGCGTTCTGGATGAGATCATCACTACTACGGCTATCGGCAGGGTACTCGGGTCTTGCTGGTATTCCATATTACGATCGACCGTTACCACTGCGTCGAACCCTTCGGTCGCGGCCAACTTCAGGAGATCACCGTTGGATGTGCCAGCCCATCCCATGCTTTGTACGGTATGGACCTCAAGTTCGCTGGGAAAGCGCGACGCAAGGGGCCGAGGCATCGATTCGTCAAGCAGCAGTTTCACTAAGCTGCCCGGTGAGTTTATCTTTTGCCAGCAAGAGCACTGCTACCGCCTGTTCCCGCTTTACCGTGGGGAAGTGGTCAAGGAACTCGGCGAGGGGGGAGCCGTCTTCCAAGTATTCGAACAGTATACGTATAGGCACTCGAGTTCCCCGGAACACGGGTGTACCGCCGAGGACTTCTGGGTTCTTGCTGATCACTTTGTCATTCATCGAGTACACCCTCCTCGACTAAGAGTGCCTAACAAAATGGAAATGTTATTTTGAGAAAGCGTAGGCTAATGGAGAATCCGGAAAATGGCAAGCCCCACACCCCAGACCGTTCGCTCCGCTCAGGGTGCCAAGCCCTTTCATGCTGTTAGGGACTCTAAGCCCGTCACCGGCCGCAAAGTGCCTGTTATGATAGCACAGGTAATGACTGATTCGATTGGCAGAGGAAAGCTCTCTTGAATGACGAAAATATGTTGTATTCCCTATGGACTGTTTCAGCGGTTGTACTTGGCTTTCAGATAGCGGCCTTAGCGTGGCGGCTTAAGCGTGAACTCGAGATGGAAGAGGCTGGCAAGCCCACGTGGATTCCTATCCCGGATGCCATGGTGTTTTTGTCTATGCTCATTCTCGTTGGAGGGGTATTTCTAGCACCCATCTTGGGGGATATAGACGCGAACCTGACGTTGAGGCTGTTTGGTCTATCCCTAGTGATTCTCGCCTCAACCCCGGTAGTCTTGGCCGGACACTATGACCTTTTCCGACGCAAGAAGGGATGTCGCGGCTGGGTCACAACTCAGGAAAAATGGGCCTTAACAGTTCCGGCATTGTTTGGTAGTGCGTACGGAATTGCTTGGTGGCAACTGTAGATGTGCAAACGAATTTTCTTGCCAGATCCTTTGTCGGCGTGGTAGAGAGATTTATAGTTTCCTGCGATCTAGAATCCTGTTCAATCAAGGCCCTTCAGGTTGCCTGACCGGTCATACCAAGATGAGACGCGTTCAGAGCTAAAGCGGATTTCGCTCCTGCCATAATGCCAGGTCTCCCTGCGCCAGGTATCTGGCCCTATGGTTTCAATGGCATCCGGAGATCCTTGGATTCTGAGCACATCTTTCATCGAAGAACCTTTAGTGAAATACTCGACATTTGCATATCCCGCGCTCTTCGAATAACCTGTGCAGTCTCTGTCGAAGGCGGGGTCCAGAGGCTTTTTATACTCCTCACTGGCAAGTTGGGCCGGAGCATCCAAAGCGCCAGGAACACGTTGCGCCGGGAATACTGTCCATCTTCCAGGAACAACTATCAGTTCGCTCGCCGCTCTTCTAAATCCAGGCCCGATAACGACCCACCGTTCTTTGCCTGCGCTGGTAACTCCTTGGAATTGGGCTGACCATTCGATGTCTCCTGTCGCTCCGCTTGCCAGATCCATCCACCACTTTTGTGCTTGATCAGAAGGCAGTGGTCTACCTCTTTGCATTTTCAGTTCATCTCCCCGGAACCAAACCACATACTCTATGTCCCAACTCAGCACGCACTCCTGGAGATAAGATTGGAGGATTGAAATCGCAGAATCCTCAGTCAAGAGAAGTGCGGGAGTGGGCTCCGCAGGTTGTGCCGGGGTTCTGATAGGGGTCGAAGTGGGGTCACAGGCGATCACGGCTATGGTGAGCGTGCACAGGGCAATTAGGAAGATTCGCATCTTTGGTTGCATTCCGTACCTATAGAGTCAGGATACGATTGGCGAGGGCCAACTGAAAGTGTGCTTCCCGTGGTAGCCCCAGGCAATGAGGAACCGAGGTGGGAATTTGAGTTAAGAACGCAGCAGATTCCCCTCTTTGTCGACCGTGTAATCTAGTTTGCCCAACCGCCTTGTTGCTTCTTCCTTGATATTATCATCGAACAGTTCTTGGAACTTGGGATGAAGCACGTGGTATTCGACGCTCAAGTCTAGGCGGTTATGTTCCCATAGCCGATTTAGACCTTCTTGAGCATTTCCGGCACTTAAGAGGCGACGTGCAGTTCCCACTCCGCCGTGCTGTTCTACCATCATTCTAAACCGAGTGGCGAAATAGTCGAAGTCCTTGGCCTCTTGGTAGATGTGAATCATCGCCTGATGAAAATCCATCTCTAGGTTGGACATTCTCCCTCCTAACCGGTTTGGTCACTGGAAACAAAAAGCCGGACTTGAACAGCCCGGGTCGTTTGCTGGCGCTTTAAGCGCTGGGTGGCGTGAGGAAGAGTTGGCGTAGGCGCTGATGCTATGGGTTTCTCAGGTTGGGAAGTCGCCAAGCGGTCAGGTTGGCTCCCGTGCGTCGAGGATTATTCGAACCAAGTCCTCGATGTCGGGGAGGTAGCTGTCCAAGTCTTCCTGCTCCATCCAGTCGTTGTAGAAGTTGGAGTGACAGGACTGGGCGACCCCAAAGGTGGAGCGCACGAAGGGGTCGTCTTGCTGAAAGGCCAAGTCCATGAGGGCGCGGCGGCGATGTTGGTATTTGCCGTGGGGCATGCCGCGGCTGGCGCAATAGGACTTGAGGGCCTGGGTGGTTGCGCCCCACAGCTTTTCGGATCCCTGGGTGAGGTCGCCGGCAGAGATTTCCGTTTTGGCTTGGTCCAGCATCCGGAGGGCCAGGCGCGCATGTTTTTCTGTTTGAGATTCGTTAGTTTGCATCTTGGGAGAGCTTCACAGTCCTGAATGAAAATGTTCTGCAATTATACCTTAACGCGGCAGGCGACAAAAAGCCGGACTTAAACAGTCCGGCTCTTTTGTGGCGCTTTAACCGCTGAATGGCGGAAGGAAGAGTTGGCCGTAGCCCTTCTTGCGGGAGGTTGTCAGCGTTTGCTGGCGTGTGGGATGGTCATGCCTGCGAGGTTGTCGCCGTTGTGGCGCTGGATGGTGACGTCGTTGGTTGGTGGGCTCGCTGTCGGTGATGGAGTCAAGGATTTTAGACCCCTCGCTGGCGCTCGGGGTGACAGTTGGGGGGCTTGGGTGAGGCGGGGCTGTCCGGCTTAACCTTGAGGTGTGTCCTCCAGTTCTGTGAGTATTTGCCTGATTGAGTCACGCAGAGGCGGCAGGTCTTCTTGGACGGTGCGCCATACTGTTTCTAAATCTACGCCGGAGTAGGCGTGAATCAAGACATTGCGCATGTCCGCCATGTCCTGCCAGGGAATATGGGGCCACCGCTCTTTGGCTTGGTCCGGAATCTGGTTGGCGGCTTCACCAACTATCTCCAAGGCGCGGACCACGGCGAAGTGTGTTTTGCGGTCTGCGGAGAACCCTGTGAAATCAACGTCCTCGACGAAGGACAACGCGGCATCGGCGGAGTTGAGAATGTCCCAAAGATAGTCCAGGTAGGTACGGTTTCGCCTCAAACCGGCACTAATTCCCGTAGAATCTGTTTTCCGATGTTTGGTTTTAGGGCAGACCTCATGACGAGGTCAACTTTGCTTCCCGATGCTGTGGCCAAACGACGCTGGAGTCTTGTGAACTGGAAGATAGTTGGAGCGTGGTCGAATTCGACCAGCAGGTCAAGGTCGCTGTCGGCCGATTCGCCGCCCCTGGCGTATGAACCGAAGACGCTAAGGCTGCTCACACCGTAGTCTGCATTAAGTTCAGGCAGGATAGCCCTGAGAGTATGCTGGATTTCCGCTAAATTTTTTTCGGCAGCAGCCCCGTGTATCATGGTCTTCCTCAAGGTGGCATTTGAGACGTTGGCCGCGTCCTGTCCCTGTGACTGGAGACAATGGCTTCTCTCTGGACATATGAGTATAACAAAAAGCCGGACTGATTAAGTCCGGCTCTGTTTTGGCGCTTTAACCGCTGAAGAGCGGAAGGAAGAGTTGGTCTTGGTTTGTAGGTCCCCCGCTTGTGGCGGGGGTCCGGCGGACTTTCTCAGGGGACCGCTTCTTCAGCCCGAGAGCTGCGCCGAAGCGCTTTGGCTCAATCGGACGGCTTTGGAAGCGGAACACCCGCCGGTTCGACCTAGGAGATGGGCCAGGCCCGAGTCCGACTCGAGGCCGGACAACGGGGATGGCCAAAGCTCCCTAGAAAGGAGGTGATCCAGCCGCACCTTCCGGTACAGCTACCTTGTTACGACTTCGTCCCAGTCACCAAGCCCGACCTCGGCGCCTGCTTCCCTTGCGGGTTAGCTCAGCGACTTCAACCGTTCTCGGCTTCCATGACGTGACGGGCGGTGTGTACAAGGCCCGGGAACGTATTCACCGCAGTGTGCTGACCTGCGGTTACTAGCGATTCCGCGTTCATGCAGGCGGGTTTCAGCCTGCAATCCCAACTGAGGCCGGCTTTGGTGGGATTGGCTCCAGCTCGCGCTTTCGCAGCCCATTGTACCGGCCATTGTAGCGTGTGTGTAGCCCAGGGCATAAGGGCCATGATGATTTGACGTCATCCCCACCTTCCTCCTCCTTGTGGGAGGCTGTCTCGCTAGAGAAGATAACTAGCGACAAGGGTTGCGCTCGTTGCGGGACTTAACCCAACACCTCACGGCACGAGCTGACGACAACCATGCAGCACCTGTGGAGGCTTCCCGAGTTACCCCGGGATCGTCACCCTTTCGGGTTCCTACTACCAGCATGTCAAGCCCTGGTAAGGTTCTTCGCTTAGCATCGAATTAAACCACACGCTCCACCGCTTGTGCGGGCCCCCGTCAATTCCTTTGAGTTTTAGCCTTGCGGCCGTAGTCCCCAGGCGGGATGCTTATCGCGTTAACTGCGGCACAGGGGGGGTCGATACCCCCTATACCTAGCATCCATCGTTTAGGGCGTGGACTACCTGGGTATCTAATCCAGTTTGCTCCCCACGCTCTCGCGCCTCAGCGTCAGGCACAGCCCAGAAGGCCGCTTTCGCCACTGGTGTTCCTCCCGATATCTACGCATTTCACCGCTACACCGGGAATTCCGCCTTCCTCTACTGCCCTCAAGCCGAATAGTATCCCTTGACCTCTCCCAGTTAAGCCGGGAGCTTTCACAAGAGACTTATCCAGCCGCCTACGCGCTCTTTACGCCCAGTGATTCCGGGTAACGCTCGCTCCCTACGTATTACCGCGGCTGCTGGCACGTAGTTAGCCGGAGCTTATTCCCAAGGTACCGTCCTTACTCTTTCCTTGGAAAAGGGGTTTACAGCCCTAAGGCCTTCATCCCCCACGCGACGTCGCTGGGTCAGGCTTTCGCCCATTGCCCAAAATTCCCTGCTGCTGCCTCCCGTAGGAGTGGGGGCCGTGTCTCAGTCCCCCTCTGGCTGATCGTCCTCTCAGACCAGCTACCCGTCATCGGCTTGGTAGGCCGTTACCCCACCAACAACCTGATAGGACGCGAGCCCCTCCTCCGGCGCCCGAAGGCTTTCATCCTCTCGCCAAGGCGGGAGGATCGCATGCGGGATTAACATCAATTTCTCGAGGCTATACCCCACCGGAGGGCAGGTTACTCACGCGTTACTCAGCCGTCTGCCGCTTTCCTTACGGGCCGAAGCCCGCAAGGCACGCTCGACTTGCATGCATTAGGCGCGCCGCCAGCGTTCACCCTGAGCCAGGATCAAACTCTCTTTAATGAGAACCTTACTTCCTTCCACTATTCAGTTGTTAAAGAGCCAAAGCCGCCCCGGAGGGCGACTGAGTGTCCTAGTATATCGGCGGGCTAGTGGCGTGTCAAGAAGATTGGGCGGTGGGTTCCGGCCTGCGGAGGGATGGCTGGTTTGGGGCGGCTGTCCGTTCGCCCTGCGATTTCGCTCAGGGCGAACGGACGGGCCATTCGACTGGGCTCTGGATAGGCCCTTCGACAAGCTCAGCAACTGTCTTGAAAGTCAAGAATTGTGAAGAGCAGGGTTCCAATGGCGGTTATGCTTGACCATGACGTTGAGGATGGTGAGCAGCTTGCGCATGCAGGCGGTAAGGGCCACTTTCTTGGGTTTGCCAGCCTCGCACAGGCGTTGGTAGAAGCTTCGCAGCACCGGATTGTATCGGGTGGCCACCAAGGTCGCCATGTACAGGGCAGCTCTCACCCGGCTGCGTCCTCCCCACACCTGGCGTTTCCCCCGCAGGGCGCCGCTGTCTCGATTAAATGGCGCCACACCCACCAGGGCGGCGATCTCACCCCGGTTCAAGGCCCCCAGTTCCGGCAGGTCGGACAAGAGGGTCATGGAGAGAACAGGCCCCACTCCCGGAGCGCTTCGGAGCAATTGGACTTTGTCCTTCCACATAGGCGAGGAGCGGATGAATTCTCCCAACTCCCGGTCCAGGCCCTCCAGACTCTCTTCCAACCAAGAGACGTGCTCCTCAACTTTGGGGCGTATACGGTTGGGGGCGCTTCTCACCCTGTTTTTCTCTGCGGTGATCATCTCCACCAGTTGGCGCCGTCGGGCCACCAGGGCCTTGAGTTCCTGCGAGGCGCTGTCGGGCAAGGGTCTGGAGGGCGGGCGCATTGCTTCGGCAAAGTGGGCCAGGGCATGGGCGTCCAAGGCGTCGGTCTTGGCCAGTTTTCCGGCAGCGCGGGCGAAGTCCCGCACCTGCCTGGGGTTGACTACCGCTATGGCCAATTGAGATGCCGCCAGTTCTCCCGCCAGGGTCATTTCCATCCCACCTGTGGCTTCCAGGACCACCAGTTGGGGCGCCAGTTCCCCCAGACGGTGCACCAACTCGCCGATGCCCCGGGGGTTATACGAAGCCTGCCATGCCTCACCGGTAGGCCGCACCGCCACGTCCAGGCGGTCCTTGGAGACATCGATGCCAACGAACAACAGAGCTTCCTTCATTCATCTACCTCCTTTCAAGATATTCTCCCTGCCTCTGGCCCATCCTTGCTTAATTCGGGCTTCATTGCCCAGTCAACTGTTCGGGCTCCGAGGGGCGCTGGACGTGACGACCCTGCTGAGCTACGGTCTTAAAGACCTGGGGCGAAGCGGTCTGTCACGTCCCTGTTTAAGATACACGGGTGAGCGGGTGGGGAAGGCCGGGTGAGCGGGTGGGGAAGGCCGGGAGAGCGGGTGAGGGATGTTCAGGGTGAGCGGGTGGGGATGGCCGGTGAGCGGGTGGGGATGTTCAGGGCGAACGGGCAGCCTGGGCTTAAACTATGGAATGGTGTTGGTGCTGATGGCCGACGGGCTCAGGACGGGCCCTTCGACAAGCTCAGGGTGAGCGGGTGAGGGATGTTAAGGGTGAACTGGTGGGGAATGTTCCGCGTGAGCGGGTGGGGAATGTTCAGCCGGTTGCGGAGAGCCTCTTGACTTGGCTCGGAACGGGTGTTGCGAGATTCCCGCGAAGGGAGACCTTTGCGTAACTCGCGGCATGGTATTTTGCGGGTTTCCCCGACAGAAAAGTGGGGGTCAATAGGCCCTATGCCCAAGCCGGTGGGCCGCACCTTTGCGTTGTTAAGTGAGTGGCCCCCGCTTCCACCGGTCATAGGGTGGTCTCAGGCGGCGCAGCCAGCCAATTTGGTTGCCTTCCTCAGGTTGTACGCCATCAGCTTGAACCACATCTCCACGGCGTTTCGTCCCAGGCTCCTGTAGCGCACACGGCTGTAGCCGTAGCTGCGCTTCAGGGTGCCGAATATCTTCTCGACGAGGGCCCGCCTGGGACTTATCAACTCGTTGCGCCGCTGCTGCCAGTGCGGTAACTGCCGTTGATGCTTATGCGAACGATGCATGATCCGGTCGTTAATCCCCTGGGACTTCAGCCACCGGCGCCGACGCTTGGACTCATAGGCCCGGTCACCGTACACCGCCTGCTCATCGCCGCTCACCAGGCCATCGGCCACCTCGCTCTCATAGACCTTGGCAGGCGTCAGCGCCGCCTTGCGCACCAATCCAGTGCCGGCATCCACTCCCAGGTGCACCTTGTAGCCAAAGTGCGTCCGGGCCCCCCGGCCGGTGTAGCTCCAGTCGGCATCGGGGTCCGTAGAACTCTTGGCCCCCCGCCCTTCAGATACCGGAGGACGACGCACTTGGGCATCCACCAGAGTGGCGTCCATCAAGGTCCCTTCCTTCAAGATCAGGCCCCGCTTGTCCAGTTGGGCCTCCAACTCCTTGAACAACTCCTCGCTCAGACCACGCTTGGACAACTCGGTGCGGAACCGGCTGATGGTAGAGTAGTCGGGTGTCTGGTCCTCAAGTCCCAGCCCCACGAAGCGGCGGAACGATATCCGGTCTCCCAGCGCCTCCTCCATCTGGGGGTCAGACAGGTTGTACCACTGCTCCAGCAAGAGCGCCTTGACCATCATCAAAGGAGGATAGCTGGGCCGTCCCTCTTCCGCCGAGTACACTCCGTCCACCAGGGATGCAAATCTGCCCCAATCCACCGCATCGTCGATTCGCTCCAATCGCTGGTTTTTCCCAAGAGTCTGTGGCAACAACGATTCCGCTAGCGACGGCTGACCTATCTCACGGTGCATCTCTACTCTCCTCACACTAACCAATCACTACTCACAATTTTCGCCCACTAATCCCAGTTATGCAAAAGTCTCCCTGCGCGGGAATGACGTGTGGGGGGATGGTGGGTCGAGTAGGGAACGGCGGCAGAAGGCAGGGATGGAGGAGGGGGGTGAGCGGCGGCGGAAGGCAGGGACGGACGAGGGGCGCGAACCCTGGGTGAAGGCAGGGAGGTTAGATTCCTCGGCTACGCTCGGAATTGTAGATGTCAGGTGTGCGGGCGGCCCCTCCTTTTGCTTTGCGACTAGTTGGGGCCGCTGAGAAGGATTCTACTGGCCTTCGTCCGTGGGGAAACAGGCGAATGCTTCCGCCGGCAGGATTTCGACGTCGCCGAAGGCAAAGTACTCTTCCAGTTCCTCGGGTGTGGCAATGGCGTCCAGGCAGTCGAGCATGGCCTTAATCTCGGGGTCGGTCTCGGCCATCGCGCGGAATGTCGCCAGCGCGTCGAGTTCAACAAATTCCTCTTGGCCGGGGTCAGAACCGGCTGCGGGGGCCAGGGACTAGATCTCTTCGGTGGACAGGCAACCGAGGAAGGCAGCCATTACGGCAGGGTCGGGATCATCAACGGCGCTGGCGAACAGGTCTGCGCCGGAGTCGACCAACTGGGCCTGTAGGCAGGATGCGCTCTCTTCACTGAACCCGGTGGTCGCGGAGGAAACCATCGCCACGTAGACTGCGGCGGCAGTCTCCGGAGCGAGGCAGCCACCCAGGACGGGGCCGGCTGCCGGGTCTTCCAGCGAGGACATGGGAGAATCCAATATGCTCTGGAACAGGGCATCTCCTATGGCGGCCTGCAGGCAGGCAATTTCCTCCTCGCTGAAGAAAGCGTCTGCAAGGTCCCGCACTGTGGCATCGATGGGCAGCGATGAAGGGGCGGCGACAGGCGACGGCGCTGGGGTGGCCGTTGGCGTTGGCGCTGGCGGTGGGGGAGTTGGGGTCGGGGCGACGGTCGGAGTTGGGGTGGGCGGAGCGGTTGCCGGCGCCGCAGTTGGTGTGGGGGTCGGTGGAGCCGTGGTCGGCGTCGGCGTGGGCGAATCGCCTCCGCACGCCGCCAACAGTGCGGCCATTGCAATGGCCAGAGTCAATATCAGAAACGTCGTCGGTCTTTTCATGCCCATCCATCCCCCCTGAAAGCGCCTTCGGCCGACTTTGCGGTCTTCTACTTTACTGGGGATAGCCAGGCAAATTCCAGAGTTTGAAGGCCGGATAAACACCGATTCTCTACGTTAGCCGGCTGGGGGCAACAGGAATGGCTGCTTGTTCTCCTACCAAGGCATGGGCGAACAGTCCTGCCCCAAGGGACGCCTGGGAAGATACTGCCGGCCAGACCTGTAATTGCGGCGTTGTTGAGGGGCGAACGGCAGGGGGGATATAATTTCGGAGTGATGCAGGTCAAAGAGATAGGCGAATTCGGGGTCATCGAGTTGCTCAACGAGATGATCGTGGAGCAGCGGTCCCTGAGGGGCAGCGATGGGGCCAATGGTCTCCGGCTGCTGGTGGACACCGGGGACGACGCCGCGGCCTGGATGGTCGGCGGGACCACCGAGCTGTTAACCACCGACACGATGGTGGAGGGGGTACACTTTACGCGGAATACGACGCCGTGGCGGGACCTGGGATGGAAGGCGTTGGCGTCGAACATAAGCGACATCGCGGCAATGGGCGGACTGCCCAAGTACGCCCTGGTGACCCTGGGGCTGCCGGCGGAAACGGAAGTGGAGGACGTGCGGGAGTTGTACCGGGGGCTGTTGGACATCGCCAACGCCTATGGCGTCGCGGTAGTAGGGGGCGACACGGTGCGCTCGGACTCGGTGTTCATAACGGTCAGCCTTACCGGCGCGCATCCGGGCCAACCTATGGTGAGATCGGCCGCGCGGGCCGGCGACGAAGTGGCGGTGACCGGGCCGGTGGGAAGTTCCGGCGGGGGCCTAAAGCTGCTGCTGGAGCGTCCCCAGGCATCTGGAGAGGCGGCGGACTACCTGCGGGAGCGACACAGGCGTCCAGAGCCGGCGGTGGCCCAGGGCAGGATACTGGCCGACAGCGGGGTCTGCGCGGCCATGGACGTTAGCGACGGGCTGGCGGATGACCTTTCGAAGCTCTCCCGGGCCAGCGGCGCGGCCGCCCGCATCTATATGGACAGGACGCCGGTGCATCCTTTCTTGAGGGAATTGTTCCCCGAGGAGCACATGGAGCTTGCCCTCGGCGGGGGTGAGGACTACGTTCTGCTGTTCACGGCGGCGCCGGCGTTGATGGAGTCGGTATTGCCCAAGCTGCCGGCGGGGGCGGCGGTCATCGGAGAGATCGCGGCCGGTGAGCCGGGGCAGGTGACGGTCATCGACCCTGCCGGAGCGGACACAGCGGCCGGCGGCGGCGGGTGGGACCATTTTGGCAACGGGTAAGGGCCACTCCCGATGAACCGCTCCCTGAGCATCAGGAGCAGCAGCACCGGTGAGACCCGGGAGATTGGACGGATTATTGGCGAGCAGGCGCAACCCGGCGACGTTTACCTGCTGACGGGGCCATTGGGCGCGGGCAAGACGTGCTTGTCGCAGGGAATCGGCCGCGGGCTGGGCGTCAAAGAAGACCTGCGCAGCCCGACGTTCGTGCTGATGACCCGGAGGCAAGGAAGGCTAACTCTGTACCACCTGGACCTGTACCGCATAGACGACCCCTGGGAGGCGTGGGACCTGGGCATAGACGAGCAACTGTTCGGCCAAGGGGTGTGCATCGTGGAGTGGGCCGATAAGGCGGCAGAGCTGTTTCCGGAAGAAAGCTGCTGGATCGCAATGGACTATTCGAACGACGACAAGAGCGGGGAAGAAGGAGATGGAAGGACGGCGGTCTTCTCGGCGACGGCTCCCCGGTTTGCACAATTGATAGACAGGCTTGGCGCTGCCTTTTCGGCAGTCGAGGAAGCCGTTTAAGCCGTGCTGCTGGCCATCGACACGTCTACCAGGTACGCCGGAGTGGCCCTTGGCGAGGACGGCCGGGCGCTGTCGAGCCGGTGCTGGCGCTCGTCGGTGAACCACACGGCGGAGTTAATGCCGGCGGTGGACCAGATCCTGCGGTCGCGCGGGTTGACCCCCGGCGATTTGAGCGGGATCGCGGTGGCCCTAGGTCCGGGGGGATTCAGCGCGTTGCGCGTGGGTATGAGCGTGGTCAAGGGGCTGGCTTTCACCACGGGGACTCCGGTGGTAGGGGTTGGGACACTGGACCTCGAGGCGCACCCGTATTTGCAATCGGGCCTGCCGGTGTGCGCGATCCTGGATGCGGGTCGCAAAGAGGTTGCCTCGGCCCTGTTAAGAAGGGACGGGGTAAGGGTCAGGGAGGACATGGTGGGCACCGTGGAGGAGTTGGCGGAGGACACGGACGAGGTTACATTGTATTGCGGCGAGGCGGTGTCAACCTGGGGAGATTCAATCCGAGAACGATTGGGGAATCTAGCCGTTGTTGCGGACTCGGCACCGGCGCAAAGGACGTGGGCCCTTTGCCAACTGGGTTGGGAACGACTTACGGGGGGCCTGACGGAAGACCTGGCATCGCTGCAGCCCAATTACCTGAGGATGCCGAGCATCGGCCGTCCCAAGCAAAGGGACCGAATGCCGCAGGGTTCGTGATGGTTGGGGAGACAACCCCTGTTTGGAAGCGGAAGACGTAAGCTATGCCAGGCATCGGAAGCCTGGACGGCAATTCAAAGGAGGAAGCGAATAACGGTTATGGAACGGACCTTAGTCCTGGTTAAGCCCGACGGGGTGCAACGCGGCCTGGTGGGCGAGGTAATCTCGCGGCTGGAGAGGCGAGGGCTGAAGCTGGCCGCCATGAAGCTGATGCAGGTGGATGAAGCCTTGGCGCGGAAGCACTACGGAGAGCACGTGGACCGGCCTTTCTTTGGCGGGTTGGTGGAGTTCATCACCTCGGGGCCGTTGGTGGCGATGGTGTTGGAGGCGGACAACGCGGTGGAGACCGTGCGGGCTACGATGGGAGAGACGAGTCCCGCGGCCGCGGGGCCTGGGACGATCAGGGGGGACCTGGCGCTGGACATCGGCCGGAACCTGGTGCACGGTTCGGACAGCCCGGAGTCGGCGAAGAGAGAGGTAGCGCTGTTTTTCTCGGACGAGGAAATCCTGGACTACAGCCGGAGCGCGGACCCCTGGATCAAAGAACCCTGACGACTTGAGGGGCCTGGGACCACAGGTGCTCCAGGCGGAAGAACTCCCGCTCTTCGGGGCTGAAGATGTGGACTATCACGTCGCTGAAGTCCAGCAAGACCCAACCGGAGGCGGGGGCGCCTTCGCGATGAAAGCGGCGGACCTGGGCATCCTTCAAGGCCCGGGTAAGGTCGTCTTCCAGGGCTTCTATCTGGCGGGCGGAGTCGGCCGACATGATGACGAAATAATCGGCAAAGGGGGCAACGCCGCGCAAGTCAAGCATCACGATGTCGGCGGCCAGCTTGTCCGACGCCACCTCGACTACGAAGCGGGCTAATTCGGTGGAATCCAGGCTTGTCACCTTTGCAGCGGTATACCCAACCCTATTTCGAGTATAAGCTCCGGTTTGGGGGCGGTCAACCGGAATTGGGGCACATGGGACGAGTTCCGGGGCGGCAAGAGGCCAGTTTCCTTGCACGCGGTTAAGAAAAACGGGGCCCTTCGACAAGCTCAGCAACTGTCTTGAAAGTCAAGAATTGTGAAGAGCAGGGTTCCAATGGCGGTTATGCTTGACCATGACGTTGAGGATGGTGAGCAGCTTGCGCATGCAGGCGGTAAGGGCCACTTTCTTGGGTTTGCCAGCCTCGCACAGGCGTTGGTAGAAGCTTCGCAGCACCGGATTGTATCGGGTGGCCACCAAGGTCGCCATGTACAGGGCAGCTCTCACCCGGCTGCGTCCTCCCCACACCTGGCGTTTCCCCCGCAGGGCGCCGCTGTCTCGATTAAATGGCGCCACACCCACCAGGGCGGCGATCTCACCCCGGTTCAAGGCCCCCAGTTCCGGCAGGTCGGACAAGAGGGTCATGGAGAGAACAGGCCCCACTCCCGGAGCGCTTCGGAGCAATTGGACTTTGTCCTTCCACATAGGCGAGGAGCGGATGAATTCTCCCAACTCCCGGTCCAGGCCCTCCAGACTCTCTTCCAACCAAGAGACGTGCTCCTCAACTTTGGGGCGTATACGGTTGGGGGCGCTTCTCACCCTGTTTTTCTCTGCGGTGATCATCTCCACCAGTTGGCGCCGTCGGGCCACCAGGGCCTTGAGTTCCTGCGAGGCGCTGTCGGGCAAGGGTCTGGAGGGCGGGCGCATTGCTTCGGCAAAGTGGGCCAGGGCATGGGCGTCCAAGGCGTCGGTCTTGGCCAGTTTTCCGGCAGCGCGGGCGAAGTCCCGCACCTGCCTGGGGTTGACTACCGCTATGGCCAATTGAGATGCCGCCAGTTCTCCCGCCAGGGTCATTTCCATCCCACCTGTGGCTTCCAGGACCACCAGTTGGGGCGCCAGTTCCCCCAGACGGTGCACCAACTCGCCGATGCCCCGGGGGTTATACGAAGCCTGCCATGCCTCACCGGTAGGCCGCACCGCCACGTCCAGGCGGTCCTTGGAGACATCGATGCCAACGAACAACAGAGCTTCCTTCATTCATCTACCTCCTTTCAAGATATTCTCCCTGCCTCTGGCCCATCCTTGCTTAATTCGGGCTTCATTACCCAGTCAACTGTTCGGGCTCCGAGGGGCGCTGGACGTGACGACCCTGCTGAGCTACGGTCTTAAAGACCTGGGGCGAAGCGGTCTGTCACGTCCCTGTTTAAGATACAAGGGTGAACGGGGGGTGATGGTGCGGCAGGGCATGGGGCTGAGATTCTAACCTGCGCAGGAATGACAGGTTGAGGGCGGGAGAGAAATGGGAGTGATGGCAATTGGATGTTGGATTTGCCGGGGCGGCGGCAGGCAGGCTTTTGGCTTGCGATAGTTTGTGATATATTTTACGCAACGTTCGCAGCGGCCTCTTGCGGTGGGCGGGTTGAGACACGATAGGACGCCTGCGGCACGTATCTCCCCATTCTTGGAGCCCTCGCCGGTAATTTAATCATTGGGCGTTACTAAATGAACCGTTTCAAAGAACTGGCGCAGCGGGGACTGTATTCGCCGGAGCAGGAGCACGACGGCTGCGGAGTAGGCGTTGTCGCCGACATACGGGGCAGGAAGTCCCACGTGATGGTCGAGGAAGGCATCCGGGTGCTGGTCAACCTCGGGCACCGAGGGGCCGCCGGCAGAGACCCGGAGACGGGCGACGGGGCCGGCGTGTTGATCCAGATGCCCCACGAGTTTCTTCAACGGGAGTGTTCAAGGTTGGGGATTCCCCTGCCGGGACCGGGGCAGTACGGCGTGGCAATGATGTTCATGCCTCCCCAGCCTGAGGGGTTGGCGAAGTGCCAGGCGTTGACGGCCAAGGCAGTCGAGGACGCTGGGTTGGAACTTCTTGGGTGGCGGGACGTGCCCGTGGACGACGGCAAGGTGGGGGAAGACGCCCGATCGGCGCGCCCGCACATCCAGCAGGCTTTCATCGGCGCCGGACCTGGAGGCCTGAGCACCGAAGAACTGGAGCGCAAGCTCTACGTGGCGCGCAAGGTCATAGAGCACACCAACAGAGAGTGGGGAGTAACCGAGGAAGAGGACGACTATTTTTACGTCTGCAGCATGTCCTGCGGCACCATCGTATATAAGGGGCTGGTGCATGCCCGCCAGCTATCGGCTTTCTACTCCGACCTGACGGACCCCGAGTTGACCAGCGCATTTGCACTGGTGCATTCCCGCTTCAGCACCAACACCCTGGGGCACTGGAAGCTGGCCCACCCCTACCGATACCTGGCGCACAACGGGGAAATCAACACCCTGCGCGGCAACCTGAACTGGATGCATGCCAGGGAGGCCAGGTTCGAGTCGCCCCTGTTCGGCGAAGACATGGATAAGATTCCCCCGGTGATGTACCCGGGAGCCAGCGACACGGCGAGCATCGACAGCGCCCTGGAGTTGCTGCTCATGACTGGTCGGGACCTGGACCACGCCATGCTGATGCTGATACCGGAGGCCTGGGAGCAGCACGAGAGCATGCCCCAGGAGAAAAAGGACTTCTACGAGTACCATTCGTGTCTCATGGAGCCGTGGGACGGGCCGGCGATGATAGTGTCTACCAATGGGCGCAGCATCTGCGCTCTGCTGGACCGCAACGGCTTTCGTCCCTTCCGCTACCTGGTAACCAAGGACGATAAGCTGGTGATGGCTTCGGAGACGGGGGTGCTGGACATTCCGGCCTCGGACGTAAGAGAGAAGGGAAGGCTGCGGCCGGGGCGGATGTTCGAGGTGAACCTGGAACAGGGGAGGATAATCGGCGACGAGGAGCTGAAACACGCTCTGGCCAGCCGCCGGCCGTACGGGGAGTGGCTCAAGGAAAACAAGGTCTCGCTGGAAGACCTGCCGACGGCGAAGGGACGCAACGGCGGGCGGTCGTCCAATGGTCGATGGGGCTTTACCAATCGCGCCGACCTGCGCCAACAGCAGCGGGCCTTCGGCTACACCACTGAAGAGTTGCGGATGCTGACTGCGCCGATGGCCCTGCACGGTGCCGAAGTGGTGGGGTCCATGGGCAACGACGCCCCGCTGGCGGTGCTGTCGGACAAGAACCAACTGCTGTTCAACTATTTCAAGCAGCTATTCGCCCAGGTGACGAATCCCCCGCTTGACGCGATCAGGGAGGACCTGGTGACGTCGATGGAGGCGTTCATCGGCAGCGAACAGAACCTGTTCGAGGAGACGCCGAAGCACTGCCACCAACTGAAGTTGAAATCGCCGATCATCAGCGGGGAGGAACTGGAGAAAATCCAGCAAATCGACGCGGGCGATATCCGGTGCGCTACCCTGTCGACCCTGTTCGACGCCGGCGGCGGCCCCGGCGCCCTGAAAGCCGGCCTGGACCGGTTGTGCGCCGAGGCTTCTGAAGCCATACGGGACGGGCATTCGATAATCGTTCTTTCCGACCGGGGAGTTGACAGCGAGCGGGCGCCAATCCCCAGCCTGCTGGCCACGTCGGCCGTTCACCACCACCTGATACGAGAGGGAAGCCGCACCAAAGCGGGGCTGGTGGTCGACTCGGGGGAGCCTAGGGAGGTGCACCACTTCTCGGTGCTCATCGGTTACGGGGCGGGCGCCGTACACCCGTACCTGGCGCTGGCTTCGGCCAGGGAGTTGGCGGAGGCAGGGGAATTAAACGGCACCAAGCCCGATTACGCAGAGAAGAACTTCATCAAGGCCAACGAAAAGGGCGTGCTGAAGGTAATGTCCAAGATGGGCATATCCACGGTGCAGAGCTACCGCGGGGCGCAAATATTCGAGGCGGTTGGTCTGAACTCGGATCTGATAGACCAGTATTTCACTTGGACGCCCAGCAGGGTGGAAGGAATAGGGCTGGACTCGGTTGAATCCGAGGTATTGGAAAGGCACAGGTCGGCCTTCGGCTCTACACACGTTCCCGGCGAGTCGGAGTTGGACTTTGGAGGGGCTTACCAGTGGCGGGTCCACGGCGAGTTCCACCAGTGGAACCCGGAAGTAATCGCCAAGCTCCAGGACTCGACGCGGTCAGGTGACAGGGAACTCTACAAGGAGTTCGCCAAGCTGGTGAACGACCAGAGCCGGAAGATGGCGACGCTGCGGGGACTGCTGGAGTTCAAGAAAACGGTGACTCCTGTGCCCCTCGAAGATGTGGAACCGGCGTCGGAGATCGTCAAGCGCTTCGCCACAGGAGCCGTCTCGCTGGGGTCCATCAGCAAAGAGGCGCACGAGACCATGGCGATAGCCATGAACCGAATGGGGGCGCGGAGCAACACCGGAGAGGGCGGAGAGGACTACCGGCGATACCAGCCGGACCCCAACGGGGACTCGCGCAGCAGCGCGGTGAAACAGGTGGCGTCTGGGCGGTTTGGCGTGACGGCCAATTACCTGGTGAATGCCACGGACCTGCAAATCAAGATGGCCCAGGGTTCGAAGCCGGGAGAGGGCGGTCAGTTGTCCGGCCACAAGGTCGACGAATACATCGGTTGGATCCGCCGCACGACGCCCGGAGTGGAGCTAATCTCGCCGCCGCCGCACCACGACATATATTCCATCGAAGACCTGGCCCAACTGATCCACGATCTGAAGAACATCAACCCGGATGCCAGGGTACACGTGAAACTGGTGGCGGAAGTGGGGGTTGGGACCATAGCTGCCGGGGTGTCGAAGGCCCACGGGGACGTGGTGCTAATCAGCGGCCATGACGGGGGCACCGGGAACTCGCCGGAGACGTCGATAAAGCACGCCGGGCTTCCCTGGGAACTGGGGATTGCGGAGACGCAGCAGGTGTTGGTGGCCAACAAGCTGCGCAGCCGGATAGCGGTGCAGACCGACGGCCAACTGAAAACGGGCCGGGATGCGGCCATAGCGGCCCTGCTGGGAGCCGAGGAGTTCGGCTACGCGACGGCGGCACTCATCGTTTCAGGCTGCATCATGCTGCGCAAGTGCCACCTGGGGACCTGCTCCGTGGGAGTGGCGACGCAGGACCCGGAATTGCGGATGAAGTTCAGCGGCCAGCCGGAATACCTGATCAACTACTTCACGTTCGTAGCGGAAGAAATGCGACAGATCATGGCCGACCTGGGATTCCGGACGGTGGAGGAGATGGTTGGCCGGGTGGACGTGTTGGACGCCCGCAAGGCCGCCGACCACTGGAAGGCCGAGGGACTGGACCTTGCCAAGCTGCTATACCGAGGAGATGACTGGGCATACGGCCCGGCAAATTTCTGCTCGGAGGAGCAGGACCACGGGCTGGAAAGGGCCCTGGACCATCAGCTTATCGCCCTGGCGGAGCCGGCGTTGGAACGCAAGGAGCCGGTGGAGATCAGGTTACCCATAAGCAATTCGAACCGGACTGTGGGAGCGATGCTCAGCGGCCGGATATCCAAGCGGTACGGAGAAGAGGGCCTGCCCCCTGAGACAATCAAGATCCACTTCAGCGGCTCGGCAGGCCAGAGCTTCGGGGCATTTCTGGCTAAAGGCGTCGACGTCCGACTGGAGGGGGACACCAACGATTACACGGGCAAGGGTATGACCGGAGGACGCATCGTAGTTTGCCCGCCGCCGGACGCCGGTTTCATCCCGGAAGAAAACGTCATAGTAGGCAACGTGGTGTTGTACGGGGCCACCGGGGGCCGGGTGCACATCAGGGGCGTTGCGGGAGAACGCTTCTGCGTCAGGAACAGCGGCGTGCAAGCCGTGGTGGAAAGCGTTGGCGACCACGGATGCGAATACATGACCGGCGGGGCTGTGGTGGTCCTGGGCAGGACGGGACGCAACTTTGGCGCTGGAATGAGCGGGGGCGTAGCTTTCGTATACGACGAAGACGGGGACTTCGAAGTCAGGTTCAATCCCGGCCTGGCTGACCTGGAGCCCGTGGAAGACCCTGAAGACGCAGCCATGCTGAAGGGCATGATCCAGGAACATTTGACGCTCACCGGCTCCAGCTCCGCTGAGCGGATATTGGGCCAGTGGGACGAGTCGCTGCAGCGATTCAAAAAGGTCATGCCCCGGGACTACCGCCGGGTGCTGGAAGAAAGAAAGCTCAGGGAAGCGGCCGGAGAGAAAGCGGAGGTGGGAGCCGTTTCCAATGGGTAAACCCACCGGATTCATGGACTCCGACCGGAAGCCCCCCGAACGGCGGCCGGTCCCCGATAGAAAGTCGGACTTCCGGGAGTTCTACGAACCCTGGCCGGATAACCAGGCCAAGGAGCAGGGGTCCCGGTGCATGGACTGCGCAGTGCCTTTCTGCCACATGGGCTGTCCCCTGGGCAACGTAATCCCGGAATTCAACCACCAGGTGTACCTGGGCAACTGGCAGCAGGCCCTGGCGGTGCTATCGACGACCAACAACTTCCCGGAATTCACCGGGCGTATCTGCCCGGCGCCGTGCGAGGCGTCTTGCGTCTTGAGCATCAACTCGGACCCAGTGACAATTGAATACATAGAAAAGGCCATTGCCGACCGGGGATTCGAGGAGGGGTGGATCAAGCCGCAACCCCCTGAGGTACGGACCGGTCGGAAGGTGGCGGTGGTGGGCTCGGGGCCGGCGGGTCTGGCGGCCGCCCAGCAGATCAACCGGGCCGGGCATGACGTGACCGTAATGGAGCGGGACGAATACATAGGCGGCCTCTTGACACTGGGAATACCTGATTTCAAGCTGGACAAGGAGATTGTGCGGCGCAGGGTGAACCAGCTTGCTGCAGAAGGGGTCAACTTTGTCACCGGCGTCAACGTGGGGGTTGACTACCCGGTGGACGACCTGTTGGCGAACTTCGACGCGGTCTGCCTTGCCTGCGGATCGACGCAAGCCAGGGACCTACCCGTGCCGGGCCGGGACCTGGACGGCGTCCACTTTGCCATGGAGTACCTGACCCAGCAGAACAGGCTGCTGGCGGGGCACCATATCGAGCCGTCGCAGCGGATTACCGCCGAAGGCAAGTCGGTGGTGATCCTGGGCGGCGGCGACACGGGGGCCGACTGCCTGGGGACTGCACACCGGCAGGGCGCCGAGATAGTTCACCAACTGGAATTGCTGCCGGAGCCGCCCATTGAAAGGCGGCCCGGCAACCCGTGGCCCCAGTGGCCGCTGATCTTGCGCACCAGCGCGGCCCACGAAGAGGGGGGCGAGCGGGACTACAACGTCCTGACCAAGAGTTTCACCGGGAGCGACGGCAAGGTACAGCGGCTGAATGCGGTCCGGGTGGACTGGACTCCAGCGGAAAACAACGGCCGGCCGGAGATGCAGGAAGTGCCGGACAGCGAGTTTGTCATAGAGGCCGACCTGGTGCTGCTGGCAATGGGCTTTCTTCATCCGGAGCACAACGAACTGGTGACACAGCTAGGTGTGGAGTTGGACGGCCGGGGCAACATCAAGGCCGACGTGAACAAGATGACCAGCGTACCCGGGGTATTCGCCGCTGGAGACGCGGCACGGGGGCAGTCGCTGGTGGTGTGGGCCATCGCCGAAGGGCGGGACGCCGCCCGCGGGGTGGACGAGTACCTGATCGGACGGTCCAACCTGCCCAGGTCAACGGCGGCCCGTCAGTAGAAGACCGGTCTCCCCCTGGCCTCAACCTAGCTTACCAACCTCACCCTGGTGTATTCTTGGAGAATACCGGTCTGTCCGCCGGCGCTTCAAGATAGCGGGCGGCCATGCAAGCAACTGTTGGTTATGGGCCTCCAGCCAAAAACCAAGGAACGACGCTTCTACGTATACTATATTGAAGGGAAAGCAATGTTCACGCAAGAAGACATGATGGAAGTGGTGCAGAAGTACCGGGGCGACGCGGTGGTTATTCCCGAGGAGAGGGCAACGAGAGCGTGGCCCAACATCAGCACCAATAAAACGAGGGACGTGACCGCGGACGTGATGGGAAAAGGCTCATCCCTGGCCCTTGGCCTGGCGTTGTCCCAACCGGACACCAAGGTCATCGTATTCGACGGCGACGGCAGCCTGGAGATGAACCTGGGGACCCTGGTGACCATAGGCGAGCAGCAGCCCCGCAACCTGTATCACTTCGTGCTGGAGAACGGCATGTACGCCACCACCGGCGGCCAGCCCATCCTCGGCAAGGACAAGATTTCGTTCACGGGCCTGGCCAGAAGCGCGGGATACGCGGCGGCCTATGATTTCGACGATCTGGAGGAATTCGCCCAACAAGCCGAGGACGTGCTGAACCGGCCGGGGCCGGTGATGATTTGCGTGAAGACCGTGCCCAATCCCCGGTTCAAGGAGGAGCGCTTGAGCATGACAAGCTGGGGCATGCCTCCAGTGCCTCAAATGATCGCCGACCTGAAGAAGGACTTGACCGGCGCTTAGGACAGGCGTTACAGTTCAGTCCGAAGCCGGGACTAAGAATCGGGGATGGAGCCAAGACAGAAGGAGCAGAGATGGAACAGATAAAGCACATAGCCATTGCTACGCAGGACTGGGAAAGGACCGCCAAGTTTTACCAGGAGGTCTTCGGATTGAGGAAAGTGGCCGAGATAGACGTCCCCGCGGCCAAGGGCTGCTACCTCAGCGACGGCAACATCAACGTGGCCATCCTGGACTTCAAGAGCGAGCAGGCGGCTGGGGCCGAGCGAGGCGTGGACTACAACGGCATACACCACATCGGCTTCGAGGTGGAGAGCCTGGAAGAAATAGCCAAGAAGATGGAAGCGGCCGCCGCAGCGCCTAGGGACGATATGAACCAGGCCGTGAACATCGGGATGGGCCAGCACCGGAAGTCCAACGCGGAAGTGAAGTACAGCGGGCCTGACGGGGTGGTTATCGACGTGTCGGAGACCGGTTGGGTGGGGACCAGGGGGCTGGACTAGCTTATACTCCCCGCCCCCACCCGTTTATTCCCGCCCACCCCTCTTTGCTGCTTTACTGGTGGGGTAGGCTCAAGAGCGTAAGGATTTGCTGGCCACGGGGTAGGCCGGCGGCTTCAGGTCAGGCGGGGCGGAAGATTAGGCCGGGGTTTTCGGGGTCCAGTTCTGAGGTGTCGAGGACCAAGGGCATGCCCGTCTTGATGTCTTGGGGATTGCTGCCGTCGACGCCCACGATGAGAGCGCTTACCCTTGGGCCCTCTTCAAGGTCTACTACGGCGACGCAGTAGGGGTTTTTCATGCCGTAGCCCCTCTGGACCATGGATGAGGGCGCAGCGGAGATGCAGGTGAACGTGGCCAGGGCGCCTCTACCGGTGAACTCATGCCATTCTACGTCCCCAGAGTGGCACGCGGTGCAAACGGGCCGGGGCAATGCCGACAACCGGCCGCATGCCCGGCACCTTACACCCATTAGCTTGTTTTCGTCTTTCAGGAAGGCGAAGTAAGAGGTGCCGGTGAAGTCTTTGGAGTTTTCGGACATGTCGCCTCCTAACCCCGCCGGAGGATGTTGACGACGCAGGTGCCCCCGGTGCCGCCGACGTTGTGGGTGAGGCCCAATTCCAAGTCCGGGTTGGGAACCTGGCGCGGGCCTGCCTCTCCGCGGAGCTGGTGGAATATCTCGATGATCTGGGCGACTCCCGATGCTCCCACCGGATGGCCCTTGGCCTTCAAGCCCCCCGAGGTGTTGATGGGACGGTCTCCGGTGAGCCCAGTCCTGCCCTCGTCCACAGCCCGTGAGCCCTCGCCGGGGGCAAAGAAACCTATGTCCTCGGAGGCGACGATCTCGGCCATGGTGAAGCAGTCGTGCACTTCGGCCACGTCGATGTCTTTGGGTGTGACGCCAGCCATGTCATACGCCTGCGCCGCCGCTATTTTGGCAGCAGACAGGGAGGTCAGTTCCTCAGCTTCGTGGAGGGGGCGGCCGGAGGCCTGGCCGGTGCCGGCGATGTGGACAGGCTTTTCGGTGAAGCTGCCCGCCAGTTCGGATGCGACCAAGAGGACGCAGGATGCGCCGTCGCTGATCGGCGCGCAGTCGAAGAGCCGCAGGGGCCAGGCGATCCAGGGGTTGGCCCGGGGGTCGTTGAGAAAGTCCATCTCGTCGCGCCACCCGGGTTCCGGCTGGCCCCGTTCCACGGCCCTGGCCTTGCGGCGTTCCATGAGGTCCATGATGGTGACGTTGAACTGGGCCTTGGGGTTGAGCGCGCCGTTGCGGTGGTTCTTGATGGCGACTCTCAGCAGGTGGTCCAGGCTGGTCTCGTAGCGGTCCATGTGGGCCTTGGTTATCGTGCCGAAGATGCCCGGGAATGTGAGGCCGGCGGGCACCTCGTACAGCCCGTCGGCGGCGGTAGCCAAAACGTCGGTTACTTCCTCGGTGGGCAGGCTGGTCATCTTCTCGACGCCGCCCACCAGGACAATGTCGTACATACCCGAGGCAATGGCCATGACACCCTCGCGCAGGGCGCTGCCGCTGCTGGCGCAGGCGTTTTCGACCCGGGTGACGGGAGTAGGCGTCATGCCCAGCCAATCGGCCATGAGGGGAGCGGTGTGGCCCTGACCCTCGAACAGATCGGAGGAGTAGTTGCCCAAGTAGCCGCACTCGATGTCTTCTACGTCGATGCCCTGGTCCATGTTGTCCAGCAGGTCCTGGAAGGCGGCTCCGAAGAGGTCCCGGCTGGCGAGGTCTGGGAATGCGCCAAAGGACGTCATGCCGGCGCCCACTATCGAGACTTGTCTACCCAACTGTCGCTTCTTGGTAATCGAGGCCATCAGAATCTCTCCAAGGGCTGAGATTGGACTGGAATCTCTTTGAAGGTAACCGGGAAGATAACCGGGATTATACCAGCCGGCGGGCGCGGTTGGTATACGGCGCCCACGGGAGTGGCGGCAGGCCCGCCGCCCCATGCTATACTCGGCTCCATGACGGGGTTGCCAGCGCGGCCACAGGTGGGAGTGGGGGTGGTATTCGTCCGCGACGGCCGGGTGTTATTGGCCAGACGCCAGGGGTCTCATGGCGAGGGAGAGTGGGGCTCGGCAGGGGGGCACCTGGAATGGGGAGAGTCGTTGGAGGAGTGCGCCCGCCGGGAGGCGCTGGAGGAGTTGGGGCTGGTTGTTGGAGAACTTAGCTTCCTGTGTGTCAGCAACATCGTAGCCTACGGGAAGCACTACGTGGACATAGAGTTCTCAGGGGACATCGGCGCCCAGGAGCCCAGGCCGATGGATGGGGCGGTGTTTTCTGACTTGGGCTGGTTCCGATTGGACGACCTGCCGGAGCCGCTATTCCAGCCAATGAAGCTTGCCCTTGACAGCCTGCGCACCGGGCGGCGGTACTATTCTGGGTCGGAAGGCTGAGACGCCGGCGAGGTGAGGGGGGCTGGAACCAGGGAGACGCGTGTGGGAGGCGTTGCTTCTCGTTCGCCGCAGAAACTTCTCAGAACGACCGTGACGAGCCTGACTGTTAGACCGGTGTTTCAAGCAACGTGAACACAGAGGCAGGAGAAACCCAGCAGGAGCAGACCAAGGGGTTGGTGCGCCGTATCTGCGGGGCCTTCACCCCCTACTGGCCGGTGGTCGCCCTAGTTGGCCTGCTAATCCTGGTTACGGCGGGAGTAGGGGTCGTAAATCCGCTGGGATGCTGATCCTATACGAGGCGACCTCAGCGCTGGATATCTCGAGTGAGCGGTACATTCGTCGGCCCTGGGTCCCTTGATGGCTGGCAGTACGACCATTGCCACCTCCCATCGGCTATCCACCATAGTGGCGGCGGACGTGATCTACGTCGTCGACCGGGGCCGTATTGTGGAACAGGGCACCCACGACGAACTCTTGGCGCTGCGGGGGATCTACGCCCGGCAGTACCAGGAGCAGTTTGGCGGAGACCTGGCAGAGTGCCAGTGCGAGGATGGAATGATGATGACCGATGGGATTCTGGCCCCGACGACGGTCTGAAGTCTATTGAGCCCGGTTGACCGGCGACTTTGGCGGGGCGGCCCTTGGGTAGGGAACGCAGGCCGATATGGAATGTGTTGGCCGGGCAGCGGTGGTAAGAGCAGACTGTTACTGATAGGAGGACTGAGGTGGAACTGAGAGCATTTTCAATCAGCCTGGCCGTTGGTGACCTGGAAGCATCGAGGGTCTTCTACAAGAAGTTCGGGTTTGAAGTAGTCGGCGGCGACCAGGCTGAGGGTTGGCTGATTGTGCGCAACGGGACCTGCACCATCGGGCTGTTTCATGGGATGTTCGACAAGAACATCCTCACGTTTAATCCGGGATGGGATGCCCATGCGAACCCGCTGGAGTCTTTCACCGACGTACGGGCGTTGCAGCAGCAACTCAAGGAGCGGGGGGTGACATTCGAGAGCCAGGCGGATGAAACTACGACGGGTCCGGCCAGCTTCATCGTGTTAGATCCAGACGGCAATCCTATTCTGGTGGACCAACACGTGTAAGAGGGGCAGGTTGAGGGCCGGTTGGCGGCCGGGTGGTTCAGAGCGACGGACTGATATACATAATACGCCTGACGGCCGGGGCGGCGACGGGCAATTTAGCTTCATTTCTGGTATAATGTCTAGGAATTGTTCAACGTGGAGTCGATTCTCCGCGTTGGGACTTTCAGGCACGACGGGCCAAGGCTCATTTCACAAGCGGGTGGGATAGGGTGATATGCAACAACAGCTAACGTTGGGTTACTCCGAGGACGCAACGGCGGACGCCAAAGACGAGACCAAGGCGAACAGCAAGGCGGACACCAAAGCCGAGGCCAAGGCGAACGGCAAGGGGGGCACCAAAGCTGACGGCAAGGCGGACGCCACGGCGGAGTACACGGCCAAAGATATACAGGTACTGGAAGGGTTGGAAGCGGTCAGGGTGAGGCCGGGGATGTATATCGGCAGCACCGACCAGCGTGGGCTGCATCATTTGATCTACGAAATCCTGGATAACGCGGTAGACGAATCCATGGCCGGCTATTGCACCAGGGTCGACATATCCATAGACGAGGACGGTCTGATAACCGTTACCGATAACGGCAGGGGAATACCCGTCGACATACATCCGACGACGGGGAAGACGGCCCTGGAGACGGTGATGACCACCCTGCACGCCGGGGGCAAGTTCGGCGGCGGGGCTTACAAGGTTACCGGCGGGCTGCACGGCGTGGGAGGATCCGTGGTGAACGGCCTATCCAAATACCTGAAAGCCGAGGTGCACCGAGACGGGCGGCACTATTTTCAAGAATATTCTCAAGGACAGCCCTTGGGGAACCTGGTGAAGGGAGACAAGTCGGACAACCACGGCACTATCATTGCGTTCAGGCCCGACCCGGAGATATTCCCGGTTATTGAATACGAATTTGACACACTGACGGCCCACTTCAAGGAGATAGCCTACCTGAACCGGGGCCTGGAAATCGGGTTTAACAGCCGGTGGCACCAGAGCCAACGCCGAGGGGATGCGGAGCGGACGTACTACTTCGACGGCGGTATCGCCAACCTGGTGCGGAACGTAAACCGAAACCGCCGGGTGATGCAGCCGGCCCCCTTCTACTACGAGAAGACCCAGGACGACATGTTGGTGGAGGTTGCGGTCCAGTACAACGACAGCTTCACCGAAACGGTATATTCGTTTGCCAACTGCATCAACACCCAGGAGGGAGGGACGCATCTCACCGGGTTCCGTTCCGCCCTGACCAGGGTGATAAACGACTATGCGCGGAAGCAGGGATTCATCAAGGAGGACCAGCCCAACCTGATTGGGGACGACGTACGGGAAGGGCTTTCGGCGGTGATAAGCGTCAAGCTTACAGACCCGCAGTTCGAGGGACAGACCAAGACCAAGCTGGGGAACGCTGAAGTTCGGAGCGTCGTCGACTCGGTGGTCAGCGAGGGATTGAGCCGTTACCTGGAAGAGCACCTCCAGGAAAGCAAGCGGATCATCGAGCGGTGTCTGACATCGCAGAAGGCCAGGGAGGCGGCGAAGCGGGCGCGGGACCTGGTAATCCGGAAGAACGCCTTGGACGGGACGTCGCTACCGGGCAAATTGGCCGACTGCGCCGAGAGGGACCCTTCGAAATCAGAGCTATATATCGTGGAGGGAGAGTCGGCCGGCGGTTCAGCGAAGATGGGACGAGACAGGCGATTCCAGGCTATTCTGCCGCTGAAGGGCAAGATCCTGAACGTAGAACGAGTGCTGCAGCAGCCGGACAAGATCCTTGGGCACGAAGAGATACGGGCCATCGTGGCCGCCGTGGGCGCCGGTGAAGGCGAGGAGTTCGATCCCGCCAAAATCAGGTACCACAAAATCATCATCATGACCGACGCCGACGTGGACGGCTCCCACATACGGACGTTGATGCTGACGTTCTTCTTCCGCCGGATGCCGGAGTTGATAACGGGCGGGTATTTGTTCATTGCCCAGCCCCCCGTTGTACAGGGTTGAGGTGGGGAAGAAAATCCAGTACGCTTACTCGGAGCCGGAGAAGGACGAACTGCTGGAACAAGTCAACGGGCAGCGCAACGTTCGGTTACAACGTTACAAGGGCCTGGGTGAGATGAACCCCGAGCAGCTTTGGGAAACGACGATGAACCCGGAGACGCGGCAGATGCCTTCGGTTAAAATCGAGGATATGGTGGAAGTTGACAATGTCTTCACCACGTTGATGGGTGAAGAGGTAGCGCCGCGCAAGAGCTTTATACATGCTCACGCCAGAAGCGTGAAGAACCTAGACGTCTAAGCAAGCAGACCCAGGAGGAGCAATTGCCCGCAAAGAAGGCCGGCCGTCAGTCAATCAAGCGGTACCAACGCAACGGCAGCGTGCGGACCGCCACCAGAACAGCAGTAAACAAGGCGCTAGCGTCGGTCGAGGGCGGCGATGTTGAAGCCGCCGAATCGACGGTCAAGAGCGCCATCAGCATCCTGGACCGGGCGGTACGCAAGGGCGTATTGCACAAGAACAGCGCTTCAAGGCGCAAGTCTCGCATCGCTACCAAGCTTAACCGTCTCCGGCGACGGCTAGGCCCAACGCTTCCCTGATACTCCTCCCCCCGTTGGGGGGCGGAGGTCTGAGCCTGCCTTACGGGAGGCCCGGGCCCCGTCTTCCGGAATTTGACCGTAAACCTCCCCTCAAGATGACATAAGGTCATTGACACCCAAGGCTGCTCCTTGCTAGCCTGATGGCAGAACAGACGTTCCGGTGACCGTTGAGATCGGCGCAGGTTATGTCGGGCTATGCGGGCAGAGCCTGCTGGGGACAAAGTTGCCGAATGTTGACGGTTTCGGAGATACACCGTCTTGGATAGGGAAGGGCATGACGACGAAGAAGGGATTACCGGCCAGGCGACAGCGAATCCTGGACTTTATTCATGAATTCATTGAAGAGAACGGAATTCCTCCGACAGTGAGGGACATCCAGCGAGCATGCGACATCAGTTCCACGTCGGTAGTGGACTACAATCTGCACAAGTTGAGGCAAGACGGTTACCTGAACCGCCGGCCTGACGTGGCCAGAGGGATAGAGCTGCTAGATGAGAGGGGGCAGCCGGTGTCAACGGCTCCCCGGGTGCAGGTCGTCGGAAGGATTGCCGCCGGGTTACCGATACCGGTTTTTTCTACGGAGGAAGCGGAGTCCAGCGGGGAGTTCGATAACGTCGAAGTTTCGCCGGACCTGCCGCGACGGCATGGCAGGCTATTCGGCCTGGCAGTCTCAGGCATGTCTATGATCGATGCATTGATCGACGACGGCGACGTGGTAATCGTTAAGCCGGTACAGAACGCCGACAACGGGGATATGGTGGTTGCCTGGCTGAAACATGAGGAAGAGGCCACGCTGAAGAAGTTCTATTTGGAAGGGGACAGTGTGCGGCTGCAGCCGGCCAACAGCCAGATGGATCCTATATATAGCCAGGCTAATAACGTGGAAGTGCGGGGAAAAGTTGTGGCCGTGATTCGGAAGCTGGATTAACTGAGCTGCGTCCGGCGCGCCGGCGGCTTCAGGACCCCTGCCGGGGCCGGTCCCCGGATACAGTGAACTGACTAACGCCGGCAGTTGGCCAAAGCCCCGAAGGTTGCTACGCCAAAGGGCACAATATAGGTCAGCGGGATTTTCCAATAGAGGCCGGGGCTCCAATTTCCGGACAGGAAGACATCCCCATGGTTCAACAACGCCAGAATGGTCCCGATGACCAACGCTACTATGGAGGACCTCGCGAGCATTGGACCGTAGCGAAGTGCGCATCGGGTGCACTTGACGTTTAACGGTGGCTGAGCCAAGAACCCGTTGTCTGTTGCGGCGTCTGCGGCGGCCAAGACCTTGGTGAAGGCGAAAGCAAGGCCCTTACGCAACGCACGTCCGCAGCGTGAGAAGACGAAGAGACTGTTAGCGGCAGCGCCGGATTCCTCTTTGGCCGGCTGTGGCATGTTCCTGCAAGCGGTAAATCTGGCTCCCGCAGCGCAATTCACATAATATCGCAACACTTTGGCCTTCGGCCGCCAAATCTCACATCGGCAGGAGTTGCGAACATTGCAGTGGAGCCACCGCCGTGGAGCTTGTCCGGAGTGCCAAAGGGAATTTATACTGGCCTGTAGTCCGGGCGCCCAAAATCGGGCGGACCGAACAAAGTCGAGGTAACGCATGTACGATTTTCACACGCATACTTTCCTTAGCGATGGTGTGCTGTCTCCCATAGAGCTAGTCCGCCGGGCCCTGGCGCAAGGGTACAAGGCCATGGCTGTAACCGACCATGTGGGCGCGGGAAATCTAGAAGGGATAGTCGAAGCACTGGTGAAAGACTGTGCCATGGCTACGGAGCGGTGGGACATTCTGGCACTGCCCGGGGTGGAAATCACCCACGTACCGAAAGAAGACATTGACTTGATAGCACGCACGGCCAAGGAATTAGGGGCCAAACTGGTTGCGGTTCACGGAGAGACTGTAGTGGAACCTGTAGACCCGGGGACCAATGAAGCGGCGGTCAGGTCTGCGTTCGTAGACGTTCTCGCCCATCCCGGTCTGATAAGCCTGGACGTGGCTAGACTGGCCGCGGAGAACGGAGTGTACCTGGAGCTGTCGGCCCGTAAAGGGCACAGCTTGACTAATGGGTACGTGGCCAAAACGGCGATGCAAGCCAAGGCGCCAATGATCCTTGACTCGGACGCCCATGAGCCTGGAGACTTGCTGACCCCTTCGCTAGCCCGGAAAGTAACCGCCGGCGCGGGCCTCTCGGAAGAGGACTCCCACGCCGTGTTAGTATTAAACCCGCAGGCACTACTGGTCCGACTGGGATTGGGAGCTGCTTTAACGGCACAAGCGGAGACTGCGCCGTCTTAGTCCGCCGATTGCGGGCTGGTCAACCGACGGCTATGCCTTGCCGATGCGGAAAACCTTGGTCCCACAGATAGGGCATACGCCCTGGGTGGCCGGCCGACCGTTCTTCAGGGTCACTTGCTGCGGGTTGGATATCTCACGCTTGCTGCGGCACTTGAAACAATAAGCCTCCATTGCTTGACCCCCATTAATGATTGGGCATACCGCGCTGATGCTGCGTTGCGACAGCCTGCCGACGATCCGCCACCCTTAGTGAACGCTCGGCATGGATGCCGCTATCACCTTCCCAGAGGGATTCCCTACTGGGCGCTTCCTTCTGCTGGCTTGCCAGAACCAGTGGATTTAGAAGCGCAAGTAAACATAATCGATACCAATATACAGGCACGAGCCAAGTTGTCAAGGCGCATTTGCAGACAATCGAAATTCTTGCCTGGAATCGCTTGATGCGTGCGGGTTAAGTTCCGGAGGGCGTGGGCGCCAAGGGTGACGGGGTATCGGTGTGGAAGACTTTCAACGGCCGCCATGCGTTCCCGGTGCGGTCGAAGCGGACCAGGGCCAGAAAACGCCCGTCGTTGCCGTAGGCCCTGAAGGATTCCAGATAACCTGCATCAATTACCGGGCTGCCCAGGTTAACAGACTGGCCGTTGCGGAGATAGGCCTCGGCTTGGCGGCCGACGGAGATGCTCCTCAGGTCCTTCAAGACCCAGTCTACGGGTTGCAGGAATTGCTGCCAATTTGAAGCGCTGGCCTCTTCCAAGGTTTCCAACGTAACAGACTCATCGCTGTGAAAGCCGCCGCAGGAGCGACGGACCAATTCCGACACATGGGCGCCGCACCCCAGGAGCTCTCCAAGGTCTGCGGCCATGGTGCGCATATAGGCGCCCTGCCCGCACTCCACATCCAGGGAAAGGCTGGGCGGAGAGAAATTCAGGACCTGAATGGTATGAATTTCCACCGGCCGAGGTTTTCGTTCGACCTCGACTCCGGCGCGAGCCAGTTTATACAGCCGCTGGCCCTGGAACTTGACGGCGCTGTACATGGGTGGAACTTGATCAATGCGGCCCAGAAAGGACTGCAAAGCGGCGTCGACCATTTCCCTGGTGACGCCGCCCGGGTCTCGAGTTGAGACCACTTCGCCTTCGGCGTCATAGGTAGTAGTGGCGACCCCGAGCTTGACCTCCATGACGTATCGTTTGGATGACCCCACGACAAAGTCCATGAGCCGGGTCGCCTGGCCGAAGCAAACGGGCAGAACGCCGCTGGCTAAAGGGTCGATGGTGCCGCCGTGGCCCACCTTGCGCTGGCCGGTGAGCTTCTTAATCCGCCGGAGGGCGTCCATGGAGGTAATACCGGGCGGCTTGAAGAGATTGATGAACCCGTTTAACGGCGGCGGACTGGCGTTCTTGCGTTTAGCCATGATCTAGCTGCGGCCGGTGGGTGAGGATAGGGGGCCGGTGTAAGAGTCACCGACGTCCTGCCGGCGGTCCTGTTGGCCAAGGCCCCGGTTGTCGTCGTCATGCCTTATGCGGTCCATGATTCCGAGGATGTGCTCAGCTTCTTCCAAGGACTCATCGAGGCTGAAGGTCAGGAACGGGGTATGTCGCAGGGTGAGCCGCCGACGCAGTTCCCGGCGCATAAAGGCTGCCGCAGAGCGTATACCGTCCAAGGCAGCGTTCTTGGTTGTCTCGTCGCCCATAACGCTGAGAGATACCTGAGCGGCTCGCAGGTCGTTGGAAGTAGAGACACGGGTGATACTGATTACACCCCCCAACCGGGGGTCCTTTATCTGCAGGGCGAGCAGCTGGCTAATCTCTTGGCGCAGGAGTTCATTAACGCGGTCGATGCGTCTGGACATGATTTACTCCCCGGGTGAGGAGTGAACAAAAAGCCGATGGGCCGGATAGCAGTCTGAAAGCGGCCTATTGACGGCCCGGCTCGCGGCGGTGGGCTTCGAGCACGTCACCTTCTTGAAAATCGTTGAAACCCTGAAGGGTAATACCGCATTCAGTGCCGGCGGTCATCTCATTCACTTCGTCACGAAAATGGCGCAGAGTTGCTATGGTGGTCTCGTGAATTTCCTGGTCATCCCGAAGCAGCCGGACTGTGGCGCCCCGTGTTATTCGCCCTTCCAGGACCCGGCAGCCGGCGATCCGGACGCCGCGACGGGCCGGAAAAAGCTCTCGAATCTCAGCCCTGCCAACGACAACGTCGGTAAACACCGGGTCCAGGATCCCGCGCAATGCCCGGTCCACGTCCTCTATCAATTGGTAAATGATGTTGTAGTGGTGGATTTCCATGCGCATGCGTTCGGCCAAACGCTCTGCGCTGGCCTCCGTGCCCACGTTGAAGCCAATAATGATGGCGTCGGAAGCGCTGGCCAACATTACGTCGGACTCGGTGATATTGCCGCATGCGCTGTGGAGAATACGGACAGTGGCATCTTCCTCAGTCATGTGTTCAAGGGACTGTTGAACGGCCTCGACACTACCCTGGGCGTCGGCCTTGAGGACAAGATTGAGTTCCTTAACGTCACCGGCGTCAATCTGCTTGACCACCTGGTCAAGAGTCAGCGCCCTGGCCTGGCCCTGTTGGGTAGACTGATATTTCTCGCGTTCGCCGATGACTGACCGGGCCGCCCGCTCGTTGGCTACGATAGCAAATGGGTCGCCGGCCTCAGGAATCGGATTGAATCCCAGTATCTCCCCGGGACTGCCGGGGGTAATCGTCTTGACCGGTCGCCCCTGGTCGTCGATGACGGCCTTAATCCGGCCCCAGGCCTTTCCGGCTACTATGTAGTCCCCTACGTTGAGCACGCCGTCCTGTACCAGAACAGTAGCGGTGGGGCCGCGCTTACGGTCCAGCTTGGCCTCAATAACCACTCCCCGGCCCGGCTTGTCCCAATTGGCCTGAAGCTGGGCAACTTCAGCTACGACGAGGAGGTTTTCCAGCAGGTCGTTGATGCCGTCGCCGGTGCGGGCGGAGACATCTACTGAAATGGTGTCACCGCCCCAGTCTTCGACCAACAGTTCGCGTTCGCTAAGCTGACGCTTAACCCGCTCAGGGTCGGCTCCGGGCAGGTCCATCTTGTTTATGGCCACGACCAAGGGCACTTCGGCGGCTTTGGCGTGGTTGATGGCTTCCAACGTCTGGGGCATGAGGCCGTCGTCGGCGGCCACGACCAAGACAGCGATATCGGTAGCTTTGGCGCCCCGGGCCCTGATGGAAGTGAAAGCCTCATGGCCCGGCGTGTCCAGAAATGTGATGGGATTGCCCTGATACTCTATTTGGTAGGCGCCTATGTGTTGTGTGATGCCGCCAACTTCCCGGTCGGCAACCTGGGTGCGGCGGATAGTGTCCAACAGGGAAGTCTTACCATGGTCAACGTGCCCCAGGATAGCCACTACAGGCGGGCGAGGGACCAGGTTGGCCTCATCTTCCTCCTCCGGCATTTCAGGGGCGGTGGAGGTTACGGATTCCTGAGTTTCGGCCATGGTGGTGCGAATGCCCAAGCCGGAAGCCACCAACGTAGCGACTTGGTAGTCAATGACCTGGTTCATGTCCGCCATAATCCCGTTCCGCATCAATTGCTTGATGACCTCGATGGGATTCTGGCCGATCAGCTCAGCCAAGCGTTGGACGGTAAGGGTAGGGGGCAGCATTAACGTCCGGGGCTGAGCCCGGCGTCCTTCGCCGGCCCTGCGGCCTGTTCTGGCCGGCCGCTCCGGTCCCTTTACCGAGGCAGGTTGTCGACGATCGGAAGTCAATTAATTCTCCCCCTCAGGCGATCCCGGGACTGCATTTTCGTAGTATGCCAGCAGACCTGCCCGGTCCTGGGCCGACAGGCTAATCTTGAGGCCCCGTTCAAGTGCGCCTTTACCAGCACCCCGGGCCCAACAGTCAGATGACCAGCAGAGATAGGCACCCCTGCCGGCCGCTCTACCGGTAGGGTCCACTGCCACGGCGCCCCCGGGCGTCCGCACGATGCGGACTAGCTGGCGCTTGGAGATTTTCTTGCCGCAGGCGACGCAACTACGCTGGGGGACATGGCGTCCCGACGCCGAGACGCTTTGCTGCAGCTTAGCGGCCACCCCGTCTAGCCCCCCGGCCTCCGGCCCCAGACCGGCGGCCGCCGCCTTTGCGGTCTCTCCTTCCGCTGCCCCTTACTTCTTCGACGATGTCTTCGGCGAAACGGATTTTCCCAGCGTCTGGAGTGACCAAGTCTACGTTGGGCAATAGGTCAACGCTGAACTCTTGATCGTCGGAGTCGTCATCGTCGTCGGCCTGCTCTATATCGTCCAAGGTAAACGCCGCCAGGTCTTCTACGCTAAAGCCAGGTTCTGCCTCCTCTTCAGCGTCAGCTTCTCCGGCCGCTGCCTCTTCTTCCTTAATGAGGGCTTCGAGGATCTGGTCTTCGTCCTGCTCTGCGGCGGCTGATTCGAGGACATCCGCCTTAACGTCCTCCAATGCGCCGGCCTCTGCGGCTGCTTCTGCGACCGCTGCGGCCTCGGCGACAACCGCCTCGGCAGCGTCTTCCACGGCCGACGTGGTCTCGGCCGTAGCCTCGGCGGGAGCGTCTGCAACCGCCTCCAAGACCGCCTGAGCTGTGCCGTCGTGCTCCGCCGCGGCCTCGAGTTGAGCTTGCCTCAGGCGTTCCTCACGGAGCTCTTCCCACTCGGTGAGTCCCTTGATGTCTAGACGCCAGCCGGTGAGCCTGGCGGCAAGGCGAGTGTTCTGGCCTTCCTTGCCTATTGCCAAGGACAATTGCCGGTCGGGCACAACGACGATGGCATTCTGTTCATCGGTGTCCAGTTCAACGTGGGCAGGTTCAGAGGGGCTGAGGGCCTTGGCGATGAACACCTTGGGGTCGTTATCCCAAGAAACGACGTCAATCTTCTCGCCTTGAAGCTCATTGACGATGCTCTGGATGCGGTTGCCCCTGATCCCTATACAGGACCCCACCGGGTCGATGCCCTGCTGGGTGGCGTTTACGGCCACCTTGCTGCGGAAGCCAGCCTCCCTGGCGATGGCCTTGATTTCAACTATGCCGTTGTAGACCTCGGGCACTTCAATTTCGAACAGACGCCTCAGCATATCCTTGTGGCTGCGAGAGACGATGATCTCGGGCCCCTTGGCGCCGTTGCGAACGTTGAGGACGAAGACCTTGGTGCGCTGCCCCTTGCGGTAGCGTTCGGTGGGCACCTGCTCTTCATAGGGCAGGATGCCTTCGGCCCGACCCAGGTTGACGATAATGGCCCGGCCCGAGTCGGTCTGCTCTATGACACCGGAGACGATGTCGTTCTGGTGTTGGAAGAACTCCTGGTAGAGCAGCTCCCTCTCTGCTTCGCGAAGCCGTTGGAGGACAACCTGCTTAGCGGTCTGGGCAGCGATACGGCTGGCGTTGTGGGGCAGAGGCTCGGCTGCGGCTACGTCGTCGCCAATTTCTGCGCCCTTCTTGATGAGCTGGGCGTCGGGAAGGCTAATCTCCTTCTCGGGGTCATCGACGGTTTCGACTACGGTCTTCAAGGCGTAAACGCCCACCTGGCCGGTGTTGGGGTTGAGCTTGACGGAGATGTTCTGGGCCATGGCCGGGTTGTCTTTCTTGAAAGCCGAAGCCAAGGCCACCTCAATAGCAAGAAGCACTTGCTCCCTGGGCAGGTGGCGCTCTGCGGCCAGTTGGGTCAGCGCTATCAAAAAGTCGCTTTTCACCGCCAAGCCCCCTTTACCAACTTGTTTAAAGCCGCTGGGCCTACTAACAAGAAAGCGGGAAAACCCCGCTTTCAATAAGGCACCACTATGTCAAAGTGAGTATACCACTGCCGATTGGCGGTTTCAAGGAGTCATTTCGAGCCTGCAGGTCACCACCAAATCTTGCCTTTGGACTCTTTAGCCAGTTGTTCGTAGTCCTTGGTCCAAAGGCTGGTGCTGAGGTATTTCCAGCCGCCGTCGGCCAGGAGGCAGACGATGGCGCCGCGGTCCATCCGCTCGGCTTGCCTCAGCGCGCCGTAGAGGACAGAGCCTGAAGAGATGCCGGCGAAAATGCCTTCCTGGTGCAGCAGTTCCTTGGTGGTGCGGAAGGCGTCGAAGCTGGTGACCATCATCCTGGAGTCCAGCATGGTGAGGTCGAGGATGGGAGGGATGAATCCCTCTTCCAGGCTACGCAGGCCGGAAATGAAGTCATCGGGTTCAGGGGCCACGGCGACAATCTTTATCTGAGAGTTGTGCTCTTTCAGGCGGCGGGCCACGCCCATCAGGGTCCCGCCGGTGCCCAGTCCCGCCACGAACATATCGACCTCGGGAACGGCGTCCAGTATCTCCTGACCCGTGGTCTCGTAATGGACTCCAGGGTTGGCGGGATTGCCGTATTGGTAGAGCATGAGATAGTCGTGGGGGTTCTTCTCCATGAGGTCGTGGGCCATTTCTATGGAGCCGTTGGTGCCCCTGGAACCGTCGGAGTGAATGATGTCTGCGCCGTAGGCCTCCAATAGCTGGACCCGTTCGACACTGACGTTCTCGGGCATTACGACGGAAACCTTGTAGCCCTTGAGGCGGGCGATCATGGACAAGGAAATGCCGGTGTTGCCGCTGGTGGGCTCCAAGATGGTCCGATTGGGGGATAGCTCTCCATCGGCCTCCGCCCGTTCAATCATCTTCAGGGCTATGCGGTCTTTAACGCTGCCGGTGGGGTTTTGCCCCTCGAGCTTGGCGAAAATGCGGACTCCCTGTTTGGGGCTCATTTTTTGGAGCTCCACGATGGGAGTGTTGCCGATGGTTGCCAGGATACCCGGATGGGTCAGCTTCGCTACCATGGAATATTGCTGGTCCTTTGACCTACGCCTCTCAAGTCTTCCGAGACACGCCTGGCGAGCCCGGCTAATCGGAACCCACCGCGACCTCTTCAGGGGCCGCCAGTCCGCAGAAGACCTCATAATCGATGAGCTCAGTGACGGTGGGGTCTTCGCCGCAGAGCGGGCACGCCGGATTCCTCTTGAGCTTGACCTCTCGGAAGCTCATGCTGAGGGCGTCGATGAGGACCAGCCGGGAACTCAAGGACTCTCCGATACCCAGGAACAGCTTCAGGGCCTCGGTGGCCTGGATGCTGCCGACCAAGCCGGTGAGGGCACCCAGGACTCCGGCTTCGGCGCAGTTGGGCACCATGCCAGGAGGGGGCGGGGAAGGGAAGAGACAGCGGTAGCAGCCCTGCCCGGGCATGAATACCGTGGCCTGGCCATCGAAAATTAGAATGCTGCCGTCAACCAGGGGTTTGCCCAGCAGGTAGCAGGCGTCGTTGACGAGGTAGCGGGTGGCGAAATTGTCGGCACCGTTAACGACCAAGTCGTATTGGCCGATGATGTCGATGGCGTTGTCGGACTCGAGCCTGGCTTCGTGCATCACCACGTTAACGTCGGGGTTATATGCATGGATGTTGTCGCGGGCAGACTGGAGCTTGGGCCTGCCGACATCGCTGGTATGGTGCAGGATTTGGCGCTGCAGGTTGGACAGGTCGACGACGTCGAAGTCGACGATGCCGATGGTGCCAACGCCTGCGAGAGCCAGGTACACGGCGGAGGGGGAGCCCAGGCCGCCTGCGCCCACGATGAGGGCTTTGGACTGCATCAGCTTGCGCTGGCCGCTGCTGCCGACATCGCCCATTATGATGTGACGGCTGTAACGCTTAACTTGTTCAGGTGTCAAGGCGACCGACTGTCGGTCCATCTTGCTAGTTCCTCCTTGGCCCTTGCCGGGGCCTTGTTTCGGCTGAGGCGCCTTGCGCGGCGGAACGGCCGGTGCGATTAACGAAAAAGCCCGCGCTTCCCTTCAGGGTCTACCAAGGGAGGGGGCGCAGGCCTTATACCGCCGTATTGGTCCCTGCCCCTATGTGGGGGGACAGGTGCATGACGGGTTAAAGTCGGTTCCAAGTCGATTCATCAATTCCCGAGTCTATATCTGTGGAATTGGCTTGTCAAGCAGACGAAGCTGCAGGACGGCGTGGTCCTAAGGCGGCGGATTGGCTTGGCGTAGGAAGGGCAGGGCAGCGCAGAAGCGACGGCGGGGGCGCTCTAGCCGATAGCTACTTGTTGCGCGAGGTATTGTTGGCGCTGGGCGAGGTCGGAGAGGGTGATATTGCAGAGGACGTCCTGAACTGCGGATTCTACCGACTTCCAGACCTCCTGCTGGGCGCAAGACTCGGAAAAGGTGCAGCATGTGGGCTGCGTAAGACAGTCAAGGGGGGAGAGGCTGAGGTCGAGGGTGGACATTACCATGTGGAGATTGATGTCTTGAGGGTCCATGGCAAGTCGATGGCCGCCCTGGGGTCCGCGGCGGCTGATGACAAAGCCAAACTTGTTGAGGGTGGTCATCAGTTGGTCGAGGTAGGCCTCGGGTATGGCTTGCTTGCTGGCGATCTCGGCGGTCTGGACGTGGCCCTGGCCGTGGTGGAGGGCAAGTTCCACCAGGGCTCTAACCCCGTAGTCCACCTTCATTGGTATGCGCAAAGCCATCACCTCCGGGATGGTCCGTAAGCAAAATTATAGCATTGGGACGGACAAATTGTCTAATTTTGTTTGGTAAGGGGGTAGGCGTAACCTGCCAAGATGAACGTGAGCGCCAGCCAGGTGGTGGTTTCCGGCCCAACGACAGGGGCCGTTGATTGGGTTCGGCCGTTGGCACCCGGCGGCATCCCCGCCGGCGGCTGACGGTGGGGCTTCTAGGCTTCCTCCAATTCATGTACGAACTGGTGCAACGCGTCGCTAGCGGAGGCAGGGTCGAATCGCTTGGGGTCTTCGATTGTCTTCTGTTGCTTGTACATGTACTGGAAGAGGGCGGTGAGACAGTTCTGGACGTTTCCTCCTACTGCGACGCCGTGCTTCAGGCCTTTCTTGGTTGCGGGCTTGCCGAGGGGAGGGGCAGACCAACTGTACGGGGCTGCGAGGGTGCCATCGGTCAGGTTGATGCCAACGTATCCCGTCTGGTCACCCAAGGTAACCTTGATATAGGAACCGTCACTGTCGTCCAGTTGGAACGTGTAGCCCTGATACTCGCGATTCTTGATCATGTGAACCTCCGTTACGCCCGTGCCAATGGTTTTCATTCGGAGAGGCATATCCTATCATTGGGCGGAGGGATGTGCAAAAGGCTGCGAGCCTCTAGACAGGGCAAACCGACAAGCTATAGCATCTCCACGGCGCTGGAGTGCGCAAGGGCCGAGAGCGGCGCCAGCTTGCGAAGTTGCCCTGAGCTAACCGCGGACATCCAGGCGCCGACGGGCTCGAGGCGGACGGCCATCCCATAGCCTATAATGGACAATGCCGGGTTCAGCGCGCATGCTGCCAATCCGGCTGAGGACAGATGATCAAGGGTGTGCTTCTGGCGGCCGGAATCATGGTGTTGCTGGCCCTGATTCCGGTTGTAAATTTGGTAGGGGCCCCGTTCGGGCCCTTCGTCGGCGGATACTACGGGATACTGTCGGTACGCGGCGGCAACTGGTCTTACGCTGTGCGGTCCCTGGCCTTCGGCGGCCTGTTGGGGCTGCTGGTAGTGACGGTTCTGACAGTTGTGGCGGTGGCCTTGATGCTCACGTTGGATCTGAGCCAACGGTTTGTCATCCTGCTTTGGATTGGAGTGGCAGTCTATACGCTGTATTCGGGCAGCATGGCGGCCCTGGGGTCTATGTACCGGCAGTTGCGGGCCGAGGCGGATGATAAGGAGTAGGCCTTGGACCGACGGTCGCGAACGAGGCCGACACGTTGGTCAGGCCGCAAGGGACGCCGGACATGGCGCTCGACGGAGGCCTGGGGTGAAGCACAGGGTGAATGAGGCGGCCGAAGACCGGCTAGGCCGCAATAGGTAGCGTGACAAGGTCTTTTCCCGCGGCCTTTCTGAAAGCGTTGAGGCCGCAACAGTGGGTCAAGAACGGCCTGGTGTTCCTTCCCTTCATGTTTGCTATCCAGCAGGCGTGGTCGCCGGACGACCTGGACCCGGTGCCCGGCTTGCTTGGCCGCCTATTGGTGGTGTTCGGCTCCTTTTGCGCCCTGTCGGGAGCGGTGTACCTGTTTAACGACGTGACCGACCGGGAAACGGACCGGCGGCACGCCACAAAGAAGCTCAGGCCCATCGCCTCAGGCAAGGTGGGGCTTCCGACTGCGGCGACCGGCATTGCGGTCCTAAGCGCGGCCGGCATGGCGGTGGCTTTTGGGGTGGACGAGATCCTAGGGGGCGTCTGCGCGCTGTACTTGGTAATGAACGTCCTTTATTCCCTGGGACTGAAGCACGCGGTGTTGCTGGACGCCTTTATCATTGCTGCGGGATACGTGATTCGCGCCGCGGCGGGGGCAATCGCTATAGATGTCACGCCGTCGCCCTGGCTGTATTCGACGACTGCCGCAGCGGCGTTGTTTATCGTGGTGGGCCGGCGTTATGCCGAGGTTCGCCTGACCGGGGAGGGTGCCGAGCAGCAACGGCCGGTCTTGAGCAAGTATGCCGGGCCATTCATTGGACAACTGGTAGTTGTTTCCGCCGCGGCAGCCTGGTTGAGTTATACTCTCTATGCGGTGGAGGCTGAGAATCTCCCCCAGAACGATACGATGCTCCTAACCATACCGCTGGTGACGTTTGGGCTGTTCCGGTATCTCTACTTGCTACACGTCCGGGAAGAAGCGGAGTCGCCCGAGCAACTGATTATCAAAGACCCGCCCATGGTGCTCTCGATAATCGGCTGGGTAGCGGCGGCGGCGCTAATCCTGGTATTAAACAACTGAAATGAACGTTACGTCCGTGCGTCTGGCATCCGAGCCCAGTAACCCATTCGCTGTGGAGAGGGATGCCGGCAACTGGCCAGACAGGTAGAAGGGCGGCCGCGGGGGCTAGGGCCGCAAGTCCTCGGCAGTGGAGCACTTGAGCTAGTGGCAACCGACAGTCCAGAAAACGACGCGCCCGAGCCGGGCATCGGCCAGTCCCGGAACGCAGCGGCGGTGGGGCGGCCGGCCCAACCTGCCGTGGTGGCAGTGGTTGCGACCAGGCCGGAGACCGTCTCAGAGGACGTCCAAAGGGCGATGGAAATGGCCGGCGTCGGCCAAGCCCTGGACCAGAGGGCCCGCACCCTGCTGAAGATCAACATCTCGTGGCAGCACTGGTACCCGGGCTGTTCCACCACTCCGTGGCAGCTGGAAGGGGTAATCAAGGGGCTCAGGAACCTGGGATACCAGGACTTGTTGGGGGCCCATAACGGGACGGTGGTAGTCGATTCCTACGAGGGCGAGAGGAACAACAGGCACAAGGCAGTACAAGACCGGCACTCTCTCCCGGTTGCGCACCTGGACAGTCGGCCCAACCGTTGGGTGGAGTACAAGCCCAAGGCTGAAATGCTGGTATTGGACGAGATTTTCCCCGAGGGCATCCAAGTACCGGAAAGTTTCGCGGGGACCAATATCGTCCACCTTCCCACGATGAAGACCCACGTGTTCACTACCATTACGGGGGCGATGAAGAATGCGTTTGGAGGCCTGCTGCACCGCAAGCGCCACTGGACTCACTCGGTGATCCACGAGACGCTGGTGGACCTGCTGGCGATACAACAGGAGATTCACAGCGGGATCTTCGCGGTCATGGACGGGACATTTGCGGGCGACGGCCCGGGGCCGCGGGCGATGCGATGGCACGTGAAGAACCGAATCCTGGCCTCAGCAGACCAGGTGGCAATAGACGCAATATCGGCCAAGATGATGGGGTTCGAACCCCTGGACATAGAGTTTATCCGACTGGCCCACGAACGGGGCCTGGGCTGCGGCGACATCTCCCAGATTGAGGTGGCGGGAGAGGACATCAGCAAGGTCAACTGGCGTTTTTCCGGGGTTGAAAACACCTTCGCCAGCCGAGGCCAGAAGCTAATCTACTGGGGGCCGTTGAAGCCCATAGAAAAGCTGCTACTGCAATCTCCGTTGGTGGGTCTATCCTATCTGGCTTCGAACCTGTACCACAACGGATACTGGTTGAATATTCACGGACGCCGCCGGGTAAACGCAGCATTGAAGACCGGGTGGGGACGGCTGTTCCAGTCGTATTGAGCCGGCTGCATGGAATGATGCCTGGATGGACGTAGCAATTACGGGGTTGCCCAACAGCGGCAAGACTACGGTTTTCGACGCATTGACCGGCGGACATGCCGGGTCCTTCGGGGGAGATGCGCAGGTGGGGGTGGTCAAGGTGGCGGATCCACGGCTGGAAGTCCTGGCAGAGATGTACCGGCCAAAGAAGACCGTTTACGCAGAAATACGATACTGGGATTCCACTTTGCCGGACTCGCCTTCCAAGCGAAAGGGGATTGGAGGCAAATACCGCAACGTGCTGCAAGGAGCGGATGCGCTCTTGCTGGTGGTGCGGTCATTTACCAATCCAGCCGTGCCGCACCCCAAGGGCGGCGTTAACCCCGGACGCGACCTGGCGACGGTGCTTGAGGACCTCGCATTGGCGGACATGGAGGTGCTGGAAGGGGTCACTGAGCGGCTGCAGGATGGCATAAAGAAATCAACCCAGGCCGAAAGGCCGGTTCTGGTCTCCCAGCGTGAAGCGGCCATGAAGGTGAAAGCAGGGCTAGAAGAAGGCCGGCCCCTCAGGAGCCAGCAATTGACGTATTTCGAGGCGGCGTACCTGGCGGACTACCAGCTATTGACGGGCAAGCCCGTAATCGCAGTCTTGAATTCGGATGAAACCGGCTTGCGGGGGTCCTCGGGACATGCCGAACTGGGGGAGCAGTTGGAGTTTGACGCAGAGTCGGTTACGGAGTTGCCTATTCTGAGCTTGTGCGGCAGGCTGGAGGCCGACTTGGCGTCGATGACCGCCCCGGAGGCGGAGGAGTTCCGTCGGGAGATGCAATTGGGTGAGCTGGCAGTCTCGCAGACAGTAAGGGCCTGCTACGAGGCGTTAGGCCTGGTATCTTTCCTCACCGCGGGAGAGCAAGAGGTCAGGGCTTGGAGCGTGCCTGCCGGCATTGCGGCCATGGAGGCTGCTGGGGCGATTCATTCCGATTTCGAGCGGGGATTTATTCGGGCCGAGGTCATTCACTACGACGACCTGGTGCGGTGCGGCGGACTGGCCGCTGGGCGCAAGGAGGGGGTGGTGCGGTCCGAGGGGAAGACCTACGTCGTTAAAGACGGGGACGTCATAAACTTCCTAGTCAACGTCTAGCCCGGGGCTTCTTACGAGTCCAACGGCGAGTCCAACGGCGAGTCCAGCGGCTTGGCAAAGCTCAACTCGTGGGAATCGGGATCGTTGACGTGAAAGTACCGTTCGCCCCAGGGTGCATCTTCGGGGGCCGTGGAAGTTTCCAGCCCAGCTTTGATCAGGCGTTGATAGAGAGCGTCAACGTCGTCCACGTATAGAATCAGCCTCCCCCACCACGACCAGCTTCTATCGGGAGACAAGATCAAGTTCAAATAGCCGCCGCCAATCCGGAAGCTGGAGAAAGCCTCTGACTCTCCGCCATAGAGAAGTTCCAGGCCCACTTTGTCCCGGTAAAAGTCAACCGACCTGGACATGTCGCGGACCGCCAGGGTGACTGCGCTGATTTGCTCGACGGTCATTGGAGTATTCTACGTCTTTTTCAGGAATAAACCGCAAGGCGGGGAACAAAAGGCGGGGGAAAAGACCGAAGGCCTGAGGCGGTTATGAAGCAGAAAGCCGGTCACAAGCGCCGTCGCCGGTATTGCCGGGGCAAACCGGGGTAGACCCCTTGGCGCAAGACCCATTGGATTCTCCGGTCCAATGCCGCGACTTCTTCATTGGGCAAGACCTCCACCAACTCCTGGAGAGGGCCTTGGGGGTTTTCAAGCTGTCCGGCCAGTGTGCGGAGTCCGTCGAGCAGGCGCCCAGGAATATTCTCGCCGGAGAAGTCCCAAATCACTGTCCGAATCTTGGTTTCAACATGGAACGTCAACCCGTGGTCGATACTCCACAGCTTGCCGGTATCGTCCAGAATCAGGTGGTTGGGCTTGCGGTCAGTGCTGTTGGCCACAAGGTCGAAGCAGGCAATGGTCTTGAGCTGGCTGTAGTTGTCCTCGGTGAGAGCGTAGTAGTTCTGCCTGGGGTTGTGCTCCACGAACTCCTGCACGGAGCCAATGCCGTATGGCCCGTCCCTGATGGTGGTGAACGGGATGAAATCCCAACCCAGCGCCTGGCTTAACAGGTAAGCAGCGTATTCTCGCTTATAAAGGGTCCCCAGAGGGAAGTCCCAGAGGGGGGCTTCTCCGTCCCTGGGCTTGTAAATGGCCAAGCTCTCGGCATCGCCCAGTTGGACGCGGGCCAGGAAGGTGTAGTTGGACCCGGCCTGGGTCAGTTGACAAGCGACTATTTCGCCACAGCGAATGATGTCTCTGGTGGACGGATCAGCCTTCAACGAGATTCCCTGGCTCAGAAGACCCCGAGCCTATTCCACATCGAAGGCCACGTGGCCATTGGCTCGGGGGCAGACATGCCCGCCGGGGTTGATGGGCGAGCCGCAGAGCACACAATGGGGGCGGCCCGCCGCGCAGATGCGGAGAGCCTCTTCGGCCAGATTACCGGCCTGGTCGGTGGTTATCCAAAAGCTAACCGAGGAGCCCTCGTCGCCGGACTCGGAGTCTTCATCCTCGTATGCCAATAGGTAGAACGAGTTGGTAGGCTCGTCATGATTCAGCAGGAGTTGCGCCGCTTTGAAGTCGATATAGGCATCCCCGCCGGACCACTCCGGTTCGCTGGGCCGGCTTGGCCGCGACCGGTCATCCTCAGAAAGAGACTGGACCTTGTCACGCAGGTTAATTCCCAATTGAAAGAGCAGTTCTTTTTCGAGCCATACGGCTCCGCTGGCGCGTCCTGCCTCTATAGCGAGGTGGAAAGTGCGTTGTCCCGGCTCGCCAAAGGTCTTAGCTTCTATGAGGGAAAGTGAACCCAGGGGGTACTTGACGGGTCGAGACTCCATGGGGTCTATGATAGCCCGCGCCGAAGCATTCTGACAAGGTAAATCAGGAAGGGCCAAGGAGGGAGCAACTGGAACCGTGAGGGGCGGTGGCAGGGCAGGCTGGGGTGGCGTCAGGGTCGAGCGCCCGGCGTTAATTGACCTGGTGCTCTCTCCGCAGCAACTCCTTGGCCGCGTCCCCGGTGTTGCTCTCGATGCAGTCCCGCAGAGTGGCATAGATGGACTTGTTGATGCTGGTCATCATCCAGCCCTCGAAGTCAGGGTCGGCCTGATAGCTGTTTTTCAATGCTATCAACCGTTGCAGCAAGCTAAGGTAGTGATATTGAAGGGGAGTCAGGGTCTGGTCGATTCCTTCAATCGCGCTGTCGTTCTGCTCATTTACTACTTCGGGGTCTGCGGGTCCTTGTTGTTTGCCCATTTTCACTCCACCGGCCTTAACCTTAGGACCGCCATCTTCAAGTTCGCTGGTGTTCCCTGGTCAGCATATTATATCAGACTGAAACGACTAACTGTAGCGGATTCAAGCCCTGGATTTAAACCTCCCGGAACTCACCTTCCACAGTATCATCCCGGGGTTGGTCTCCGCCCGGTTCGCTCCCGCCCGGCGCACCGGCATCGGCTGATCCGGCCGGGCCGCCGGTCTGGTTGTAAACGGCCTGTCCCAGGCGCTGCATGGCGTCGTTCAGGTCGGCCATGGCGGGCTGCATTGCCGCTACGTCGTTGGCGGCAATGGCCGACTTCAACGCGGCAACTTTACCCTCGACCTCTTCCTTCAGGTCCTGGGGCACATTGTCCTTGTTGTCTTCCAGGGTCTTTTCTACGCTGTAGACCAATGAGTCGGCCTGGTTGCGGGTCTCTATTTCGGCCCGCTTGCGCTGGTCCTCTTCTTCGTGGGCTTTGGCCTCATTGATCATCTGTTCGATTTCATCTTTGGCGAGACCGGAGCCCGACTGGATGACAATCTTTTGTTCCTTGCCGGTCCCCTTGTCTTTGGCCGACACGGAGAGGATGCCGTCGCGGTTGATGTCGAACTTGACTTCGATTTGGGGGACGCCCCTGGGAGCGGGCAGGATACCGTCGAGCATGAAGCGGCCTATGGACTTGTTGTCGGCAGCCATGGGGCGCTCTCCCTGAAGAACGTGTATATCTACGGTGGTCTGCCCGTCGGCGGGCGGTGGTAAACACCTCTGTCTTTTCGGTGGGGATGGCGGTGTTGCGGGAAATCAACGTGGTCAACACACCGCCCAGGGTCTCCAATCCCAGGGTGAGGGGAGTCACGTCCACCAAGACTATGTCGTCGACTTCTCCCGGCCAACACACCCGCCTGGATTGCGGCGCCCAGGGCCACGGCCTCGTCGGGGTTTACGTTGCGGCTAGGATCTTTCCCAAAAAGCTGCTTGACCTTTTCCTGTACTGCCGGCATCCGGGTCATGCCGCCCACCAGGATCACGTCGTCGATGCCGCCGGGGCTGAAACCGGCATCGGCGATGGCCTGACGGCAGGGCTCCTCGGTGCGGCTAATAAGGTCCGCCACCAACTGTACCAGTTTGGCCCTGGTCAGGGTTTTTGACGAGGTGGTTGCGGCCCGCTAGAGTCGGCGGTAATGAATGGCAGGTTGATTTCCGTCTCAAGAACGGCGGAAAGTTCAACCTTGCTGCGTTCCGCGGCATCCCGCAGTCGTTGGAGGGCCATACGGTCGTTACTTAGGTCGATACCCGTTTCCTGCCTGAAGTCTTGGATGAGCCAGTCGAGAATCCTTTGGTCAAAGTCGTCGCCGCCCAGATAGGTGTCGCCGTTGGTCGACTTGACCTCGAACACCCCGTCGCCCATCTGCAGGATGCTGATGTCGAATGTGCCGCCGCCTAGGTCGAACACGGCCACGGTCGCATCGGTTTTGGCTTTGTCCAGCCCGTAGGCCAATGAGGAGGCGGTAGGTTCGTTGATGATGCGCAGGACTTCCATGCCAGCAATGGTGCCGGCGTCCTTGGTGGCCTGTCGCTGGGAGTCGTTGAAATAGGCGGGCACGGTAATGACCGCCTGGCTAATCTTCTCGCCTAGCTTGGCCTCGGCGTCCTGCTTGATTTTTTGAAGAACGAAGGACGAAATCTGTGGCGGCGGGAAGCTCTGGCCTGCCATCTCCACGTGGGCGTTCTGGTCTTGCCCGGACACGATCTTGTAAGGAAGCTTGTTAATGGCGTTCTGGACTTCTTGGTCCTGGAACTTCCGGCCCATGAGCCTTTTTACGGAAAACAGGGTGTTTTCCGGGTTGGTCACGGCCTGCCGCTTGGCGACCTGGCCCACGTACCTCTCGCCAGAGCGGGGGTTGACCGCTACGATGGAGGGCGTGAGGCGGGCCCCCTCTGCGTTCTCTACTATTGTGGGCTCTCCACCCTGGATCACGGCGGCCACAGAGTTGGTAGTGCCCAGATCGATGCCTAGGACTTTAGCCATGTTCAATCTCCTTGGTTCTTCGAATTTCTACGCTTGTTTGGGCTCGGCCGGTTCTGTCGCCACCATAACCTGGGCCGGTTGGATTACCCTTTCATGCAACCGGTACCCGGACCCGGACCACCTCGGCGACATAGCCCGATGGATGTTCGGCAGTTGCCACCGCCCCCAGGGCCTCGTGCTCCATGGGATTGAACTCAGTACCCAAGGCCTCGATTTCGGTCACCCCTTCCGACTGGAGTAGGTTGTCCAGCTTGCGTTGGATGAGCTTGACTCCTTCCAGCCAAGAATCGTTGGCGCCCACATTTTCGGCGTGGCCCAAAGCCAAGTCCATTTCTTCGATGACCGGCAGCAGCTTGTTTATCAGGCGCTCGTTGGCATATTTCCCGAGGTTGATGCGCTCTTCGTCGGAGCGTCGGCGAAAGTTGACCATCTCTGCCTGGGCGCGTTGGGCGGCCTCCAGGTTCTGACCGGCTTCCAGTTGGGATTGCTGCAACCGGTCCTGGAGGACCGTAACTTGCTCTTCAACTGATAAATGGCCCAGATAGTCGTTGCCATCCTCGGAGAAGGGCAGCGCGTCGGGTTGGTTGCCGTTATTTGGTTCGGTAGTCATAGGCGGTTTCTCATGGCGCGGTTGGGTTGGATGGGCCAGCTTCTAATCGTTAACAGGCAGGTTAAGGTTTTGGAAAACTCTGTCGATTTCTTGGTCCAGGGCGTCGCCGCTAGCCAAGGCCCTTAGACGGCGTTTCAATCTTAGCAGGTTTTCTACGGTGGCCAAGGCGAACTCGACACCGGCCAAGTTAAGGCCCATATTGCCCAGGTGACGGATCAAACGGACCTTCCTGATGTCATCCCTGGAGTAGAGCCTGAGCATTCCCATGGTGCGCCCGGGGTTGATAAGGCCCAACCGCTCGTATTTCCTCAACGTCTGTGGATGCATGTCGAGAATCCGGGCGGCCACGCTGATGATGTAGACGCCCTCCAGGCTAACGGCTTGCTCATCGGCATCCCGGGGCCTTTTGCTGGGGGGCGGCGGACTCGGGCTCCTCCACTTTGCTCAGCGACGTCTGAGCGGGTCTCTGGGGCACCGGTTGGGGCTGAGTGCTCGCCGGATTTTCCGTCTTTATTTTCGAGCGCTCGCGCATGCACCGACTCCAACGTTAGGGATTGGCCCTATTGCCACCTTGACCTTAATCCTTTTGTATGATACAACTTGATATACAGCGTGTCAAATAAGACGCTACTAGGCAAATAAAACATAGGGCAAGACGACTTAGTGATGAGGTGGGACGAAGATGATATTGTTTAAGGTCTGTCCAAAGTGCCAAGGGGACCTTTGTCTCAAAGAGGATATCTTCGGGAAGTTCCTGAGCTGCTTGCAGTGCGGCTACCTTAAAGATGTCGAACTTGATAACAAGCGCCCCAGGGAGCGCCCGAATGTCCGGATCGAGGAGGAGTACAAGGCGGCCTGATTCGGGACCCTAAATTGCGGAGCCCTGCGCCGGGTCTCTGCGCTCGGTGAACTTGCTGGACGGCTGGTCGGTGACGCTCGTGATAAGCGGGCGAGAGGCCAGCCGTTCGTTTATTCGCCGCGACCGGCGCGGGATTGGGGTCGCCGGCAAGACGGGTTGTGCTGAGGCATACGGGTGGATCTGGCTTCCTGGTGGCTAGCGGGCCAACTCGGGCCAGAAGCGCTCTTCTTTCCAGGGGTCCCCGTTGTTGCTGTAGCCCCGCTTTTCCCAGAACCCCGGTTCGTCGCGGGCGAGAAGCTCGACGCCGCTGACCCACTTGGCGCTCTTCCATCCGTAGCGGCTTGGGACCACCAGCCGGAGGGGCCACCCGTGGCCCTCGCCCAAGGGGGCCCCGTTTTGTCTGTGGGCGAACAGTCCCTCTTGCATTGCCAGTTCCAGGGGCAGGTTGGTGGAATAGCCGCCGTAGCAATGGACCATAGCGAAGCTGGCCTGCGGGGACGGTTGAGCGGCAGCCACTACATCGAAAAATGGAACGCCTTCCCATGCCTGGTCCAAGGAACTCCACTGGGTAACGCAGTGGAAATCGGCCACTGTGGATTGCCACGGCAGCTTGGAGAATGATCCCCAGTCAAGCTCCACCTCGCGGGTGACCAGCCCGAAAACCCGTAGCGTCCATTCCTCGATGCGAATCTTGGGAGCGCTGCCATAGGTAAGCACCGGGAACTTGTCGGACAGGAATTGACCGGGTGGGACCCGGCCTGAGGGGTCTGCCGGGGCGTCTTTGATCTGTTCGGGACGCTTCAAAATACACCTTGCATTACGCCCGTATCAGGGCAAGATTACGATTCTGCCCGGCGGGCCATCGGTGATTTCGCCGATGACGGAACGGTAAGGCGCGCCGGCGGCCTCCAACTCCTGCAGCAGGGACTCCAGCTTGGCGTTGGACACGGAAATCAGCAGGCCGCCGGAGGTCTGGGCGTCGGACAGCAACAGGCGGCGCTGTTCGGGAAGATCTGGAGGCCAGTCGACGGAATCCGCTACGTTCTGCAGGTTGCGGCGGGTTCCGCCGGGAACTATGTCTTGCTCCAACAGTTCCCAAGCGCCAGGCAGCGCCGGTACTTGACCGAAGTTAATCCGGGGCGCCCACTGCGCTGGCGTCGACCATTGACTTCAGGTGCCCAAGCAGGCCAAAGCCGGTAACGTCGGTGCAGGCGTTGGCCCCAACTTTCATCATCGCATCGGCGGCCGCCCGGTTTAATTCTGACATGCTCTCGACGGGCGGCCTGCATCACCGCCGCAGGGCTTTTCCCCTGCTTGCCGCCGGTGGTTATGATTCCGGCGCCCAGGGCCTTGGTCAGCACCAGGGAGTCGCCGGGGCGTGCGCCGGCGTTGGTAACGTGCTTTCCGGGGTCCACCAGTCCGATTACGGAGAGGCCGTACTTGGGCTCGGCGTCGTCGACGGTGTGGCCTCCCACAATGAGGCAGCCCGCTTCGGATGCCTTATCATTGCCGCCCCGGAGAATTTGTTCCAGCACGGCCTTGTCCAGGTCTGCGGGAAATCCGACGATGTTGAGGGCCAGCAGTGGCTTGCCGCCCATGGCGTATACGTCGCTGAGGGCGTTGGCCGCGGCGATGGCTCCAAACTGGTACGGGTCATCGGTGATGGGGGTGAAGAAGTCGACGGTCAGTATCAGCGACGTGTCGTCGTTGAGCCGGTAGACCGCGGCGTCGTCGCCGGTCTCAATTCCCACCAGGAGGTTATGGTCGGTAACAGCCGGCAGCTTGCTCAGGACCTGAACCAGGTCCTCCATGCTGAGCTTACTGGCTCAACCGGCGGTATGAGACAGCTCAGTGAGCCGGACGGCGCTGCTCTGCATCCGAAGTGTCCTCCCTGTGGTTGGACTTAATTATAACAGTTGAGGTGAGGCGGTAGTTGGGAGAGGTTCCAATGCCGAGGACGTGTTCACCAATAGGGGACGACCAGACCTGCCGGGTGTTGCGC